>CAZMDC010000008.1:0-97972 GCA_964565055.1 uncultured Polaribacter sp. | reverse complement strand
GCTTTCTTCTGACCGAATTTCTTACGTTCAACCATTCTTGGATCACGAGTTAATAAACCTTCTGGTTTTAATACAAGTCTGTGCTCTTCGTTAATTGAAACTAAAGCTCTTGTAATTGCCAAACGAATTGCTTCTGCTTGTCCAGTTACTCCACCACCATAAACATTTACTTTAATGTCATAAGACTCTAAGTTCTCTGTTAACATTAAAGGCTGTTGTACTTTATATTGTAAAGTACCTGTTGTAAAGTAGCTTTTGTAGTCTTTTTTATTTACTGTAATGTTACCTTTACCTTCAGAAAGATAAATACGTGCAACTGCAGTTTTTCTTCTACCGAT
The DNA here is from genome assembly GCA_964565055.1 of uncultured Polaribacter sp. Lineage (GTDB taxonomy): Bacteria > Bacteroidota > Bacteroidia > Flavobacteriales > Flavobacteriaceae > Polaribacter. The sequence continues at coordinate 97,634 of CAZMDC010000008.1, read as the reverse complement.
TTTGTGTACTATATCCATTATTTATAATCGTTAAGGTTAATAGCTTTAGGCTCTTGCCCTGCGTGTTTGTGCTCACCACCTGCATATACATACAAGTTTCTGTATAAAGCACTACCTAAAGTGTTTTTAGGTAACATTCCTTTTACTGCTTTTTCGATTAATCTTGTAGGATCTTTCTCGAACATTTCTGTTGCAGTTAACGATCTTTGACCACCTGGATATCCTGTATGACGAATGTAAGATTTGTCTCTCATCTTGTTTCCAGTTAGTACTATTTTTTCTGCGTTGATAATAACCACGTTATCTCCACAATCTACGTGAGGAGTATAATTTGGCTTGTATTTACCTCTAATTAGCTTTGCTACTTTAGAAGCTAGACGACCCAACGTTTGCCCGTCCGCATCAACTAAAACCCACTCCTTGTTTACGGTAGCTGCGTTTGCTGATACTGTTTTGTAACTTAATGTGTTCATAATTACACTATTAGTTTTTGTTTATTAATAAATTAAATTTTCCTTAAAAAAGGAGTGCAAATGTAAGGAGATTTATTTGATTGACAAATAGCACTTTAATATAATTTTGGAGTTTTTAATATTCTTAATATTTTCTTAAAATAATTAACATAAACTTAAGAAAATAGAAAACTACTTTTGCACCATAAATATTACCAATTTTTTATAGTTAATCAAATTAACAAAATGAGATTTTTTTACCTTTTTTTATCATTTTCTTTTCTTTTCTCCTATCAAATCCAAGCTCAAGAAGTTACAAATATTAAAATCCCAAAACGCATCTATACAACAAAAAGGTTAAAGGAAATTCCAGTTATAGATGGTGATGTTTCAGACAAGGCTTGGGATGTTGTTGAGTGGTCATCTGATTTTACAGAAAAAGAACCAGATGAAGGTACGCCTCCAACATATCAAACTTTATTTAAGGTAATGTATGATGAAAAGTATTTATATATTGCCTTAAGAGCTTTAGATGACGAGCCAGAATTAATTCAACAACGTTTAAGTAGAAGAGATGGTTTTGCTGGTGATAGAATAAATGTAATTATAGATAGTTATCACGACAAAAGAACTGCGTTTGTTTTTACAACAACAGCAGCTGGTGTAAAAGGTGAAGAATTTGCTTCTCAAAATGGAGATAATTGGGATGACAGCTGGAACCCAATTTGGTATACAGATGCAAAAGTTGATGATAAAGGCTGGACAGCAGAAATGAAAATTCCACTTAGTCAATTGCGTTTTGGTAATGCAAACGAGCAGGTTTGGGGTTTTAATGTTAACAGAACTATTTTTAGATTGCAAGAAAGATCTTTATGGCAAAGAATACCAAATAATCAAGCAGGCTTCATTAGTGAAGCAGGAGAATTACATGGTTTAAAAAATTTAACAGCTCAAAAACAGTTAGAAATTCAACCTTTTACAGTTTTACAATACGATACATATCCACCAGAAGTTGGAAATCCTTTTAGAACAGGTAGCGATTTTAAAGTTAATGCAGGTTTAGATGCTAAAATTGGTATAACAAACGATTTAACATTAGACCTAACAGTAAATCCAGATTTTGGTCAAGTAGAAGCAGATCCAGGAGCCATTGCATTAGATGGTTTTCAAATATTTTTTAGAGAACAAAGACCTTTTTTTGTAGAAAACAGCAATATTTTCGATTATGAATTTGCAAATGGTAGTGATAATCTTTTTTATAGTAGAAGAATTGGAAGAAACCCACATAGAAGCGCAAACTTAGCTTTCGGAGAATATGCAAATGAACCTCAAAACTCTAGAATTTTAGGAGCAGCAAAATTTTCTGGTAAAACTAGAGACGGTTGGTCCATAGGAATTCTAGAAAGTGTAACAGGTAACGAATTTGCAGAAATTAGACAAGTAGATGGAGAAACAAGAGAAGAAATTGTAGAACCATTAACGAACTATTTTGTTACTAGAGTTCAAAAAGATTTTAACGAAAGAAATTCTTTTATTGGAGGTATTATTACAGCAACAAATAGACATTTAGATGGCGATTTTAACGAACTGCATAAAGCAGCTTATACAGGTGGAATTGACTTTCAACACAATTGGAATAATAGAGATTATTATTTAGATGGTAATATCATTTTTAGTAATGTGCAAGGAAGTACAGAAGCAATAACAGCTACACAACAAACATTAAGACATAATTTTCAAAGAGTAGATGCAACTCACGTGTCTGTAGATCCAAATAAAACTTCGCTTACAGGAACAGGAGGTAGATTTGAAATGGGTAAAAACGGAGGTGGAAATTGGAGATATAATGGAGGAATTATTTGGCGATCACCAGAATTAGAATTAAATGATGTTGGTTTTTTAAGAAGAACAGACGAAATTATTCAATTTGGTAATGTTAGATATCTATGGCAAATACCAACAGATGTTTATAGAAATATAAATGTTAGGTTTGAACAAAATAGCTTTTATGATTTTCAAGGAAATTTAAATAGAATTGGTTTCGAAGCTCAAGGAAATGTAGATTGGATAAATAACTGGTCTACAGAAATAGGTTATGGAGTAAATACAAATTCTTATGATAATTTCTTTTTAAGAGGTGGCCCAAGGTTTAGAAGACCAAATATAGGTTTTGCGTACTTGTTTATAAATTCTGATAGAAGTAGAAAGTTTAGTTTTACTTTAGGATATTCTAACAGACATAGCCAAGAAAATGTTACAAGAAGAGATAGATTTGTTATTAGAACAAACTATCAACCCTTTGATGCTTTTAGTATGTCTTTAAATGTAGAATATGAAAATTTATTTGATGCAACTCAATATGTTGATGAAACCGTTTTTAATAACTCAGCAAGGTATATTTTAGGAAATATTCAAAACCAAACGTTAACAACAACACTTCGTTTAAACTACAGTTTTACGCCAAATATATCATTGCAATTTTATGCACAACCATTTATATCAAATGGTCGTTTTACAGATTTAAATTATGTAACAAATCCTACAGCAAATAGTATTGATAATAGAATATCTATTTATGATGAAAATCAAATTAGTTTTCAAAATGATGCCTATTTAATTGATGAGAATAGAAATGGAACAACAGATTACTCTTTCTCAAATCCAGATTTTTCATTTGTACAATTACAAACAAACTTTGTTGCTAGATGGGAGTACATACCAGGTTCTGAGCTGTTTTTTGTATGGGCAAGAGGTTCTGCAAACAATGTAAACCCTACAGATGATTTAGTAAATAGTGTATCTAACCAAGTATTTGACGCTCCAGCAAATGACACTTTTTTAATTAAAGCAACGTATCGTTTTGCGAGATAAAACTTCTTAATCTAACATTACTATAGAATTAGCTTTGAACCTGTTATTCTTTATAACACCTTTAATTTTTGCTTTTCTAACTACATTGCAAAAACCTTTGTTTTCATCATGGGCATCACCAAAATCATCAATATTAAAACCATCTACAAAGTAAGACTTATCAAAAACTTTAACAGCTAAACTACAACCTTCTTCAGAATCTAATTCAAACATGCATTGCCCACAAGCAATAGGTGCTTCTAGAACACTTACTGTTAATTTTTTCTCACAAGCTATTAAAACTAAAAAGCTTAAAACGATTAATTTTTTCATAGTTATTTTTCTCTTGAAGTTAGTTCTTTTTTAATTTTTTTCAACGAAATAAATTGCACAGGAAGAATAGCTGCACAAGATATTCCAACTGCAAATAAAGCAATAAAAGTTGCATTATTGTTTTTAAATAATAAACCATAAATTGTTATCGCCAACAATAAAGCGATTACAATCGTTAATGTTATAAAAACTATTTTGAGTACTTTTAATGTATCTCTCAGCTCTTTAGTAGACTTACTCTTAAAAATAGACTCTTTCATAACAAGTTTTTATTTAAACTCCTATCAGCGTTTTATTACTTTCCTCCCCAAGAATCTCGTAAACCAACAGTTTTGTTGAAAACTAAATTATTAGTAGTTGAATCATTATCAACATTAAAATATCCTAAACGTTGAAACTGGAAACGATCTCCAATTTTTGCAGTCTGTAAACTTGGCTCTACAAAAGCGTTAATAATTTCTAAAGAATTTGGGTTGATAAACTCCATAAAGTCTTTATCTTTATGTGAGTCTGGAGCTTCATCTAGAAATAATCTGTCATAAGCTCTAACTTCTGCTTTTACAGCATGTTTTACAGAAACCCAATGCAAAGTACCTTTTACTTTACGTTTGCTTTCAGGAGTATCCATTCCAGATTTTGTTAATGGGTCATAGGTACATTGAATTTCTGTAACATTTCCATTTTCATCTTTTGTGCAACTATTAGCCGTAATAAAATAAGCATTTTTTAAACGGACTTCTTTACCAAGTTTTAGTCTAAAGAATTTTTTGTTAGCTTCTTCTCTAAAGTCTTCTTTTTCTATATAAATCTCTCTAGAAAAAGGCACTTTTCTACTCCCAAAACCATCTTCATAATCGTTATAATTGGCATCAAGCATTTCTTCTTTATCCTCAGGATAATTTGTAATAATAACTTTCACAGGGTCTAAAACACCCATAACTCTTGGTGCATTTTTGTTTAAATCTTCACGAATTTTAAACTCTAACAAGGCTACATCAATTACATTTTCTCTTTTAGAAACTCCTACAGTTTCTACAAAACTTTTGATTGCTTCTGGAGTGTATCCACGTCTTCGCAAACCAGAAATAGTTGGCATTCTTGGGTCATCCCAACCAGCAACAATTCCTTTTTCAACTAAAGTCATTAACTTTCGTTTACTCATTATTGTGTAACTCAAGTTCAAACGAGAAAATTCGCGTTGTTTAGGCGGATTTGGATATTTATCTTTGCTAAAATCGTGTACATTATCTACAAACCAATCATACAATTCTCTATGAGGTTTAAATTCTAAAGAACACAATGAATGCGAAATTTGCTCTATATAATCACTTTCTCCATGAGTCCAATCGTACATTGGGTAAATGCACCAATCATCACCAGTTCTATGATGCGTTTTGTGCATTATTCTATACATTAAAGGATCACGCATTAACATGTTTGGAGATTGCATATCAATTTTTGCACGCAAAGTATGTTCACCTTCTTTAAATTTCCCTGCTGCCATTCCTTGAAATAATTCCAAATTTTCTTCTACAGATCTATCTCTAAAAGGGCTGTTTGTACCCACTTGAGTTGGTGTTCCTTTTTGTAACCTCATTTCTTCCGAAGATTGAGAGTCTACATACGCTTTTCCATCTTTTATCAACAGAATTGCCCAATCATATAATTGCTGAAAATAGTCTGAAGAATAACATTCGTTAGCCCATTCGTATCCTAACCAAGAAATATCATTCTTAATAGCATCTACATACTCTTGTTCTTCTTTTGCAGGGTTTGTGTCATCAAATCTTAAATTTACAGGAGCATTATATTTTTCTCCCAAACCAAAACTAATACCAATAGCTTTTGTATGACCAATGTGTAAATAGCCATTTGGTTCTGGTGGAAAACGAAAACGCAAATCATCTTTTGGCATTCCATTTGCCAAATCTTCTTCTATTATGTGCTCTAAAAAATTGAGCGATTTATTTTCTTCAGACATCCTTTTCTCGAAATAAAATTAAGCTACAAAATTACATAAAATACTTTTTAGCTATTCAGCATTTGTAACAAATTTGTAAATTCAACATCTAATAGATAAACACTAAAAACTATGAGCAACCAAATTAGAAATTATACCTGCCCAAAATGCAATAATAAAACCTATAAATTAGGTCAAATGCGAGCAACAGGAGGAACATTATCCAAAATATTCGATATTCAAAACCAAAAATTTACAAGTGTAACTTGCGAAAAATGTACATATACCGAGTTTTATAAAACAAAAACGAGTGCTATTAGTAACGTTTTCGACTTTTTTACCTCGTAATTTTTTGGGCGTTTCCTTTCAGGTCGCGCTTTCCACTATATCTTTTTTTCGAAACTCAAAAAAGGATGTCGTTTCAATCGCTAACGCTGGTGTATTTAGCAGTTAAAGTTTTCTAAAAAGGCAACTGCGTATTCAGTTTTGTCGTAATTTTGCAATATGAAAAATGACGAAGATAAAAAGCCAGATTTGGTTGTTTTTAACGAAGAAACTCAGCAATATGATGCTGCTTTAAAACCTTATGGAACTTCTGCAAGTTCTCCTGTAATAAAGCCATTACATACTGCAAGTTGGAAAAACGATGGTATTCAGCGTGTAAATAAACAATTAAAATCGAAGTTTGATGAGGTTAAAAAAGAGTATGAAGCTTTAATGGAAAAGTTTCAATACAATGATCTTATTTACAATGCAAAATTTAGCTTTGAACCTATTTTTGGTGAAGAATACCATCTATATAATAATAAAAACGAAGAACCTTTTTTATCTATAATAGCTCCTGAACAATGTAGTTTCGAGTATTTAGGCACATTTCGATTAAATACAGATAAAATGTGGGAAAAAGTAGAGGTCTCTTCAAACCAAAATTTATAAATGGGAAAAATTCAAGTTAATAATATAAAGCTTTACGCTAATCATGGCTGTTTAGAAGAAGAGGCAAAAATTGGTTCTTGGTACAGAGTAGATGTTGAAGTAAAAGCCAGTTTAAAAAAATCAGCAAGAACAGACGATTTAACAGATACAGTAGATTATGTTCATTTGAATCATATTGTAAAAGAAGAGATGCAAATACGTTCTAAATTGTTAGAAGAGGTTGCACAACGAATTTTAAATCGTTTTTTTAAAGAAATAAGACTGATTCAAAAAGCAAAAATTTCTGTAGCAAAAATTAATCCACCAATAGGAGGTAATGTAGCAGAAGTTGCTATTATTTTAACTAAAAAGCGATAACTATAAAAAGTTCTTGCTAGAGTTATAATTTTACGTAAATTTGCAATCCAAATAAAAGGTGTCTTGGCCGAGTGGCTAGGCAATGGTTTGCAAAACCATGTACAGCGGTTCGAATCCGCTAGACACCTCTAAAAACGCTTCAAGAAATTGAAGCGTTTTTTAGTTTATCAATTATTCTTTAGAATTTTATTAACGTAAATTCATCATTTTTTTAACATCTTTGTAAGGAACCAAAAAGTTAGAAAAAATGAAAATTTATCCTATAGAAACTGGTAATTTTAAATTAGATGGTGGTGCTATGTTTGGCGTTGTTCCCAAAAGTATTTGGCAAAGAACAAATCCTGCAGACGAAAACAATTTAATTGAAATGAGCATGAGATGTATGCTTATTGAAGATGGAGATCGTTTAATTTTAGTGGACACAGGTTTAGGAAATAAACAATCAGATAAATTTTTTGGATATTACTATCTTTTTGGAGATTTTTCTTTAGATAATTCTCTAAAAAAACTAGGGTTCCATAAAGATGATATTACAGATATTTTTCTAACCCATTTGCATTTCGATCATTGTGGAGGTGTTATTCAAAGAGATAAAAACGGACTTCTAATTCCAGCTTTTAAAAATGCAAAAGTTTGGTCTAACAACAAACATTGGAAATGGGCAACAGAACCAAATCCTAGAGAAAAAGCATCTTTTCTAAAAGAAAACATCAATCCCATTAAAGAAAGTGGGCAATTAGAGTTTATCCACAGTAATTATAAAGAACAAATTGGTTTCGATGTTTTGTTTATGGATGGTCATACAGAAAAACAAATGTTACCAAAAATAGAATATCAAGGTAAAACAATAGTTTTTATGGCAGATTTGCTGCCAACTGTTGGGCACATTCCCTTACCATATGTTATGGGTTATGATACAAGGCCTCTATTAACGATAAAAGAAAAAGAAGCTTTCTTAGATTTGGCAGCAGATGAAAATTATTATTTGTTTTTAGAACACGATGCTCATAACGAAATTTGTACAGTGAAAAGAACAGAAAAAGGAGTAAGACTAAATACGACTCATAAATTTTCAGAAATTTTTAATTCATAGTATCACCCTAATGAAAAACATAAAAGTATATATATTAAGTGCTGTTGTAGCGCTTGTTTTTGCAAGTTGTAAAACTTCACAAATCGTAGTTTCACAACCTAATTTTGATCAGTTTAATTCCACACCTGCAAAAAAAGAATCATTATCTGAAGAAGCCTTAAAAACGTGGTCGCATTTAGATATTACCCAAGATTCAATAGCTGGTATGAGTTTGCAAAAAGCCTATGCCTTTTTAGAGGGCAAAAAAAGTAAAGAAGTTATTGTGGCTATTGCAGATTCTGGTTTAGATACAGCTCATGAAGATTTAAAAAATGTACTTTGGATAAATGCTGATGAGGTTAATGCTAATGCTATTGATGATGATAATAATGGTTATGTAGATGATATAAATGGATGGAATTTTTTAGGAAATGCTAATGGAAATATTGTTACTATAGATCAATTAGAGATTACAAGAATTGTAAAAAAAGGCAGAGCTAAATTTGGTGATAAAAAAGCATCAGAAATTGCAGAAGCAGATAAAGAAGCTTACGAATTTTATTTAAAGTTAGAAAAAGAATTTGAAGCAACACTTATTGAGAAAGAAGTTGAAATAAGTGAAATGGATAATTACTTGAATACTTTAAATTTAATTCAAGATGATTTTAATGTGGTACAAAAATTAGCAGAAAACGATACCTTAACTCTAGAAGTAGTCAAAAATATAAAAGCACCCAATTTAAAAAGTTTAGTAAGTATCAAAAATGTGATAAATGTTTTAAATCAAGGTATGAGTGCAACAGATTTAGTCAATGAAAAAGAAAAAGTTGAGGCTTATATCAAAGAACTAAATAAAGCAATGATTGGGTATAATTTAGACTTGAATTATCGTCAATCTTTAGGAGATGATTTATACGATATTTCAGATAAATTTTATGGCAATAACAATGTTTTAGGTGGTGTAGATGCAGCAAAACATGGAACTCATGTTGCAGGAATTGTAGCAGCAAACAGAACTAATAAATTAGGAGCAGTTGGTGTTGCCAATAACGTAAAAATTATGGCAGTTAGAATTGTTCCAGAAGCAGATGAGCATGATAAAGATGTAGCTTTAGGTATAAAATATGCAGTAGATAATGGAGCAAAAATTATCAATACCAGTTTTGGAAAACGTTTTTCACCTAACAAGGAATGGGTTTTTGATGCTATTAAATACGCAGCAGCAAACGATGTGTTAATAGTAAATGCAGCAGGAAATGATGGTAAAAATATAGATGAAAGAGCATCTTACCCATCAGATTCTAAAGATATGCTTACAGAATTTGCAGACAATGTTCTAACTATTGGCGCAAGTAGCTTGCATTATGATGAAAACTTACCAGCCAACTTTTCTAATTATGGTAAAATAAATGTTGATATTTTTGCTCCAGGAGTAGATATCTATGCAACTACACCAGAAAACAAATACGAAGCTTTAAGTGGTACATCAATGGCAGCACCTTCAACTTCAGGAGTTGCAGCATTAATTAGAGGATATTATCCAAATTTATCAGCCAAAGAAGTAAAATATATTTTGATGAATTCTGGAATAAAAATAAACTTTGAAGTTATTAAACCAGGTTCGCAAACAGAAGAAAATCCAGAAGGAACAAAAATTCCATTTTCAGAACTGTCTGTTTCTGGAAGAATTGTAAATGCTTACAATGCCTTAGTTTTAGCTGATTATTTATCCAACAAAAAATAACCAACCAAAAATCATAAGATTTTACTATTTTTATATCAAATTAAAAACACCAAAATGAAAAAAACACTTTTTGTAATGCTTTCTTTTGCATTATTCATTTCTTGTGCGCAAACCAAAGACACAGCACAATCAGCAAATAAAAACAACGCGAATCAACAAATGCAATCACATGCAAATGGCTACTGGCAACAGCATGTAGATTATACTATGGATATTGATGTTGATGCAGAAAAACATCAATACAAAGGAATGCAAAAGTTAGTGTATACCAACAATTCTCCAGATGCATTAGATCGTGTTTTTTATCATTTATATTTTAACGCATTTCAACCAGGTTCTCAAATGGATGTTCGTTCTTTAAACATTAAAGATCCAGATGGACGAGTTAGAGACAGAATTAGCAAATTAAATGAAGATGAAATTGGGTATATAAAAGTAAATTCTTTAAAACAAAATGGGGCTGCAGTTTCTTATGAAACAGTAGGTACAATTTTAGAAGTACAGTTAAATTCTCCTATTCAACCAGGAGAAAGTGTAACTTTTGATATGCTTTTTGATGCGCAAGTTCCACTTCAAATTCGTAGATCTGGTAGAGATAGTAAAGAAGATATTGCATTGTCAATGGCTCAATGGTACCCTAAAATGGCTGAATATGATTTCGAAGGATGGCACACTCCACCTTATATAGCAAGAGAATTTCATGGAGTTTGGGGAGATTTTGATGTAACCATTCATATTGATAAAGACTATGTTATTGGTGGTACAGGATATTTACAAAATCCTCAAGAAGTTGGTCATAATTATGCAGATAAAAGTTTACCAATGAATATTCCTTCAGGAGATAAACTTACATGGCATTTTAAAGCACCAAATGTGCACGATTTTATGTGGGCAGCAGATCCAGAGTATAATCACGATATGTTACAAATGCCAAATGGGCCTACTTTACACTTTTTTTATAAGAAAAATTTAGAGGCTCAGTATTTAGAAAATTGGAAAAAATTACAGCCAAAAACAGCTGAATTAATGACTTATTTTTCAGAAAATATTGGGAAATATCCTTATAAACAATACTCTGTTATTCAAGGTGGAGATGGAGGTATGGAATATGCAATGTCTACTTTAATTACAGGAAAACGAAGATTTGGAAGTTTATTTGGTGTTACAGCTCACGAAATGGCACACACATGGTTTCAGTTTTTATTAGCTTCAAACGAAAGTTTGCATCCTTGGATGGATGAAGGCTTTACATCATACATTTCTAGTAAAGCTTCTAACGAAATTATGAATGGAGGGTCTAAAAATCCAAATGCTGGGCCTTATAGAAGTTATAACTTTATGGTACAATCTGGAGCTGAAGAGGTTTTAACAACACACTCAGATAGGTACAATACCAATAGAGGATACAGTTTTGCAAGTTATGGAAAAGGGAGTATGTTTTTATCGCAATTAGAATATGTAATTGGGCCAGATAACGTAGCAAAAGGGCTTAAAAAATATTTTAATGATTTTAGCTTTAAACACCCAACACCAAATGATGTGAAGCGTTCTATGGAAAAAGTTTCTGGAATTCATTTAGATTGGTATTTAAACGAATGGACACAAACTTTACATACTATAGACTATGGAGTTAAAGCTGTTAATGGTAAACAAATTACTTTAGAAAGAATTGGTCAAATGCCAATGCCTATTGATTTAGAAGTTACTTATACAGATGGTACCAAAGAAAGTTTTAATATTCCTTTACAAATTATGAGAGGTGCAAAACCAACAAGTGCAACTGTTATAGAAGATTGGGCTTGGGCACACCCAACCTATACTTTTACAACTTCTAAAGCTGTAAAATCTGTTGCAATTGATACCGAAAATTTAATGGCAGATGTAAATGCTGAAAACAATATGTTTACTGTTGATTAATTAAAATTAACATATTTAAATAAAAAAGTGAGGTGTTTAACCTCACTTTTTTTTATGCTTAAACTAAGCTTATAAATTCGTTAATTTTTTCTTTAGGGATAAAACCCATCAGCATTAAATACACCCCACAAACAATTAAAATGATACCCATAATTTTTTTGACTTTATAAATTACATTAGGTGTCATTTTAGATTTTAGTTGTTTCGCTAAAAATATTTTAGCTAAATCTGTGGTAAAATATCCCACAATAATAGTAGCAAAATACCAAAAAATAGCAGTTTGATCCATTTTTAAAGCTGGGCCAATAACCAAAACAGTACCTAGCCAAAAAGCTAGCACTCCAATATTTATGAAGTTTAAAAAGAATCCTTTAAAAAATAATTTTATATAATTATTCTCTACAATTGGCACTTCTATACTTTCTGCAGATGCTATGGCTTGCTTTTTATTCTCTTTGTCAAAATAGGTGATTAAACCATATATAATTAAGACTAAGCCACCAATAAAAAATAAGCGAGGGTCGTCTTTTATTTTTTCTAACAAAGACCTACTTCCATAATAAGCTATTAAAATAAAAGCAACATCTCCTAAAATTACACCTAAATCAAATGCAATTGCTGCTTTTGCACCTTTTAAAATACTTGTTTTAATAAGCATAAAGAAAACAGGCCCTATCATGAAAGACATGAAAAAGCCAATTAGTAGTGCGTTTTTAAAATCGTAAATATCCATATTTTACAAAAATAAGGATTTTATACGTCATCAAAATCAATGGCAATAGTTGGTGTTGTTGGGTGTGCTTGACACGTTAAAATAAACCCTTCTTCAACTTCACCATCAGTTAAAATGGTGTTTTTAACCATAACCGCTTTTCCTTTGGTAACTTTTGCTAAACAAGAACTACAAACGCCTCCTTGACAAGAATAAGGTGGATCTAAATCATTACGTAAAGCAGCTGCTAAAATATCATCTGTTTGCTGCATGTTAAAAGTGGTTTCTTCATCATCTAACATTATTGTAATTTCTGTGGTACCTTCTTTAACTTCAGCTGCAGCTTCTTCATCTACAGAAACAGTAAACAGTTCAAAATGAATATTTTCTTTCGTGAAATTATTCGTTTTTAAAGTGTTTGTAACCTCATTAATCATTTCTTCAGGTCCACATAAAAAAGCAGCATCAAAAGTGGTTTCTTTGTACATGTTTTTTACAAAGTAGTTGGTAACACTTTTATCAATTCTACCCCTTAATTGGTTTTTAACGTCTTCTCTACTAAAGATATAATGCAGTTTAAACTGATTTGGATACTGCTCTTTTAAAGCATTTAGCTCATCATAAAAAATAGTATCTGCAGCAGTTCTGTTTCCGTAAACTAACGTAAAAGTAGCACTCGCTTCATCTTCTAAAACCGTTTTTAGCATAGATAAAATTGGAGTAATTCCAGAGCCTGCAGCAAAAGCAATATAGTTTTTGTTTGGTTCAGGAATCAATTCAAATCTACCTTCTGGAGCTGCAATTTCTAATTCATCACCAGCTTTTAAGTCTGATGTTGCATATTGAGAAAACGTACCATTTTCTACGGCTTTTATTGCTACTCTAATAGCACCGCTTTTTGGAGTAGAACAAATTGAGTATGCTCTACGAACTTCTTCACCATTAATATTGGTTTGTAAGGTGATGTATTGCCCAGCATTAAAACTAAAATCTTGTTGTAAGTTATTTGGAATATCAAATAACACAGAAACCGCATTTGCGGTTTCTTGTGTAACTTCTTGTATGTGTACTTTGTGAAAATCTGCCATAAATGTATTTAAACTAAACGATTTGCAATTAAATATTCAGCTATTTGAACTGTATTTGTTGCAGCGCCTTTTCGTAAGTTATCTGCAACAATCCACAAATTTAAGGTATTTTCTTGAGATTCGTCTCTTCGAATTCGTCCAACAAAAACTTCGTCTTTATCATGCGCATTTATTGGCATTGGATATACATTATTTGCCAAATCATCTTGAACAACAACTCCTGGAAAATCATTTAATAATTGACGAACTTCTGTCAAATCAAAATCATTTTCAAATTGCACATTTACAGCTTCAGAATGCCCACCAGCAGTTGGAATACGAACAGCTGTTGCAGTAGCCGAAAAAGAATCATCGCGTAAAATTTTCTTAGGCTCTTTTACCAATTTCATTTCTTCTTTAGTATAGCCATTTTCCATAAAAATATCACAATGAGGCAATGCATTTCTACCAATTTTATGAGGATAAGCCATTTCTCCATCAACACCTGCTTCTTCATTATCTAGTTGCTGAACTGCTTTTACGCCAGTTCCAGAAACAGATTGATAAGTTGATACCACCAAACGTTTCATTTTATATTTTGCATGCAAAGGCGCTAATGCCATTACCAATTGAATTGTAGAACAATTAGGATTCGCAATAATTTTGTCATCCGCAGTTAAAACATCACCATTTATTTCTGGAACTACCAATTTTTTATCAGCATCCATTCTCCAAGCAGAAGAATTATCAATTACAGTTGTTCCTACAGCTGCAAATTTTGGAGCCCAAGTTAAAGATGTTTCACCACCAGCAGAAAATAAGGCAATATCTGGTTGCATTTTAACAGCTTCTTCTAAAGTTACAATGGTAAATTCTTTTCCATTATAGTTTAGTTTTTTTCCAGCAGATCTTGCTGAAGCTACAGGAATAAATTCTGTAATAGGCAAGTTACGTTCTTCTAAAACTTTAATCATTACTGTGCCAACCATACCAGTTGCACCAACAACAGCTACTTTCATATACTTTAAAATTTAGTATTCTAATTTTTTTACAAAGATGAGAACTAAATGTAAGTCGTCCATTATTTTAATAAAAATTTACCATATTTTTTCACCTTGTTTAATTTTTAACAATTTGATATAATTTTACTTTTAAAAATAGAATTTACTTGTTTTTAAGAAAAGTAAACCCATTCTAATTATAGCATTCTATTCTGTTTTTACGTAATTATGAGTGAAAACTTGTGATATTGACCAAAAAAAAATATAAAAAACGTAATTTTGTCATCAATAATAATATAACGTTAAACTTAAAAAAGTATAGCATGCAACTGTACAACAAGTTAAGCGCAAATGAGCGCGCAGAATTAATTGATAAAGCTGGTAAAGACAGATTAACCATTTCTTTTTATCAATACCACCAAATTAAAAATCCACAACTTTTTAGAGATAAGCTATTCCTAGAGTGGAATGCCTTAGATGTTTTAGGGCGAATTTACGTTTCTTACGAAGGTATTAATGCTCAACTTTCTGTGCCCTCAGAAAATTTTTACGTGCTAAAAGAGCAATTAGATAGTATTGTGTTTTTAAAAGATATTCGTTTAAATGTAGCAATTGAACAAGACAATAAATCGTTCTTAAAGCTCAAAGTCAAAGTTAGAAACAAGATTGTTGCTGATGGTTTAAATGACGATACTTTTGATGTTACCAACAAAGGCGTTCATTTAAATGCTAAGGAATTTAATGAAATGTTAGCAAACCCAAATACAGTTTGTGTAGATATGCGTAACCATTACGAAAGTGAAATTGGGCATTTTGATGGAGCAGTAACTCCAGATGTAGACACATTTCGTGACTCTTTAGATATTATTGAAGAAGATTTAAAAGATAACAAAGAAGACAAAAATTTATTGATGTATTGTACAGGAGGTATTCGTTGCGAAAAAGCTTCTGCATATTATAAACACAAAGGATTTAAAAATGTTTTTCAGTTGGAAGGTGGTATTATAGAATATACACGTCAAGTAAACGAAGAAGGCATAGAAAATAAATTTATTGGTAAAAATTTTGTGTTTGATCATAGAAGAGCAGAAAAAATAACTGACGATGTAATTTCTAATTGTCATCAATGTGGAAAACCTTGTGACACGCATACCAATTGTGCTAATGAAGCTTGTCATTTGTTATTTATTCAGTGTGATTCATGTGCAGAAAAGATGGAAAATACCTGTTCTGCAGACTGTCAAGAAATCATTCATTTACCTTACGAAGAGCAAAAAGAACTTAGAAAAGGAAAACACGCAAGTAATAAAATTTTTAAAAAAGGCAGAAGCGAAGTTTTGCAATTTAAGAAGTAAAAAATATTTTAAATTATCTACTTGTAAGGTTAACTTTTTTAGTTAAATAAAATTTTTAAACGAATTCTAATTTATTACCTACAGATTCTAATACGATTAAAAAAAACCAATTTCTTAAGCTACATTTGTTTTAGAATTGAAATAAAAAAGTAGTACTTATAACTTTAGTTTTGCTATTTTTTCATTCTTTAAGAATCCGTATATTTACGAATCAATGAAGGTTGGATTGTGTTTAGCTATCAACCTGATTATCAAATTATGAACAGTTAAAAGCTTCGGCTTTTCTAAAATATATTTACAAACATGGCATGTGGAAGTTGT
Organism: uncultured Polaribacter sp.; assembly: GCA_964565055.1. Taxonomy (GTDB): domain Bacteria; phylum Bacteroidota; class Bacteroidia; order Flavobacteriales; family Flavobacteriaceae; genus Polaribacter. The sequence goes on along the minus strand of CAZMDC010000008.1, from coordinate 81,557 downwards.
GGTACAACAGAAAATGGAGTACCAAGAGGTTGTAAGAGTAATGGTAATTGTGGTACAGGAACCTGTGGTAGTGGAAGCGAAAAATTAGCGGTTTTCGATTGGCTTTCTAATATGAAATTACCAAGTGGTCAAGAACGATATCATATTTTCGAAGTCCGTTTTAAAAACGGTAGAAAACATTTTTATAAAAATGTAGACAATTTACCATTAACTATGGGAGATATTATTGCTGTAGAAGGTTCTCCTGGTCATGATATTGGTACAATTTCTTTAGCAGGAGAATTGGTAAAGGTGCAAATGAAAAAGCGCAATATTACTGAAGATCATGAAGATGTAAAGAAAATTTACAGAATTGCCACACAAAAAGATATTGATGTTTGGCAAGCAGCTAGAGCTAGAGAAGAAGAAACACAAAGAAGAGGTAGAGAAATTCTTGGAAAGTTAGGGCTACAAATGAAACTTTCTGATGTTGAATATCAAGGAGATGGAAATAAAGCCACTTTTTATTATACAGCAGATGCAAGAGTAGATTTTAGACAATTAATTCGAGATTTGGCTAGCGCATTTTCTATTCGTGTAGAAATGAAACAAGTTGGTGCAAGACAAGAAGCTGCAAGATTGGGTGGAGTTGGTTCTTGTGGTAGAGAATTGTGTTGCTCTACTTGGTTAACAGATTTTAGAAAGGTAACTACTTCTGCAGCACGTTATCAGCAATTGTCTTTAAATCCTTTAAAATTAGCTGGGCAATGTGGAAAGTTAAAATGTTGTTTAAACTTTGAGTTAGATACGTATTTAGATGCGTTAAAAGCATTCCCAAAACAAGATGTGGTTTTAAAAACTGAAAAAGGTGAAGCTGTTTTTGTAAAGATGGATATTTTTAAAAAACACCTTTGGTATACTTACAAAGAAGAACGTTTTAAATGGTTTCGTTTAACTTTAGAACAAGTTCAAGAAGTCATTGATTTAAATAAAAATAATGAAAAATCGCTTTCTTTAGAAGAATATGAATCTGACGTAGAAATAATTGAAAAAGTTAGTTTTGAAGACGCAGCTGGACAAGATAGTTTAACACGTTTCGATGCTCCAAAAACAAGCAAAAGACGCAGAAACAATAGAAATAAAAGAAAGAAAAAACCTGTTGGAGTTGCTGCAAATCAAACTGCAGAAAAGAAAGCAAGACCACCACAAAAAAGAAAGCCTAAGCCTAAGCAAAATGTAAATAAAACTCAACCAAAGGCATCAGGTGAGAAACCAAATAAACCTAAAAGGAATAACAGAAATAAAAAAAACAAGAATAAAAATGGAAGCAATACACCATAAACGTATTTTTTTTATTTTAATTGGAATTGTGTTTTTTTTCATTTCTTGTGCAGATAATATAGAATTCACAAAGTATAAAACACTAGAGGAAGGCTATTGGGAATCTCAAAAAAATATTTCATTTGAGTTTTTAGTTACAGATACTATTTCTCCAAAAAATTTGTTTATCAATATTAGAAATAATAACAATTATGGTTTTAGTAATTTGTATGTAATAACAGAATTGAATTTTCCTAGTGGAAGTACTGTTGTAGATACTTTACAATATAAAATGACCAATGAAAAAGGGCGGTTTTTAGGCAATGGTTTTGCAAATATTACAGAAAATAAGTTGTTCTATAAAGAAAATAAAGTATTTCCAAGAACAGGAAACTATACAATCAAAATTCGTCATGCAATGCGAAAAAGTGATGAAGTTAAACCTATTGCTAAATTAGATGGAATTCAAGATGTTGGTTTTAGTATTGAAAAAATAAATTAAAAATGGCAGAGAAAACAAAAAGTTTTAAGAAATATATCATTTGGTTCTGGGGTGTAATCTTAGGAGGTTTATTATTGTTAATTGCACTATTTTTTACAGCTTCTATAGGTGGTTTAGGTGCTTTACCCACTTTTGAGGAATTAGAAAATCCGCAAACCAATTTAGCTACAGAAGTCATTTCATCAGATGGAGTAACCATTGGAAAATACGCCACAGAAAACAGAACACCAATACATTTTAGAGAATTACCAGAAAATTTAGTAAATGCATTAGTTGCAACAGAAGACGAACGTTTTTTTGAACATTCAGGAATCGATTTTAGAAGTACAGCAAGAGCAGTTTTAAAACCAGGTAGTGGAGGTGCAAGTACAATTACGCAACAATTGGCAAAAATGCTTTTTACAGGCCAAGCTTCTAGAAATATTTTTGTGAGAATTGGGCAAAAAATGAAAGAATGGGTAGTTGCAACCAAGTTAGAAAAGCAATATACAAAGCAAGAAATTATTGCAATGTATTTAAACAAATACGATTTTTTAAATCAAGCAGTGGGTATACGTTCTGCAGCAAGAATTTACTTTGGGAAAGAACCAAAAGAACTAGAAATTCATGAGTCTGCAATGTTGGTGGGTATGTTAAAAAACTCATCATATTTTAATCCTCTTAGAAGAGAAACATTAGTAAGACAACGAAGAAATGTAGTTTTGCTACAAATGGCTAAAAACAACTTCATTTCAGAAGACTATAAAAAAGAATTACAACGATTGCCTTTAAGTTTAGATTATACTCCAGAAAGCCATGATGAAGGTTATGCCACTTATTTTAGAGCGCATCTTCAAAAAGTGATGCGTACTTGGGTACAGAAAAATCCAAAGCCAAATGGAGAGCAATATGATATTTTTAGAGATGGTTTAAAAATCTATGTAACTATAGACTCTAGAATGCAACAATATGCAGAAGAAGCTGTTTCAGAGCATATGGCCAATCTGCAATCTTACTTTATCAAAGAACAATCTAGAAATAGAACAGCTCCTTTTTATGATTTAGAAAAAGATCAAATTAGAGGTATTTATAGCAGAGCAAAAAAGAATTCAGACAGATATAAACGATTAAAAGCTGTTGGAGCATCATCAAAAAGAATTGACAGTATTTTTAATGCGAAAACAGAAATGAAAGTTTTTACTTGGAAAGGTGCTAAAGACACAGTACTATCTCCAAATGATTCTATTAGATATTACAAACATTTTTTACGTTCTGGTCTAGTATCTGTAGAGCCACAAACAGGTCATATAAAAGCTTGGGTTGGTGGTATTAATAATAGGTATTTTAAATATGATGCAGTTGCACAACAAAAAAGACAAGTGGGTTCTACTTTTAAGCCATTTGTATATGCAACAGCAATCAATCAATTAAGAATGTCTCCTTGTGATGAGTTGCCAAATATTCGTTACACAATTCCAAAAGGTAAATATGGTATTCCAGAACCTTGGACTCCAGAAAACTCGAATGAAGAATATGGAGGAATGTTAACCTTAAAAGATGGTTTAGCTGGTTCTGTAAATACAATCTCTGCAAACCTAATAGATAAAGTAGCTCCAGAAAATGTGGTGCGTTTGGCAAAGTCTGCAGGAATTGAAACAGAGATACAAGCAAATCCGTCAATTGCTTTAGGTGCTGTAGATTTATCTCTATTAGAAATGGTAAGTGCTTATAGCACGTTTGCAAATAGAGGTTTGCGTGTAAAACCAATGATAATTACTAGAATTGAAGATAAAAACGGAACTGTTTTAAAAGATTTTGTACCACAAACGCAAGAAGTATTAAGTGAAGAGTCTGCTTATGTAATCTTAAACCTTTTAGAAGGCGTTACTCAATCTGGTTCTGGTATTCGATTGCGTGCAAATTGGACTTCAGGCGGAGGTGCAGTTACCGGTTTTCCTTATAATTTTGATAATGCTATTGCAGGAAAAACTGGTACAACTCAAAATCAGTCAGATGGTTGGTTTATGGGAATTGTACCTAATTTAGCAACTGGAGTTTGGACAGGTGGAGAAGATAGAGCAACGCATTTTGCTGGAATAAATAAAGGTCAAGGAGCAACCATGTCTTTACCAACTTGGGCATTATTTATGAAAAAGTGTTACGAAGACAAATCTTTAAACATAAGTAAAGAAGACTTTGAAAAACCAGAAAATTTATCCATAAAAATTGATTGTGATGAAAAATCTGAAGAAAATATTAACACAATACCTGATGGAGATACAGATTTTTAATATATTTTAAAAAAAGATATCTCATTAAAATAATATAGCATGATAAACAAAAAAGTAAAAAATGTTACAGAAGCTTTAGCTGGAGTTAAAAACGGAATGACATTAATGTTAGGAGGTTTTGGTTTAAGTGGTATTCCTGAAAATGCAATTTCAGAACTGGTAAATATAAATGTAAGAGATGTAACCTGTATTTCTAATAATGCAGGTGTAGATGATTTTGGACTAGGTTTACTTTTGCAAAACAAACAAATTAAAAAAATGATTTCCTCTTATGTTGGAGAAAATGATGAGTTCGAAAGACAGATGTTGTCTGGAGAATTAGAAGTAGAGTTAACTCCACAAGGAACACTTGCAGAAAAGTGTAGAGCAGCTCAGGCTGGTTTTCCTGCTTTTTATACGCCTGCTGGTTTTGGAACTGAAGTTGCAGAAGGTAAAGAAACTAGAGAATTTGATGGCAAAATGCATGTATTAGAGCCTGCTTTTAAAGCAGATTTTGCTTTTGTAAAAGCTTGGAAAGGAGATGCTGCAGGTAACTTAATCTTTAAAGGAACAGCAAGAAACTTTAACGCAAATATGTGTGGTGCTGCAACAATTACAGTAGCAGAGGTAGAAGAATTGGTAGAAGTTGGTGAGTTAGATCCAAATCAAATTCATATTCCTGGAATTTTTGTACAAAGAATTTTTGAAGGAAAAGATTATGAAAAGAGAATAGAACAAAGAACAGTTCGTAAACGTGAATAATTAATCAATGTAATAATGTAACAATTTATATCATGAAGAATCCAGTTGTAGATAAATCGATTGAAGTTGCATTATTAGTTATAGAATATTGTGAAAAATTACAAAGCGAAAAAAAGTTTGTAATTTCTAGACAGCTATTAAAGTCAGGAACAAGTATAGGTGCAAATGTACATGAAGCTCAAAATGCTGAAAGTAAAGCAGATTTTATTCATAAAATTAAAATTGCAACTAAAGAATTAGAGGAAACAAAATATTGGTTAACTTTATGTGAAAAGTCCATATCATACCCAATAAATGCTGAATTAAATAAGAAAGTAACTGAATTAGGTTTGATACTATACAAAATATTGAGTACAAGTATAAATTCATTAAAAAAGAATTGATACATTTTTAAATTATTAAATTGATACATTACTATGTTAGATAAAAATGGAATCGCTAAAAGAATTGCACAAGAAGTGCAAGATGGTTTTTATGTAAACCTTGGTATTGGTATACCTACTTTGGTAGCTAATTATGTAAGAGATGATATTGAGGTTGAATTTCAGTCAGAGAATGGAGTTTTAGGCATGGGTCCTTTTCCTTTTGATGGTGAAGAAGATGCAGATATTATAAATGCAGGTAAACAAACCATTACAACTTTGCCTGGTGCTAGTTTTTTTGACTCTGCAACAAGTTTTGCCATGATTCGTGGTAAACATGTACATTTAACTATTTTAGGAGCAATGGAAGTTGCAGAAAATGGTGATATTGCCAACTGGAAAATACCAGGAAAAATGGTAAAAGGTATGGGTGGTGCTATGGATTTAGTAGCTTCTGCAGAAAACATTATTGTAGCTATGATGCATACTAATAAAAGAGGAGAATCGAAACTACTTAAAAAATGTTCTTTACCCTTAACAGGTGTAGGTTGTGTAACTAAAGTTGTTACAAACTTAGCTGTTTTAGAAGTAAAAAATAATACATTTCATTTATTAGAAAGAGCTCCAGGAGTTTCTGTAGAAGAAATTCAAAATGCAACTGAAGGTACTTTAGTTGTAAATGGAGATATTCCAGAAATGAGTTTATAAATTGTAAAATTGTATGAAATTTTTTAAATCGTATCATTATTTAATTTATCCAATTTTATATGTATTCTTTTTCGTAGTAATTTCTTTTTTTGAATTTAAAAATAGTTTTGTAAACTTCGGATTACCAGGTTTTTTAGCAGTTTTTTGTTGTCCAAGATATAACACAATTGAAACACAATCTGGAGAACATACAATTGTAAGTTGGCTGTTTTTTAAGAAATCATTTAAAGAGTAAATCATGAGTTATTTAGCAAAAAAACCATTTTTAGTAATTTTTATTCTTACATTTTTATTCGTTTTATTTTTTGATAAAGTATTTTTAATAGAGAATACTTTTATAAGAAGTGGTTTATCTGCAGGGATAGCTGTTTTTTTATCACCAAGAAAAAAGAAAATTAAAACACAAACTGGAGAGAAAACTCAAATCAATTGGCTTTTTTTAAAAGAGCCCATTATCTTAAATTAAATGAAAATAATATCATATAACGTTAATGGAATTAGAGCTGCCTTAAAAAAAGGTTTTTTAGATTGGTTGCAAGCTGCAAATCCAGATGTAATTTGTATTCAAGAAACTAAAGCGCACAAAGAACAATTAGATTTATCTTTGTTCGAAGAAGCAGGTTATCCTTACCATTATTGGTTTTCTGCACAGAAAAAAGGATATTCTTCAGTAGCAGTTTTGTGTAAAGAAAAGCCAAATCATATAGAGTTTGGTACAGGAATAGAAACCATGGATTTTGAAGGTAGAAACCTTAGAGTAGATTTTGATGAAGTTTCTATTATGAGTTTATATTTACCATCAGGAACCAATTTAGATAGACTGAATTTCAAACTAAATTATATGGATGAATTTCAAGAATACATCAATAATTTAAAACAAGAAATTCCGAACTTGGTAATCTGTGGCGATTATAATATTTGTCATGAAGAAATAGACATTCATAACCCTAAAATGAAAGGCGTTTCTGGTTTTTTACCAGAAGAAAGAACCTGGATTGGTGATTTTATAAATAGTGGTTTTATAGATAGTTTTCGCTATTTAAATCAAGATGTACAGCAATTTTCTTGGTGGAGTTATAGAGCAAACGCAAGAGCAAATAATAAAGGTTGGCGATTAGATTATGCAATGGTTGCAAAACCATTACAAGATAAAATATCTAGAGCTTATATTTTGCCAGAAGCCAAACATTCAGATCATTGCCCAATTGCATTAGAATTAGATATTTAGACTTTATGAGATTATTTTTACTTTTTTTTTGTTTTAGCATATCAGTATTTGCACAACAAGAAAAAGACACGTTACTTTTAGTTAAAAAAGACACTTTAATTATTTCAAAAGACTCTATAAATGCAATAGAAAACACAGCTATTTTTACAGATGCTGAGTTAAAAGTTATTGATAGTTTATGGGTAAACAGCAAATTCAAATCGCCTTTAATAGATACTTTAGAATATGTTATTGCAGATAAAGATATTATAGGCAGTACTTCACAAGCTTTAACAACAGATTTATTAAAAAGTAGATTGGCAGATTTAAATGATAAAACTCCTTTTGATTTAGCTTTTAATCCTGCATTAGAAAAAGTAATCAATAGTTATTTGAAATATAGGAGAAAGTATTACCCTGCTTTAATGGCTAAGGCAAAATACTATTTTCCAATGTTTGAGCAATATTTAGACCAATATGATATTCCTTTAGAAATGAAATATTTGGCAATTGTAGAATCTGCTTTAAGACCTAAAGCAAGATCTGGAGTTGGTGCTTCTGGTATGTGGCAATTTATGTATGGTACAGGAAAACAGTTCGATTTAAAAGTAAGTTCTTATGTTGATGAAAGATTCGATCCTGTAAAATCAACTGTAGCTGCTTGCAAATATTTAAGTCAACTTTATAACATTTTCGGAGATTGGGATTTGGCTCTAGCAGCCTATAACTCAGGTCCAGGAAATGTATCTAAAGCTATAAAAAGATCTGGAGGATTTAAAAATTATTGGAATATAAGACCTTATTTGCCAACAGAAACTGCAGGTTATGTCCCTGCTTTTTATGCTACAATGTATATTTTTGAATATGCAGATGATCATAAAATATATTCAGATATTCCTGAACTTTTCGACTTTCAAACAGATACTTTACAAGTAAAAAGAACCATTTCTTTCGATCAAATTTCAGAAACTATTGCTGTAAATGAAGAAGTTTTATCCTTTTTAAACCCTTCTTATAAATTAGATATTATACCATTTATAAAAGATAGAAATTACGCTTTAAGATTACCAAGTAGTAAAGTTGTTGAGTTTTTAGATAAGGAAAAAGACTTGTATGCTTTAGCTGATGCAGATGATGCAAAAAGAGAAAAACCTTTGCCTAAGTATTTTGAAATGGATAAACGTATTCGTTACAAAGTTAAAAGTGGCGATTATTTGGGTAAAATTGCAAATAAATTCGGTGTTAGAGTAAGTAGTATAAAACGTTGGAATCGTTTAAAAAACAGTAATTTAAAAATTGGGCAACGTTTATATATTTATCCTAAAAGACTTCAATAATCAGTTTTTTTCATTAGAATTATAAAACTTATAAATATTTTTACTTTTAATAATAATTTTGGAATAATATTTGAAGCACTCCTTCTAAATCATCAAACTAAATAACATAAAACTCATGAAAAAAATAATTTTATTCGCAATTAGTATTGTTTTGTTATCTGCTTGCGTTGGAAATGATAAAATGATTTTACGAGAATCTATAGGTAAAATCAACAAAGTAATGGTAGTTGCAAAAATTAGCGATTGGACAGGTGATGTTGGTAATGAAATTAGAAACTCTTTTGGTGAATTAATGGTTGGTTTACCACAATCTGAACCAATTTTGTCTGTTTCTCAAGTAGCCCCAAATGGTTTTAGTTCTATGATGAAAGCCAGTAGAAATATTTTAGTAATTTCTGAAGGTGAAACTGCAAACTTTGCAACTAAAAAAAATGTTTATGCTCAACCACAAACTGTAGTATATGTACAAGGCAAAAATGACAAAGAAATTATAGAAATTTTACAAAATAGAAAAGAAGAAATAAGAAAAATATTTTTAGATTCAGATATTGATTTTACACAAAGTATTTTCAAAAAAGATCAAACAAAAGAAACTTATAAAACACTTGAAAATTTAGGATTATCATTAATAATTCCTAATAAATTTAAAACTGTAGATGATACTGGCGATTTTTTATGGTTAAGAAATCATTTAACAAGTGGTATTGCAAAAACAGGTAGTAACAATATTTTGGTGTATAGTGTTCCTTTAGAAGATAAAACTACTGTTGCAGATAGTATTGTAGCTGTTAGAAATAGAATTGGTAAAAAATACATACCTGGTTCAGACCCAGAAACCATGCATATGATAACAGAAAAAGCCTATACTCCATTTACTTTTGATGCAATTGTTGATGGAAAAAAATCATATGAAACCAGAGGTAAATGGGAAGTAAAAAATGATTTTATGGCTGGGCCTTTTTTAAATTATACTATTCTAGATGAAGCCAACAACAGGCTTGTAGTAGTTGAAGGTTTTACCTATGCACCCTCAGTAAATAAACGAGCTTTTGTTTTTGAATTGGAGGCTATTGCAAAATCTTTAAAAATAAAATAAGTACTAAACCACTCTAATAAAGTAAAAGTCTCAAAACATTGTTTTGAGACTTTTTTTGTAACTATCTATAAATCAAAAAGGTATTTACTATATTTGATATTCAACCAAAAACTTTTTTATCATGGAAATGAATATTTATATATTTTTTTTAGCAGCACTAGTACCAATGATAGTTGGCTTTTTATGGTATGGTCCTTTATTTGGTAAAGCTTGGATGCATCAAATGGGCTTTACTGAAGAATCTCTGAAAGATACAAATATGGTAAAAACCTTACTTATTTGTTATATTTTAAGCCTTTTAATAGCTTTTGCTTTAATGCCAATGGTAATACATCAAATGGGAGTATATTCTACTTTGGCAGGTGAACCTGGTTTTGCTGAACAAACAGGGGAAGCGTATTCTTATTTCGAAAACTTTGTAGCTACTTATAGCGATCGTTTTAGAACTTTTAAACACGGTGCTTTTCATGGTGTTTTGTTTGGAACCTTTTTAATACTTCCAATATTGGGGATTATTGCTGTTTTCGAAAAGAAATCATTTAAGTACGTAGCAATTAATGCAGGTTACTGGATAGTAACACTTGCAATTATGGGAGGTATAGTTTGTCAATGGGTTTAAGAAACGAAATATGATGCATAAAAAAAAAGCTGCTTTTTTAGCAGCTTTTTTTTATATAAATCGTTTTGGGTTTAATATCCAATTTTTTGTCTTACTCTTTTTAAAACCTCATTTGCAGTAATTGTTGCTTTTGCTGCACCAATTTTTAAAGCATCATCAATTTCATTTTTATTATTCATAAAATGATTGTAGCGTTCTCTAACTTCAGCAAATTTCTCTAAAATTAGTTCATACAAAGCTTGTTTTGCATGTCCATAACCATAGTTTCCACCTGTATAGTTTGCTCTCATTTCTGCAATTTGAGTATCTGAAGCCAACAATTTGTATAATGCAAATACATTATCTGTATCTGGATTTTTTGGTTTCTCTAAAGGAGTGCTATCAGTTTTAATACCCATTATTTGCTTTCTTAACTTTTTATCCGTTAAAAAAATGTTGATGGTATTTTCTCTAGATTTACTCATTTTTTCGCCATCTGTACCAGGTACTAATTTGGTGTGTTCTTGAATCTTTGCTTCTGGGGCAACTAATGTTTCACCAACAATGTTATTAAATCTATTAGCTACATCTCTAGTCATTTCTAAATGCTGCAATTGATCTTTACCAACAGGAACAATTTCGGCATCATACAATAAAATATCTGCAGCCATTAACATTGGATAAGTAAATAAACCCGAATTTACATCTGCTAATCTATCTGCTTTATCTTTAAAGCCATGAGCTAAAGTTAATCTTTGATATGGAAAATAACAGCTCAAATACCAAGATAATTCTGTTACTTGAGGTATATCACTCTGTCTATAAAATACAGTTTTATTAATATCTAAACCACAAGCAAGCCAAGTTGCAGCCACACTATAAGTGTTTTCTCTAAGTTGTTTGCCGTCTTTAATTTGGGTTAAAGAATGCATGTCTGCTATAAATATAAAAGACTCATTTTTAGGGCTATTAGCCATTTCTATTGCAGGCAAAATTGCTCCTAAAAGATTTCCTAAATGTGGTGTTCCAGTACTTTGTACTCCAGTTAAAATTCTAGACATTTATAATGTATTAAATAGATTTATGTTCTGTTTTTTTAAATCTAATTTCAAGTTGTTTAAACATGATTTTAGATAAAGCGCAAAAATAAGGTTTTGCTTTATAAAATCAATCAAAGAAAAGAAATTAGTATTTTTGCTACTTCATAAAATGATGATTTCTAAAATGAATTTGCGTTTGTGCACTTATTTCTAAATTTCTACTGATAAAATTGAAATACTTAAAAATCCCTTTTTTACTAATTTGGCGTCTTTGGTTTTACCTTTTAATCGTAATTACCATCATTTTAATGATTCCTTTTTTGCTGATTTTAACTGCTAAAGAAAAGTATTATCCAACATTTTGGAAATTAGTAAGAGTTTGGGCTAAGATTTTAATTTATGGAATGGGTTTTAGATTAAAAGTGCAAAGTGATGAAATAATATCACCAGATAAAAGTTACATGTTTTGTCCTAACCATTCTTCTTTAATGGATCCTTTTGTGTTGATTGCATTGAGTAAAAATCCTATTGTTTTTGTTGGAAAACAGGAATTTGTAAAAATCCCTATTTTTGGATTTTTCTACAAAAAAGTGGTAATAATGGTAGATAGAAGTAATCCAAAAAGTAGAAAACGCGTTTATGAAATTGCGAAACAAAAATTACAAAATGGTACAAGTATGGTTATTTTTCCAGAAGGTTTAGTGCCTACAGAAAACGTAGTTTTAGCACCTTTTAAAAACGGAGCATTTAGCTTGGCTATAGAATTTGGAATACCAATTGTACCACAAGTTTATTACGATTGTAAACGACTTTTTTCTTGGGATTTCTTTAAAGGAAGACCAGGTGTTTTTAGAATACATCAACATAAATTTATTGAAACAAAAGACCTTTCTTTAGATGATATGGAGCAGTTAAAACAAAAAACTTATGATATTATTTATAATGATTTGGTAAGCGATATAAAATACATGAAAGACACAAACAGACCTAATAATGAGCGAGAGTTTAAATCACCTTTATAGTAAAAAAGAAGAGTTTTTAAATATACTTTCTCATGGCTTTGGCTTGTTGTTAAGTGTAATTGCATTCCCTTTTTTAATCATAAAATCTTATAATTTTGATGGTTTTTGGAAACCTATAAGTTTTATTATTTATGGGTTAAGTATGGTAATTTTATATGCAGCATCAACCTTTTATCATGCTGCTAAAAATCCTAAGAAAAGAAGAAAACTAAATATTTTTGATCATGCAGCAATTTATGCATTAATTGCTGGGAGTTATTCGCCTTTTTGTTTGGTGGGCTTAGACTCAAAATTAGGCTGGTACATGTTTGTTTTTGTTTGGCTTTTTGCGTTAACAGGTATAATTTTAAAACTCTTTTTTACAGGGAGATTTGATAAAATTTCTACAGCAATGTATTTGCTTATGGGTTGGCAAGTGATGTTTTTTATAAAACCATTAATGAATAGTATTTCAACAGAAAACTTTCAATTATTGGTTTTAGGAGGTATATTTTATTCAGTGGGTGCTATTTTGTATTCAATCAGAAAGATGCCCTACAATCATGCTATTTTTCACATTTTTGTATTGTTGGGTAGTTTAAGTCATTTTTGGGCAATCTACAATTTATAGTATTTTACCAATCCTTAAAAGGTGATTTGCTTAAGCAAGAATTGTAGTATTTTAAATTACCAGTAACCTCTTTACCCAACCAATTTGGTTTTGTAAAAGTTTCATTTTCTGATGTTAATTCTACTTCTGCAATAATCAAACCCTTATTATCGCCATAAAATTCATCAACTTCAAAAGTATGGTTGTTGCTTTTAACTAAATATCTAGTTTTATCGATAATTGAAGGTTCACAAAGTAAAAGAAGCTGTTCTGCTTCTATTGTATCAATTTCTTTTTCCCATTCAAAACGAGTGGTTCCAGAAGTGTTAGATTGTCCTTTAATGGTTAAAAATGCTTTGTCATCTGCAATTCTAACACGAACAGTTCTACTTTTATCAGTATTTAAATACCCTTGTTTAATAGTGTTTTTCTGAAAAGCTTCTTTCTTAAAATCGGTATTTTTTACCAAGAATTTTCGTTCAATTTCTAAAGCCATAAAAAAGTTTGATTTTTGCACTAATGTAAGTGTTTTAATCGTTATTTTATAATAATTAAATATCTTTGAATTTCGAATTTTTTTATGAAAAAAAATATTTTCCTCTTTCTAATCTGTATGCAATCAGTAATCTATTCTCAAATAGATTATAGTAGTTCTTGGGAAGATTTTTACTCTTACAATAACGTAAAAGATTTTATAAAAGTTGATGATGTTATTTACGCTTTGGCAGATAATGCTGTGTTTACTTATAATGAAACTACTCAAGAGTTAGAGAAGTTTTCGTCAATTCAGGGTTTATCTGGCGAAACTACTTCTGCAATTTATTATAGCAATACCTATAAAAGATTAGTTGTTGGTTATGAAAATGGTTTGGTAGAAATTATTGATGATAATGGAGCTATTACAATTTCATCTGATATTGCAAGTTTTAATCAAACTGGCATTAAAAGAATAAACCATATTTCTGAATATAATAACATTCTGTATTTGTCAACACCTTTTGCTATTGTTGAGTATGATATAGAAAAACTAGAGTTTGGTGATACTTTTTTTATAGGAAACAACTCCACTTCTTTACTTATAAATGAAACTGTAATTGTTGATGATATTATTTATGCAGCAACAGAAGATGGTATTTTTAGAGCAGATGTAAATAGTAATTTATTGATAGATTTTAATAGTTGGCAACAAGATTTTCCAAGACGAAATTTTATCAGAATTACAGATTTCAATGGAGCTGTTTTTACCACAGAAAGCTCAAGATTATACGAACTCAGTAGTACGAATTTAAATCAAGTATTTGATTTTTCTGAAACCATTATTAATATAAATGCTTCAGCTACGCATTTAGCAGTTTCATTAAATAATGAAGCTGTAATTTTGGATACCAGTTTAAATCAAATACAACAATTTACTGCAAATACAACTTTTAATTTTAGCCTTTCTGATGCTTTATTTATAGAAAACAAAGTGTATTTAGCAACAAAAGAATTTGGTATTTTATCAACATCAGCAAATCAAATAAATACTTTCGAAGAAATACATCCAGCAGGTCCATTATCTAATGATGTTTTTTCAATAGCAGTAAAAAACAATGATTTTTGGGTAGTTTATGGAGGTTATGATATTACTTATACACCTATACAAAGACGAGCAGGTTTTAGTCATTTTAATGGTGAAAGTTGGATAAACACACCATTTAATCCAGATTTTCCTGTTATCGATTTAAATCATATCAGCATAGATCCAAATGCGGTAAACAAAGTTTATATGAGTTCTTTTGGAGATACTGGAGCTATAAATTCAGTTTCTACAGGAGGTCTTTTAGTTGTTGAAAATGATGAGATTTCTACATTTTACAATTATTTAAATAGTGGTTTAGAAGATTTAGAACCAACACAACCTAATAGAGTTACAGTAAGAATAAGTGCCACTACTTTTGATAGACAAGGAAATTTATGGGTTGCCAATATCAACAGAACAGATGAACTCAAAAAACTAAATACTTCTGGTTCTTGGAGTAGTTTCGATTTGAGTGATTTAAAGACAAATCCTTCTCAATTTGGGTTAAGTGAAATAGCTATAGACAACAATAATACTATTTGGATGGGAACTAGAAGAAATGGTATTTACGCTTTTAATGAAAATGGAAATAGAAAAAGAGCGCTACTAAACACTCCAAACCTTGGAAATTTACCAGATACAGACGTATTAACAGTGGTAGCAGATAGAAATAATAGAATTTGGATGGGCACCAGAAGTGGAATGGTTGTCTTTAGAAATGCAGCATCTGTATTTGAGGCAGATGTTTTAAATGCACAACCTGTAATTATCGAAGAAAATGGAATTGGAGAACGTTTATTAGGAGATCAAAGAGTAAATACAATTGCAATTGATGGTGCAGATAATAAATGGTTTGGAACAGATAATGGAGGTGTTTTATACACAAACCCTTCTGGGCAAACAACATTGGCAAACTTTAGTACGCAAAATTCTCCTTTACCTTCCAATAGAATTTTAAAAATTAGAGTTGATGATGTTAGTGGTAAAGTATACTTTGCAACAGATAAAGGTATTGTTGCTTACAATAGCAATGTTGCTCCTTTTGGAGATACACTAGATGAAATTTATGCATACCCAAACCCAGCATTAAAAAACCACGAAACAGTAACCATAGATGGTAGAAATGGCACAAATTTACCTAAAGGTACAAACGTAAAAATTTTAGATGTTGCAGGTAATTTAGTTTACGAAACCAATGTTGTAGAAGGTCAAGAATTGCAAGGAGGTAAAGTAATTTGGAATAAAAAAAACTTAGCAGGTACCAAAGTTGCTTCTGGAATATATATTGTTTTAATGTCTAATGATGATGGTTCTGAAACAGCAACAACAAAAATAGCAATCGTTAATTAATGGCAATTGTTAACACAAAAGCAATAGTATTAAGCGCACTAAAATATGGTGATACAAGCCTAATTGTAAAATGCTACACCCAAGAAGAAGGCGTTAAATCGTACATGATAAGAGGTGTTTTAAAACCCAAAAAAAAGGGAATTACCATTGCGTATTTTCAACCACTTACTCAGTTAAAAATTGTAGCAAATCATAATACAAAAGGTAACCTAAACTCTATTAAAGACGTTCAAATTTATCAACCTTACAAAAGTATTTATACCAATATTGTTAAGCAATCTGTAGTATTGTTTTTATCAGAAGTTCTAAGTAATGCTATTCAAGAAGAAGAGAAAAATACAACACTTTACGAGTTTTTAGAAACAGCATTTACATGGTTGGATTTGCATGATAATGTTGCTAATTTTCACTTACTTTTTCTATTAAACTTAACAGGATATTTAGGTTTTTATCCAGATTTATCTAATAATGATAAAAGTGGATTCGATTTATTAGAAGGTGTTTTTTCTGATGAAATATCCAACAAAAATGTAATTTATAAAAATGATTTTTATCAATTTAAAAAGCTATTAGGCATAAATTTTGATGCTTTAGAAAAAGTGTCTTTTAGTAAAGCAGAAAGACAAGTTGTTTTACAGATAATAATTGACTATTTTAAATTACATTTGGGCAATTTTAGAACCCCAAAGTCTTTACAAGTATTAGAAACCGTTTTTAGATGATAATGAAACATTTTATTTTTACTATCCTTTTTTTTACGACTACTATTTCTTTAGCACAAAACGTAAAAGTGTTAGATAAACAAACAGGTAAAATTGTTAAAAATGTTAGTGTTTTTAATGAAGCAAATACGGTTAGTTTAACTACAAATGATAATGGAATTGCAGATATTTCATCAATAGGAGATAATGAAATAATTTATTTTTCACATTTATCTTACGCAATTTATAGGATTAAAAAATCTGTTTTAAAGAGCAAAAACTATGTTGTTTATCTTAAAAAACAATCAGAACAGTTAGATGAAATAGTAATTTCTGCGTTTAAAAAAGATGAAAAATCAAACAGAATTGCAGAGCAAATTGCAGTGCTTTCCAAAAAAGATATTCGCAAAGTTTCACCTCAAACATCAGCAGATTTATTGGCTGCAGTTCCTGGAATAAAGGTTCAAAAATCGCAATTTGGTGGAGGTAGCCCTGTAATTAGAGGTATGGAGTCTAATAGAGTTTTATTGGTAGTTGATGGTGTACGAATGAACAATGCAATTTACAGAAAAGGACATTTGCAAAATTCAATTACATTATCACCAAACTTATTAGAAAAAACCGAAGTTGTTTTTGGACCATCATCTGTAATTTATGGTTCAGATGCTTTAGGTGGTGTAATTCATTATTATACAAAAACGCCTAAACTTTCTGAAGAACATAAAGTTGAAAGTCAGCTTTTTTCTAGGTTTTCAACAGTTAATCAAGAAGTTACTACCAATGTTTCTGCAGAAGTAAGTTTTAGCAATTGGGCATCTTATACAAACATTTCATATTCAGATTTTGGTGATTTAAAAGCGGGTGAAAATAGAAGTCATGGTTTTTCTGATTGGGGTAAAGTATTTTATTATTCAGAAAATGTAAATGGTAATTATGCTGCAAATCCAACACTAAATTCAGATCCAAATTTATTAAGAAATACAGGCTACAATCAAACAGATGTTTTACAAAAATTCTTTGTGCCTTTGTCTAAAAATACCGATTTAAAACTAAATTTTCAATATTCTACATCTTCAAATATTCAAAGATTTGATCGATTAACAGAGCTTACAGATCTTACAGATGTTTCTTCATTAAAATTTGCAGAATGGTATTATGGACCACAAGAAAGATTGCTGCTTTCTTCTCAAATTCTTGTAAATCCAGATAATAATTTCTTAGAAAGTGGTGCTATAACAGCAGCATTTCAAAGCATAAAAGAGAGTAGAATTCAACGTAAATTTGGCAGTTTAGATAGGTCTTACAGAGAAGAAACTGTAAGTGTTTTTAGTTTGAATGGTGATTTTTCTGTGCCAATTACAGAAGATAAATCGCGAATTTTATCTTACGGTTTTGAGTTTGCTTATAATGATGTAGCCTCTAATTCTTATGGAAAAACACTAAACATTGAAAACAATGAAATTGTGGGGTTTTCAAACAATTTTAAAGTACAATCCAGGTATCCAGATGGAGGAAGTAACTTTTTAACTTCAGCAATTTATGTGGGTTACAGACAAGATTTAAATAAAAAATCAACTTTAAATACAGGAATACGTTTTACAAACATTAATAAAAATGCAACTTGGGTAGACGAAACGTTTTTAACTTTTGATGATAAAACCATCACTAGAAATAATTCTTCTGTAACAGCAACTTTAGGATATGTGTATAGGCCAAGTAGAAATTGGCAATTGAACAGTGTGTTATCATCAGGATTTCGATCACCAAATATAGACGATGTAGGTCGTGTTCGAGAAAAAGCAGGTAATGTTACCATTCCTAACATCAATGTAAGCCCAGAGTTTGCCTACAATGCAGAAGTTGGTGTTTTAAAATATTTTAACAAACGTAAATTTCGATTAGGAGCAAATATTTATTATACGTTGTTAGATAATTATATACAAAGAGATTTTGTTTATAATGCAGATGGGTCAATAAAGCAAGTAGAATTTGATGGTGAATTTGGTAATGCTGTAAACAATCAAAATAAAGGTACTGCTTATGTGTTTGGGTATACTGTAAATTATTTGGGTAAAATATCTAATACTATAAATACTTCTGGATTTATAACTTACACAAAAGGTAGAACTTATGATACAGAAGAGCCAATGTCTTCTATTCCTCCTTTATTTGGTCAATTTGAAATAAACTACACTAAAGATAAAATTGCTTTAGGTGCAGAAATACGTTTTAATAGCAAAAAAGATATAGAAGATTTTAATTTTACAGAAGGTATAGATAATCATGAGTTAACACCTTTAGTTAATCCAAATGCAGCCAATGATGTAGATAAATTTTATGGCTCACCTAGTTGGATGACTTTAGGAATAAATGGCAATTATGAAGTAAGCAATAATTTTTCTGTACAAGCCAGATTAGACAATATTTTTGACGAGCACTATATTGAATTTGCTTCTGGAGTATCTTCTCCAGGAAGGAACTTATCTGTTTCTTTTGTAGCTAACTTTTAACTAGATTATTTAATACGTTTTCCTTCGTCATCGAAATTTTCATTTATTGCACGTTCTGTTTTAATTAAGCTAACCAAAATTGCTAACGCCACAAAAACCATAGGTTGCCAGGTTAATTGTTCAACACTAATACTTGTTAAAACCAAAGCTGCTAGTAAAGAAATACCACTATATTTTAAAAAAGCCACATTAAAAGTTGCGTTGGCAAAGTGCCAAATATCTTCATTTTGCATGGCTTTTGGAGTTCTGTAACCATATAAACCATTGATTTTTTTTGGTGGAAATTTCCAGAAAATAATGCTAATTAAAAACAATACTCCATTTGTAGTTAATACATAAATATAAGGATCCATAGTTGTTTTTTTTGTTTTACTTTTTAATTGGTCTCATTAAACCTTCTTGTGCAAATGAGGCTACCAATTTTCCATCTCTAGTATAAATATTTCCTCTGCTTAAACCTCTAGCACCAAAAGCGTTTGGAGATTCTGCTGAAAATAACATCCAGTCATTAAAATCAAACTCTCTAAAAAACCACATAGAATGATCTAAACTAGCAGTCATTGTGTTCGCAAAACTAAACTCTGCTGCATTAGGATTAAATGCTGCATTTAAAACATTATAATCAGAAATATAAGTAAGTATTTGATGTTTTGTTGGAGTATCCATCTTTGGAATATCACCTTTTAACTTAAACCAAATCTCTTCTTTTGCAGGTAAGTTTTCTGGTTTTAATGGATTTGGAATACGAACTGGCTTAAAATCAATTGGTCTTTCAATACTTAAAAACGATTTTATTCCTTTTGGCAAAGCATCACCAAATTTTGTAACCATATCTTCCCAGCTTAACAATTCCTCTGGTTGTTTTACATTGGTATTCATCGTAGTTTGATGCTCAAAACCATTTTCTTTTTTATGAAAAGAAGCTGCTAAAATAAAAATAGTTTTTCCTTTTTGGCTAGCAGTTACTCTTCTAGTAGAAAAACTACCTCCATTTCTCATTTCAGCAACATCATAAGTTATAGGAATGTTTAAATCTCCTGCTTCTAAAAAGTAAGAATGTAAAGAGTGTATAAATCTATTTTCAGGTATTGTTCTATAGGCTGCATTTACTGCTTGTGCTAAAACCTGGCCACCAAAAACAATAGCACTTCCAATAGATACACTTTCTCCTAAAAAAGTGTTTGTATTTAGTTCTTCTAAATGTAATAGTGAAATGAGTTCTTTACTGTTTTTCATTGGAGGTTTTTTTTAAATGGAAAATTTTGACGAAAAGGTGTAGGTTGTACACGCTGCAAAAATAGCTTTAAAATTCTATTTGTGATGCTTTTTTTATGTCGTAAATACATGGTTAAATCTTCTGACTCTGCACCAACAGAACTTTTAATTTCGCTGGCAGTTCTTCCAAGATTTAAAGTTTTTATTTTTTTGTTAATTGCAATTTCTATGTAATGATATAACATTCTTTGATATATAGCATGTGTTCTATTTAAGGTATAATCTATGCCCACAAAATGTGCATCTAAATTATTTTGATTTATAATACCAGACATAAAGCCAACCATTTCATTTTTTAACCAAAAGGTTTTTAAAATGTAATTGTCTCCTAATTTCTTTACAAAACCTTTGTATGTTTCTAGATTAAAATCACTCAAATTAAAAGAGGCATTTTTGGCTACTTTTTTATACAATTCTGTCATTTTAGGTAGTTGACTATTTATGTTTTCTAATGTTACTTCTACTATTTTTAAAGAAGAACTTAGTTCAAAAGCTTTATTAGCTTTTACTCTAAATTTTGTTTTTAAAGCGTTTAAATAATCATCAAAAGCTACCCAATTTTTATCTAAATGTAATACCATATTAGGTTCAACAGAAAAAGGGTGGTAATTAAAGTCTGCTAAATCATTTGTATTAATAAGTGATTTATTTCTAAAATCTTTTAATAAAAAAGCATCAATAGTAAATGTTTTATTTTGATTAACATAGTATAAGATTGCTTTAGCTATTTCTTTAATTATAGTTTTTTTATTTGTATCATTTTTTATAAAAATTCCATGTTCACCACTTACAAATGTATTGCCACAAATTAAAAGTTTTAAGGGTTTTCTTTTAGGAATAAAGCGCAATTTTTCTCCAAATTTCTTGATTTTCTTTACAAGAGATTCAAGGTCGTTTTTAACAGTATCAAAGTAAAAATCTACAATCTGTATAGATGCAAAAGCTATAGCTTTTTTATTTTCATCCATTAAAACTATATAGAAAAAAATAATTTCAGGGTGGTTTTTTTCAATTGATTCTAAAAAATATGTATTAAAGTAAAGATTTTTTTTACAATCTAATGAACTCCAAATTTCTTTAGGAACATCAGAAATTCTAGTGTAATATATTGCATTTTTGTTTACAGAACTGTTCAAAGTAATACGACTAATTAGATAGTGTAAAGTTCTTAAAAATATGTTGGTTTAAAAATTTTAGACTTAAAATAAACAATTATAACTTTTCTTTAACATTGTAAGGTTTAAATAGAATTTTTTGCTAAAACCAAAAAAGTATCTTTGCAAAACTATAAAAAGCCTTGTTTTATTATACAAGAAACTTCAATTAACTAAATTATGAGAAAAATAATACTAGCCATTTTAGGATTACTATTAATTGCTGGAGCCATTTTTTTGGGTAACTATTTTATCGATGAAAATCAAACACCAAGGCCAACTTTTAAGAAAAGCATAAAAACTGTTTTTGTAAATGAGGTTAAAAATGCAGACATACCAATAATTTTATCTGCAAATGGTAACTTAAATGCTAAAAATAAAATCGATGTTTTTTCAGAAGTTCAAGGTGTTTTAAATACTTCATCAAAACCCTTTAAACCTGGTACAAAATATTATAAAGGAGAGGTTTTGTTAAGTATAAATAGTGATGAGTTTAAAGCAAGTTTAAAATCACAAAAAAGTAATTTATTTAATTTAATTACTTCAATTTTACCAGATATACGTTTAGATTATCCTACTGAATTTAAAAAATGGGAAACTTATTTACAGAGTTTTGATATAAATGAAACTATAAAAAAATTACCAGAATTTGGTTCAGATAAAGAAAAATATTTTATTTCTGGACGTGGAATTTTAACGGCTTATTATAATGTGAAAAACTTAGAAGTACGTTTGTATAAACATCAAATTAGAGCACCTTTTACTGGTGTGTTAACAGAGGCTTTAGTAACTCCAGGAACTTTAGTAAGATCTGGTCAAAAATTGGGTGAGTTTATAGATACAAATGTTTACGAAATGGAAGTTTCTGTAAGTGCAGAATATGCTGATTTGTTGAAAGTAGGCAATACTGTAGCATTAAATAACTTGAATAAATCTAAAAACTACGAGGGTAAAGTGATTCGTGTAAATGGTAAAATAGATCAAGTTTCACAAACCATAACTGCTTACATAGAAGTAAAACATCCAGATTTAAAAGAAGGTATGTTTTTAGAAGCAAATTTGGTAGCAAAATCAGAAAATGATGCTATAGAAATTCCGAGAAAATTATTGGTTGATAATTCTGCAGTATATACTGTTAAAAATGACAGTATACTTACATTATCAGAAGTTAATCCAGTGTATTTTGGAGCAGAAAAAGTTGTTATAAAAGGATTACAAAATGGCGATAAAATTCTAAGTCAAAACTTACCTGGTGCTTTTGATGGAATGATTGTAAAAACCGAAACAAAAAATAAGTAGATGAAAAAGATAATTACTTATTTTATAAAATACCCTGTTGCTGTAAACGTAATGATTTTTGCGTTTGTAATTTTTGGAGCAGTTGGTGCTATTAGTATGAAATCTTCCTTTTTTCCATTGGTAGATTCTCAGTTAATCAGAATCAATTTAGCTTATCCAGGAGCTTCACCAGCAGAAATGGAAGAAGGTGTAGTATTAAAAATAGAAGACAATTTAAAAGGTATTGTTGGTGTAGAAAGAGTAACTTCTGTTTCTAACGAAAACGCAGCAGTTGTAAATGTAGAAGTAGAAAAAGGTAAAAATATAGATGTTGTTTTATCGGATGTAAAAAATGCTGTAGACAGAGTGCCATCTTTTCCTTCTGGAATGGAACCACCTGTTATTGCTAAAGTAGAGAGTGTTAGACCTACAATTAGCTTTACAGTAAGTGGTACAAATGTATCTCTTAAATCTTTAAAACAATATGCTAGAAACATAGAAAATGATATTCGTGGAATTGAAGGAATATCTCAAGTTGCTATTTCTGGTTTTCCAGCAGAAGAAATAGAAATTGCAGTTCGCGAAAACGACTTATTGGCTTACAATATGTCTTTTACAGAAGTAGCAAATGCAGTTAGAAACTCGAATATTTTAATTACAGGTGGTAATATAAAAACGGCTGAAGAAGATTATTTAATTCGTGCAAGTAACCGTTCTTACTATGGAGTTGAATTACAAAACTTAATTGTAAGAACAGAAACGAATGGTAATATTATTCGTTTAAAAGATGTTGCAGAAGTTAGAGATTCTTGGTCAGAAAACCCAGATAGATTATTTTATAATGGCAACCTAGCTATTGATATTACTGTAAGTAACACTAATAATGAAGATTTAATTTCTTCTGCAGATAAAATTAAAGAGTACATTTACGAATACAACCAAAAACAACAAAATGTACAATTAAATGTTTCTAGTGATGCTTCTATAACATTAAATGGGAGAACAAAACTTTTAGTAGAAAACGGAGTTGTAGGTATACTTTTAGTACTCTTCTTTTTAGCATTATTCTTAAACTTAAGATTAGCAATTTGGGTGGCTTTTGGTTTGCCAATTGCCTTTTTTGGGATGTTTATTTTTGCAGCACAATTCGATGTTACCATAAACGTACTTTCTCTTTTTGGAATGATTATCGTTATTGGTATTCTCGTTGATGATGGTATTGTTATTGGAGAAAATATTTATCATCATTATTACGATTTAGGAAAATCTAAAATTCAAGCAGCAATAGATGGAACAATTGAAGTAATTCCACCAATTGTATCAGCAATTTTAACAACCATTATTGCGTTCTCAACTTTCTTTTTTGTTGATGGTAGAATAGGTAGTTTCTTTGGTGAAGTTTCTACAATAGTATTACTAACGTTATCTGTTTCTTTAATAGAAGCACTAATTATTTTACCTGCACATATTGCACACTCAAAAGCTTTAAAGCGAAGAAAAGAAGAAAAACTAGCTTCAAATTTTAATTTTGATGATTCAGCAATAGAATCTGTAGAACACAAAAACAACAAGGTAATTGTTGTTAAAAATGGTGAAACAATTGAGTTAGATAAAGAGAGTAAAATAGATGCTTTATTTGCAAAAATCAATGGCTTTGCAGACAAGTATTTAAGTCTCTTTAGAGATAAATATTACGTTCCATTTTTAAAATTTTCTTTAAAAAACAAAGTGTTTGCATTTTCTGTACCTGTAGCTATTTTAATTTTTAGTTTTATGGCTATTGGAGGTGGTATTGTAAAAACCTCCTTTTTTCCAAGAATTGCTAGTGATAGAGTGCAAATTACACTTAACATGCCTCAAGGAACAAATGAGCAAATTACAGATTCAATTATATCTTATATAGAAGAAAAAGTTTGGGAGGTTAATAAAGTTTATACAGCTAAACAAACTGGTAATATTCAGGTTGTAGAAAATGTAATTAAAAGAGTTGGTCCTGGTTCTGCAAATGCTACACTTACAGTAAACTTGTTGCCTGGTGAAGCAAGAGATGTATCATCACCAGAAATAACAAATGCTATTAGTGATAAAGTTGGTAAAGTTTATGGCGTAGAAAGTTTAGTTTTTGGTTCTGGAGGTAATTTTGGAGGTAGCCCAGTTGCAGTTTCTTTATTAGGTAACAATATAGAAGAACTTAAAGCAGCCAAGCAAGAATTAAAAATTGAGTTAGAAAATAATTCACTTTTAAAAGATGTTTCAGATAATGATCCTGCAGGTATTAAAGAGGTTAAAATTACCTTGAAAGACAATGCGTATGTATTAGGCTTAAACTTACAGTCTTTAATGACACAAGTTCGTTATGGATTTTTTGGTTTCCAAGCACAGCGTTTTCAACGAGGGCAAGATGAAATAAAAGTTTGGGTTCGTTATGACAAAAAAGATAGATCTTCTATAAAAGATTTAGATGATATGCGAATCATAACACCAACAGGAACTCGAATTCCGTTTTCAGAAATTGCTAATTACGAGATAGAAAGAGGAGATATTGCTATAAATCATTTAGAAGGTAAAAGAGAAATTCAAATCACAGCAGATTTAAAGAATTTAGAAACCAGTGCAACTGAAATTTTAGATGACATTAAGGCTAGAGTTATGCCCGAAATTTTATCTAAATATCCAACAGTATCACCTTTATTTGAAGGGCAAAATAGAGAAGCTAAAAAAACAACAGATTCTGTTAATGTTGTTGGGCCAATCATTTTACTATTAATATATATTGTAATTGCATTTACATTCCGTTCTTATAGTCAACCAATTTTACTAATTATTATGATTCCTTTTAGTATGATTGGTGTAGTTTGGGGGCATTATATTCATAACTTTTCAATAGGTATTTTATCGTGGTTAGGTATCATTGCTTTAATAGGAATTATGGTTAATGATGGTTTGGTTTTGATTGGTAAATTCAATAATTACTTAAAAGAAGGTATGAAGTAT
Organism: uncultured Polaribacter sp.; assembly: GCA_964565055.1. GTDB lineage: Bacteria > Bacteroidota > Bacteroidia > Flavobacteriales > Flavobacteriaceae > Polaribacter. Next base: position 55,963 of record CAZMDC010000008.1, on the reverse strand, counting down.
GATGATGCTTTAATAGCAGCAGGTCAATCGCGTTTTAGAGCAATTTTCTTAACATCACTAACAACAATTGCAGGTTTAGGGCCACTTTTACTAGAAAAAAGTAGACAAGCACAATTCTTAATTCCAATGGCAATTTCTATTGCTTATGGTATTGCAATTGCAACTGTGTTAACTTTAGTAATGTTGCCACTTTTATTATCGGTTTCAAATGCTATAAAAGTAAATATTAAATGGCTTAAAACAGATCAAAAAGTAACTAAAGAAGAAGTAGAAAGAGCAATTATAGAAGCTAAAGTTGATGAAGAAGAAGATGAAATACTTATTCTTAATAAGAAATAATAAAATTATGAAACTAAATAAAAACGCTATTTTCTTAATTGTTTTTCTAGCAAGTTTTGTAAGTAAAGCTCAAGAAATTTTAACTAAAGAAAAGGCTTTAGAAATTACTTTAGAAAATAACTTTGGAATAAAAATTGCCAAAAATAATGTAGAAATTGCAGAAAATAATACGAGTATTTTTAATTCAGGATTTTTGCCAACTGCAACTCTAAATTCAGGTGCAAATTATAGTAGAAATAACCAAAGCTTAACGCTTACAGATAGAGATACAGGAGGAGATACTGAGATTTCTGGAAATGGAGTTGTTGCAAAAACATACAATGCATCTATAGGAGTTAATTATACAATTTTTGATGGTTTTGGGCGTAAATACAACGTAGAGCAGTTAAAACAAACCTATAATTTAACAGAGTTACAAGCCAGAGAAACTATAGAGAATACTTATTTGCAGCTGTTTACAACCTATTTTCAAATAGCGCGTTTATCAGAAAATACAAATAACTTATCAGAAGCTTTAACCATCTCTAAACAAAGGTTAAAACGTGCAAAATATCAATATGATTATGGACAATCTACCAAACTTGAATTTTTAAACGCTCAAGTAGATGTTAATAATGATAGTATTTCATTAATTGCAGCCAAACAACAATTAAACAATGCAAAACGTGGGTTGAATGTAATTTTAGGTTCTAAAAATGATGTGAACTTTGAAGTTGAAACTGAAGTTGAATATAATAAAATGTTGAATTTTGAAGAGCTTCAAACAAAAACAATGAATAACAATGCATTGTTACAACAAAACAAACAAAATATTGCTATTAGTGAGTTTAACATCAAAATTAGTAAAGCTAACTATTTACCGAGCTTAAATTTTAATACTTCTTATGGTTTTAATAGAACTGAAAACGAAAATTTAATCAACCCTTTTGGGGCAAAATTAATTACTTCAGATGGTTTAAATGCAGGTATTAATTTAACATGGAATATTTTTGATGGTGGTGCAACTAAAACAAGAGTGGCTAATGCTAAAATTGCTTTAGACAACCAGCAAATATTGTTAGAACAGCAAAAAGTAAATATTGATAATAATCTTAAAAATACTTGGGAAAACTATAAAAATCAACTGTTTATTTTAAGTGCACAAGAACAAAATGTACTAAGTAATCAAAATAATTTCGACAGAACCCAAGAGCGTTTTAAATTGGGGCAAATTACATCAGTAGAGTTTAGGCAAGCACAAATTAATTTAATTAATGCTAAAACAGCATTAAATAATGCAAAGTTTGATGCTAAGTTAATTGAACTACAATTGCTACAATTAAGTGGAGATATTTTAAATGTAAATTTTTAAAAAACCTGATTTTTATCATAATTTAAAAACACCTCAAGTCTTATTTTTATTGCAAAATATATGACTTATGAATTTCTTAAATTTTCCTTTAGTTTCCTGGGTAAATGGCACTATAATGATTGGTGTTTTTGTACTTGTAGTAATAGGCTTAGTTGCTGCAGTTTATTTATTAATGAATAACGACAAAAAAGCTAGTAAATAAGTCTTTTTCTTATTCAAATGCTTACTTGTAAAATCATTTCATTAAATTTATAATCTATAAATATTTTGAAATGAATACAGACCTGCATTCTAATTTTGGTTACCTTTTTGAAGATGATTTAATTGAAGAAATTTCTAAAATAGGAGTTTCAAAAACGTTTTCTGCAAACACAATTATTATAGAAATTGACGATTATATAAAATCAATGCCATTACTATTATCTGGTGCTATTAAAATTTTAAGAGAAGACGAAAATGGTGATGAATTGGTACTGTATTATTTAGAAAAAGGAGATACTTGTGCAATAACTTTGTCTTGCTGTATGGGCCAAACTAAAAGTAAAATTAGAGCAGTTGCAGAAACAGATGTTTCTTTAATAATGCTGCCAAAAGAAAAAATGACTGATTGGCTAAGCAACTTTAAAAGCTGGCAATCTTTTATTTTGCAAAGTTACCATAATAGAGTAGAAGAACTTTTGCAAGCAGTAGATACTATTGCCTTTTTAAAAATGGATGAGCGTTTGTTTAAATACTTAAAAGACAAAGCTATGGTTAACAGTAATGATGAGTTAACAACAACCCACAAACAAATTTCTGATGACTTACATACCTCTAGAGTTGTAGTTTCTCGTCTTTTAAAAAAGTTAGAAAACGAGGGTAAAATAAAACTTTTTAGAAACAGTATTAAAGTAGTAGAACTGTAACTATTGTTACATATTTTAAGGATATTCTTTTTTATTTTTGACTAAAAATCAACCATGAAATATTATATACTTATATTATCTATACTCGTTTTTTTTAGCTGTAAAAAACAAAACCCTACATCTTATGGAAAAAAGAAAGCAAAAACCAATGTACACCCAGGAAAAAAGTTGATGGAAACAAAGTGTTATGTTTGTCATAACCCTAAAGGTTCTCATGATGATAGGATTGCTCCACCAATGATTGCTGTTAAAAAACACTACATAAATAATACAACAACAAAAGATGAATTTATAACTTCAATGCAAAATTGGATAAAAAACCCAACCAAAGAAAATGCAAAAATGAAAGGAGCTGTAAAAAAGTTTGGAGTTATGCCAAAACAGTATTTTTCAGAAAAAACAATTCTGCAAATTTCTGAATATATCTTTGACAATGAAATTGAAACACCAAAATGGTTTAAAAAACATTATAATGAAGAGCATGGAAAAAATAAAGAAAGTGAAATTAATAATAATGTTGAAAAATCAGAGCAATCAAATAATTTAGAAAATTTGTCATATAGTGAAAGAGGTTTAAAATATGCCTTATCTACAAAAGCTGTTTTAGGGAAAAACTTAATGGGTAAAATTCAAAAAGAAGGAACCATATCAGCTTTAAAATTTTGTAATAGTAAAGCATATCCCTTAACAGATAGTATGGCTGTTTTACATAAAGCTACAATTAAAAGAGTGTCAGATAAACCAAGAAATCAAAATAATAAAGCAAATAAAAAAGAATTAGAATATATTGCTATTTTTAAAAATGATGTTTTGAATGATAAAGATTCTGAGCCAATTGTTGTAGAAAATTCAGAACGTGTAAATGTATATTACCCTATAAAAACAAATGGAATGTGTTTACAATGTCATGGAAATAAGAACACGCAAATAGCACCAAAAACTATGGCTAGTATTTTAGATTTATATCCATTAGACAAAGCTGTTGGTTATAATATAAACCAAGTAAGAGGTATTTGGAGTGTTTCATTTAATAAGTAAATTTAATTATGAGTAATTTTTCAGAAATAATAAATCAAAATAAAACAGTTTTAGTCGATTTTTTTGCAGAATGGTGTGGTCCATGCAAAATGATGAGTCCAATTTTAAAAGAAGTAAAAGATACATTAGGAGATGAGGTTTCAATTATTAAAATAGATGTTGATAAAAATCAATCTTTAGCTGCAAAATATCAAGTTAGAGGAGTACCAACATTTATTCTTTTTAAAGAAGGCAAGCAAGTTTGGAGACAATCTGCTATGTTGCAAAAAAATGATTTAATTTCTGTGATACAACAACATAGTTAATTTAAATACAAACACTTTTTAAGGTGTTTTTTTATAGTATATAAAATGATATTTGACGAAGATTTTTGGAATAACAAATACAAAACCAATAAAACAGGATGGGATTTAGGAGAAGTTTCACCACCTCTAAAAGCCTATTTTGATCAGTTAGAAAATAAAAATTTAAAAATTTTAATTCCAGGAGGAGGTAATGCTTACGAAGCAGAATATCTATTCAATAACGGCTTTACAAATGTTTTTGTTGTAGATGTTTCTCAATTAGCTTTAAATAATATAAAAAAAAGAGTTCCAAATTTTTCAACATCAAATTTAATTCACGCTAATTTTTTTGATATAGAAGATACTTTTGATTTAGTTATAGAGCAAACCTTCTTTTGTGCTATAAACCCAGATTTAAGAACAAAGTATGCACAAAAAATGAATTCTATTTTAAAAGAAAATGGCAAATTAGTTGGTTTACTTTTTGATGCGAAACTCAATGAAGATCATCCACCTTTTGGAGGTAATACAAAAGAATATTTAACTTATTTTCAGCCTTATTTTGCAATAAAAAATATGGATAAATGTTACAACTCTTATCCTAACAGACAAGGCATGGAGTTGTTTTGTAAATTCATAAAATAGTTTTTTAAAACGAAGAATTAACTATTTCTAAAATTACCCTCTTCTTCTTCCTCTATTTCCTTGTTCAAATTTCTGACCTGCTTTACCCAAACTATTAAATTTCCAAGTAAAACTTAGCATAAAATATTGATTTAAAACTGTACTAAAAGAATCTTGAATATAATCTTCTGTGGCAACTCTTCTTGCATTGTTGTTTTGGTTTAAAAGATCGTAAACTCTAATAGCAACAGCAGCATTATCGTTAAAAACAGAATATCTAACAGAGGTATTCCAGAACCAAGCACTTTTTTGAAAACCGTCTGCAATGTTTGAATTGTAGTTGTAGTTTACTTCATTTCTCCATTCTACTTTTTTAGGTAAAAATGTAGTTGTTTCAATAATAACGTCGTGTGTTGTAAAGTTTTGGTCTTCAAAACGGTCTATATCAAAAGTGTTTTTATTTATTGATACTGAGTACGAAGGTCTTATTTGTAAAACTTTATCCCAAGAAAAATCAAAACCAATACTTGGTGTTAATGTGGTTACATCACTAGAGTATTTAACTCCGTTGTTAAAATTTATACTTCTATTGTAATTTCCAAAAAGCCTAAAATTTGTTTTTAAACTTCCAAAATCTTCCCATTTTTTTGTGATGCTATAATTTCCACCTCCACGAATTGTAAAAAAACCATCTACATTTGCAAAAGTTGTTTCTCTAATTAATGTATTTGGATCAATTATGGTGTTAGCAACAACCCTATCGTTAGTAATAGAAATATTTGCAAAAGACCAAAAGCCAGTTCTATTTTGCCAATTAAAATTTGAGGCTCCTAAACGTATATTGTGTGTTTTTGATGGAGATAAGGCTGGGTTACCAGTAACAATGTTTAAAGGGTTAGATTCGTCTCTAAAAGGTTGTAATTGAGATAAGTTTGGTGTGTTGTTTCTAAAGTTATAACGAAATCTATAACTGCTAGTTCTGTCTTTTCGATATCTAAAGTTTACACCATACTCTAAATTATCAAAAGTTCTAACGAGGTTGGTTTCTGGTCTTAAAAAATCAACATTTTCAAGCACTCTATTTATGTAGGCAATTTCTGCTGAAGCAGACCATTTTTTATTTCTAAATTCTAGTTCTGCACTTGGTCTTTTTACTTTATCTGAATATTCAAAATCGGTACTTAATAATGTACTAAAATTTGTATAATCATTTGTGTTTGTATCAAAATCAAAAGTGCTTCTTATTGTTTTAGTTTTTGTGTCTGTCATTTCATAACCAATATCTAAAAATAATAAGTTTGCTTTAATAGGTAGCCTATATGTAATATTTCCTCCAAGTTCATTTCTGTCTGAACTTCCATCAGAAAGTTGGTCTCTAATAATTTGATTTGGATTTGCTCCAAAAACATTTGTTTCAGATTTTACCAAATCTTCAGTATCTCTTTTGTTAAAATTTGCGGTTAATTCTGCTCTAATAAAAGCACCTTTAGAGCCAAATCTTTTTGTAATATCAATTTCATTATCAAAAGTTTGCGAATCTGCATCTGCTAAAGAATTTATTTGCGAATTGTTGGTTAACTCTCTGTTGTTGTTTAAACTTTCTGAAGTACTATTAAATGTGTTTGTATTTAAATCTCTATTAAAATCTGACTCAATATCAATTCTAAAAGTACTATCAACTTCTATTTCAAAATCTATACTTGCATCATGGCTTTCGCTTTCGTTAAAAGAAGTATTTTCTGAGCTTGTAAAAAAGCTAGTTCCATCAGAAAGAAAAGTTTCTCTATTACTAGTGGTTCTATTGTCAGAGTCACTGTTTTTGTAGAAATAATCTGAAGAAAGCTCGTATATTTCTTTAAATGCATTAATGTAATTTAATCCATAATTATTAGAGGTAATAATTCCTTGCCCACCTCCAAAACTTCTATTATTACCACCAAAACGTTGTCTTTGATTACCAAAACTAAAACCAGGTGAGTTTATATTGTTTCCTCCTGCAAGGAGTCCAATTCGTTCACTTTGTTTGAATTTTGTTACTAAACCTGCATATTCATATCTGTCATCAGTACCAATACCTGCAGCAACTTTTCCAAAATATCCTTTATTATTCTCTTTCTTAATGGTTAGGTTTATTGTTTTGTTTTCTCCATCAGAATCTTCTCCAGCAAAAGCTTGAGCATTTGTTTTGGTATCTGTTATTTGAATTTTCTCTATGATTTCTTTTGTTAAATTTCTAGTAGTAATTGTTGGGTCGTTTCCAAAAAAAGGTTTTCCGTTTACTAAAATTTTATTTACTGGTTTTCCGTTTACAGTAATCGTACCTTCTTCATCAACTTCTACACCAGGTAGTTTTTTTAGTAAATCTTCTACATTTGCGTCTGCTTTGGTTTTAAATGATTTAACACTAAACTCTACAGTATCTTTTTTTATAGTTATTGGGGCTGAAGATTTAATTACTACTGCATCTAAAACATTAGCAGATTTTAAATTTAAAATACCAACATTTTGATCTTTAACAGTTATAATTTTTGAGTAAGGAGAAAAACCTAAAAAAGAAACTACTAGTTTTATTTTTTCGTCGTTTGTTTTTCCTTGAATATTAAAATTTCCTTTCTCATTGGTTATTGTATAAGAAATTATACTACTATCTTTTAGTCTCTCTAAATGAACTGTAGCAGACTCTAAAACATAATTATCTGCTTCAGATTTTATTGTTCCTGTAATTTCAAAATCTTTAGTTTGTGAAAACAGTATCGAATTAAAAAGTATAATTGTTAGAAGTACAAATTTCTTCATAAAAGTTAATTTCTAAATTTGAAAATTATTGGAAGCAAAGGTTGAATAATTTTTAAAATATTTTTTTATTTTAACAAACCTTTATGAATTATTTAAGCTTTAGAAAAAGCTTTTTTAACATTTTCCATTAGTGCTATTTATTGTTTTTTTTGTTACTCTTTTGCTTTTTCTAGTTGGTAACCTTTGTTACTTATAGAAACATTTCTTCAATCTATTTTTGTACTGTAAATAGATAATTTATGAAGAAGTTTTATATACTCCCTTTTTTTTTAGTGCTATTTGGCATGAACATACAAGCACAAGAAATAATTCCAATTTCAAAAACTGAAGTTTTGGCTAAAGTTTCAGAAAATAATACCAGCATTAAAATATCACAAGAAGAATTTAATGCTACAAAAGCAGAATATAACCAAACCAATGCAGTGTTTTTACCCAATATTACTGCCAGTCATACAGGTGTTTCTACTACAAATCCTTTAATGGCTTTTGGATCTAAATTAAATCAAGGAATTTTAACTCAGAACGATTTTAATCCTACTTTATTAAACGATCCTACAACCACTCAAAATTTTGCAACTATAATTAAAGTAGAACAACCAATAATCAATTTAGATGGTTTTTACCAACGAAAAGCAGCAAAATCTAAGATGGAAGCCATGTCTTTACAAACATTACGAACTCAAGATTATTTAATGTTTGAAGTAGATAAATCCTATATGCAATTGCAATTGGCATATAAAGCTGTAGAAGTTTTAGAAAAAGCTTTAAAAGCTTCTGAAGTTAATAAAGAATTAGCTGATAATAGTTTTAAAGAAGGATTGTTACAAAGAGCAGATGTTTTAAATGTAGAAATACGAATTACAGAAGTTAGAAATCAATTACAAAGCGCAAAAAGTAACGTGCAAAATGCCTCAAATTATATTTCTTTTTTAATGAATGATAAATCTGATGTTGTGTATATGCCATCAGAAAAATTAAACGTAACTAATATTTCTGTTGATGATCAAAAAATCTCTGAAAACAGAAGCGATATTAAAGCTATGGAACTTGCGTTAAAAGGTTTTGAAGCAATGAATAAAGCAGATAAAATGGCTTTTTTACCAAGATTAAATGCCTTTGGGAGTTACGAAATGTATGACAATAAAATTTTCACTGGTGATGCAAGTGGATATGTTATTGGAGCACAATTGAGTTGGGATATTTTTCAAGGTTCTAAACGTTTTGGGAAAGCCCAAAAAAGTAAAGCTGAATTTGAAAAATCGAAACTAGAATACAATCAATATATATCTAAAAGTAATTTGGAATTAAACAAAGTGAAACGTCAATTGATTGATGCTAAGAATAGATTAGAATTAACAAGTTTAGCAGTGCAACAATCAGAAGAATCTCTAAGAATTAGACAAAACAGATTTAAAGAAGGTTTAGAAAAAACATCAGATTTGTTAATGGCAGAAACGCAATTTTCTCAAAAGCAATTAGAGTATTATCAAACTATTTTCGAGTACAATTTTACACAAACTTATTTAGAATTTTTAACCAAAAAATAGAAAAATTTGGCAATTAGTAGCCACAGTTTTCAGCAATAAAATAAAATCCATAGAAATGAAAAAATACATTTATATAATTACTTTAATATCAACTTCATTATTTATAACAAGTTGTGGTAGTGAAAATAAAAAAGCAATAGCGGAAAATTCACCAGCAATTAAAGTAAAGGTTAGTAATATTATAGCAAACAATAACAATCCGTTTTTGTCTGTAAGTGGAAAAATACAAGCTACTAATAGTGCTGATTTAAGCACTAGAATGATGGGTTTTGTAAAAAAAGTACACGTAAATGTTGGTGATAAAGTAAAAAAAGGTCAGTTGTTAGTTTCTATAAATAATACAGATTTACAAGCCAAAAAAGCACAGGTAGATGCTAGTATTGCACAAGCACAAACTGCTTTTATAAATGCAGAAAAAAATTACAATCGTTTTAAAAACTTATTTGCTAGTAGTAGTATTTCTCAAAAAGAAATGGATGACATGACTACCAATTATCAAATAGCAAAAGCAGGTTTAGAATCTGCTAAACAAATGAAAAACGAAATCAATGCTCAGTTTACCTATTCTAATATTAAAGCGCCTTTTAGTGGAATAATTACTAATAAAAATATTGATGCTGGAGATATGGCAAACCCAGGAATGCCATTAATTAGCTTAGAATCTCCAAAAGATTTTGAAGTATTGGCAATGGTTCCAGAAACAGAAATATCAGAAATTGAAAAAGGAACAGACGTAAATGTATTGGTAAAATCTATTGATAAAACTGTAAAAGGAAAAGTAACAGAAGTTAGTACTTCTGCTAAAAATACTAGAGGACAATATTTGGTAAAAGTAAATTTAGAAAAAACAAATGTATCTATTCTATCTGGAATGTTTGCAACTGTACAATTTCCTTTAGAACAAAAAACAAAATCTGAGATGGTTTTAATTCCTATGGATGTAATTGTTAAAAACGGACAATTATCGGGTGTTTACACAGTAAGTCAAACGAATACAGCTTTGTTGCGTTGGTTGCGCTTGGGTAGAACTTATGGTAATAATGTTGAGGTTTTATCAGGATTGAATGCTAATGAATCTTATATAATTTCTGCTGATGGTAAATTATTTAACGGAGCAAAAATTACAATTCAATAACTAAAAATTCGCGTTAAGGATAATAATGGAAATCCTTTTTTCTTATGCTGAAATTAATTCAGCATAAGAAAAAAGATTGAAATGGATAGCCTGTTAAAACGCCCAAAAATATAAATAATATGAAAGAAGGTTTAGCTGGTAAAATTGCAAAAGTCTTTATCGGATCAAAATTAACAGTATTACTGATGATCGTTTTTATGGTTGTTGGTGTGTATGCTTCCTTTTTAATTCCTAGAGAAGAAGAGCCGCAAATTGATGTGCCAATGGCAGATATTTTTGTAGGTTATCCAGGTGCAAGTCCTACAGAAGTAGAAAATAGAGTTGTAAAACCTTTAGAGAAGTTAATCTCTAATATTAAAGGTGTAGAATATGTGTATTCTACTTCTATGAACGAAAAAGCAATGGTGATTGTTCAGTTTTATGTGGGCGAAGATATTGAGCGTTCGTTTGTAAAATTGTATAATGAAATTAACAAACATATGGATCAAATGCCACAGGGTGTTACGTTTCCATTAGTTAAAACTCGTGCTATTGATGATGTGCCTATGCTGGGATTAACCTTGTGGAGCGAAAATTATAACGATTTTCAGCTTGGGCAAATGGCACAAGAGTTAGAAACAGAAATTAAGAAAGTAAACGATGTTTCTATTACACATAAAATTGGTGGAAGAAATCGTCAGTTAAGAGTGGTTTTGGATAAGGATAAATTAGCTGCAAGCGGATTGGATTTCTTATCGGTTTCAGAAATGATAAAAGCCAACAATTCGCAATTAATTTCTGGTAGTTTTGATAAAAATGATACAGAATTTCTAGTAAATACGGGTAAGTTTTTAGCCTCTGTTAAAGATGTAGAAAATTTGGTGGTTGGTGTGCAACAGAATCAACCAATCTATTTAAAACAAATTTCAACTATTGTTGACGGACCAGAAATACCACAAAACTACGTGTCTTTAGGTTTTGGAAATGGGAGTGATAAGTCACCTGAATATCAATCAGAATATCCTGCAGTAACGATTTCTGTAGCCAAAAGAAAAGGTGCAGATGCAATGAAAATTGCAGAAGTAATTTTAGATAAAGTAGCTCATTTAAGAACTACTTTAATTCCTGATGATGTTCATGTAGAAGTCACTCGAAATTATGGAGAAACAGCTTCTCATAAAGTATCAGAATTGTTATTGCACCTTATTGGTTCTATCATTGCAGTAACATTGGTTGTAATGTTAGCTATGGGTTGGAGAGGTGGATTGGTTGTGTTTTTATCTGTGCCAATTACATTTGCTTTAACATTGCTAAGTTATTATATGTTAGATTATACCTTAAACAGAATTACGCTTTTTGCGTTGGTTTTTGTAACAGGTATTGTGGTTGATGATTCCATTATTATTGCAGAAAATATGCACAGGCATTTTAAAATGAAACGCTTACCATTTAAACAAGCGGCTTTATATGCAATTAATGAAGTTGGTAACCCAACAATTTTAGCAACATTTACTGTAATTGCTTCTGTTTTACCAATGGCTTTTGTGTCTGGTTTAATGGGTCCTTATATGGCGCCAATGCCAATTGGAGCTTCAATTGCAATGATTTTATCATTATTTGTAGCGTTGACAATTACACCTTATTTAGGGTATATTTTCTTAAGAGAAAAAGATAAAAAAGGAGGAGAAGAAAAATCAGAAAAACCTTTAGAGCAAACCTTTATTTATAAAGTTTACGATAAGTTAGAAAGACCTTTATTAGAAAACGGAACCAAAAGATGGTTGTTTTTAGGAGGAACATTCTTTATTTTAATTGCAACTATGGGATTATTTGTAACCAATTCTGTTGCTGTAAAAATGTTGCCTTTTGATAACAAAAATGAGTTTCAAGTAGTAATTGATATGCCAGAAGGCACAACTTTAGAGAGAACAAGAGTTGTAACTCAAGAAATTGCACAGTATTTAGCTACAAGACCAGAAGTAGTTAATTATCAGGATTATGTGGGTACTTCTGCACCTATAACTTTTAACGGTTTAGTGCGTCATTACGATTTACGTGGTGGATCTAATATGGCAGATATTCAAGTGAATCTAGTTGATAAAGGTGAAAGAAAAATTCAAAGTCATGGAATTGCAAAATTACTAAGACCAGAAATTCAGAAAATTGCAAAAAAATACAATGCAAATGTAAAATTAGTTGAGGTTCCACCTGGACCTCCAGTTTTATCAACCATTGTTGCAGAGGTTTATGGACCAGATTATAAAGAGCAAATTAGAATTGCAAACGATATTCAGAATATTTTAAATAATACAGATGATGTTGTAGATGTTGATTTTATGGTTGAAGCAGACCAAAAAGAATATCAATTTGAAATCAATAAAGAAAAGGCAATGTTGTATGGTGTTGCACCACAGCAAATTGCATATACCATGAATATGGCTTTATCTAACAACCCAATAACAACATTGTATGATGAAGATGCTGTAAATCAAATTGGTTTGGTGTTGAGTTTAGATGAAAAAGAAAAATCTACCATTTCTGATATTTCGCAATTGAAAGTGAAATCAAAACAAGGTAATATGATTCCTATTGCTGATTTGGTTGAAATAAAAGAAACAATTTCAGATAAAAGTATTTATAGAAAAAATCAAAAAAGAGTCGTTTATGTTTTAGCAGATATGGCTGGAGAATTAGAAAGTCCTGCTTACGCAATTTTAGGAATGGAAAAGAAATTGAAAGAAATTGAACTTCCAGAAGGTTACAATTTAAATGAAATGTATTTAGGTCAGCCAGATTTTGAAGACGATTATACAGTAAAATGGGATGGAGAATGGCAAATTACATTAGAGGTTTTTAGAGATTTAGGTATCGCTTTTTTAGGTGCTTTAATTTTAATTTATATTTTAATTGTAGGTTGGTTCCAAAACTTTAAAGCACCAATTGTAATGATGGTTGCTGTGCCATTATCACTAATAGGAATTATTTTAGGGCATTGGATCATGGGTGCATTTTTTACAGCAACATCATTTATTGGTATGATTGCTTTAGCAGGAATTATGGTAAGAAACTCAGTTTTATTAATTGATTTTATCAACTTAAGATTGGCAGAAGGAATATCTTTAAAACAAGCAGCAATAGAAGCAGGAGCAGTAAGAACAACACCTATTTTATTAACTGCAGGTACAGTTGTTATTGGTGCATTTGTGATTCTTTTTGATCCAATATTTCAAGGATTGGCAATATCATTAATGGGAGGTACTATAGTTTCTACAGTATTAACTTTATTGGTTGTGCCATTGGTATATTATATGATCGAAAAAAAGAATTATAAATAGTTCTGTTTTTTACTTGATTGAATTTAAAAACTTAGACAATGAAATTAGTATTAGTAACAGCAGTAGAAGAATTTCAAAAAAATGTTTTAAACATTTTTAAAAAAGCAAATATCGAAAATTTTAGTAGTTTAGATATTGATGGATATAAAAATGTACCTTCATTATTAATGGCTTCTAGTTGGTTTTCTGGAGAAAAAAGTGGTAATGAATCTATTTTATTTTTTTCTTTTACAGAAAAAGAAAAAATTGATGGATTATTTTTATTAATAGAAGAATTCAATAAAAACTTGAACACAAACAATCCTTTAAAAGCGATTGTTTTACCTATAGAGAGATTTATATAAATTTAAAAGTAATTAAAAATGTTAAATAAATATTTTAGAGTAATAGTTGGGTTTATGGTATTATTAATGGTAACCCTGTCTTACTATGTAAGTATTAACTGGTTGTGGTTTGGTGTATTTATTGGTGTAAATATGATACAGTCTGCATTTACAAAATGGTGCTTATTAGAAACCATATTATTAAAGCTGGGTATTAAAAAATAACCAAAAAAAAAGGTCGTTTTATTAAAACGACCTTTTAAAATATTTATTTATTTTATTTAAAACCGTTTAAACCTGTAATGTCTAAACCTGTTATTAGTAGGTGAATATCATGTGTACCTTCATAGGTAACCACACTTTCTAAATTCATCATATGCCTCATTATAGAATACTCTCCAGAAATACCCATTCCTCCTAACATCTGTCTTGCTTCTCTTGCAACTTTAAGAGCCATTTCTACATTGTTTCTTTTTGCCATAGAAATTTGAGCTGAAGTAGCTTTTCCTTCATTTTTTAATGTACCAAGTCTCCAAGCTAATAATTGTGCTTTTGTAATTTCGGTTATCATTTCAGCTAGTTTCTTTTGCTGTAATTGAAACTGACCAATAGGTTTGCCAAATTGCTCACGTTCTTTTGCATAACGTAAAGCAGTATCATAACAATCCATAGCTGCACCAATTGCACCCCAAGAAATTCCATATCTAGCAGAATCTAAACAACCTAAAGGTGCTCCTAAACCAGATTTATTTGGCAATAAGTTTTCTTTTGGCACTTTTACATTATCAAAAATTAATTCTCCAGTTGATGAAGCACGTAAAGACCATTTGTTGTGTGTTTCTGGTGTAGAGAAACCTTCCATGCCTCGTTCTACAATTAAACCATGAATTCTTCCTTCTTCATTTTTTGCCCAAACAACAGCAACATCACAAAAGGGAGCATTAGAAATCCACATTTTTGCTCCATTTAATAGGTAATGATCACCTTTATCTTTAAAGTTAGTTTCCATTCCACCAGGATTAGAACCATGATTTGGTTCTGTTAATCCAAAAGAACCCATCCATTCTCCAGAAGCTAATTTTGGTAAATATTTTTTACGCTGTTTCTCATTTCCATAGGTGTAAATAGGATACATCACTAAAGATGATTGTACAGAAGCAGTTGATCTTACTCCAGAATCTCCTCTTTCTATTTCTTGCATAATTAAACCGTAAGAAATCTGATCTAAACCTGCACCACCATATTCTTCAGGAATGTAAGGTCCAAAAGCGCCAATTTCTGCTAAACCAGCAATAATTTGTTTTGGAAATTCTGCTTTTTGAGCATAATCTTCAATAATAGGAGAAACATCACGTTTTACCCAATCTCTGGCAGAATCACGAATTAATTTGTGTTCTTCAGTTAATAAATCATCTAAATTATAATAATCTGGTGCTTGAAATAAATCTGGTTTCATTAAAATATTTTGAATTACAATTAGTTTAATATATAACAAAAATATCAATTATTGTTTAATATATAACAAAATTGAGTTAAAATGTTATTGATAACTTACTTCTATAAAAATACATAATTTTTCAAGTTCTTTATATGAAAAGCTTAAAAAGTTGTACTTTTCAAGTAAGTTTGTACCAATGAAGTTTACCCTAGGAAAACAAGAACGATTAAAGAGTAAAAAGCTAATTGAAAAACTCTATAAAGATGGAAATAGTCTAAAAGTATTTCCTTTAAGAATGGTATATTTACAAATAGAACATACCTCAAATTTTCCTACACAAGTTGGAGTTTCAGTTGCTAAAAGAAACTTTAAAAAAGCACCAGATAGAAATCGTTTAAAAAGGTTGATGAGAGAAACCTATCGTTTGCAAAAAAACATTGTATACGATTCTCTAGAAAAACCCTATGTTTTTATGATTTCGTATCTTGGTAAAGAAGAAAAAAATTATGAAGAACTGTATTCTAAAATGAACAAATTATTGCATTTGTTTGTAGATGAGGTTAAAAACAAAACAAATGAAGCAGAAGATTTATAAGCATAAAATTCTTGTAGTTATACTATTAGCTGCAATTTTCTTTTCTTTTTCTCAAAAATCGAATTTTTTCGAGATTGCTAAGCAAATAGAAATTTACAACTCTCTTTTTAAGGAACTGAATATGTATTATGTTGATGAAATAAACCCTGCAGAATTAACAGATAAGGCAATAAAAAATACATTAAAAGATCTAGATCCGTACACTAATTTTTATAACGAGCAAGATGTAGAAGATGCAAAAATTAGAAGAGAAGGAGAATATGCAGGTATTGGAGTTTCTGTTTTTTATACATCACAAGGTATTGAACTGAAAGAAATTTATAAAGGATTTTCTGCAGATAAAGCAGGTTTAAAAGCAGGAGATATTATTGTTTCTGTTGCTGGCCAATCTTTAGCAAATATGGAAAGAGATCAACTTTCTATGTTTTTAAAAGGCACACCAAACACCAAGGTTTTAGTAGAAATTTTAAGACAAGGTAAGCGCTTAGAAAAAGAACTTATTAGAGAAAAAGTAGAAGTGAATCCTGTGCCTTTTTATGATATGATTGATGAAGAAACAGGTTACATCACTTTAACACGTTTTAATAACAAAGCATCATCTGAAGTTAAAAAAGCTTTTAAAAACTTAAAAGAAAAAGGAATGCAAAAATTAGTGTTTGATTTAAGATCAAATCCTGGAGGTTCTTTACAAGAAGCTATTAATATTTCTAACTTTTTTTTACCAAAAGGTAAAACAATTGTTACTACAAAAGCTAAAATAAAAAAATGGAGCAATACTTACAGAGGTTCTAATGAGCCTCTAGATTTAGAGATGCCTATTGTTGTTTTAATAAATGGAAGTTCTGCATCAGCATCAGAAATTGTAAGTGGCTCTTTGCAAGATTATGACAGAGCTGTAATTATGGGCCAGCGTTCTTTTGGAAAAGGTTTAGTTCAGCGTCAAAAAGAACTCACTTATGGAACACAATTAAAATTAACAATCTCTAAATATTATACACCAAGTGGAAGATGTATTCAAGAGTTAGATTACACGAATAGAAATACTAAAACAGGCATTGTTCCAAAATTTTCTGATAATGGAGTAAATGAGTTTAAAACTTCAAATGGTAGAACTGTTTTTGATGGAGGTGGAGTTTTGCCAGATGTAGCAATACAATTGTCTAATAAAACTGATGCAACAGAAGCACTAATGTCATCTAAAGCTATATTTAATTTTGCTACAGACTATTATTATAAAAACCCAACTATAACTAGTTTAGATAATTTTAAGTTTACCAATAAAGATTTTAATTCTTTTACAACTTTTTTATCAAGTGATACTACTTTTGTAACACAACAAGAAGAACTTTTTGAAAAAGCTTTTTCAGTATCAACTTCTAAAAATTTAGCTAAAGAATATGAAAGTATTAAACAAAAACTTTTTGAAGCTAAAATTGAGGAAATTAGTAAGAATCAAGATATATTATTCAATATATTAGAAGAAGAAATTATAGAAAAGTATTTTTATAAAGAAGGGGTGTTTCAATACCAATTAAAAAATGATGAAACTATTTTTGAAGCCCTAAGTTTACTGAAAAATCAAGAAAAATATAACGTAATATTATCAGGTAAATAATTTTATATTTGTACTATAAAAAAAAGCATGTTGCATACTAAAAATATAGAAAGAACAAGGGCTCAAGAGTCTACAAATGCCATAGAAAAGTTATATATTTCTATGAGACACTTGTTTAGTAGAGGTTTTTACAAACCAATGGGTGTTTCTGGTGAAACCCTAAGAAAATCGTTATTACTGTTAAGACCAGAAATTTATGGTTCTATTGCAGAAGATAAAATAGAACTTGATGGTTTGGTTTATGTTATAGAAAGATTACCAGAAGGTATAGAACAATGTCAGTTTATCAATTTAACTGCAGATGAAGGCTACAAAAACTCGCATTTTGAACCAATTGTACCTCCAAAAAGAAGGAGAAATTGCTACAGAATAGATAAAGATCAAATGAATATTGAAATTACCAGAGGTAGATCTGAAATTTATGATATTCTTACTCATCTTACATTTTTATTTATAGAATCTCATAAAATACAAGAGAGAGTTTCTTTAAACGAAGGTGAAGATTTTACAAGAGAGTGGCTAAACTTAGAAGATGTTGTGCTACATCAAAAGAAAATATCTGATGAAGAAAAAGAAGTGCTTATAGTTCATTTAGGTAATATTTTAGGAAGAACTTTTGATGAGGTTTCAGATATTTATAACGAACTCTCTACAGAAGAAAATCCACATAAATTCTTTAATTTAATTTACTGGTTAGGTAAATTAGCTATAAGAGAAGTTGATGAAGCTAAAAAAAGAACAGTAACCTTTAGCTCTCTTTTAATTGAAGAAATTGGGCATCATATTTATGGTGAAATTTGGGCAAATGATATTAAAAATATTTTAAAAGAGTATAATCTTTTAAAAAGACCTTTACATATTATTAGTGCAAACATGCACAGTGTTATGAATTCTATTTATGCAAAAAAAGCATTACCAGAAGAAGCAGAGCAACATAAAAAGTTTCAGTTATTTCAGCTTTTAAGTAACGTTAATAGTAAACAGCTTCAAAAAAGAGTAAAAGATTTTGCTTCAGAAAATGGGTTGATTTACGTTAAAGATACCTCTGGAACAAATATTAACGTACAAATAATTGATACAAATAAAATAAATTGTGAAATTTCATCGTTCCAAAAAAGAGAAAATCTAGAAGAAAATCCTGTAATTATTGTTATGGATTATGCTTTTGGAGAACAAGCTTTTGAAACTATGGATGAATTGTTAAAACCTTATGATGCAGATGGTGAAAAAGTTCATTTAGATGTAAAATCGGTTTCAATAATGGGTAAAGCAGGTATTTTAGAAGGTGGTAAAGGAGATATTATGATACCTTCTGCCCATATTTTTGAAGGTACAGCAGATAATTATCCTTTTAAAAACGAGCTTACCAAACAAGACTTAGAAGGTTTTGGAGTAAATGTTTTTGATGGCTCAATGATTTCTGTGTTAGGCACATCACTTCAGAATAAAGATCTTTTAAAGTTCTTCCATGATTCTACTTGGAATGTTATTGGGTTAGAAATGGAAGGTGCACATTACCAAAAAGCCATACAATCTGCCTCAAAAATTAGAGGTAATATTTCTGAAGATGTAAAAGTTAGGTATGCCTATTATGCATCAGATAATCCACTAGAAACAGGTGCTACATTAGCTTCTGGTGGTTTAGGGATGACAGGAGTAACACCTACGTATGCAATTACACAAAAAATATTAGAACAAATTTTTAATAGTTAACGAGTGTTTATATTCACTTTTAAAGCTTTTATATGTCAACAAACCAACAAAATAAACAAAACGAAGAAGAAGTAGATTTAGGTTCTTTGTTTGTAATTATAGGCAAAGGAATTAAAAGTTTTTTCAATTTTATTGGCAGTATTTTTAAAGGAATTTTCGATTTTATTATTTCAATACTTATTTTTTTGAAAGAAAATATTTTAAAAATTTCGATAGCTTTAATTTTAGGAGGCGTATTAGGCTTCTTTTTAGAAACAACTAAACCTGTAACTTACGAATCTGAATTGTTGTTACAACCCAATTTTAAAAGTACAAGGCAATTGTATAACAATATTAAGTTTTATAATGATTTAGTAAAGCAAAAAGATATAGTTACACTCCAAACCGTATTTAATTTAAATAAAGAATATGCCTCGTCTTTAAAAGAATTTAAAATAGAGCCTTTAAAAATAGATAGCGATATTATAAATGCTTACGATAAATTGGTTTTAGAGGTAGATACACTAACTATTAGAAGCTATGAATTCGAATCATTTAAGAACTCCTTTACAGATTACGATTACAACATTCATAAAATAAATGTAATTGCTGAAAAAAATGATGTTTTTGATAAATTAGATGATATCATTATTTCTTCAGTTGTAAACAACAAATACTTTAATAGGTTTAAGGAAATTACTAATGAAAATTTAGACAGAAAAGATTCTTTATATCGTGAAAACTTAACACAATTAGACACTTTAAGAAGAGTTTACATGCAGGTTTTACTTGAGGAAGCAAAAAATAAAACAGCAGGTACAAGTATAGACCTAGGAAGTAGTGATAAAAGATCTACGAAAGAGTTAGAGTTATTTGAAACAAATAGAAAGTTAAACTACGACTTAGAAAAAATTTCTGAAGAAAAATCAAAAAATTATGAAATTATAAATGTAATTTCTAATTTTCAACCAGTTGGTCATGAAGTAAAAGAACTCACTAAAAACTATATATTTCTTCTTGCAATATTTGGAGCTGGTTCTATGGTTTTTATTCTTTTACTAATAAAGCTAAATAGCTATTTAGAAAACTATAAAAAATAAAAGTTGTAATTTACTTTAATTACTTATTAAGCTTGCATATCTGCAAAAACTTAAATAACCTATATTAGAAGTGATAAAAAAATCTATTAAAGATATAAATGAGAGTTACAGAAACGCATCTTAAAGATTGCTTTATACTAGAACCAAAAATTTTTGGAGATGAAAGAGGTTACTTTTTTGAAGTCTTTAATGAAAAGATATTTCAAGAAAAAACAGGGTTAGCTGTTAGCTTTGTTCAAGACAATCAATCTTCATCAAAAAGAGGAGTTTTAAGAGGGTTGCACATGCAAAAAGGTAAGCATGCACAGGCTAAACTTGTAAGAGTAATAAAAGGTAAAGTATTAGATGTTGTTGTAGATGTTCGAGAAAATTCTGCAACATTTGGCAAAACATTTAGTTGTGTTTTATCAGAAGAAAATAAAAAGCAACTCTATATTCCTAGAGGATTTTTACACGGTTTTGCTGTTTTAGAAGACGATACTATTTTTGCTTATAAGTGTGATAATTATTATAAACCAAAGTCTGAAGATGGTGTGATTTATAATGATAAAGATTTACAAATAGATTGGATGTTAAGTAAAGATGAAATCATTTTATCAAATAAAGATGAAAAATTAAAACCCTTTAATGAGTTTATACTAAATTATAATAACAAAGAAAAAACTATTTTAACTTATGGTACTTTTGATTTGTTGCATTATGGGCATTTAGAAATACTTCAAAGATCAAGAAAACTTGGTAGTAAATTAATTGTAGGTTTATCTACAGATGAATTTAATATTAAAAAAGGAAAAGACTGTAAAATTCCTTTCGAAAAAAGAAAAGAATTGTTAAGCTCAATAGATTTTGTAAATGAAATTATTCCAGAGTCTAATTGGGAGCAAAAAATAGATGATATAAAAAAATATAATGTTGATGTTTTTGTTATGGGAGATGATTGGCAAGGAAAGTTTGACGATTTAAATAAATATTGTGAGGTTATATATTTACCAAGAACAATAGATATTTCTACCTCAAAATTAAAAAAAGTAATGCAAGACAAATAATATAATTTTGATAGTTACTCAACTAATAAAACTTCTCAGATTATTTATAAAACCTCAAAAAAACTACGTCTTATACCATAGTTTTCCAGATTTTTCAGACAATAGCTTCTCTTTTTTTTGTTACATGTTAAATAATCAACCAAAATTTAAGAACGTTTGGTTGGTAAATGATACTGATAAAGCTAAGTTTTATAAACTAACCTCAAGATATTCAACATCAAAAAAATATAAAGTAGTTAAAAAAAAATCTATAAAAGGGTTTTATTATTTCTGCAAATCAAAAAATATTTTCCATACACATGGAATTTTTAATAACGTTACACTTTCTAAAAATCAAGTAAATGTAAATTTATGGCATGGAATGCCTTTAAAAAATATTGGTCATTTAGATGGTAACAAATCTGTACCTACATCTAATTATTCTATAGCTACATCACCATTGTTTCAAAAAATAATGGCACAAGCTTTCTCTTTATCACCAGAAAAAGTGTTGGTTTCTGGGCAACCAAGAAATGATTTATTATTTGATGATAAATACAATTTATTAGACCTATTAGATCAAGATATTAATAATTTTAGTCATACTATTTTATGGATGCCAACTTATAGGAAATCTAAAGTAGGAGACATAAGAATAGATGGTGAGCTCAAAAAATTTAATGATTTTTTAGATGAAACTTATTTAAAAGACCTAAATGATTATTTAAATAGCATAAATGCAGTTTGTGTTGTAAAATTGCACCCAATGGATTATATGGATGTGAATCATTTTAAAAATTACTCAAATTTGTTTTTTATTAATAATGATAATTTTGAACAGAAAGGCATATCATTATATTCAGTTTTAAAAAGAACAGATTTGCTACTTACAGATTTTTCATCAATTTATATAGATTATCTTTTGTTAGATAAACCAATGGCATTTTTGGTTTCAGATTTTAAGCAATATTCAAATTCAAGAGGTTTTGTTTTTGAAAAACCTGTAGAGTTTATGCCAGGTAAAATGATTGATGAAACGATTGCATTAATTCCGTTTTTAGAAGATGTTTTAATAAACAAGATTGATGAATTTTCAAGTGAAAGAAAAAAGGTTAACAATGTTTTTCATGAGATAAAAAGTGATTTTTCTGAAAAAATATTCCAACAAATTTTTCATAAAAATGTTTAAAAACCTCGATTCAAATTATCAAATTATATTAAAAAACTTCTCTTACTTAAGTTTGATAAAGTTTTTTAATATTGGTATTAAAATTATTTTAGCAGCCTACTTAATTAGAGTTTTAGGAGATGAAAAATACGGTTTAATAACTTGGTTAGATTCTGTTATTCAGTATTTTATAATGATTGTTAATTTTGGTTTTAATATTTACGCTGCAAAATATATTGTTGAAAACAAAAAAGAATCTAAAAAAATAAATGAAATAATATCTGCTATTTATTTAATTAAAGGTGGTTTATTTATAGTATCTCTACTCTGTATTCTTTTGCTTGGTAATTCTGAAACTTTTTACAATTATCAGCAGCTTCTTTTATTGTTAATGTTTTGTGGTGTTGGTGAAGTTTTATTTCCTATTTGGTTTTTTCAAGGTATAGAAAATTTAAAGCCAGCAACAATAATTGTTTTTTTATCGAGGCTTTTTTTACTTATTGGAACTGTATTTTTTGTGCAATCAGAAACTGATTTACTTTCTTATGTTATTTTGTTTGTTGTTTCTTCTATTTTAATGGGTTTTTTAGGTGTATTTTACTTGTTTAAATTTTATAACGTAAAATTTACTCTTGTTCCTTTTAAGCACATACGTATTTACTTTAAAGAGTCTACACCTTTTTTTATAGGTAGGTTTTTATCATTAGTATTTAATTTTGGAACTATATTTTTTATTGGTAAATTTTGTCTTTTAGAACAAGTTTCTGGTTTTGATACTAGTTTAAAAATTGTAATGCTTGGTGTTATTCCTTTTGAGATGTTGCAACAGGCTGTGTTTCCAACAATTTCAAGAACAAAAAATAAAAATCTTCTAAAAAAATTAGTAATATTCTCTTTTATAATTGGGGTAGTTATTGGGGCAATTATTTTTCTTTTATCAGATAGTTTTATGTTTTTACTTGGAGGAGATGAAATGTTACCTTTTTCAACAACACTTCAATTTTTAGCAATTTTATGCCCATTTGTTGCACTAACTTTTGTTTTAGGTACGTGTTCTTTAGTGGCTTTTGGTTTTTTTAAAGAGTATAATTTCTCTTTAATTTTCACTTCTTTAATTTATATTTTAATTTTAGTAGTTTTATATTTTACAAATTCAATAACTTTTTGGAATTTAATATATCTAAGAGTTCTTGGTGATGTATTAATGGTTTTAATAAGGTTATATTATTCTTTAAAAAGAAAAACACTAATACTAAATATTAGAAACTAGTTTGAAAAATCTCGTCTTTTTATCGTTTTTCGTTTTTACTGGAATTCAGTTTTTTTTAGTTGATATTAATTTATTAGCATTATCGTCTTTCTTTTTAAACTATGTTGTTATAATGATAATTATGTATTATCATTTTTTTTTAGAAAAAGAATATTCTCCATTTATATCTGCATATTTAATATTTAATATTCTTTTTTTTATAATTACGCCACTTGCACAAATATCAAATATAGACCCAGAGTTACAAAAACATGTAAATGATTTGCCTTATAAATGGTCTAAAACTATTGTAGCAAACACTTATATTTTATTATTTAACATTGTGTTTTTTATTAGTTATCTTCTTTTTAAGAAGAGAAATTATAAGGTTAGAGAATATAAAATAAGTAGAAAGTTACCCTTTAACATCTTATTAATTTTAGTAATATCTTTTTTGATACTAATTTTTAATATCGATTATATACAACAAAAGTTACTCACACCAACTTGGAAACTACAATATGATAGTGCAAAATCTATAAAAATAATTATATCAAAAGTGTTGTTTTCTTTGCCTTTAGCAGGAGTTGCATTGTGTGTTATGTATTTTAATAAAAATAGAAAAAAGGCAATTAACTTATTAATTATTACAGGTTGTTTAAGTTTTTTTTTACTACTTATCTTAGTGTTCAAAAATCCATTTATGGAAAAAAGGTCTGGTTTAGGGCCTGTATATTTTAGCATCCTTTTTTTATTTATTCCTAAATTATTGAACTCAAATATTAAAACTACATTAATTTTATACTTTAGTTTAATACTTATTATGCCAATAATGGCTGTTTTTACACACGTTAACTATTCATTTTCACAGGTTGTTTCTAATCCAACACTTATTACAAAATCAATAGATAAAGATGTTTTATTAAGTGATTTTAATACAATTAATTTTGATGCTTATGCTAATTTTTTAGCTACTATAGAATATGTATCTGAAAACGGTTTTAGTTTAGGAGAGCAACTCTCTAGTGCAATTTTCTTTTTTGTGCCAAGAGCTGTTTGGGATACTAAACCTATTTCAAGTGGGCAATTTATTGGTAATTATTTGATAGAAGAACACGGTTTTTGGTTCAATAATATATCAAATCCTTTTATTTCTGAAGGATATTTAAATTTTGGAATATTTGGTGTTATTTTATTTGCATTTATAATTGCTTATTTCTTTTCAAAAGGTTTACAGTATTTAAAATCTGATGATTATTTAAAAAAACTCTTAGCATTTTTTGCAGCAATCCATATGGTTTATTTTCTTAGGGGAGATTTTACCAATGGCTTTTCTCAATTAGTATTAGTAGCTTTTGGTATTTATGTAATTCCTAAAGTATTGATATACTTTTTTAAAGAAGTAAAATTATGATAAAGTCAAACACTTTTTCTATAGGAAATTTAACAAAGTTTTTCTTTTTAAATCTTTTTTTACTTCCAATATATCCAGACAATTTAAAGCCAAGTTGTATTGTATTGTTCTTTGTTTTTACAATATATAGTGCTTTTACAAAAAAGAAGGATAATAAAAAAAGACCCAAGAAATACTTATATCTTCTTCTAATTAATATTTCTATTTTTGTGGTTTTATTGCTTAGTATTATGTATTCTAGTAACATAGCAGTTGGGCTAGAATACATGTTTAGATTACTTCCTATTTTATTGTTTCCTATATCTTTTTTTTTACTAAAGTCAAACCAAAATATTTTTTCAAAAACACTCTTTACTAAAGCAAAACTTTTATTTTTCTCAAGTACACTTCTATTATTTATAGTTGTATTTTTTGTCTTTTATTTAAGAGGATTTGTTACTGAAAATTACTTTTTAAATTATAGTTACAGAATTATTTTTCAGTTGGGTAAATATTCAATGCATCCAATTTACGCTTCGTTAATAACATCTATTGCCTTAATTTTTTCAGTAAGTTTATATCAACAGCACAAGTACAAACTGCTTATTATTTTAGGAGATGTACTTTTGTTAATCAATTTAATTTTACTTTCAAGAAAAAGTGCCATAATTATAATGGGATTACTTTTTCTAGTTTTTCTATTTTTTAAATTAAAAACATCTTTAAAAGTTAAATTGATTAGTGTTTCTCTTTTAATATGTTTTTTTATTTTGATAGGTAAATTTATACCAGATATTTCTAACAGATTTACAGAATTAAATAGTGTATTTGATGAGCATAAAATATCATCAACTAATTTAAGGGTAAATATTTCCAAACTAACAATTAAAGCAATTTCTAAAGAACCTTTTTTAGGTTATGGAGTTGGAGATACCAAAGATATATTAACAGATTTACAAGAGAAAAACACCTTTTTTAAAGGTAATTATTACAATACTCACAATCAGTTTTTAGGATTTACTTTAGCTTCTGGTGTTATTGGTTTAGTCTTTTTTATTGTTTTCTTGTTAACGAATTTAAAACTTGTTTTCAATAAAAGTTTTGAGCAATTGGCCATTTTAATGCTCTTTATTTCTCTTATGTTTATTGAAAATATTTTAGACAGACAAAATGGAGTTATTTATTTTGCGTTAATTATCAATTACTTTTCATTTTATAATTTAACAAATAGTCTCAAATGAAAAAAGTATTGATTTTAGGCCCATTTCCAAAACCAATTTCTGGAGTTTCTCTTGCAAATAAAGTCGTTAAAGAAATCCTTGATAATTCAACTACATTTACTGTAGATAAAATAAACACTTCTTATCCAGAATTTCAAGATAAAATAGGAAGCTTTTCATTTAAAAAACTGTGGTTCTTCTTAAAAGTTAACTTTAGTTTTTTTAAAGTTTTTAATAGTGATATTATCTATATTACCCCTGGTCAAACTTTTTTAGGAGTAACCAAATATGCACTTTTTATTTTAACATCTTCTTTATTTAAAAAAGAATTAATTATACACGTTCATGGTAATTATTTGGCTGAACAATACAAACAACTAACAGGTTTTAAAAAGAATATTTTTTATTTTTTGCTATCAAAATTTAAAAAAGGTATTGTTTTATCTGCTTCTTTAAAAGGTAATTTAACACCTTTTATAAATAATAATAAAATTTATGTTCTAAACAATTTTGCTGAAAGTTACCTCGCAGAAAATCTAAAAGAAATAGATAATAGCATGTTAAAAATTACTTACTTAAGTAATTTAATGGAAGAAAAGGGTGTTTTTTATCTTTTAGATGCTTTACAAGAATTAGAGAAGAATAACATTAATTATGAAGCGAAAATAGCAGGTAATATTGATGTTAAATTGAAAGATGAAATTATTTCTAAAATAACTAATTTAAAAAACACAACTTATTTAGGTTTGGTTTACAACACTCAAAAAAAAGATTTATTAGAGTGGGGTAATACATTTGTTTTACCAACTTTTTATAAAATGGAAGGTCAGCCTATATCTATTTTAGAAGCTTTGGCTACAAATAATATAATTGTTTCCACAAAACATGCAGGCATACCAGATATTATTCAGCATGATAAAAATGGGTATTTAGTAGAAAAAGAAAGTGTTCATTCTCTTGTGGATGTTTTTACATATTTGAGTAAAAATATTTCAGAAATCGATGAAATGATAAATGAAAATAAACAGTATTTTGCAGATAATTTTACAATCGAAAAATTTACAAAAGAAATTTTAGCTATTTTTTTAGACGATGCAAAAACTTAACACTTTTAAATTACCAAAAAACTTTAGAGGCAAAAATGCTTTTACTGTTCAGCTTTGGTGGATTGTTCAAGGTGTTTTTTTCAGGAACTCTCCACAATTCATGTACGGTTTTAGACGTTTTTTGTTACGTTTATTTGGCGCTAAAATTGGCAAAAAAGTAATACTTAGGCCAACAGTAAGAACTACATACCCTTGGAAAGTTAAAATTGGTGATTACTCTTGGATTGGAGATGATGTTGTACTTTATTCTCTTGGAGAAATTGAAATTGGTAACAATGTAGTTATTTCTCAAAAATCATACATCTGCACAGGTTCTCATGACTATTTAAAATCAACTTTTGATATTTATGCCAAAAAGATAATTATAAAAGATGAGTGCTGGTTAGCTACAGATGTATTTATAGCTCCAGGTGTAACAATTCATAAAGGAACTGTTATTGGAGCTAGAAGTAGTGTTTATAAAAACTTACCAGCAAATAAAATTTGTCTAGGCAGCCCAGCTAAAGTATTAAGAAACAGAATACGTGAATAAGAAAAAAAATATTTTAATACTATCTCCTTTTTTTTTCCCTGAACCTATATCAACTGGAAAATTTAATACAGATTTTGCATTAGCTTTAGCTAATGAAGGTCATAATGTTACAGTTTTATGTTTTCATCCTTTTTATCCAAATTGGAAAATTAAAAGAAGTAATAAAACCCTTAAGAATATTAAGATTGTAAGAGGAGGAAAATTTTTAAAATTCACAAAATTTACAATATTAAGAAGGTTTATTTTAGAGTTTAGTTTTGCTTTTTTTTTGCTTAGAACAATTAGAAAACATCAAAAGAATAAAGATTTAATTATACCAATTTTTCCACCAAGTTTTGCTTTTTATAGCATCTTGCGTTTTATTAAAAAAGATATTAAAAAAGTGGGTATGGTTCACGATTTGCAAGAAATTTATTCGAAAGATAAAAAAGGACTTGTCAATAGCTTAATACATTTTTTTATTCATAAAATTGAAAAAAAATGCTACCAAAATTGCGATAAGTTAATCTTTCTATCAAAAGAAATGAAAGATGAAGCTAAAAACCTTTATAAATTAAAATCTCAAAAATTAGAGGTTCAATATCCTTTTATAACCATAAACAACACAATAACAGATGATTTAGGAAAGCTTTTTGATAGCTCTAAAAAACATGTAGTATATTCTGGAGCATTAGGCGAAAAGCAAAATCCAATTAAACTACTTGAGTTTTTTAACAAGGCTTCTAAAGATTTAAAAGATGTACATTTTCATTTTTTTAGTCAAGGATCAGAAGTTAATAAGTTAAAAAGTTTGAATACTAATTCAGGTATTTTCTTTCATAACCTTGTAGAAAAGGAAAATTTAGCAGAATTATACCAAAGAAGTGATGTACAAATAATACCTCAAAAAACAGGGACTTCAAAAGGGTCTTTACCTTCTAAATTACCCAACTTACTTGCCTTCAACTGTAAAACTTTATTAATTACAGATCCAGAAAGTGAATTAGATATTTTTTTCAAAAAAAATAATTTAGAACTAGTTGTTACAAGTTGGGTTATTAATGATTTAATAAATGGTTTAAAGCTATTAATTGAAAAAGACTTAAATGATAATCATCCAAATGAAATAGCAAAAACTCATTTTACAATAGATGGTATGATTGATAAAGTCTTAGCTTAAAAATATATATTTGTCGTAAATTATCTTACATTTATTTAAGCTTGAAAAAAAGATACTCCCATTTTATTAGACCTTTACAAATTCTTGTAGATATTTTAATTATAAATTTTATAATTTATCTTATTTATGATAAAGAATATTTAAACATTTATTTTCAGTCTTATGTTTCAATATTTTGGATTGTAACTACTTATTATTTAGGATTTTATAAAGTTTACAGGCATACAAGCGTATTAAGATTGTTTACTTTATTGAGTAAGCAGTTTTCTATCTTTTTTTTAGGATATTTTGCATATTTTGGTGTGTTTAGAGAGGGAGAAATTGTTAATAATCAGTTTATTATTTTAATATCAATTTTTGGAGCTGTATTTGCAATAAAATTTATTTGGTTTTTCCTTCTTCACAAATACAGATCATTAGGCAATAATTATAGAAACACAGTAGTTTTTGGTTTTGATCAATCTTCAAAAAATATTATAAAACTATTTAAAAGTAAATCTAACTTAGGTTACAGATTTTTAGGTTTTTTTTCAGATAAAGTATACAATCATAAAGATTATATAGGCAATTTTAATGATATTTTTAATTATTGTAATACTAATAGTGTAGATGAAATTTATTGTTCTCTATCTCACTTAAGCAAAAGTGAAATTAGAAAAATAAATAAATATGCAATTGAAAAAGATATTACCCTAAAATTAATACCAGAAACAAATGAATTATACAGAAAAAATCAAAGTATAGAATTTTATGATGATACTTTACTGGTTTTAAATGTAAATAAATTACCATTTGATTTTTCTGAAAACTATTACCAAAAAAGATTTTTCGACATTGCATTTTCTCTATTAGTTTGTGTTTTTATTCTGTCTTGGCTTATTCCATTATTATGGGTTTTAATAAAATTAGATTCAAAAGGCCCTTTAATTTTTAAACAAAAAAGAGAAGGTTTAAATGGCGATCAATTTATGTGTTATAAATTTAGATCAATGAAAATTAATAGATATTCAGACAAAGTTCATGCAAAAAAACATGATGTAAGAGTAACTAAAATTGGAGCTTTTTTAAGAAAAACAAGTATAGATGAATTGCCACAATTCTTTAATGTTTTATTAGGTGATATGAGTATAGTAGGTCCAAGGCCTCATTTAGAAAGCTTATCTTTAGAATATCAAAAAGATGTAGAAGATTATTTAAAAAGACATATTGTAAAACCAGGAATTACTGGTTTGGCTCAAGTAAGTGGTTACAGAGGAGAAATTAGAAAAAAGTCTGATATTAAAAACAGAATTCGCCTAGATATATTTTATATAGAAAATTGGTCTTTTCCACTAGATTTAAAAATTATTTTAAAAACAGTTTTTAATGTTTTTAAAGGAGAAGAAAAAGCCTATTAAAATGATATCAGCATCAATTGTTTTATATAATCCAGACTATTTAAAGCTTCAAAAAACAATTGATTCTTTTTTAAAAACTCCACTTAAAAAAAAACTATATTTAATAGACAACTCTAAAGTTAATACTTTAAAAAAATATTATCAACATCCAGAAATAGAATATATTTTTGTGGGTAAAAACATAGGTTTTGGGAGTGCTCATAACTTGGTAATCAACAAAATTTCGTCAGATTTTCATTTGATTTTAAATCCAGATGTTGAGTTTTCAGAAACAGTAATTCCTGAGTTAGTAGCAAAACTATCTTTAGATAAAAAAGCATCATTTATAAGCCCTAAAGTTTTAAATTCTGATAAAAGTTTGCAATTTGTTTGTAGAAAACATCCAACTGTCTTTGATTTAATTAATAGAAAATTAAAAATTTCTAAAACTAGTCTTCAAAAAAATCAATATCAATCTAAAAAAATAGAAGAATCTTTTTATCCTGAATTTATTCATGGTTGTTTTATGCTTTTTAAAACAAAAGATTTTAAAAAATTAAAGGGTTTTGATGAACGTTTTTTTCTTTATATGGAAGATGCAGATTTATGTAGAAAAATAACTAAAAGTAATAAAAAAGCACTTTATTACCCAAAAATAGAAATTACTCATTATCATCAAAAAGGTTCGTCAAAAAACATAAAATTATTTTTTTATCATGTTTCATCAGCAATAAAATATTTTTTAAAATGGGGTTTTTAGTAAAAGAAAACCTTTAAAATGTATTGCTGATGAAACCTAAAATCCAAAGATTTTAAAATATATTTGCAAAATAATAACACAACAAACATGAACGTACTTATTTTAGGATCTGGAGGAAGAGAACATGCATTTGCATTAAAATTAACTGAAAGTAAAAAGGTGAAATCGCTATTTGTAGCTCCAGGAAATGCTGGTACTCATGCTATTGCTACAAACGTTAATGTTAGTCCAACAGATTTTAAAGCTATTAAAGAACTTGTTTTAGAAAAACGAATAAATATGGTTGTTGTTGGGCCAGAAGCTCCTCTTGTAGCTGGTGTTCACGATTTCTTTTTGGCAGATGATCAGTTAAAAAACATTCCTGTTATTGGACCTAAAAAAGATGGAGCTTTGTTAGAAGGTAGCAAAGATTTTTCTAAAAAATTTATGGAAAAATATGGAGTTCCTACTGCAAAATATAAATCATTTACAAAAGAAAACTTAACCGAAGGTTTTGCTTTTTTAGAAAGTTTACAGGCGCCTTATGTGTTAAAAGCAGATGGTTTGGCTGCAGGAAAAGGAGTGTTAATTTTAAACTCTTTAGATGAAGCAAAAAAGGAGTTAGAAGAAATGGTCTCTAACCAAAAATTTGGTGATGCGTCTACAACTGTGGTTATTGAAGAATTTTTAAAAGGAATAGAGTTATCTGTTTTTGTGTTAACAGATGGTGAAAACTATAAAATATTACCATCAGCTAAAGATTATAAAAGAATTGGTGAAGGTGATGTTGGCTTAAATACAGGAGGTATGGGTGCAATTTCTCCAGTACCATTTGCAGACACAGACTTTTTAAATAAAGTAGAAAATTTAGTTGTAAAACCAACTATTGAAGGTTTACAAAGAGAAAGAATAGATTATAAAGGCTTTATCTTTATTGGTTTAATGAATGATAATGGAAACCCTTCTGTAGTTGAATATAATGTAAGAATGGGAGATCCTGAGACTGAAGTTGTTTTACCAAGAATTGAATCGGATTTATTTGATTTGTTTGAAGGTGTTGCACATCAAAACTTAGATGAGAAAACGTTTTCAATTTCTTCTCAAACTGCAACAACTGTAATGTTAGTTTCTGGTGGATATCCAGAAGCTTATGAAAAAGGAAAAGAAATTACGGGTATTAATAGTGTAACTAATGCAACTGTTTTTCATGCTGGTACAATATTAAAAGATGATAAAGTTATAACTAGTGGAGGTAGAGTTATGGCAATTACTGCTTTTGGTGATACTATTGAGGAAGCTTTACAAACATCATATAACGAAATCTCTAAAATTTCATTCGATAAAATGAGTTTTAGAAAAGATATTGGTTTCGATTTAATTTAGTAACTTGTTACCTAGCTTTTTCTAGTGTAAAAGAAAATTCAGAGCCTTCACCAAACGTGCTTTTTAAGAAGATGTTTTCATCATGAGCTTCAATAATATGCTTTACGATAGAAAGTCCTAAACCAGAACCTCCTTGTTCACGAGATCTACTTTGGTCTACTCTATAGAAACGTTCAAATAATCTAGAAAGGTGTATTTTTTTTATTCCTTCACCATTATCAGCAACTTTTATAATAAACTTTTTAGCTGTATAATCTTCTACACCAACAAATGTAGTTCCATTTGGTTTTCCATATTTAATGGAGTTTACAACTAAATTTATAAGGACTTGTTCTATTTTTTCAACATCGCCCTTTACAAAAACAGGGAATTCGTAAACTTTATCAAATTTTAAAAGAATATTTCTTTTTTTTGCTTTCATCTCAAATAAATCAAATACATTTTGAATTAATTCAAGAATATTAAAAACCTCTTTGTTTAGCTTCATGCCTTCGTTTTCTAACTTAGCAATCATATCTAAATCTTTAATAACAGCAACCAATCTATCTACTCCTTTATTGGCCCTGTTTAAATATTTCATACGAATTTGCTTATCGTTAACAGCGCCTTCGAGTAAAGTTAAAATATAACCTTGTACAGTAAATAGAGGTGTTTTAAGTTCGTGAGCAACATTGCCTAGAAAATCTCTTCTAAAAGAATCACGTTCAGTTAGGCTTTTAATTTCAAGCCTTTTACCTTCTACAAATTTTTGCATACTTCTAGACAGCTTATCAATATCTGTTGTTGCAGATTCTCTTTTTAAATCGTTACTGTTTAAGATAGAAACTTCTTCGTAAATTTTTTTTAATCTTCTGTATATAAAATGTTCTGCTCTGTATTGAATTATAAAAAAAGAGATAACAAAGAGTGTAATTATAGATATTAGAATTATGCTAAAACCTAGATGTTTGCTAAAAATAAAGTAAGAAATTGAAGCAATACCAACAGAAAGTAATGTTAAATACACTGCAGACCAAAGTGCATATGAATATGTTTTTTTAAGTTTCAATAGGTTTCTATTTATCGTCTTTTAAAACAAATTTATAACCTACACCTTTTACGGTTTTAAAATGGTCATCACCAATTTTTTCTCTAAGTTTTCTTATATGAACATCAATAGTTCTTCCACCAACCACAACTTCATTTCCCCAAACAGTATCTAGAATTACTTCTCTTTTAAATACTTTACTAGGTTTAGAGGTTAGTAGAGAAAATAGTTCAAATTCTTTTCTAGGCAATGCTATTTTTTCTCCAGCTTTGTATACAACATACTCATCTCTATCTATAACAATGTCGCCAATTTTTAAATTATCTTCAGTTTCTGATTCAGATTTTAACCTACGTAATAAAGATTTTATTTTACTTACCAATACTTTTGGTTTTATTGGTTTTGTAATATAATCATCTGCACCAGCTTCAAAACCTGCTACTTGAGAATAATCTTCACCTCTAGCAGTTAAAAAAGCAATAATTACATTCTCTAAGTTTTTAATTTTTCTAATCTTTTCACAAGCTTCTATACCATCCATTTCTGGCATCATAATGTCAAGTAAGATAAGATGTGGAATGTGTTTTTTTGCAGATTTTATGGCTTCATTACCATTTTCTGCTGTAAAAACTTGATAACCTTCATTTCTTAAATTGTAGCCTACAATCTCTAAGATATCTGGTTCATCATCTACTAATAAAATTTTAATATCACTTTTTTTCATAAGTACTTTACTTTCTATGTACCAAAAATAGCGATTAATATTTTATAATAAAGACTACTTAACAATCATTTAATATAGAAGCTGATTGTTGTTTTTAATACTTAACAAAATGATAATGTTAATTATCTTACAAAAATTAATAAGAAATTAGTAATTTTATACTTAATTATTTAAAATCAATCAAATATGAAAAAAAACTACTTTTTTACACTTTTATTAACCTTTTCCTTTGCGATCGCTTCTTTTGGTCAAGACCTAATAATAACTGGGGTTTATGATGGCCCATTATCTGGAGGAACTCCAAAAGGAATTGAGCTTTATGTTCTAAACGATATATCTGATTTGAGTGCCTATGGAGTAGGTAGCGCAAATAATGGAGGAGGTTCAGATGGAGAGGAATATACTTTTCCAAATGATGCTGTAACAGCAGGGTCTTTTATTTATGTAACTGCTAACCTAACAGAATTTAACTCTTTCTTTGGGTTTGACGCTAATTATGACGCAGGATCAGCAATGGGAATTAATGGGGATGATGCTGTTGAGCTATTTAAAGATAGTTCAGTAATAGATACTTTTGGAGATATAAACACTGATGGTACTGGCGAACCTTGGGATCATGTAGATGGTTGGGCATCTAGAAAAAGTGGTTCAACTCCAAGTGCAACATTTAATTTATCTGAATGGACTTTTAGTGGAGTAGATGCATTCGATGGAGAGTCTACAAATGCAACAGCAGCAAATCCTTTTCCAATTGGAACATATTCAGCTACAGCATCTACAACTCCTACATTAACTGTAAGTAATACAATAGCTGGTTTAGATTATTTTGAAGCTAATGGACCATCAGCGGAAAAGGAAATTTCAATTAGTGGAGATAATTTAACAGCAGATATTACTTTAACTGCTCCTGCAAATTTTGAAATTAGTTTAACTTCAGGTGTATCATTTGCATCTTCTGTTAGTTTATCACCTACTTCTGGTTCAGTTAGTTCTACTATAGTTTATGTAAGATTGGCTGCTGGTTTAACAGCAAATACTTATTCAGGTGATGTAATTGCTAGCTCTGCAGGCACTACTGATAAAACAATTACAGTTTCTGGGGAAGTATCTCCTGCAGATCCTCAATTTTATTTTACTGCATTTTTAGATCAATTTAACTACATTACAGGTCAAGGGCCTTCTGAAGAACAAGACTTTAGTGTAGAGGGTTTATTTTTAACAAACGATTTAGTAGTTTCTGCACCAGCTAACTTTGAAGTTTCTCTTACAAGTGGTTCTGGTTTTTCTGCAGCTGTAAATATTACACCAAATGCTGGAACAGTTAATGAAACGACTATTTATATAAGATTAAAATCTGGTCTAACACAGGGAGATTATAATGGAGAAATTGCTTTGTCATCTTCAAATATTACTGATAAATTAATTGCAGTTGAAGGTAGAGTTTTTGGAGCTCTAACAAACAGCTTGATTATAACAGGTGTATATGATGGACCATTTTCTGGAGGAACACCAAAAGGTGTTGAGCTTTATGTATTAAAAGATGTTGCAGATTTAAGTGCATATGGAGTAAGTTCTGTTTCTAATGGAGGAGGATCTACAGCAGGGAATGTTGAATTCTCATTAACAGCAGGTGCAGCTTCTGCAGGTACATTTATTTACATAGCTACAGAAGATACCAACTTTAATACCTTCTTTGGTATGATGCCAGATTATACAACTGGTTCCGTTTCAATTAATGGAGATGATTCTATAGAATTATATGAAAATGGACAAATTATTGATGTTTTTGGAGATGTTGATCAAGATGGTTCTGGTTTAGATTGGGATTATTTAGATGGCTGGGCTTACAGAAAATCTAATACTGGTCCAGGAGATACAACATTTACATCATCAAATTGGACTTATAGTGGAGTTGAAGGCCTTGAAGGAGGTACTGATAATGCTTCTGCAACTAACCCTTTTCCTTTAGGAACTTATGTTAATTCAACTGCTTCTGTTAAAAGAAATGCTATCGAAGGTTTTACAACATATCCAAACCCTGTTACAAATAATCGTTTTACAATTACAAGTAAAAGTGCAGTAACAAAAAAAATAGCAATCTTTAATGTTTTAGGGAAACAAGTTTTTTCTAAAAGTATATCTGGTACTAAATCAAATGTTGATATTTCTTCAATAGCTACTGGTTTATATATTTTAAAAGTAACTGAAGGTACAAAAACAGCAACATCTAAGTTGGTAGTTAAGTAAATAAAACCTTTAAATAATTTTAAAAGCTCTGATATTTTTCAGAGCTTTTTCTTTTTTTACTATATTTAGAAAAAAGAAATTAATTGTTATGAATCTTAAGTATAAATTAAACGATATCCTTTTTTTGGATATTGAAACTGTACCCCAAGAAGAAAATTGGAATCAATTACCTGAAACTACGAAAGAGCTATTTGCTAAAAAAACTCAGTATCAAAGAAAAGAAGAATTTACTCCAGAAGATTTTTACGATAGAGCTGGAATTTGGGCAGAATTTGGAAAAATAATTTGTATTTCTGTAGGCTATTTTGCAGATGTAAATCCAACCAAACAATTAAGAATCAGATCTTTTTTTGGTGATGATGAATATAAAATTCTTTCTGATTTTAAAATTTTACTTAATAAACATTTTGCAAAAAAATCAAATATTTTATGTGCACATAATGGTAAAGAATTCGATTTTCCTTTTATTGCAAGAAGAATGATTCTACACCAAATAGAGTTGCCTGTAAAATTGAATCTATTTGGAAAAAAACCTTGGGAAGTGCCTCATATAGATACTTTAGAACTTTGGAAATTTGGCGATTATAAACACTATACTTCTTTAAAGCTGCTCACAAATATTCTTGGAATTCCATCACCTAAAGACGATATTGATGGCAGTGAAGTAGCAACAGTATATTATAAGGAAAAAAACATACAACGAATTGTAACGTATTGTGAAAAAGATACAATTGCAGTTGCCCAAATTTTATTGAGATTTAATAATGAAGATATTTTAAAAGACGATCAAATTATAAATGTAGATTAATCTTCTAACTTCATAGAAAGTTCTAACCAACGCTCTTCTTTTTGTTCTAATTCTAAAATAATTTGTTCTAATTCTTCAGATTTCTTAGCAATATCTTCTGGTGCAATTTCAATATTTAGAAACTGTTTTTCTATGCGTTCTTTTTTATTTTGAAGTCGTTGAATCTCATCCTCTAAAGCTCCAAACTCTCTTTTTTCCTGATAACTTAAAGTGTTTTTATTAGCTTTCTTTTCAGTTGGTTTTGCTTCAGTTTTTATAGGTTCAGTATCTTCTTGTTCATAAGGATTTGAGTTTTCATAAGCTCTAAAATCTGAATAATTTCCAGGAAAATTCTCTACAACTCCTTCACCTCTAAATACAAAAAGTGAATCTACTATTTTATCCATAAAATACCTGTCATGAGATACTACTAAAAGGTTTCCAGGATAATCTAGTAAAAAGTTTTCAAGTACATTTAAAGTAACAACATCTAAATCGTTTGTAGGCTCATCTAAAATTAGAAAGTTAGGATTTTGAATTAAAACAGCACATAAATACAAACGCTTTTGTTCTCCTCCAGAAAGTTTTTCAACAAAATCGTATTGCTTTTTTTTATCAAATAAAAAACGTTCTAGCAACTGTGAAGCAGAAATTTTTCTTCCTTTTGTTAATGGAATAAATTCACCAAATTCTTTAATTACTTCAATTACTTTTTGCCCTTCTTTAACCTTAATACCAGCTTGTGTGTAGTAACCAAATTTTATGGTTTCACCAACTACAACTTTTCCTCCATCAACATCACTTTTTTGGGTAATAATGTTTAAGAAAGATGATTTTCCTGTCCCGTTTTTTCCTATAATTCCAATACGTTCTCCACGTTTAAAAACATAATCGAAACCATCTAAAATTATTTTATCGCCAAAAGATTTTTGCAGTTTATGAAGTTCAAGAATTTTACTCCCTAAACGTTCCATATTAATCTCTAGCTGTACTTTGTGGTCTTTTCTCCTTTGATGCGCTTTTTCTTTAATTTGATAAAAATCATCAATTCTAGACTTCGATTTTGTAGTTCTAGCCTTAGGTTGTTTTCGCATCCAATCTAATTCTTTTTTAAAAAGATTTTTTGCTTTTTCTGTAGTTACTTGTTCTAACTGTATGCGTTCCTCTTTTTTTTCTAAATAGTAAGAGTAATTTCCTTTGTATTTGTAAATTTTACCATGATCTAATTCTAAGATTTCGTCACAAACACGTTCTAAAAAATAACGATCGTGAGTAACCATAAAAAGAGTTATTTTTTCTTTGGCAAAAAAGTCTTCTAACCACTCAATCATTTCTAAATCTAAATGGTTTGTAGGCTCATCTAGTATTAATAAATCTGGTTTACTGATTAAAACAATCGCTAAAGAAAGACGTTTTTTTTGTCCACCAGAAAGTGAGGCCACTTTTTGAGACAAATCATCTAACTTAAGTTTAGATAAAATTTGTGTATACTGCGTTTCAAAATCCCAAGCATTGTATTGATCCATTAAGTCAAAAGCAGCTTGATATGCCTCTGCTTCTTCTGGGTTTTTTAATGCCTTTTCATATTGGTTGATGATTGAAAGTATTTTGTTGTCTGTTGCAAAAATCGTTTCTTCAATAGTTAGGCTATTGTCCAAATCATCACTTTGAGCCAAATATGCAATAGAGATGTCTTTTCTGCTCACTACTTGTCCACTATCAGCAGCATCTAAGCCAGCGATGATATTTAGAATAGAAGTTTTACCTGTTCCGTTTTTAGCAACAAAAGCTATTTTTTGGTCTTTATTAATACCAAAAGATATGTCTTCAAACAAAACACGTTCTCCATAAGATTTCGAAATATTTTCAACTGATAAGTAGTTCACAACAAGTTATTTTTAGATAACGCAAAGAAACAAAAAACCCAAGAGTTAACTTGGGTTTTTTGCATCATTTATAATGACTTATTTGGGGGACTGTTTTTGGTATCGTTTTCTGATATGTAAACTTAAAATAAATTAATGTACTTGTCAATCACTGTTTTTGGTGAAATTTTAAACTCACGGTTTTCAGTGACTTCCCTCACTGAAAACCGTGATTAAGAAATAAAAAGACCATTGGTAAAATTGATTTTTAGAAGCTATACAATTTTAAATTTCTACTATTTAATACTATCTTGCACTATATTTTAAAAAAATAATTTATATGAAAATAATAGTGCCAATGGCAGGTATTGGGTCTCGTTTAAGACCCCATACACTTACAGTTCCAAAACCATTAACCGTAATTGCTGGTAAACCTATTGTGCAACGTTTGGTAGAAGATATTGCTTCTGTTATAGATGAAAAAATAGATGAAATTGCTTTTGTAATTGGTAGTAGAGCTAAAGGTTTTCCTGCAGATACAGAAGAAAAATTATTAAAAATTGCTGAAGAATTAGGAGCTAAAGGTTCTGTTTATATACAAGATGTAGCTTTAGGTACAGCACATGCTATTTATTGTGCAAAAGAATCGTTAAGTGGGCCTTGTGTAGTTGCTTATGCAGATACTTTGTTTAAAGCAGATTTTACTTTAGATGTTAATGCAGATGGAGCAATTTGGGTTAGTCAAGTAGAAAACCCAAGTGCTTTTGGAGTTGTAAAATTAGAAGATGGTATTATTACAGATTTTATAGAAAAACCAAAAGAATTTGTATCAGATTTAGCTATTATTGGTATCTATTATTTTAAAAGTGGTGAAAAACTTTTAGAAGAAATACAGTATTTAATTGATAATGATTTAAAAGAAAACGATGAATATCAATTAACAAACGTTTTAGAATCTTTAAAACAGCAAGGTGCTAAATTTATACCTGGTACAGTAAATACTTGGATGGATTGTGGTAAAAAAGATCCAACTGTAGATACAAATAAACAGACTTTAGCGTTTGAACATAAGGCAGGTAATAATTTAGTTTCTAAAGATGTTGTTTTAGAAAATTCAGAAATAATACAGCCATGTTATATTGGAGAGAATGTTGTGTTACGAAACTCTAAAATAGGACCCTATGTTTCTATTGGAGAAAATAGTGTAATAGAAAATGCTACTATTTCTAATTCTTTAATTCAGACCAATGTAGAAATTTCTAACGCAAGTTTAGACAATGCTATGATTGGAAATCATGCAAAATATAATGCAAATTATACTTCGGTTAGTATTGGAGATTATACAGAATTACTATAAATGAACTGTTTAGAAAAACAAATAAAATACATTAAAAAGAGGCAATTTAACTTTATTAGATTGTCTCTTTTAGCTTTTTTTATCTGTTTTTTTATGCCAAATATTTTAGCTCAAGACAGCATACCCATAAAAGAAGATTTAACAGAAGAGACTGAATTAAAATTTCAATCGTATTTCTTTAAAGCTTTGTCAGAAAAAGCAATTGGGAATCATCAAAAAGCAATAGAAAATTTAGAGAATTGCAATCAACTTATAGAAAATAATGCTGCTGTTTTTTTTGAGTTTTCTAAAAACTATTTGAGTTTAAATAACATCAATTTAGCTAAAGTATACCTTCAAAGAGCTTTAAAAAATGATGCTGATAATATATGGATGTTAAAGCACTTGGTTAAAATTCACCAAAAAGAAAACGATTTAAATAAAGCTATAGCTGTTCAAAAGAAAATAGTAACACTAAATCCAAAAGAACGAGTTTTTTTAGTGCGTTTGTATTTGTATAACAGATCTTATGATGAAGCTATTTTATTAATGACACTTTTAGAAGAAGAATCTGCTTTACCATCAAGTTTAAAAGATTTAAAAACACGTTTAGAAAATAGGAATTCACCAAAACCTAAATTAGTAAAACTGAACGATATTTCGTCATTAGAGAAACGATTTGAAAAAGAGAGAACATATACTATTTTAGAGCAAATTTTAAAAATATCAGAAAAAGAAACCATTACTTTACTAAAATATAGTGATAAAGGTATTGCTTTGTTTCCTGCACAACCTTTTGTGTATTTAATGAAAGCAAAAGCCTTGAATAATCAACAAAAATTTAAAGATGCTATATCAGTTTTAGAAAATGGTATCGATTTTGTTATAGATGATGAAATGCAGGCCAATTTCTATAAAGAAATGGCTAAAGCTTACAAAGGTTTAGGCAATAAAATTGAAGAAAATAATTACAATCAAAAAGCAAAAAAAATTAAAAGTTAATGTCAAAAATTTTAAAATATCTACTTCTTTTTACAATAATTTTATCTGCTTGTAAAACAAAAAAAAATATGATTGATGCCACTGCTATTGCTAAAGATATTTCTTCTAAGAAAGTAGCAAGAAAACACGTTGCTGCAAATTTTGATAAAGAAACACTTGATGCCAAGCTAAAAGTAAAATTTAATAATGGCAAAACTAACCAAAGCTTATCTGTGCACATGCAAATTAAGAAAGATGAAGTAATTTGGTTAAGAGGAACTAAATTTCTCACCATTTTTAAAGCTGAAATAACACCAACTAAAGTGCGTTATTATTCATCAGTTTTTAGAAACTATTTTGAAGGAGATTTCTCTATGATAAAAGAATTATTAGGTGTAGAAATAAATTTCGAGCAGCTTCAAAACCTGTTTTTAGGGCAATCTTTGCAAGATGTAACCAAAGAAAAGCAAGATGTTGTTATCACTAATAATAAGTATATTTTAACTCCAGAACAACAAGAGTTACTTTTTGATATTTTTTACACAATTAATCCAGCTCATTTTAAATTAGACCAACAATCTATTGTAAATACAAGTAAAGATTTACGTTTAGATATAAAATATCCTTCATACAACGTCGTTAATTCTGTGATATTCCCATCAGCAATACAAATTATAGCAAAAAACAAAAAATCAACAACAGCAATAGATTTAGAGTATAAATCAGTCTTGTTTGATACGCAAGTAGAAATGTCTTTTAACATTCCAAATGGGTATAAACAATTGTCTTTTTAATGAACTTTAGTAAGCATTACATATTATTTTTAGCATTTTTATGCATAAGTACTGCAGTTTTTTCACAAACCAGAAAACAGTTAGAAAATCAGCGTAAAAAATTTAAATCAGAAATACAGCAGTTGAATAACTTGTTGTTTAATGAGGTTAAAAAAGAAAAAAATGCACTTGAAGATTTAAAGGATATCAATCAAAAAATAGAAGTTAGAAATAAATTAATAAATACCATTAATTTAGAAGCCAAATTGCTTGCTGATGAA
Organism: uncultured Polaribacter sp.; assembly: GCA_964565055.1. Classification (GTDB taxonomy): domain Bacteria; phylum Bacteroidota; class Bacteroidia; order Flavobacteriales; family Flavobacteriaceae; genus Polaribacter. The sequence goes on along the minus strand of CAZMDC010000008.1, from coordinate 13,496 downwards.
ATTCGTACAAACGAAAAAGAACTTGCAAAACTCAATAAAAATCTAAAGCTTTTAAAAGAAGATTATGCAAACATGATTTACAAATCATACAAAAGTAAATCACAACAAAGTAGGGCTATGTTTTTGTTGTCTTCGCAAAATTTTTATCAAGCATATAAAAGAATGGAGTATATGAAACAATATACTTCATTCCGAAAAAAGCAAGGTGTAGAAATTGTAAAAAAAACAGATTATATTAGTAAATTAAATGATTCGTTGTTTTATCAAAAACAGATAAAAGACACCTTAATTCTTACAGAAAAAAGACAAAAAGAAGCTATTGAAACAGATAAAAACAAACAAGAAAGTTTAATTTCTCTCATTAAAAAGAAAGAAAATAAATATAAAAGAGATCTAAGAAAAAAGGTTGAAGAAGAAAAAAGAGTTGCTGCTAAAATTGATAAAATTATAAAAGAAGAAATCGAAAAAGCCAATAGATTAGCTTTGGCTAAATTAAAAAATAAGCCAAAAACTACTACCAAAAACGAATTTATTTTAAGTCCAGAAGCAAAAGCACTTGCAGCAAAATTCGAACTTAATAAAGGTAAATTACCTTGGCCTATACAACAGGGTATTGTAGTAAGAAAATTTGGTAAACAACCACACCCAACTTTTCCTGGTATTATAGTAAATGGTACAGGTTTACATATAGCTACAAGTAAAGGAAGTGTTGCAAAAGCTATTTTTAATGGAGAAGTTTTAAACGTTTTAGTAAGTTCTGGAGGTACAAAAAATGTAATGGTAAAACATGGTAATTATATAACATCTTACAATAACTTAGAAACCGCTTTTGTTAAAAAGGGTGATGTTATTCAAATAGGCCAAAGTTTAGGTAAAATATTTACAGACAAAATTACTGGCAAAACTACCTTGGTTTTTGTGTTACTAAAAAACACAGTAAAATTAGATCCAGCAGCTTGGATGTTAAAACGATAAAATTTTCTTAAAATTTTTTTGTGTCAATTTCTAAATGATTTGCGTCAATTATTGTTTCCAATCGTAATTACTTTTGTTGTTGTTGATTATAATATCAACATAATTATTAACTATAAAAAAGAACAAAATGGAAAATTTAAACAAAAAACGTGTGGCCATTTTAGCTACAAACGGATTTGAAGAAAGTGAATTGAGAGAACCTAAAAATGCTTTAATAGAAGCAGGTGCAGATGTAGATATTGTTTCTTTAGAAATGGGAAAAATTAAATCTTGGAGTAATGGAACTTGGAGTAATTATTATGATGTAGATAAAACATTAAGCGAAGTTTCTCAAGCAGATTATAATGGCTTGGTTTTACCAGGTGGAGTTATTAATCCAGATCTTTTAAGAAGAGAAGAAACTGCAATAGATTTTATTAGATCGTTTTTCGAAAATCATAAACCAGTAGCAGCAATATGTCATGCTCCTTGGTTGTTAGCAGAAGCAGATGTTTTAAAAGATAGAAATGTAACCTCATTTAGCTCTATTAAAACAGATATTATTAATGCTGGAGCCAATTGGTCTAATGAAGAAGTAGTTGTTGATGAAGGTCTTGTAACTAGTAGAAATCCAGATGATTTACCAGCATTTAATGCCAAATTAATAGAGGAAATTTACGAAGGTAAACACGAAGAACAAACAGCCTAATTAATTAGGATATATAAAAAAAGTGCAATTGTAAAATTGCACTTTTTTTTGTGATTATTTTTGTGGGTAATATTTAATGTTCTTTTGTAAAATTACTCCATTAGGTATGGTTATCAGTTCACCTTCCTCTGTTTTAAGAGTGATAAAAAAAGCACCAACATCATTAATTTCTCCTGTAATATTATTGTCTTTCTCTAAAATAGTAATGCTATCTCCAATTTTTACTGGGTAATTTATATATAAAATTAAACCAGCTGTTATGTTAGATAAAATAGACCACTGAGCAAAAAAAGCAATACCTAATATGGTTAAAAATGAAGTTATGTAAGCTATAAGTTGCCTTTCATCAACCCCCCAAATAAATGCAATTAATACAACTACTGCAGCATATACTAAAAATGTAATAATTCTATTAATAATTAAAACTCGTGTTTTTTGAAAGCCAAATTTTATGCGAATTTTTCGCAAAGAATTTGTAATCATTATTTTAATTATAGTTCCTATTAAAATAATTATTAAAGATTCAACTATTTTAAAATGATCTAAGTATTCTAACATAATCTATTAAGATTTAAAAAGGGCTTTTAACTCTGTAGCTTCATTTGGTTTCATTTTACCAGCCAAAACCAAACTTAATTGTTTACGTCTTAAAGCACCATCAAAACGTTCTTTTTCCAAATCTGTTTCAGGAATTATTTGTGGTATTTCAACAGGTTTACCTGTTTCGTCTACAGCTACAAACGTGTAAATACCTTCGTTAACTTTAGTTCTTTGTCCAGATTGTCTGTCTTCTATCCAAACATCAACATAAATTTCCATAGAAGATTTAAACGCTCTAGAAACTTTAGCTTCTAAAGTAACTACACTACCAACAGGTACAGATTTATTAAAAGCAACATGATTTACAGAAGCTGTAACAACAATTCTAGAGGAATGACGTCTAGCAGCAATACTACATGCTCTATCCATTCTTGCCAATAACTCACCTCCAAAAAGGTTGTCTAAATAATTGGTTTCACCAGGTAAAACTAGGTCTGTTAGTATAGTTAAAGATTCCTTAGATTTTTTTGCATCCATTTTTTAAATTTTTGCAAAGATAAGGATAGCTAGTAAAATAACATTATTTTTTAACCAATAACCACGCGTCTTTAGAAACGGTTTTTTGTATTTTATAGAGGTTGTTTATGGCATCATTTCTATCAGAAAAACTATTAAAAACCACTTCTGTTAAGCCCCATTTGTTTACACCAATAACACTTGCATTATACCCTAATTTTTTAAGTTCTTTTACTTTTTTTTCAGCATTTTTTGGAAACTGAAAAGCACCAGCTACAACATGAAAAGGTTTTGCAGTTTCTTTAGTAACATTTAACTCAATAGTTGGTAATGGGTTGTTGATTGTAAAAGTAGCAGCTTGAATTTTTTTCTCTAAAGCTTTTTCTTGACTCGCTACTAATTTGTTCTGCGTATTTTTTTGATACAAAGCAGTACTTGTATACCCTAAAGTTAATAATATAGCAGCTGTTGCTGCATACTTTATAAAAGCAGGAATTCCTTTTTTAGTAATTTCTTTATCTGCAGGAATTAAAGGTTTTACCTCTTGCTTGTATCTTTCAACAGCAGTAGCATCAACTTTGGTTAAACCAAAAGATTCTGATAAATAATTTACTTCTAGTTCAGGTTCAAAAATAAGTTGGTTTTTATCATTAAGTGATAAAGTTCCAATAGCTTCTAGTTGTAATATACTTTTTTCTAATTCAGAATTCCACTCGTTAACAGTAGTCGAAATAAATTTTGAAGCCTCTTCAAAAGAAATATTTTCTGTTGATGAAATGTAGTTTGCTAATAAACCATCATTACCTTTTAAATGGCTATTAAAAGCTATTTGTTTTGATGGTGGATAAAAATAAGATGAATCAACGTTAAACTGTGCACTTATTTTATTGGTAATAAAACCTCCAAAATTTGGAATGATTACACAATCGTATCTGTACAGTAAATCTTTTATGTAATTGGCTAAAATCATATAAACAAATATATAAATTTTGCAGTGTTTCGAATATTTTTAGTGCAAAATTTATCAACAATTATTTTATATATTGGTTGTCAAATTGTTAGAAATGAAAGACGAAATGCTTTTGGCTGCTTTACGTTTGCAAAAAAGTAAAGCTATAGGTGATATATCAGCCAAAAAACTGATTGTAAATGTGGGTAATGTTGCTGAGCTGTTTAAAGAAAAACCATCAACTTTAGCGAAAATAAATGGAATAGGTGCTCATGCAATAAAGCATTTGTTTGATAAAAAAAACTTAACTTCTGCAGAAAATGAGTTAAAATATATTAGAGATAATGCTATTTCCTACACCTATTTTTTAGATGATGATTATCCTAAAAACCTTTTAAATTGTATTGATAGCCCTATTTTAATGTTTAAAGATGGAAACATTAATTTAGAGAATAGAAAAATTATTTCTATTGTGGGTACTAGAAACATGAGTTCTTATGGGCGCTCTTTTTGCAACGAATTAATTGCTAATTTAAAAGAACACAATCCAATAATTGTAAGTGGTTTTGCTTACGGAGTTGATATTTGTGGTCACAAAGCTGCAATAGAACACAATTTACAAACTATTGCTGTTTTGGCTCATGGTTTTGAACAGATTTATCCTAAAGTTCACAAAAAATACATTCATCAAGTTAATGAAAATGGTGGTTTTTTTACAGAATTTTGGAGTGAAGAACAACCTTTACGTGAAAATTTTCTAAAACGAAATAGAATAGTAGCTGGAATTTCAAAAGCTACAATTATTATTGAGTCTGCAGAAAAAGGAGGTTCTTTGGTTACTGCAGATATTGCAAATTCGTATAATAGAGATGTTTTTGCATTGCCAGGAAGAAGTACAGATGTGTACAGCAAAGGTTGTAATAGCTTAATAAAAAACAATAGAGCTACATTATTAACCTCTGCAAAAGATATTGTAGAATTATTAAATTGGGATATTGAATCAAAACCAAAAGAAGTAGTTCAGCAGCAACTTTTTGTAGAATTAAACCCAACTGAACAAAAAATATACGATTTTTTGCATTCAAAAGGACAACAATTATTAGATGCAATTGCTTTAGAATGTAATATTCCTATTTTTCAATTATCATCTATATTATTGCAAATGGAATTAAAAGGTATTGTAAAACCTTTACCAGGCAAAATGTTTGAAATAATTTAAACATTTGTATTTTTGAAGTAAATCAATTTAAGAAAATGGCAGTAGAAAAGAAGTTGATGTCTAAAAAAAAGCCAGCATTTCCTGTAAACGAAATGCTAAGTGCTTATTTAAGGAACTATGAAAGAAGTATAAAAATTTCTATCTATTATGATGATTTATTGCGTTTTCAAGGTTCTGTTACTGTATATGATAAAAATGATGAAGACACGCTTTGGGTTAGAACTTATTACTCAGATTCTGATAGAGCAGAAATAGATAGAAGTTTAAAAAAAGTATATGCCAGACTTCATTCTGATGGAAATGATGAAACTATTCCTTTCTTAAATGTTGATGCTGTAGACTATTGTACGTTTGGAAACTCTAAACCTTTTCGTATTAAAATTCGAAATATTTTAAATGATAACTTTACGTATTTCTATGTTAAAAAAGCAGATGCTTCTCGTATTTACGGCTTAGAATTAGAGCATATTTTATCACCTCATAGTATGAACTTTTTGGTGCATGGAGATACTTTAATAGAAGAACATATTGCAGGAATTCCTGGAGATGATTTTATTAAAGATATTTTACCAACCTGTACAGAGTTAGAAAAAGCACAAATAGCAAAAGAGTTTGTAAAGTTTAAAGAACGATGTTTAATTCGTTTGTTGGGAGATATGCGTTCTTATAATTACGTAATTACACCAACTCACGATTTCGACCAAATTATATACAAAATTAGAGCCATAGATTTCGATCAGCAATCTTTTGAGGGTAACTTAAAAGTGTATAATCTTCAGTTTATGAAAGAGAATTTTAAAATGGTAGAAATGGTTGGTAGAAAACTACAAAACGATTCTATTAGACAGTATAAAATTGAAGAACGTTCTTTCATGGCAAAAAGGATGATTACTACACCTAGAAGAACTTTACGTTTGATAAAATGTATGAAAAATGATACTATCTCTTATCCAGAAAACGTAGAGCTTCTAAAAAAACACTTAATACAATATGTAGGTGATGTAAAGTTTAAAGATTGTGAAAATATGGGCGAAATTTTAGAAACAATCTTAGCTTTTGTAAAACGTAATTATTTAGATATTTCTAATAAGGAACTGTTTTAGCTTTCTTTAAATAAACATGCTATGAAACATTTATTTTTACTATTCATTTTAGTTTCTTTTTCTTTAAAAGCAAACTCAATTAAGGTTTCAGGAAAAGTTGTAGATGCTTTTAGTAAAAAAGGCATTCCTAATGTTCACGTTTATTCTTCAAAATCTAGTCAAGGAACAATTTCTAATGCAGATGGAAATTTTAGTTTGATATCGTTTAAAAACGATAAATTAAATATTAGTTGTCTTGGTTACGAATCTCAAACAATTATACTAAATAAAGATAACCTTAAAGGTACTTTAAAAATAGAACTATTAACCCAAACAGAAATGTTAGATGAAGTTGTTATTAACACAAAAACCATTTCTGCAGATATAATTTTAGACAACGTTTTTAAAAATTTTAAAAAAAATCATTTTGTAGAGCCTGTTTATTATAATTTTTACACAAGAATAACAGAATACACCAGGGATAGTACACTAATTTGTTTAGAAGAATATTCTGGTTTATTAAATCAAGCCACAAATCATTCAACAAAATATAATGTAGAAAAAGCTAGAGTAAAATATTTTACTAAAGATGCAGAAAAAAAATTAAAAGAACATCGATTAATTTCTATGTCTAAAACCAGGATAGATAATATTTTTATTTATAGAGAAGATTATATGAAAAGAAAAGGGAAAAGAAAATACACCTATAAGTTTATTAAAAAAGTAGATGTTTTTGGTAGAGATTGTTATGAAATATCTTTTGAAGCAAATAAAGACACCTATCATAAAAGAGGTTTATTATATATAGATTCAGAGGATTTTGCAATAGCAAGAAAAGTGACTTTTAACAAAAAAAATAAAAAGTTAAATGACATTACTTTTAACAAACAAAAGGGAAAATGGTATCTTAAAAAGTCAGAAGACTTTCATAGTCCTTATAGAGCATCAATCCCTACAACAGATTATAGAATAACTCTATATAATTATTTGGATGTTGAAAAATTAGATGTAAACTTTTCTAGCCTGAATGTTCAAAAAAGTTCAAAAATTACAAGTAACTTTAATGATGAATTTTGGGAAAACACAAATTTTATTCCATTACCAAACTGGATTAAAACACAAATGAAATAAGCATTGTAAAAAAACTATTTTTTACTTCTCAAACTCTCTATTAAAACAGCTAAAAGTATTTAAGCTACAACCTAAATACGTGGTTTCTTTTGACGCTTCATTTAAAAACATAAAAGCCATTGCTCCTCCAAAAAGAGGTTGTAAACTAATTACTATACTTGCAGTTGATGATAAAAAGAAATAGAATACTTACAAATAACAATAAAGTTTTTTAACACTGTTTTACATCATGTAAGACGAAACTTCATGGGTAAAAGTAATTGAAAAGTTTGGATGTTATTATTATTATTATTGAAACTTAATTAAATAAGTTGTTATGAATATTATAAAAACATTCCGCTCAAAATCAATATCAATTTTTCTTACTTGTTTGTTTTTATTTTATTCTTGTGAGAAAAAAGATTTTACTATTAAGAAAGCTGTATTAGAAACGACAATGCAAAACCATATTGTCTTCTCAGATGAGCTTGCAGAAATAATAAAAAAACAAAAAAAATCTGTGAAGAGAGTCGCATTAGAATTAAATGGTAAAGATAATGATGTATCTTATTTTTCTTCAAACAAAGAATATAGGGAATATCTTGAGGGAAATGGTTTTACAAATATTGACAAAATAATACATGTTTCTAATAAAATAAGAAATAATATATTTGATTTTGTAAATCACGAGAAGAAGAATAACCCTAATATTACTCAAGAAGAAATAATTACTAAGTTTTCCGATGAATTAAACTACCAATATACTTCTAAAAATGAATATTCTGGTAAATCTAATTTTTGCGAAGATCAAATGAATAAAGCTTCCGAAAACTGTGGTGAAAATTATTACATTCAAAATGCAGCTGCTGTAGTTCTGGGTTTTTTTACATTTGGTATCGGTGCAGTTGTTGGTCTTGCTTTAACAACTGCTGTTCTGGTTAAATGCCATGAAGATGCATCTGAGGCTTACAGGGTTTGTGTGAAGTATTTGGAAAGCTTAAATGATAATTAATGAAAAAAGAAGCGTATATCTTTATATTTCTGTTTCTAGTTCTTGTAACAGTTCAGTTTTTTGACACAAAGTACGAATATCGTTGGTTACATTATGGAATTCTAATTCTAATGATTTTGTTGGCTATCTATTTTAAACTAATTAGAAAATCTAAAGAATAGTTTCTAAAAAGATATAAAATCTAAATTATTTCTTTTTTCGTATACTCTCTATTACAACTGTTACCAAAATTAAACTACCTCCACAAAACGTATTTATAGAAGGCACTTCTTGCAGAAAAATAAATGCTAATACTATGCCAAAAATAGGCTGTAAGCTGCTAATAATGCTTGTTGTTGAAGCAGAAAAATGCTTTAAAGAATGTAACATTAAACTATGGCCAACTGCAGTTGTTAAAAATGCCAATAATAAAATGTACGGATATTGAGTTGATAACCCAGATAAATCCATAAAAAACAATGTTGGAAAAAGTAATACAGTTATAATTACAGTTTGATAGAACATAAGCATAGTTCCATTATACTTAGCTACATGTTGTTTTAGTATTAAAATTCGAACAGCGTAACAAAATGCAGAAAACACCCCAAAAAGTATTCCTTTTACTTGTGTACTTTCTAGGCTAAATTCAGGTGTTAAAATATACAAACCACTTAAAACTAATATTCCAAAAAGAATATATATTGGGTTGAATTTTACTTTTAAAAATAAAGGTTCTAGCAAAGCTATAATAATAGGAAAAGTATATAAAGACAATACACCCAAAGCCACATTAGATAGTTTTAGTGCATAAAAATAGGTTATCCAATGTGCAGCCATTAAAACACCACTTATTAAAAAAGGTTTATAATCTTTAGATGATTTTATACTTAAATCTATTTTTTTATACTTACAAAAAATATATAAAAAAACCATTGCTAAAGCTGCTCTAAACCAAATAATAACCTCAGTTGGCATTGCAATATACTTTCCTAAAACCCCTGAAGTACTTATAAAAAGTGTTGCTAATAATAAGCCAGAAAGATTTTTATAATAAGCGTTTTGCATTAGATTTTTTGAAGCGTTTCTAAAGCTTTTTTTACAGAATCAATTTTTATAAAAGTAATAAGTAAACGCAAACCATTTTTCGTTTGTTTTTCTTTCATTACACAACTTTTTGGATTCTGCTGTAAATATTTTAAAGTTCTTGTAAATGCTTCAGTTTGATAAAACGCACTTTGCTGATCTGCTACAAAATACCCTAACATTCTTTTTTGTTTTAAGATTACTTTTTCTAAACCAAGCTCTTTTGCTAGCCATTTTATACGAACAGAATCCAATAAATCTTCAACTTGAGTTGGAATTTCTCCAAATCTATCAGTAATTTCAGTCTCAAAAGTTTGTAGCTCTTCTTCTTTTTCTAGAGTTCCTAATTTGTTGTATAAAGCTAATCTTTCAGTAATTGAATTGATGTAATCATCAGGAAACAAAATTTCAAAATCAGTATCAATTTGTACTTCTTTTACAAACTCTTTTGGCTTAGAATTGTCTGTAGGATATAAGTCTGCAAACTCATTTTCTTTCAACTCTTCAATAGCCTCTTTTAATATTTTTTGATAGGTATCAAATCCAATATCATTTATAAATCCACTTTGTTCTCCACCCAATAAATCTCCTGCTCCACGAATTTCTAAATCTTTCATGGCAATATTAATTCCACTTCCTAAATCTGAAAATAAAACCAAAGCTTCAATTCGTTTTCTGGCATCATCTGTCATCATATGATAAGGTGGAGTTATAAAATAACAAAACGCTTTTTTGTTAGAACGCCCAACTCTTCCACGCATTTGATGCAAATCAGATAACCCAAAATTATTGGCATTATTTATAAAAATGGTGTTGGCATTTGGCACATCTAAACCACTTTCTATAATTGTTGTAGAAACTAAAACATCAAAATCACCAGCCATAAAACCAAGCATCAATTCCTCTAATTTTTTACCTTCCATTTGTCCATGACCAATTCCTATTTTGGCAGAAGGCACCAATCTTTGTAATAAACCAGCCACTTCTTTAATATTTTCTATTCTATTATGAATAAAGAATACTTGGCCACCTCTAGAAACTTCGTAAGAAATTGCATCACGAATTGTATCTTCAGAAAAACGAATTACATGACTTTCTATGGGATGTCTGTTTGGTGGAGGTGTTTTTATTACAGATAAATCTCTTGCAGCCATTAAACTAAACTGCAATGTTCTTGGTATTGGTGTAGCAGTTAGGGTTAATGTATCAACATTTTCTTTTAAGGTTTTCAATTTATCTTTTACTGCAACTCCAAATTTTTGCTCTTCATCAATAATCAACAACCCTAAATCTTTGAATTGTATGCGTTTATTTGTTAGTTGATGTGTACCAATAATAATATCTACAGAACCATCATTTACACCATCTATAGCTGCAGTTTTTTGTTTTGCAGTTCGAAACCTGTTTAAATAATCAATTTTTATTGGAAAATCTTTTAAACGTTCAGAAAATGTTTGATAATGTTGAAAAGCCAAAATTGTAGTAGGTACTAAAATTGCTACTTGCTTTCCATTATCTACAGCTTTAAACGCAGCTCTTACAGCTACTTCTGTTTTACCAAAACCAACATCGCCACAAACCAATCTGTCCATAGGTTGGTCTTTTTCCATATCATTTTTTACTTCTTGTGTTGCAGTGTATTGATCTGGTGTGTCTTCATACATAAAACTACCTTCAAGCTCATGCTGAATGTGTGTATCTGGACCAAAAGCATGCCCTTTCTGTAATTTTCTTTTAGCATATAACTGAATGAGGTTAAATGCAATATGTTTAACTCTCGCTTTTGTTTTTTGTTTGATTTTTTTCCAAGCTCCTGAGCCTAATTTGTAAATTTTTGGAGCTTTACCATCTTTGCCATTAAACTTAGAAATTTTGTGAAGCGAATGTATGCTTACATACAAAATATCACGTTCTCCATAAATTAATTTAATTGCTTCTTGTTTTTTACCTTGAACATCAATTTTTTGTAAACCACCAAATTTTCCAATTCCATGATCCATGTGTGTTACATAATCTCCAATTTCTAGTTTATTCAGCTCTTGTAAAGTAATAGCTTGCTTTTTGGCATAACCATTTTTTAGTCTGAATTTATGATAACGTTCAAAAATTTGATGATCTGTATAACATACCAATTTAGTATCAACATCTACAAAACCTTGGTATAAAGGAAAAACAACAGTTTCATAATGTACTTCTTCATCAGCATCATCAAAAATATCGTGAAAACGTTTGGCTTGTTGCTCATTTGCACAAAAAATATAATTGGTAAACCCTGCTTTATGATACTCTGCTAAATTGGCAATTAATAAGTTGAATTGTTTGTTAAAAGAAGGTTGTGGATTTGTATTAAAACCAATAGTCTTAGTATCATTTTGTTGAGTATCAAAATCAACCAAAGAGAAATTTTGCAATTGATTTTTTATAAAACCTCCATCACAAAACAATTCACTTGGTTTTGCATGTTTTATTGTTGCAGACAAGTCTTTAAAAGCATCTTCTGCTTTTTGAAAAAACTTATCTAATTTATCAGACATCAAATCACTATTTTTCGAAAAAACAACGGTTTTAGAATCGATATAACTCAAAAAACTTTCTCTATTTTCTTGCAGTGTTTTGTTTTCTACATTTGGCATTATAGAAACTTTTTTTAGTTTCTCTTTAGACAATTGCGTTTCAACATCAAACGTTCTTATGCTGTCAATTTCATCACCAAAAAATTCAATTCTATATGGTTCATCATTAGAAAAAGAGAATACATCTATAATTCCACCTCTCACAGAAAAATCACCTGGTTCTGTAACAAAATCAACTCTTTTGAATTTGTATTCAAATAATACTTCGTTTACAAAATCGAGAGACAACTCTTCACCAATAGTAATTTTTAAAGTGTTTTTTTCAAGTTCCTTTTTAGTAACCACTTTTTCGAACAATGCAGTTGGGTAGGTTACTATAATTGCAGGTTTTTTTCTAGAATTTATCCTATTTAAAACCTCAGATCGTAATAAAACATTGGCATTATCTGTATCTTCAATTTGATAAGGTCTTCTATAAGACCCAGGATAAAAAAGCACGTTTTTATCGCCTAAAAGTTGTTCTAAATCATTCAGGTAATAAGCAGCTTCTTCTTTATCGTTAAAAATTAAAAGATAGGGTTTGTCTGCTTTTTTAAAACTTTCTGAAATAACAAAAGATAATGAAGATCCAACCAAATTCGAGATTTGAAATTGGGTTTTTTCTTGTTGAAGTAAAGTTGTTATTTGTGCTACTTTTGCAGCTTGTTGGTATTGATTAACAATGTTCTGCTTACTCAATTGTATATTTTTTTACAAATGTAAGTATCTTACAAATAAAAAAAAATAGAACTAAACCCAATTCTTCTAAGATTACAATATATTTGTGTTGTTTAGAGTTATTATTATAAATATCATTGCTTTATGAAATCTAACCTTATATTTTTTTTCATTTTTCTAGTCTTTTTTAATGTTGATTTTTTAGCACAAAAAAATGAAAATAGATGGACAGCTGGTATTCACTTGGGTTCTGTAATGTATTCAGATATTGATGGAAAAGAAGTTGGAGGTGCTTTTATAGATCAATTACCAAGAATTACATTATCTAGGTATATGTTTAAAAATGTTACTTTCCAAGCAGCCTTTTCTACAAGCTTACTAGATGAGCAAAAATACACAACTTTTGATGGTGTTGCAAAATATGATTTTGGAACGTATTACGATAATTTATCTCCATACATTCTAATAGGTGGTAGTTTTATTGATGCAACTCGTTTAACACCAACTTTAAATATTGGAGCAGGAAATACATTTTGGCTTTTTCCAAATTATGGTTTAAACCTAGAATTAATCTATAAATTTTCTGAAACAAGATTTGAATCTCAACGTTCTCATTTATACCCAACTGTGGGTATTGTGTATAGTTTTAAACCTAGAAATATGAGAAGAAGATTGTGGGATTATAAGCATTAAATTTAAAAATTACTCACGCTAATTTTAGTTTTAATTTACAAAAACAATTTAAACAGCTTTACTTCGTTAAAAGATTAAATAATTGGTGTTTTTTGCCTCTTATTTTTTGTATAAGGTATTATTTCCATAAAAAGTCTAAACACAGATGTGTAACAAAACTAATTTTATTTACATTTGTTTCCAGCTTTTTGGTTTTAACAGCCTTGTATATAAAGCAAATTTTAAATTGTTTAAGAAATAAAAATTTTAATTTTTAAATTAAAATAGAACTACAATTCGTAATAAAATGAGAACAAAAATACATTCCCCTAAGCTTAATTTTAAAGAAAAATATTATGTAGTTTTATTTTTTATAGTGCT
>CAZMDC010000007.1:70113-98091 GCA_964565055.1 uncultured Polaribacter sp. | reverse complement strand
TAGCTCAGCTGGATAGAGCACCTCCCTTCTAAGGAGGCGGTCAAAGGTTCGAATCCTTTAGGGCTCACTTAAAGCTTCACAGAAATGTGAAGCTTTTTTGTTTCCTATAGGTTTTGTAAGGGTTTAGACACGCTTTTTGCACTTTTCTATATTATCACTTCAATCAATTTATGAACCAATGTATGCCTATTTAGGTACACTTCTGGGTACACCATTTTTACTTCAGGTACACCATAATTTAAAAACTACAAAACACCATGAATGACTACAAATTATCAATTTTATTCTTATTACAAAAGGTAAGAATTAATAAACAAGGAAAATGTCCAATTAGATGTAGAATCACATATCTTAAAACAAGAAAAATATTCTCTACAGGTTTATTTATAAATCCATATTATTGGGATAGTGGTAATCAGAAAGCTATTCCATCTAATAATGAAAATATAATTTTAAATAACAAACTAAGTCTTATTCATCAACAGATAGATAAGGCTTTTTTAATGCTTCAAATCCTCCCAAATGAGTTTGATGTAGATGATATTTATAGAAAATACAAAGGAGAAGATTCTAAAGAAGAAATTACCATTTTAGGAGCTTATGATTTACATAATGAAAAGACTAAAAAATTAATAGGAATTGACTTTAATCAATTGTCTTGGAGTAGGTATGTAGAGAGTAGAAGGAAGGTGGCATTATTCATCAATAAATTTTACAAAAGAAAGGATGTTAAGCTAAAGGATTTGGACTTGAAGTTTATTCAAGATTTAGAATATTTCTTTAAAACAGAATTAAATTTAAAACAAGCTACTGTGTATAGAAGCATCCAAAGAGTAAAGAAAATTATCCAATTTGCTATTTCAGAAAATTATTTAAAAAAAGATCCTTTTCATTTATATAAAAATAAGAAGCACAAAACTGTAATTGTGTATTTGACAGATGAAGAGTTAAAGATTTTAGAGAAATATAATTTTACTCAAAAGAGATTACAACAAGTAAAAGATTTATTTATTTTCTGCTGTTATACAGGTTTGGCATATACTGAAATGTCAACTTTAACAGCTAAAAACATAGAAATTGGTTTTGATGGTAATGAATGGATTCAGATGATACGTAAGAAGACGAATAGAATAATAGCTATTCCTATTTTACCAAAGGCAAGAGAGATTTTAGATAAGTATGATAATGAATTACCTAAAATTAGTAATCAGAAATTTAATTCTTATTTAAAAGAAATTTCAGTACTAGTTGGTATCAATAAAAAAATAACACATCATACAGCAAGAAAGACTTTTGCAACAACCGTGCTTTTATTTAATAATGTTCCAATGGAAATTGTTTCAGAATTATTAGGGCATTCCAATATGAATATTACGCAATCTCATTATGGTAAGGTTGTAAAAAGGAAAGTTAGTGATGAAATTAAAAAAATTTATAAGACTTAGAAAGTCAAAAAGAAATTATATATTTATAAAAAAATTGAAATACTCAAACTATGAAAAGAATTAAAAAAGGTTTTTTATATCACTAAAGGATATTTTAAACCTACTTTCCTTAAAGTAATTTTTTTAATTTCTAAGTTGTACAATAAATTTTAGCACATATTTTAATGTGGATTTTATTCATTAAAGTTAGTTAAGGTGTTATGCATTTTTTTTTGCAAACTATAAAAGTAGAAGAACACCTTATTTATAAAAATTAATCAACCTGTTAACTTCTACTCAGGGTAAAATAAATATTATGAAAAAAGTATTCTTATTGTTTTTGGTAGCTATAATTTTAACACCAAGCAAAGTAAATTCACAAAATAATAATGGAGTTGCTGTCGCTGTGGCAGGAATAGCTGCTATTGGAAGCGCTATAGCCATTAATGCACAAATGAAAGAAATGGCTGAATTAAAAGCTACAGAATGGCTTTTAGATGCCCATCCAGAATTCACCAGTTTTTCATTAAAAACATTAGATTTTGATGCTAAAAAAGCTAAAGATGCTTCAGGAGTTTCTGTTGTTACTTATAAAATTCAATTATTTACACCTTCTGATAAACCAGACTTAAATGGAAAAAAGTTTGTGCTTTTTGCTTACTTAAGTGATGGTTGGGTAAATCAATATGGATTAGATTTTAGTAAATTTATGTGGGATTTAATAGATAAAGAAGAGTGGTTAAATATGATGACTGCATATTCAAAGGTAGCTTCTGCTGAAAAAAATGAAACTACTATTAAAGATGCATTAATACAAGGTAAAGTTGTAAATAAAGGCATAAAGGGTAAAATAGATGTTCCTTTTTATAAGTTAGAAGGAGATATGTATGTTGTAACTGATTATTCTGATAGCATGAAATTATTATATAATGAAAGATCTTTAGGTATTTATCTTAAAAAAACAAGAAATCTAGTGCAGATAGGTAGGGGGGATATTATAGAAATTCATGATTATTTATTAGACTAAAAACTACAGTCTATGCTTATGAAAATTTCTATAAACTTAAAGAGATTTACATATAACAATTCTCTTTAATAAATCTGCCCCTATGTAGAATAGTCAATAATAAAGTTTTAATAATTAGTTAAATTATTTTACAAGTCTCTATCTGTCATGTTTTGCTAATTAAATCAAATATTTATGTGGTTTGAAAGGAAAACCATTAATTAAAAAATCATTTCTGTTTCCTTTCTGCAGAAATAAATAATTACTATGAAAAACACATTTTTATTATCAACATTTCTTTTTTTATTTTTTTTAACTTCTTGCAGTAATAATGAAGAGAATCTTTTAGATGACTCCTCTGATAAGATTGAGAAATTAATTAAACAAATTGAAGTCCAAAACCCAGATTATCCAAACTATTACAATCAAGATACTTTTATATATGAAAATAATAGATTAGTAAAAGCTTGGTTTTATGGTTGTTCAGGTGTCTTATATGAGTTTGAGTACGGTTCTAATGGTAAAATATCAACTGTTTACAGCCAAAATCAAGTAAGTTATTCTGATATTGGGATAAGTATTAAAAATTCAGGGAGTATAATTAAACAAACTTATGATGTAAACGATAAATTAACCTCTTTGACAGATGCTTCTGGTAAAGTTGTTGCTAGTTTAGATTACGATTCAGAAGGAAGATTATATAAAATTGATATTAAAGATTTTTTAATTGGTAAGCCTGATGTTTATATTTATTCTAGTTTTGATAGTAATGGAAATCCATTAAAAGACAATTTTGAATCTACTTTTAGTTATGATAATAATGTAAATCCAATTTATATTTTATTCTCAAAGTTTGGGTTTTTTAATGTTGAAATGTGTAATTCTTTAGATAACTCTAGAGGATTTTATATTTCTCCAAATAATGTTAAAGAGGTTATAAGTGATATTAATAATGAAATAATTTTTAGTGCTTCTTATTCTTATGACTCTGATGGTTATCCAACATCTAACAGTTATAGTTCTAGTAGGGGAAGTTATACTAGTAATGTAGAAGACTTCAAATACTAATTTTTAGGTAATAAAAATGCTTTTAATTATTAGTTATTTATTTTTAACTGCAACCTTCTTATTTCTTCTTTTTTTAATTAGGAAGTTAAATAGAGGTGTTGCAGTTAAAAATAGACCTAAACGAGAAGGGATTTTTGATGTTCTGACCAAAGAAGGAACTATGAAAAATAAAATTCCAGAGGGTTTTGGAGGTTTTGGCTTAACACTTACAAATCCTATTCCAATAAACACGCATTTTGAACTGGAAGATTACTTATATGGTTTAATTACAACAACTAATAAAGAAATTACTTTTAGTAGATTTGGAGCCATAATGTCTTCAAATATTAAAAATCCAATTGATGTATACGATACTTTTGTGGAAGGAGATTTCTATAAAAGGATATACCTTAGCCCTTATCATAAGAAAACTTCAAATAAAATACCAAAAGGTTTTAAGGAAAAAGATTTTTATCAAAAGTCATTCACGGATAAATATATAATTCCATTTATAGTTGGAATCCTAACCCACTTACTATTTACTTCTTTCTATCTTCTAACATCATTTGTATATCTGCAAGAGTATATTTTTATCATTACGTTTAATTCGCTAGTGTTAGCTGTTTTCTCTAAAAAATTTTTTTAGAAAAATTTTGAAACACTTTTTATAAAAGTGAAAACGTATCTATCTACAATCACCCCCTACTCTTTTCCAGCTCCGCTGAGTACCCCACTATGGAGTTCTCGATTATTAATTAAATATATAGATATTATGAAAATTCAAAGATTTGAAAAAGACGGAAAGACAGTTTGGCAATCAGCTAGCAATGAAGAAGTATTCTCAGGATGCATTAAGCTAGAAAAGGTAGTTGCTACTGAAGATGGTATGATTAAGAGAGCCAAGTATATGCATTGGATGAGAGTTATGGCTGATGATGAAGAAGAGGCTTCTGAAGTTCTTACAGAGCAGATTACTCAACGTATGGCTGATTTAAAGGCTAAGAAATTAGTGCTTATCAGAGAGTATAGTGTTGAACCATTTTACGATGGTGATACTATGGATACTAAAGGTGAGGGAGGTGAGTCTTTAAATAGATATAGCAGAGTATTAGCTGTACTTAATACTAAGAAAGAGCTTGCCAGAAATGAAAGGTTTATTGATAACGTGATTGAAGAAGAAAGCATTGTTAAAGACAATGTGGTAGAAAAAGAATTGGTTTTATAAACTAATTTTAAATGAGCCATAAATTAAGAGTTTACAGAAATGTAAGCTCTTTTTTTATGTCTTTTTTTTAGGGAGAAAATCTCACCTAATTTAATTACAAATTATAATATTTAAAATTATGAAATTACAAAAAGTAGAAAGGCATCAAGTAAAATTAAGACTTGGTTTGTCAGGAGCAAGTGGCTTTGGGAAGTCTTATTCAGCATTATTACTAGCTTATGGTATTACAGGAGATTGGACTAAAATTGCAGTGATAGATACTGAAAATAATAGTGCGTCACTTTATAGTCATCTGGGAGATTTCAATGTTGTCTCATTAAACGAACCATTTAGTCCAGAGCGTTATGTAGAAGCAATAAAATTATGTGAAAAAGAAAGTATGAAGGTTATCATAATTGATAGTATCAGCCATGAATGGAATGGAAAAGGAGGTTGTCTTCAAATTCATGAAAAACTAGGTGGACGCTTCCAAGATTGGGCAAAATTAACCCCAAGACACCAAGCCTTTATAGATGCTATTCTACAATCCAATTGTCATGTTATCACTACAGTTAGGAAGAAAATGGATTACTCTATGGATAGAGATGTAAATGGAAGAACTAAAGTTGTTAAGCATGGTTTAAAAGATGTTACGAGAGAAGGTTACTCCTATGAATTGACAGTTGATTTTGAAATAGTTAATGATAAACATTTAGTGAGAGCATCTAAGGATCGTACTGGCTTATTTATGGATAAACCAGAGTTTGTCATAACCAAAGGAGTTGGTAAAAGGTTGATGGACTGGTGTAATCAAGGAGTGTCAATTTTAGAAGCTAAAAAAGAAATAGCTGAATGTACAACCATTGAAGGATTGAGGCATTTATATCAAAAATATTCAAGCTTTAAAAAAGAATTAAACTCTACTATTTTGAATCGTAAACAAGAAATTGAAAATGTAAAATCTATGCTAGTAGATGGCAAAGAAATTATTCAACCTAATAAATCACATGAAAATGGAATTAATAGCTAATCATCAAATAAAAGATATTATACAAGACACTCAAACTATAATTAGTAAGTCTTCAAGTAAATTTATAGAAGCGAATACTACTGAAGTAAGTTTAAGCCACCTAAAAGAGGAATGTATAATACCTGTTTTTGCTAAGGATAACGAATCAACTATCTCTCATTTTGAGTTTATAGATGCGACTAAAGAAATTGTTGCATCTTCATTTAACAGTACTTTAATTACTCCCTCTATAAGAGTTTCACATGAAATTAAAGGTAGAGTTCCGTCAGCAATTGGTAAGCCAGTAAAAGAGCTCTTAGAGCATGAAAAAACTACATATTATGAACGTATGGCTTTTATGATGGAGATACCTAATAAACAAAGGGTGGTGAATAATCAGGTATTAAATTTATCCATAGGTGGAGTTAGGGCTTACAATCAAGAAAATCTTTTTTCTAAAAAATCAATTGAAAAATTTAAAGTCTTTATAGGATATAAAAACACAGTATGTACTAATCTTTGTATAGCAACGGATGGTTTAAATTCTGAGATTAGAGTTAGTAGCATTCAAGAATTACAAGAGGCAATTAAGGGTTTAATTTTAAATTACAATCAAGACTCTCATATAGAAAATCTTGAAAACTTAAGTAAGTATTCTTTATCAGAAAAACAGTTTGCACATCTACTTGGTAAGATGCGAATGTATCATTTTTTACCTAAAAAGGAGAAGCAAGGAAAATTTCCTTTAAAGCTAACAGATTCTCAGATAGGTTCTGTAGTTAAAGACTACTTCACTGATCTAAATTTTAAAAGGGTTGAAAATGAAATAAGCTTATGGAATATTTTTAATCTTTTTACTGAAGCTAATAAAAGTTCTTATATCGATTCTAATTTGGAGCGCAATGTAAATGCATACGGGTTTATACAAAAGCTATACAAATCTCTCCAAAATGGGTCAGATATTTGGTATCTACCATAATATATTATAGCTAAAATCTAACATTATATGAAGAATAGAAAATGAATGATAATGAAATTTTTGAGTTAATGAAATATAGTTCACCCTATGAACTTTATATTATAAATAAGCAAAATAGAGTGGTAAAACTCAAATGTCCTTTTAAAGTTTTAGTAAAATATTCTATAGGATCTTTAAAGGCTAATACAATAGTCTTTGTAACCCAGCTAAAAATTACTAGAGAATTAAAAGAGGTGTTCATCATTAACAACCAGTCATATTACTGTCATCATTTTTTAATAGTCTAACCATTAAAAGGAGTCTATGTTGTATTTTGGATAACCAAGCTTTTGATATTTTTCCTCCTAAATCAAAGAAATGTTGAAAACGCTTAGCTAAGAATAAAGAAGAATTACATTTAATTAAGTAGTTCTTCTTTTTTATGTTAAAATTATACATTATAATTAATAAAATTATAATATAGTTAAATATAAATCAATATAAAGTTGCATAATCCAATTTTTTATCGTACCTTTGCATAGTTTTAATGGTTAGATATCATTAATTGGTAGTTGAAAAAAAAAGCAAATAAGAAAGAGAAAAAAAAGCATAAAAAATATCAAATAATAAAGAAAAGAATTACTATTAATTTTTATATAAACCATACGTTCTGTATGGTTTTTTTTTGATATAACTCATCCTAATTATTATTTTTAATTAATAATAAAAACAATCCTAATTTATTAGTTGAGTTCAGTTAGGTAAATAATTAAATGAATACAGAAAATTACTTAAATTCAAAATACGAATTTAAATACAATGAAATATTAAGCAGAACTTTTTATAGAGAAAGAGGAAAAGATTCAAAATTTAGCCTTTTGAAAGGCTATAAGTTTAATTCAATATTTAGAGAACTTAAAAACAACGATATAAAGGTTTCTGCACAAGGCTTGAAGTGCTTACTTGAGTCAGATTTTGTTAAAAGATTTAATCCTTTTAAAGATTATTTTTCAAATCTACCTAAATGGGATGAAAAGAAAGATTATATAAATGACTTAGCATCAAGAGTAGATACTACTGATGATGAGTTGTTTCAGTGGGCTTTTAAAAAATGGCTAGTAGCTTTTGTTGGTTGCTCAATTAAAGAAGATATAACAAACCATTCTGTTTTAATTTTAACAGGAGAACAAGGTTCAGGCAAAACTACCTGGTTAATGAACTTATTACCTCCAGCACTAAAAGAATATGGATATTCAGGTAATATTAAACCAGGTAATAAAGATTCTAATATTTTACTTTCTGAAAAAATACTTATTAATATCGATGAATTAGCATCATATACTAGAGCTCAAGTTGAGGCTTATAAAGAGTTAATTACAAAAGATAAGATTACTGAGAGGAGAGCTTATGGATATTTTTCAGAAAACTATACGAGAAGAGCATCTTTTGTTGGGAGCTCTAATCATAATGAGATTTTAATGGACGTTACAGGTAACAGAAGATTTTTGGTGTTTGAAACATTAAAGATTGATTTTAAATCTCTAATAAATCATACTCAATTATACGCACAGGCATTGCATTTGTTTAATAATGAATTTCAACATTATTTTGATAAAGAAGATATCAAGAAAATTGAAAGAAATAATCAAAAATATAAGCAGAGCAATCAAGAGGAAGAATATATTGAGAAATATTTTTCGCTTCCAAAGCATGTTGAAAATGAAGAACAAATCTTTATGAATGCTACTGAGGTTGTTGAATATTTAAAAAACCAAATTTCAATTAATATAAATTTTAATGTTGTAAGTATTGGTAAATTATTAAAAGCAAAAGGGTATACCTCAATAAAGAAAAAAGGAATAAAGAAATTTATTCTAATTAAAAACTAAAAAAAAAAGTTAAGAAAGGTAGGGTAGGTAAGTGAAATTTAGACTTTTAAGTTTTAATAATTATTTTTAAAGCTGAAGAATTCACTTACCCACCTTACCCTTATATTTTAACATATAAGAAAATGAAAGGAATAATATATAAAGTAACGAATAAAATTAATGATGAGGTGTATATTGGAGCTACCTCTGTGTCAATATTAGATAGAAAAAAAGACCATATAAAAAACTCAAAGAAAGGTAAAACCTACGCATTTCAGAATGCAATTGGAACTTATGGAGTAGATGCTTTTAAATGGGAGCAGATAGATACTGCCGACTCTACAGATGAATTAGCAAAAAAAGAAAAAGAATATATTTTAAAGTATAATTCAAAAGAAGAAGGCTATAATTCTGATAGTGGAGGTGGAGTTCAAAAAACCGTCTATCAATACGATTTGAAAACAAGGAAGCTAATAAAAAAATATTCAAATTTGACTTTTGCAGGTGCTGTAATTGGGCTAAATAAGCAAGAGTTATCAAGCGTTTGTTTAAGTGTAAATAAAGTCTGTAAAGGCTTCTATTGGACTTATGATTATGTAGATAAATTTATTCCTATTGATGATAAAAGGAAGAAAAAAGTTTATCAATTTGATTTACATGGGATATTAGTAAAAGGGTTTAATTCTGTTTCAAATGCTTCAAAAGAAACAGGTTGTAATAAAACAAGTATTGCTAAAGTTTGTAGAGGTGAACGGAAAAGTTGTGGAGGTTTCTACTGGGAATTTGTTTAAATAATAAAAAGGAGGTTTAATTACTTCCTTTTTTTATGTTTATTAAATAAATTATTAGCTACAGTTTTACTAACCTCAAATTTTGTTCCTTTTAGTAATTCTTCAATTTTTCTGAATGAATGACCTTTTTGATTTAATTCAATAATTTTATTCAATAATTCTGTATTATTAGATTTTGAATTAACAGCTCTTGTTCCACGTAATCCTGAATTTGAAAAAGTTAAATCTTTTGAGAAATTGAGAACAAAAGATTCTTGTTTAATCTTGTGGTCAAGAAAGTTAGATTTCAGTATCCATAAATCTTTTTGCTGACTATTTTTATTTCTAATCTCTATTACAGAACGCATTTTTGATTCAAAAGCTTGAGAACCTATAATGCTATCTTTTGATGGTTTATTATACTGAGTTTTTTTACCAGTATGGTGAAGAAATACAATTAAACATTTATGGTGTTTTGCTAATTTATCAAAATTATTTAAAAAATTTCTAACTTGTGTATTAGCATTTAATTCTTTTTTAAATACATCTGTAAAAGCATCAATAACTATTAAATCAACAGGATCTTTTGCAATAATTTTTTCTAATGAAGCTATGATATCATTTGAATCAAACAAAAAAGTTAAGTTTTTCATTAATTCTAAGTCATCTTTCTCATCTTTAATGTTTTCAATTTGTTTTCTTATTGAGTGAGCAGTATTAATAGCTCCATCTTCTGTACTTACATAAATTGCTTTTTTGTACTTAGTGTTTAAGGCAAACCCACAAAATGATTTTTTCCTCAATACTATTGATAAACATAATTGTCTTAAAAAAGTGGACTTACCAGTGTCAGAAGTGCCAACAAGAGCAGCTAAGCCTATTTTTTGAAAAAATGGTTCTATTAGCTTAGGAACCTTTTGTATTTCTAGATTAAAAAGCTCTAAAGCATTAAATGTGTCTTTATCTTCTATTCTAGCCTTTTTTTTTATTGATTTTGCAACCTTTTTTTTAGAAGGCTTTGAATTATTTAATAGTTTTTCAAGTTCAGCTCGTGATAAATTTTTCTTAGGGTTCTTGGTATTCTTGATAAACTCATCTGGTGATATTTTTTCTCTACTCATAATAAAATAGTGTCCTATTTATTATTATTTATAAAGGACAGGACAAGATATGAAATATTACAATTATTATTTCTTTTTGCTTTAATTGTTTAAATTATTTCTATTTTTAAGGTTCAAAAAAAATTGTAAAATTATATTTCCTTAATGGCAAAAAAAACCAACAAAGTCAGTTTTGAACAACAATTGTTTAAAGCTGCAGACAAACTGCGTAAAAATATAGACGCTGCAGAATACAAATATGTAGTATTAGGTTTAGTTTTTATCAAATACATTTCAGAAAGTTTTGATGAACTCTACCAAAAGTTAGAAGCAGATGAATGGAGTGACCCAGAAGAAAGAGATGAGTATATAGCAGAAAATGTATTTTTTGTACCACAAAATGCAAGGTGGTCTCACATTCATAACAATGCCAAACTACCTACTGTTGGTCAGATTATAGACGAAGCTATGGATGCCATTGAAAGTGAAAATAAAGAGCTTAAAAATGTATTGCCTAAGGTTTACGGAAAAGCAAATTTAGACAAAGCTTCACTTGGGCAATTGATAGATTTAATCTCTAATACAGAGTTACAAGCAGAAAACGAAAAATCAAAAGACCTTTTTGGTAGAGTGTATGAATATTTTTTAGGTGAATTTGCAAATGCAGAAGGTAAAAAAGGAGGGCAATTCTACACTCCAAAAGCCATTGTAAAGCTAATGGTAGAAATGATAGAACCTTACAAAGGTAGAGTTTATGACCCTGCTTGTGGTTCTGGTGGTATGTTTGTAATGAGTGAAAAATTTGTAACAGAGCATCAAGGGAATATTTCTGATATTACTGTATATGGACAAGAAAGTAACCAAACTACTTGGAAGCTGTCTAAAATGAACCTTGCCATACGTAATATCAACTCACAATTTGTTACTTGGAACACAGAAGGCTCTTTTTTAAAAGATGCACACCCAGATTTAAAAGCAGATTATATTTTAGCCAACCCACCTTTTAACCAAAAAGATTGGGGGATTAACATATTACAAGATGACGCACGTTGGAAATTTGGCACACCACCCAATGGAAATGCCAATTATGGCTGGATGATGCACATGCTGTATCATTTAGCACCCACAGGAGTTATGGCAACTGTATTAGCTAATGGTTCTTTAAGTTCTAACACTTCTGGAGAAGGTGTTATCCGTAAAAGTCTAGTAGAGCAAGATTTAGTAGAGTGTATAGTAGCCATACCAAAACAATTGTTTTACAATACAGGCATACCAGCGTGTATTTGGTATTTACGCAGAGAAAAAGCCAACAAAAGCAAAGAAATATTATTTATAGATGCCTCAGAAATGGGCTATATGAAAGATAGAGTGCATCGTGATTTAGCAGATGAAGAAATCAACCTTATTACAGAAACCTACCACAATTGGCGAAAATCTGAAAATTACGGAGATGTAAAAGGCTTTTGTAAAAGTGCCAAAACTGATGAAGTGATAAAACACAAGCATGTATTAACTCCAGGTAGGTATGTAGGCATCCCTGATGAAGAAGATGATGGTATCCCATTTGAAACCAAAATGGCTGATTTAACTGCTACATTAAAAGGGCAAATGGACAAAGAAGAAACATTGAATGAAGTAATTAAACAACAGCTTGCTAATATTGGGTTAGAATTATGAATCTAGTTAAAGATACAATTATAGGAAATATTGCTGATGATTGGGTTCTTGGTGAGTTTTCAAAAGATTTGAAAATTCAAGGTAGAATTGGTTGGAAAGGTTATACTACATCTGATTTAGTGGAGTCTGGACCTATTGTGGTTGGTGGAACAGAAATTAAATCTAAAATATATCTTAATTTAAATAATGTTAAACATTTATCAAGAGAAAAATATGTAGAATCTCCTGAAATAATGCTAAAGGACGGAGATGTATTATTGGTTACAAGGGGAAATTTGGGTGAAGTAGGTTATTATCATTCAAAATATGGTGAAGGAACCATAAACCCAAGTGTTATAGTTTTGAAAGATTTTAAAGGTGATTCAAAATATTTATTTTATTACTTAATTTCAAAGCAGGGTAATCATCAAGTTCTATCATTGACAAGTGGTAGTTCTATTCCTGCAATTTATCAATCAGAAGTAAATACACTTTTGTATCCAAAACCACCACTCCAAGAACAAAAAGCCATAGCCAAAGTATTAACCGCTTTTGATGATAAAATAGAGCTTCTGCAACAACAAAACAAAACCTTAGAAACCATAGCACAAACTATTTTTAAAGAATGGTTTGGTAAATACCAAGTTGGTGATGAGTTGCCTGAGGGCTGGAGAGTTGGGAAAATAGGAGATATTGTTGAGATTAAAAGAGGTGGTTCACCTAGACCTATTAAAGATTATATTTCTGATTCTGGCTACAGGTGGTTAAAAATTTCAGATGCAACAGCTACAGATTCACCCTATATTTTTGAAATAAAAGAACATATTAAAATTGAAGGTTTAAAAAAGACAACTCTTAAAAAAGTAGGAGATTTAGTTTTATCAAATAGTGCAACTCCAGGAATGCCAAAATTTCTTGCTGTTGAGAGCTGTGTTCATGATGGTTGGATGCATTTTCCTAGTTCATTGGTATCTAATGAATTTCTCTATTTGTTATTTCTCAACATTAGACCAAGATTAGTGCAACAAGGAAGTGGAAGTGTATTTGTAAATTTAAAAACGGATATTTTAAGGTATTTTGAAATTATAATTCCTTCAAAATCAGTTTTTCTTGATTTTGATAATTTAGTAAAGCCAATTTTTGATAAAATTTATAAAAATGCTGCACAAATTCAATCCCTTACAAAAACACGTGATACTTTATTACCAAAATTAATGAGTGGGCAGGTTAGGGTTAAAAACTTAAAAGAAGCTTAAGATGCAAATTTCACCAAAATATCAAATGGATTTAGTTTCTAAAGTAAGTGCTGAAATTTGGAGAGTTTATGATAGTTATAGAAATGTAGGTTTTTATATTGCCAAATGGCATCAAGTAGATGAACAAGGCATCTGGGAGAATTTTACTATTTATAGGAAAATAAATAAAGAATCTATAGATTTAGAAAAAACCTTACATAGAATTGGTGGTGAATTGTTAATAAAAATAGCTATTGATATGGGAATTGCTACTCCAGATTTTATTCCTGCTTTCCCAACATTTAAAAATGAGTTAAAAAGTGATTACAATACTTCTTACCAATCTTTTGAGAAAGCAATTAAAAATATTGAGGAAGACCCAGATTTAGCAGTAGGATTAGCTAATTCTACTCTAGAAAGTATTGTAAAACATATTTTAGAAGATGAATCATTAAAAACAAATGCTAAAGGAAATGATACTTTATATAAACTAACAATTAGTATTTTAAAGGAATTTTCTATGTTTCCAAGTGGTAAAAATTCTGAAATGCCAGAAGAAATAAAAAATATTGGCAGTTCATTATTAAATATTAACCAGAATATAGAAAGTATTAGAAGTGTAAAAACAAATCTTCACGGAAAAGCTAAAGATGACTATGTCTTAGAAGACTCTTTATATGCTTATTTTGTTGTTAATTGTATAACAACTGTTGGTATGTTTTTAAAATCCTTTTACGAAACAAAATATAAGGTTATTAAAAGTACACCAAATAGTGAACTAGATGAACTAGGTTTTTAAGGGAAGCAATTCAATTAACAAACCAAAACTTAAAATTTAAGTGTGGAGTTTAACATTGTTAAAAAGGGAGTTAAAATAGTTTTCGTACAATTAGTGGTTTTTGTATTGTTAAGTATTGTTTTTAAATCAATGGAATCTACAAGTAATTTTCTAGAAGGTTTACCTTGGTATAGTAAAACTATTAGAGATGTTTTATTTATAGGTTTTATCATATTTATTTTTAAGTATTTTGAAAAGTAAAACACAAATTGTTTAAAATAAGAATAATAGAAAAAAAAGTGTTTATAAAACAAAAACAAATTAAATATATGAAAAAACCTAATATTTTTAAATATGCTACAAGTGAGTTAAGTCAAGATGCATTTATTGCGTGGCTTTTAGAATGGGCAAATAAAGAAAATAAGTTGCAAGATGAGCAGTTGCATTTATTAGGTTTAGAATTTTTAATTTCTCTACTTGTAAAAGAAAATACTTTAATTGGTGAAATATCCAATGTAGAGATTAAAACTCAATTTCAGAAAATTGATGTTTTTGTCAGTTTTACAATGTTTAATAGAAAATATGGAATTATTATAGAAGATAAAGTACATACTAGCAATCATTCTGGTCAATTGACAAAATATAAGTCATTTATAGAAAGTAAGAATTTTGATATTGTAATCCCTATTTATTTTAAAACAGGTTTTCAGCATTGCTTCAAAGATGTTGTATCTAAAGGATATTACCCATATACAACTAAAGAATTTTCTCAAATTTTACAAAAAGGTAAGTTTGCAGGAATTGATAATGCAGTTTTTTTAAATTATTTAGAATATTTAAAGGAAATTGAAGAAAAATATGATGATGCAAAATTTACATTTGATAATTATAAAGAAGTTGTAGTATCAGATTGGCATTGGTGGTCTTGTGTAGGATTTTTTAATGATTACCAAGAACATTTTAATGCAGGCTGGAGTTCTGTAGCAAATAACAGGGAACCTTTGCTTGCTTTTTGGTTTGGGGGCAGACCTTTTAAAATTAAAAATGAACAAAATATAAGTTTAAATCTAGAACTTTATATAGATATACAATTTTCTCATTCTGGTTTAAAAGTAAGTTATAGACTTGGTTTAAATAATAATCAGCAAACAAATTCATTTGTTAGAAACAAAGTATTTGATGCCTTATATCCTTATTTACAAAGAAAAAATATAAACTGTAGGAGAGCAAAGTTTATGAAAGCAAAAGAAACCATAAAATTGGCTGAAATAATAAGTTCAGATAAAAGCATTAAACATGAAGGTTTTGTAAAACAGTTGGAATTGTATAAAGAAGTATTAAATGAATTTACTAGTAACTATAAAGATTAGTTTATTCCCAATCAATGTAAAATTTTATGAAAAACGTACAGAAACCAGAAAAAATACATTTAGGAAAACTCATAGAAGAAATTAAAAAAGGAAGGTTTGTAATTCCAGATTTTCAGCGTGAATTTGATTGGCAGCCTTGGGATGTAAGAGATTTGGTGAAATCTATTTTTATGGATTATTACATTGGAACTCTTTTACTTTGGGAAGGTAACAAAGAAAATTACAAGAAATTAGGTTGTGCCAATTTGTATGCATTTGAGAAAAAATCTGATCCAGAATATATCGTCTTAGATGGGCAACAAAGGTTGTCTGCTTTACATTATGCATTTTTTCAACCTGATGTCAATTTTAGAAATCGTAAAAACCCAATGTATTTCTTTATTAATTTACGCGAATTAATAAAAGAAGAGTTTGAGGAAGCTTTCTATTATCATAGTAGAACAATTTACTACAATCAATTAGCTTCAGATACTCAGCTCCAGTATGAAACCCATACTTTTCCTTTAGGTGTTATGCAACAAGGTTCTTGGGGTATAGATGATTGGATTAAAGGATATAGAGATTTTTGGGCTCTAAAGGCAGAAAATGAAGATGATGATGAACTAAAGAATAGCTATCAAAAATATTCAGATTCTGCTTTAATAATTAGAGAAACTTTTTCAGACTTACTTAATAATTATCAAGTTAGCTACATCTCTTTAGCTAAAGAATTAGAATTAAATAAAGTGTGTGATATTTTTACGCATATCAACTCAAAAGGAAAACCTTTAGATACCTTTGATTTATTGAACTCTATTACCAGAAAAGAGGACATTTATTTAAAAGATATGTACAGAAATGCATCTAAGAAACTAGATGATTTATCTTACCCTGGATTTGAGGTTAAAACTCAAATTTTAATGGTCATGTCTATCATAGAACAAAATTATTGCAGTCCTAAGTACTTGTATTATTTGGTTCCAGGAGAGAAAAAGAAAAGAAAAGATAAAGATGGTCAAAATGAAGAAATTATTCTTGTAGAGAGTAAAGAAAAGTTTGTTTCACTCTGGGATACCGCTGTTTCTGCTATAAACAAATCATTAGATAGCTTAAAAAATCAACGTGAGTTTGGAGCAATTACGTCAAAATTCCTTCCTTACCCTTCTATAGTTCCTTGTTTATCTGCTATTAAATATTATGTAAAAACTTCTGAACTAAAGAATAAAGTAGATATCCATTCTAAGATTAAAAAATGGTACTGGTCATCTATTTTTTTAAACAGGTATTCTAGTGCTGTAGAAAGTACATCTACTAAAGATTATATAGATTTAAAAAAATGGTTTGAAGATGATGATTTAGAGTTAGAAGCAGTAACAGATTTCGCTGCAAATTATAAAAGCTTAGACCTACACAAAGAAACAAGAAGTGGTTCTGCTATTTATAAAGCAATTTTTAATTTAATTATCTTAAATGAAGCTAGAGATTGGGAATCTTTTGAATTACCTGAATATGAAGGGTTAGATGATCATCATATTGTACCAAAAAGCTGGGGAAAACAAAATGAACTAGAGCAAAAAATAAATACTATTCTAAATAGAACTCCAATTTCGGGAGATACAAATCGTAAAATAATTAGAGATTCTTTACCAAATGTGTACATTAAAAACATGTTTGACAATAATGATGAAGAAAGGGTTTATAGTGTTTTAGAAACACATCTAATTAGCAAAAAAGCTGTCGAAATTTTATTAAGGAGTAATTTTACTGTAGATGATTACAACGAATTTATTGAAGAAAGAAAACAAACAATTTTAGAAACGATAAATAATAAATTAATTGAACAAAAAATTGAATTACCAGAGCACTTGCAGAAAATTAATTCTGATATCGAAATAATAGAACTCACTTTAAGAAAGCTAATTGAAAGAAAGTTAGAGTTAGTTGTAAGAGCTGATATAAAAGAAAAAATACCCTCAAATATATATGAAAAACTAGTTATTAAAATAAATAGAGCGAAAAAGAAAAACCCTAACTTAGTAGAACAAAATATAGAAGATGCCAAATACTGGATGCAGTTTTCAGACCTACAAGAGTTACAACAAATTATTACTTCAAGAGTTTATTGGGGTTTATTTGAAGAGTTGTTTATAAATAAAGAAAATTTAACATCCGAGTTTAATGATGTAGCTAACTTAAGAAATGCTTTAAGGCATTCAAGAGAAGTGGATATTATAACAAAGATGAAAGGTGAAGCTTCAATTCTATGGTTTAATCAGCAATTAACTATAAACTAACTTCATATGCTTAACGAAAACTCCATAGAAATAGCATTTATAGAACAACTCGTAGGTAAGGGGTATACGTATTATTCTGGTCCAGATATTGCACCCTATTCTAGTAATCCACAACGTAAAAGTTTTGAAAGTGTAGTTTTAGAAAATCATTTTAAAGCATCTTTAGCTAAGTTAAATCCAGATTTTCCAAATTCAGCAATCACTGATGCCTATAACAAGGTTATTAATTTAGGAACAGAAGATATTATGCTCAATAATGAGGTTTTTCATAATTACCTTACCAATGGAGTTACAGTAGAGTTTACAAAGCAAGGAGTTACAAAAGGGAAAAACATACAATTAGTAGATTTTGAAAATCCAGAAAACAATAGTTTTTGGGTAGTAAATCAATTAGTGATTAAAGAAAACAAAACAGAGAAAAGGTTAGATGTTGTAATTTATGTAAATGGTTTGCCATTGGTGGTGGTAGAACTTAAAAATGCTACAGATGAAAAAGCAACAGTAAGAAAAGCATTTACTCAAATTCAAAATTATAAAACTGCAGTGCCAAGTATCTTTTACTACAATGCACTTTGTGTTATTTCTGATGGTATTGATGCTAAAACATCAAGTTTATCAGCACCTTTTACTCGTTTTTTAAATTGGAAAGCACCAAAGAAAGAAAAAGTTTTAAAAACTGAATTACAAGTTCTAACAGAACACATGTTAGACAAACATGTACTTCTTAATCTCATAAAATATTGTACAGTTTTTGAAAGTGAAGAAAAAGTAGATTCAGGTACAGGGTTAATTTCTATTTCAAAAATAAAAAAGGTAGCAGCATATCATCAATATTATGCAGTACAGAAAGCTGTAGAACAAACTATAAGAGCTACCAATGCAGATTCTGGAGATAGAAAAGTTGGTGTTGTATGGCACACTCAAGGAAGTGGAAAATCATTATCAATGGTTTTTTATAGTGGTAAAATCATTACACATCCAAAAATGGGTAATCCAACTATTGTTATTTTAACAGATAGGAATGATTTGGATGACCAATTATTTTCAACTTTTGGAAATTGTGTGGGCTTGTTAAGGCAAACCCCAGTGCAAGCAACTAATAGAGAACACTTAAAAGAATTATTAAAAGTATCTGGAGGTGGAGTAATATTTACTACAATTCAAAAATTTAGTCCAGAAGAAGGTAATGTATATGATACTTTATCTGAAAGAACCAACATTGTAGTTGTTGCAGATGAAGCACACAGAAGTCAATATGGCTTTAAAGGGAGGGTAGTAGAATTAGAAGAAGGTTCAGAAATAAGATATGGAAATGCAAAGTATTTAAGAGATGCATTGCCTAATGCTTCTTATATTGGGTTTACAGGTACACCAATAGAAAAAGAAGATAAATCTACACCAGCAGTTTTTGGTGAGTACATAGATGTTTATGATATTAAACAAGCTGTAGATGATGGAGCAACTGTTCCATTAAGTTATGAATCTAGATTGGTTAAAATAAAGCTAGAAAAGAAAGTAGGCGAAGACATAGATACTTTGGTGAATGAAATTTCAGGAGCTACAGAAGAGCAGATAGAAAAAGCAAAGAAAAAGAATGCTACGATAAACGCTATAGTTGGACATCCAGACAGATTAAAAGATGTAGGCAAAGACGTAGTAATGCATTTTGAAGCTAGACAAGAAGTGTTTGAAGGCAAAGCTATGATAGTAGGTATGACACGTCAAATTTGTGTTGATTTATATTCTCAAATTATAGCTTTAAAGCCAGAGTGGCATAATCAAGATTTAGATAAGGGTACAATAAAAGTTATTATGACAAGCTCATCAGATGACCCTGAAAGCTTTCAACCACATCATACTACAAAACAACAAAGAAAAGAGTTAGCTATAAGAATGAAAGACCCAAATGATGAGTTAAAACTTGTTATAGTTAGGGATATGTGGCTGACAGGTTTTGATGCACCAAGCATGCATACGATGTATGTAGATAAAAAAATGCAAGGAGCAAATTTAATGCAAGCAATAGCTAGAGTCAACAGAGTTTATAAAGATAAACCAGGAGGACTAATTGTAGATTATATAGGTATTGGACAAGAATTGAGGAATGCAATGGCTACCTATTTACAGAGTGGAGGAGAAGGAGAAGCTTTTGTAGATATTTCAGAAGCCATAGCTATGATGAAAGAGAAGTTTGAAATTGTAGAACAGATGTTTCATAACTATGATTACAAAGCATATTTTACTGCACAAACCAATCAAAAACTTCAAATACTTTTAGGGGCACAAAATTTTATTTTATCAAGTCAAGAACTTAGAGATAGGTTCATAAAAGAGGTGACTTCATTGTCAAAGTTATTTGCGATGTCTATTCCAAGCTTTTCTGCAGATTCAATAAAAGATGATGTAGCTTTTTTTCAAGCTGTAAAAGCAAGAATTAATAAATTTTCTTCTTCTGGTTTCAAATCAGATTACGAGGTAGATACAGCAATCAAACAAATTGTAGACAATGCTTTAGCTAGTGATGGAGTAATAGATGTTTTTAAAGCTGCAGGTATTGATAATCCTTCAGTTAGTATCTTGTCTGATGAGTTTTTGTTAGAAGTAAAAAATATGCAGCAGAAAAATGTTGCATTTGAGCTTTTGAAAAAATTGCTAAGTGATGATGTTAGGATTCGTAAAACTAAAAATATAGCACAAGCAAAAAAGTTTTCGGAAATGATAGAAAGTGCTGTGAAAAAATACCATAATAATCAAATAGATTCTGCTCAGGTTCTAGAAGAACTATCTGCTATTGCAAGAAAAATGAGATTAGAAGATTATAAAGCAGATGAATTAGGCTTAACAGAAGAAGAATATGCTTTTTACAGTGTTTTAAATCAAAATGATTCTACTAAATTTCTAGATGATGATAAGATGAAAGAATTGATTCATCATATTGTGGATATTGTTCGTAAAAATGCAACTGTAGATTGGAGTAAAAGAAGTGATGTTAGAGCAAAGTTAAGATTAACAGTTCGTAAAATTTTAATTCGCTATGGTTATCCACCAGATTTAGCTAGAATGGAAGCTGACAGAGTTTTAGAACAAAGTGAAGTATTGGCGGAGTCATTAACAAAAAGTTAACTATTATTTCAAATAAACCAGATATAGCAAAGGATTTAGGGCATTTAAATGAGTGTTAAATCATTTTTTTCTGTTAAATTTCTTTGCAATTAATGTCAAGAACTTTAATATTTTTTTTACTAATATCATCTCTATTATTGTAAAAATGACGTATGCTATATTTAATAATTCCCATGGTTCCATTCCCACTTTTGAAACCATTTGGTGTTTTCCATTTATAAGATAAAGTATAATTTTTAGTAGTATTATTTTTTGCTAAATATGCTACATAATCTCCTATTTCAACTAAAATTATATCTACACAATATTTATTTTTACTTACATAGCTTACATTTGCTCTAATCCTTTGATTTGCTAGATTGAACTCTTTGATGCTTGGAATATAATTTCCACAATCTCCAACAGAAGCAATAAATTGCTCAATTGCTTCTGCTTCTTTTTTTAACTTTTTTAATTCTTGTATTTCATCA
Organism: uncultured Polaribacter sp.; assembly: GCA_964565055.1. Lineage (GTDB taxonomy): Bacteria > Bacteroidota > Bacteroidia > Flavobacteriales > Flavobacteriaceae > Polaribacter. The sequence goes on along the minus strand of CAZMDC010000007.1, from coordinate 76,800 downwards.
TTGGTATATCTGTCATCCATTTCAATTGCTTCTTCAATTTCGTCCACTAAATCTTCAGTATCCCTTTTTAAATTTTCACATTCATTTTTATTCATAATTTCATTTCTAAAATTATGAGCAATATTAGAAAGTTTATAATCAAAGTCAGAAGGAGTTTCTTGAGAGTTTAACAGATTAAGACTAAAAATTATTAATGATATAGATAGAATAATTTTTTTCATTTTTAGCAGATGAATTTTATGGCAATCTTAATGAAGTGAAAACTTTTTTATTTAAAACTTGGTCCACAGTCTAAGTTTTTATTGTATGGCTGTATATATTTCCAGAAAGCTTTACCAGCACTGGTTATATAATTCATACTGTAATTAAACTTAGAGTTTGAACCTACTTGATAAATGTATTCACTACAATTGTAAGAATATTCTTTTTTAAAACATACAACTGCGAAATACTTAGTGCTATATTCAACAGTAATTTCATGGAAAGTTACTTTAGAAATGGCATCACTGGTATAGCTTGTGTAAGAAGTCCCACTATCTAGTTCTTGAACTTTAGTAATAAGATCAGAGCATCCTTGGGAAAATAAAGTAGTGTTAAAAAATAAGGCAAGGGCAAATAATAAAATCTTTTTCATAATTTTTTATAATAAGGTTAGCAATTATTTTAAAGTTATGATTTTATTAGAAATACAAAAATTTAATATTAGATATAAATACGCTTAAAACTAACAAAATCGTAAAATTACGAGTAAATATATAAATTATATTGATTTTAATACAATCAAATTAGGTGTTTTGGTAAATAATTTTAGTGATTTAAATGTATTCTTGAATTTTAATTTAATTCTTTCTTTGCGTGTAATAGTCGTTTTTCAATTGTTTTTACTGCGGTATTAAAACTTCTATCTTTTTAGTTTTTAGGAAATTCATAGAATAATTCTGCTAAATAAATAACTTTTTCCTAGTTCCTTGTTTTGCATAAACAAAGAAGTTTTATTTATACTATACTCTATCAGAAATAGATTAGTGTTTTTTTATTTAAAGTCTTAGTTAATCCTAAAACTTTATCAATGTTAAGGGGTTAATAAGTTTATAGCCCTTCTTATGATGTTTAGTCAAATTCTAGCCAAACTTTCTCTTTCAATAGATATATCAGACTTTTGAAACTTTTTTTATGATAGCAAAATAAACCTAATAAAAGTAATCCATAAAATATATAATATGAATCAACTAATCATTAATACTAATAAAGAAATAACGGAACTGAATGTATTAAATTATCAAAAAGTAAAAGTCAAATATAGTTTTGAAGAGGTTAACAAAAGAATAATAAACCATATTATTCAAAATAAAATCAACATGTTAACATTAACTTTCGAAATAATAGAATATGAAGAATTAACTATTATCAACATTTTAAAAATTAAAAGAATGTTTGATTATTTAGAAATCAATATTCAAGGGATTAAATTTATTTAAAAAAAAAAAGACACACTTTTAGGCACACATAAAATAAGCAATATCGTATAAGTATTATAAACACTAACAAAATAGTCAAAGGTTCGAATCCTTTAGGGCTCACACAAAGGTTTACTGTAATGGTAAGCCTTTTTTGTTGTTTTAAACTTTAGGTTGCTTTGCTATATTTGACTGTATTTGACTATATTTGATTGCAAAAACGTGATAAAAACGTGATATTTTTATGAATGGTAAAATAAGATTGGATACTAGAAAAGCAGAAGAACGTAAAAATGGGTTTCCTGTTTGTGTGTTTTTGCATCATAAAGGAAAGCAGAAAAAAATAATTTAGGTTTGTATTTTAAATAAAAGTTAAGCTATAGATAATTATTTATAAGCGCTAAAGGTTCAAATTCTTTAAGTTTTACCAAATCTTAGTAGAAATTGTATTTAACATATTAATATTTTAGGGATTTTGCTTATTGTTTAAAGTGCTTATTATAAGTAGATTTACAGTGTATTTAAAATTATTAACTTTAATTCCCCCAATTATGAATGCAAATAATATAAAACAATTCGCCATAGTTTTAATCTGCTTTGTAGGTTTATACTCTTCAGGGAACCATATTGTAGACATGTCTTACATAAAATCATTTTTAGATGGTTTAAATGTTATGATTTTCTTTATATGCTTTTTTCCTTTTTTAATCGTAACATATAGTCTTATCAGAAAAATATTTAAATCTATTTATAGATTTACATATGAATAGTTCTATATATTTCTAATATCATAGTTGCTATTTTTTTAATGAAAAAGAAGCAAAGTTAAACTGTCATTTATTTGTAAAAGCTTTGATTCACTTTAAGGAGTATTAATTCCTTTAAGGAATTTTTATATTTATCATAACTTATGTTTCCTTTCATCTATACTTAAAAACCTTTTATCGAAGGCTTTAACTTTATGATTGATAAAATCGCTTACTTTGTGATAATATAAACAGTTAATACCCTAATTATGAAATTAATAAAAAATAAAATCCCTTTTCTTATTATACTTGTTGGTATATTTTCATTTACAAGTATTAATAAAGATACTTCAAAAATAAATTTTAATAATATAGATATTATTAAATTGCTATCTAAAGAAGAGTTTCAATGTAGACCATCTTCTGAATTTATGTTTTATGTTGAATCAAGTTTGCTAAAAAAACAGAGAGGTTTTAATATAGTTAAAGCAGAAGTTTTTATTTTAAATAGAAGTTCTGGAGATAAAGCTGTTTTAGCTAGTGAAGAGGTTATAATACCTAATTCTTCAGAAACGATTCTTCAATTTGAAAATTCGATTAGTATACCAAGTGAATATCTTTCGAAGAACGGTGATTTTTCTATTAAAAATAACTCAAATACTCCTTTTTCTTTAAGAGAATTAATAGTTTATAATAGTATTTATTCATCATATATTAATAGCACAAATAAGCTATTAAAATTAGAGAGATCGTTATGATAAATACAATTATTAAAATTGAAAATTACTTTTAAGTAACCTTCAATTTTGATAATTATTAGTATTATAATATTAATTTTTAATAAAAGCTTTTATATTTATAAAGGCTTTTATCGCTTTTATACTTAATATTGACAAAATGCTAATAAAAGGGAAAACTGCAAAGAAGAATATCATAACAATAATTCCATCGAAAATACTTTTTAGATTTCCTATAGACATTAAATATAGTCCAGATAAATATAATACTGCTGACGAAATAACAAGCAATATAACTTGTTTTATGGTATTTCTATCCATAATTGTAAGGGGTTTAAGGGGTTAAAAGTGGTGCAATATAATATATTTTTATTTTATATTAAGAATTAGAGTAAATTTTTTTTAATTTTTAACCAAGTCTTAATTAAAAAATAGCCAAAGAGAAATGCCAAACTAGTGGTTATTATGGCTTTTGTAGACTCTCCATAAATCCAATAACCTGTAGCAAATAAACAAGAATAAATAAGTAAGCAACCTAACAACATAGCAAAAATACCTTTAGGTACATTCCAGTTTTTAGTAGGATTAATTTCTTTTAAATCAATAGTATTAGTTTTTTCTAATACAAACCTCCATCCAGGACCACCAGGTTGTGTTTTTAAATAAAAATTTTCAAGTACGGTTTGTTTCTCTGGTTTTGTTAAGTAAGTAATCAATATCCAACCTAAAGTAGTTATTAAAACAATTACAGGGAATTTTGCATGACTTGGTAAATAGCCTGCAGAACCAAAAAACTCACTACTAATAGAATCTACAGAGAATAGAAGAGATACAATCCCTGATACAATCATTGCAGAAATTTCACTCCAAGCATTAATTCTCCACCAAAACCACCTTAAAATAAATATTAATCCAGTTCCAGCTCCAAACATTATTATAATATCGAATAATTGTTTAGCATTTTGCAAATACAATGCAAAAAGAGCACTAAATACCATTAGAATAACTGTTGAGGTTTTACCAACAAGCACTAATTTTTTTTCTGATGCATTTTTGTCTACATGTTGCTTGTAAAAATCATTAACTATGTAAGATGAACCCCAATTTAAGTGTGTAGAAATTGTTGACATGTATGCAGCAATTAATGAAGCTAATACTAAACCTAAAAGACCACTAGGTAGTTTAGTTAACATAGCAGAGTAGGCTAAATCATCACCAAGTTTATCAGCAGGGGTATTTGGAAAAGCTTCTTGAATACTTGCTAGATCTGGAAAAACAATTAATGATGCTAAAGCTACTAAAATCCATGGCCAAGGACGTAAAGCATAGTGCATAATATTAAAGAAGAAAGTAGCTCCAATTGCATGATTTTCGTCTTTGGCAGCCAACATTCTTTGTGCGATATAACCACCACCTCCAGGTTCAGCTCCTGGATACCAAGAGCTCCACCACTGAACAGCTAAAGGAATTATAAGTAATGTAATTATAGCTTCAGTATTGTTAAAATCTGGTAAAATAGATAGTTTGTCAACTACGTTTTCATGAGAAATTAAAGCTTCTAACCCTCCAATTTCTGGAAGATTAACTAAATAATATGCAGCACCAATTGCTCCTGCCATTGCTGTAAAAAATAAAATAAAATCTGTATAAACAACACCTTTAAAACCTCCAATTGCACTGAAAATTACTGTTACAGAACCTGCATAAACTATAGTTTCCCAAGGCTGTAATCCAAGCATGATGCTCCCTATTTTTATTGCAGCTAGTGTAACACCTGCCATAGCAAATACATTGAATAAAAAACCTAAATACAAAGCTCTAAAGGCTCTTAAAAACTTAGCTGGCTTACCACCATAACGTAATTCATAGAATTCGATATCTGTTTTTACTTCTGATTTTCGCCATAATTTAGCATAAACAAATACTGTAAGTAATCCTGTAATTAAAAAAGCCCACCACATCCAATTAGCAGAAACACCATCTTTACGAACTATATCTGTAACAAAGTTTGGAGTGTCTGTAGAAAATGTAGTTGCTACCATAGAAACACCTAATAACCACCAAGGCATAGATCTGCCAGAAAGAAAATATTCTGTAGAGTTTTTGCTAGATTTTTTTGAAACATAAATTCCAATTATAAGTGTAATTGCAAAAAATGTTATAATTAAGGTATAATCTAGGGTACTTAAATTGATCATTTAGATGCTTTTTAAAGTTGATTAATGAAAGAGCAATATAAAAATTTAAAGATTACCAAATTAACTTTTTAGGATAGTGTGTTTCTATATGTTTTTTTAAGATACTAATGTCGTCCTTAGCAGTTAAATCTGGTACATGTTCTGCAAGAGGTATTCCTAAAAATGATTTTGGATGATCTGCAACACAATTCAAAACTACAGTTGGTAATTCTTTTTCGTTTCTTATGTTGTTAATTGGGCAGTTTTTTAAATATGGGAAGATAGTTTCTCCATCCATTTTAAAAATATTCATACTTACTCTTATTTTGCTTTCATGATCTTTGTACTTATCAGCAATCGATAAATCTGGCTTCTCAATAATATCTTTTAAATAATTATCTGCATCTAAATTCATTATTGCAAATGAAAAAACTTTTTTTTGATTAAAATCTAAAGTATCTCTATCATAAGAAATAAAAGCATTCTTGTTATTTGTATTTCTTATAAGATAGAATGCTTTTTCTGAATATAAATTATCACTATTACAAACTGTAAATTGTTCTTTTTGTAATTTAGGATATTGCTCTAATGCTTGATACAAAGCATCTGCTGTTCCAAAAGGCTTTGTTCTTTCTTTTGGAATATGTTGAATAGGGAAGGAGATATTTAATCCCTTAAAAACATTATTCGAATTTTTATCACCGTAAAAATCTTTAAACATTTGTCCTTTTTCGTTGATTACAATATAGATATTTTTATAACCTGCTTTTTTTGCATTGTATAATAAATAATCCATAAGTGGTCTGCCAGAATTACCAACACTAATTAAGCTTTTACTTCTATTGTTAGCTTGTTGAACTTCTTCTTTTCCAATATGATTTAAAGAGGATGGTTTTTTCATTCTAGAAGACATGCCACCTGCTAAAATTATTAAATTATTGTGCATAAATTATTCTATTATTCTTGCTCCTTTATCAACTTTAGCTGAATATGCATTCTTTGCACCAACATTAATTAAAGCTTTAGAAATTTCTTCTTCTTTATGTTTTGGTGCTAAAACTGCGATACTTCCACCACCTCCAGAACCAACTATTTTTGCTCCATAGGCGCCATTTTTTAAGGCTGTGTCAATCATTAGATCAATTTTTGGAACTGTAATGTTTAGCTTATTTTTTAAATAATGATGATGCAAATTCATTAGCTCACCAATTTTAACAATATCTATACTCGGTTTTTTAAACTCCCAAAGTGCTTTTTTAGTTATTGTATAATTTCCTAAAGCAGCTTCTAAATAAGGTTTTAAATTATTTGGTAGAAAGCTTAAATATGATTCTATCTTATTATAATCTGCTGTTTCAATTGAAAAGTTGGGAAGTTGTTTTTTTACTAAATCAATTGCACTCCAGCTATTTTCTTTAAGTTTTTTTAATAAATTATTAGTTTCTTTTGGTACTCCAGAATCAGCCATAATTAAACCTTCTAATGGTTTATTTAAAACTTCGAATGAAAAATTAGCCCCAGTTTCTAAGTAGATAATATTGCCTAAAGCAATGCTATATTGATCCATTTT
>CAZMDC010000007.1:0-70013 GCA_964565055.1 uncultured Polaribacter sp. | reverse complement strand
CATGTTCTGCCTGGTGCAATAGAAATAATTTCTTCCAACTTTTTTATTTTTTCTCTACAAATTCATCAGGAGCAAAATAAATTTCTTTTTTACGCCATCTTTCTTGTAAGTTTTTGAGTGATATTTTAAAATTGGAAAAATCTTTATGTTTCTTTTGAGTCCAACCAACTTCTGCATACGCTGCAATTCTAGGGAAAACTTTATAATGCATTTCACCATTTGTTGGTATCCATTCTCCCCACATTTGGCAACCTAATCCAATAACTTTACTGTGATATTTTTCATCTAATTTATCAGGAATTGGTTCAAAAGCATATGCTTTAGATAATGGTAAGTTTTTGTAATGATAATCTAAGTACGTAAAAGTATGTAATGAGTTTACTATTTCATACCCATTACTAGCAGCAGTTGTAGCCAACTCAACATCACCTTTCCAAAAATGTACAATACTTTCTTTTGCTAATTTCTCTGAGGTTTCTGTATCTTTTTTATCTTGATAATGATGTAATTTATGCCCCATAATTTCATTCCAACCCATCATTCTTCGTCCTTTACTTTGCAAATATTTAGAAATTGTATTGGTAAAATAAACTTGTAGATCTGCAGGAGTAGCCAAGTTCTTTTTCTTCATATACTGTTGTACTCTCGAAGATGATTTCCAGTGATTGTATTTCACCTCATCTCCTCCAATATGAATAACTTCTGATGGAAAAAGCTCCATCACTTCATCTAAAACATCTTTTAAAAATTGAGTAACTCTTTGGTTAGTTACATCATAAACATCTTTGCCAACTCCAAATCTAATAGGTACTTCGATTTCTTTTCTTGAGGTTCCTAACCAAGAGTAAGCAGCAATTGCTGCAGTTGAATGGCCAGGCATTTCTATTTCTGGAACAACAGTAATATGTCTTTCTTTTGCATATGTTATTATTTCTTTTATTTGTTTTTGCGTATAGAATCCTTCATGGGGTTCACCAGATTGAATAGGGCTTTCCCATTGTAAAGGACCAATTTGAGTACTTTTTCTCTTTGAACCAATTTCAGTTAATTTTGGGTATTTTTTTATTTCTATTCGCCATCCTTGGTCATCTACTAAATGCCAATGAAAAACATTCATTTTTAAAAATGCCATTTCATCTAATAACATTTTTACTTGTTTCATTCCTTTAAAATACCTTGCTTCATCTAACATAAAAGCACGCCATGTAAAACGAGGTTTGTCTTTTATAACAAGATTTTTAACCTCAATATAATTTTCATATTTTGAATAATGAGCGTTATTACGAAGCAATTGTTTTAAGGTTTGTGCACCATAAAACCATCCTGTTTCATCATTCGCACAAATAATTATTTTGTTATTTTCTATACTTAATTCATAAGCTTCATCACTTAAGCTTAAATCTTTTATAAAACTGATGTTATCTTCTTTGATACTTTCTTTTTCAATCGTTTTTAAAGAAAAATTAAATTGATCTTTAAAGAAATCTTGTAAATTATTAACTAGATTTTTACTGGAATTAGTAAAACTAATTTTAGTATTTGGCGTTATTTTAAAAGAACCTTCTCCTTGAATAATTTCATTTGGTTGAGGAATTATATGGAGTTCTTGTGCTTCGATATTGTATAAATTTAAAAAGAAAACACTACAAAAAAAGCATATTATGTGTTTTTTCATTTTGCAGAAATGTTTTGTTAAATATAGTTTATTATTTATGATTTCATTTTCAAAAATGCAATTTGATATGTTAATCCAAAGTTTACAAAAGAACTGCTTAAAGTACCTCCTTTAGCCTTAACATAACCAGCTGCTGCTCTAAAATTTAATGTTTTATTTAATTGATAATTAAAGCCAGTACTTGGTTTTACAATTAAACCTTCTCCAGTACTAATATCTCCACCACCAGCTGCACCTGCTAAAGCTTGTGCAAAAATGGAAACTTTATTTTTTATTATAGGGTTTGATTGTATACCTAACCCAACTAAACCTTCTGCATAAGCTCCTGCATTTCCAAAATTTGCAAAAGAAGTTTGTCCACCCAAATAAAAGTTTTTATTTAAATTTAAATTGATTTGTAAAGAGATTTGATGTAAATCTTCTGTTGAATTACTATCTCTCTCTGCATCAAAATAAAGATCGTGTTTTACAATAATTTGTAGACCTTTAAATTTTCCTGAATTGAATTTATAATCTGTGTTTATACCATTTCTTTCTACATAATATTTTAAACCAACTCCTAAAGATGAGGTGTGAAAATGTGAATTTGGAGACATTACAAATCCTTTATTTATTGATATGAAAATATCATTAAAAATACGTTGTTCAATAGATAAATCTGGATAGATTAAAAATCCTCCTTGTGAATCAATTCCACCTCCACCACCTGCACCAGCTCCAAATTTGGCTAAAATATTGGTATTGTTTTTATTGAGGTAAAATTGATAGCCAGCTCCTAGGAAAACATCCATATAACCTGCTTTTATGCCATCAAAAGCACCATCAACTTTTACAAAAGCAAACCAATTTTTGGTGAAGTAATTAGCCATTTCAAAACCAGCTAACTTTATAGTTTTTCCATTGTTAATGCCTTGTGTGTTACCTTTAATTTTTAGTGTATTTAAATGTAGCATTAAGGAGGTTTTCTTTGAGTTGATATTCCAATTAGAGGATTTTAATTCATTAAAACTATATTCATTTTCTAGTGAATTGTAATCAGAATAATTATAACCTAAAGGAATTTCTAAAGCAACATTAAATTGATTTCCTTTTATGAGTCCGTCATCAAAAAAATCAACATAGCTCCAACCAGAATTTATTGAAAATTTATCAAAATCATATCCTAAGTTCATGTGAGGTAATAAAAAAGCACCACCTCCATCTGGAGCACCAGCACCACCTCCACCACCAAAATGGAAACCAGAATCGATATAAAAACGCTCTCCTAAATATTTTTTAATTCCTGCATTAACACCCAATGTAAAAAAACCACCTCTTTCACCAGTTACAGCTCCATAAATTCCTACTCCTGCATATGCCCAGTTGTTAAGCATTATGTTATAATGAATACCTGTAAAACCCATATTTGATTCATTTGGTATACTTGTTTCAGGCATTTTAATTGATAGGAAATCTAGTTTAGCAAATGCTTTTTGGTTTATTCTAGTTGGAATATTTTCTGATTGAGAAAATATAAATTGATGAGTTATTAACACTAAAATAAAAACAAGGTTTTTTTTCATTTTTAATTTTTTTCTATAGTTATAATAACTGTTTTCGATGTTGGTGTATTACTTGTAGTTGCTGTACTTTTTATAGGGACTAGTACATTTGCTTCTGGAAAATAAGTTGCTGTGCATTGTTTTGGGATATTGTAAGGCACCACTAAAAAACCATGAGCTTCTCTTATTTCATTATTAAAATGACTTTTTAAATTTACTTTATCCAACTTTTCGAGACCTAAACTCTGCATGTCTTCAGCATTCATAAAGATAACTCTTCTTTCATTTAAAACTCCTCTATATCTATCATTTAAACCGTAAATTGTTGTGTTATATTGATCGTGAGTTCTAATGGTCATCATTATAAATTCTTTATCAGATAATTTGATGTCAGAAATAACATTAACACTAAAGTTTGCTTTACCTGTTGTTGTAGGTTCAAAATTATTTTCTCTAGCATTGTTTGGCAAATAAAAACCACCATCTTCTCTAACTTTTGCGTTGTAATTTTCAAAACCAGGAATTGTAGCTTCAATTTTATCACGTATGTAATCGTAGTTAGAAATCAGTTTATTCCAATCTGTAGTCGACTTTTTTAGTGTTGCATTTGCTAAACCTGCTACAATTGCAGCTTCACTCAGCAAATCTTCTGAGCATGGATTTAAATGACCTTTTGATTTATGTACAATTCCCATAGAGTTTTCAACGGATACAAATTGTTCTCCAGAACTTTGAAAATCTTTTTCAGAACGTCCCAAACAAGGTAATATTAAGGCTTTTTTACCATGAATTAAATGGCTTCTATTTAATTTTGTAGATACATGTACAGTTAGATTACAATTTCGAAGCGCAGTTGCAGTGTACTCAGTATCTGGTGTTGCTGAAACAAAATTACCTCCCATGCCAAAAAATACTTTTGCTTTTTTAGCATGCATGGCTTTTATTGAGTTTACAACGTCAAAGCCATGTTTTCTTGGAGATTTAAAATTAAATTCAGCATCTATTTTGTCTAAAAAACTGTCAGGCATTTTTTCCCAAATACCCATGGTTCTATCACCTTGAACATTTGAATGACCACGAACAGGACAAGTTCCAGCACCTTTTTTACCAATGCTACCTTTTAACAATAAAATATTTACAATTTCTCGAATATTATCAACTGAATTTTTATGTTGAGTTAAACCCATAGCCCAACAAATAATTATTTTTTTGTTGTTGATAATAAGATCTGCAGCTTTTTTAATTTCTGATAAAGTTAAACCAGTTTGTGGCAGTAAATACTCAATTGAATAGGTTTCTAAATCGTCTAATAAATCTTCTACACCATGTGTTTTTTCTTTTATGAATTTATAATCGAACACAGAACCTGTCTCTTTTTCTTCTTGTTCAACCATCAATTTAAGAATGATTTTTAAAAGAGCAACATCTCCATTTATTTTTACCTGCAAAAATATATCACTTAAATCTTGACCAGAACCAACCCATTTTAAAGGATTCTGAGGATCTTTATAGTTCATTAAACCAACTTCGGGTAATGGATTTATAGTAATAATTTTACTATTATTTTTCTTAGCATCACTCAATGCTTTTAACATTCTTGGATGATTTGTTCCTGGATTTTGCCCAATAACAATTATAACATCAGTATGATTAAAATCGTCTAAAGTAACAGAACCTTTACCAATACCTAATGTTTCTGAAAGTGCAGCTCCACTAGATTCATGACACATGTTAGAACAATCTGGTAAATTATTTGTACCAAACTGACGTACAAATAATTGATATAAATATGCAGCTTCATTACTTGTTCTTCCTGAAGTATAAAAAATGGCTTCATCTGGACTTGCAAGTGAGTTTAATTCATCTGCAACTAAATCAAAAGCTTTTTGCCAAGAAATTTCTTTATAATGATTTGCACCTTCTGGTAAATATACTGGATGTGTTATTCGTCCTTTTTTGCCTAATTCAAAATCAGAAAGTTTAGAAAGATTACTTACAGAAAACGTTGCAAAAAACAGGGGAGATACTTTGTTTTTAGTAGCTTCTTCTGCAACTGCTTTAGCTCCATTTTCGCAATATTCTGCTAAAAAAGCTCTTTTTTCATCTGGATCTGGCCAAGCACAACCAGGGCAATCAAAACCATATTTTTGATTTAGGTTTTTTAGCAAACCAATACCTTTAACCAAACCAACTTCATTTTTAATATGTTTTATAGAAGATGCAATAGCTTTAAAACCAACAGACGATTTTGGAATTTCTCTTAACTCAATTCCTGTAAATTTCTCAGGATTTTGAGCATTTGTTTTTTTACCCATTTTCTATAGTATTTAAAAATTCTTGATTGGAATAGATTGTCATTTTATCTGTTCTTGTAAAGCCTATTAAACAAATGCCAAACTCTTTTGCAAAATCTACAGCTAGAGATGAGCAAGCAGAAACAGCAACAATTATAGGTATTTTTGCTATAAAAGCCTTGGTTACAATTTCGTAAGAAACTCTACCACTTACTAACATATAAACTGCATTTTTTAAATTTTGTTTCTCTAAAAGATTACCAATAACTTTATCAACAGCATTATGTCTACCAATATCTTCTTTTAGACTTAGTATTTCTTGATTTTTATTAAAGATAGCTGCTGCATGACTTCCTCCAGAAAGTTTATATGTGTTTTGAAGTGAGTTCATTACATCATACATTTTATGAAGATTACTAGCAGAAACTTGAACTTTTTCTGAAAATTTAGTTCCGTTTACTTGAAGGTCTTTAAGTTCTTTTTTACCACAAATACCACAAGAAGACACAGAAAGTAGTGTACGTTTATTTAAGTAACCTTTTCCTAAATACTCTCTTGGGATTTCAACGTTTATTATGGAAGGTATTTCGTTTTCTGTTTTAAGAATCTTAAAAGTGATTAATATGGATTTTTTATATATGTCTTCAGCAAATAACAAACCCCTTATAAGTTCATAATCGTCATTAGGAGTTCTCATAACAACTGTATAAGGTTCATTATTAATATTAATTTGAAGAGGCGCCTCTATCACTAAAAAATCATCAACTTTTAAAAGCTTTTTTGATGCTATTTTTAAACCTTGATAGTTAGCTGTTTGCATAAATTTTAAATATGAGTCTTATTATACAAACTTAAGGAAAAAGTAGTAGTATAAAAAAAGTCTCGATATTGAAATCGAGACTTGGGCTTTAGTGTCTTATACCCCTAAAAATAAAACACATAAAGTGATTACAAATATAAATAAATATTTGAATAAAAAGAAAAAAAATAAGATTTGTTAGCAAATTAATAATTAAACTTTACGTTTTCTTACATATTAGCACAGTTAGCTCATTTTTTATGTTTTTAGTGAAAAAAACATAAATAGAACCACCCTCTTTAATTTTAGTTTCTTTTCTAAGTTGAGCAACGTTTTTAGGAAAATTTCTCGTTGTAAAATTTGCTTTCTTTGAAGGTATTAATTTCTTTATTTGTTTTTTATCATAAGGTAATATTGCTTCTATCTTAAATTTTCTTCCTGGAAAATTGATAAGAGTATCTGAAGTATAAAGATGAGAGTGTTGATGAAGTTTTAAAACGTTTAATTTATTTGTAACTTGATGAAAGCCACCAGATTTTAATATAGCTGCATTAGGTTCATATAAATAGGAGAGAGGTTCAGAGTAATTAGAAATAACTTCTTCTTTTAAAAGAAAATTAAATTTTTCAGTTATTGATTTCTTGAAGTTAATGGTTTTAATTAAAATATTACTTTCAAAATCTTTTTCTAGTAAAAAAAGTAATTCTTTAACCTCATTATTAACAGCAACTATATGAACTTCTTTAACGTTTTGTAAATCGTTAATTGTGTTTGAAATATCTAAAATAGGAGATACTTTTACCAGAATATATTTTGCTCTAGAAAAGTAGAAATTTATTTTAGGAGGAATATAAGGCAGGCAATCTTTAAGTAAAAAAACTTTTCCTTTGATATCATTTCTTCTAGATGGGTCTATATAAATACAATCAAAAGTTTGTTTGGTGCTTTTTAAATAATTAAACCCACTGCCTGTAAAAGTATCAATATTATTAACTTTTAATTTTTGATAATTATGTGAAACAATTTTAGATAAATCTTCATTTATTTCGCAATGAATTACCTGTTTAAATTTTTTAGAAAAATAGTAACAATCTACTCCAAAACCACCAGTAATATCAATAATTGAATCTCCCTTAATGATTTCTGATTTGTATTTTGCAGTAACTTCAGAAGAAGTTTGTTCTATATTTATTTTAGGTGGATAATATATTTTTTCTGTAGCAAACCAACTGGGTAATTTCTTTTCGCACTTGTCTTTACTTACAATTTGTTCTGCCAAATCTTGTATTAAAATAGTATCAAAAGGGCTGCCTTTTAAAATAAGTTTGGTAATATCTACCTTAAGATTATCTGCAATAAATTGCTGAACATCGTTATTTAAAATATCAAAATTCAAAAAATTAAATGTTTTTGGTTAACGATTTTACGATCTTATTTTCTGATAAAAACTCCTTCAAAATAACTTTAAGAGCTGTGTAAGTAGGTACAGCTGTAATCATACCAATTACTCCAAACAATAAACCACCCATAAGTATAACTAAAAATATTTCTAATGGATGTGATTTTGTGGTTTTAGAAAAAATTACTGGCTGACTCACAAAGTTATCTAATACTTGTGCTAAACTATAAAAGAATAAAATCCATAAAGATGTTGGTAAAATATAGGTTTGAAAATCTTGACCAATATTACTAGTCATAGATAATGTAAACATTAAAATACCTCCAATAATTGGACCAACATAAGGAATTAAGTTAAGTAAAGCGCATAAAAACGCAATAACTACAGCATTAGAAATACCAAAAAACAACAGTATAATTGTATAGATAATAAATAGTATAGTGATTTGAAAAATTAATCCTATAAAATACCTAGAGAGTAAATTATTTATTACTTCTAAAGAGTTTGAAACCCTATTCTCACTCTTATTTGATATAAAAGTTAAAAGTCCTTTTTTAAACAACCTACTATCTTTCATAAAGAAAAATGATATGAATAAAACAGAAAATAAACCAACGCTTAAATTTCCTAATGTACCTAAAATGGTATTAAATAAATCTGGAATAGTTTTGAATTGTTTTGCAAAATCGATGTTTTGAATTTCTTGTAACACATCTATTCCTTTAGTTGCAAAGTAAGCAGTAGTTTGGTTAAATATATCTTGAATGTTAGCTTGTAATTTATCAACTTCTAAAAGCGATAAACTTTTACCTTGCTCTATGATTAGAGGTATAAATAAAACTACAATTCCTGTTAATAAACTTAACATTAATGCCATGGTTACAACTACAGCAACTGTGTTTGGAAACTTTAATTTTCTTCTTAAAACTAAAGTTATAGGACGCCCAATTAAAGATATTATTGCAGCAATTATTATATATATAATTACAGCTTGAATTTTAAATAAAAAGTATAACAATAAACCAATACCAAGTAAAAAACCTAGTGCTCTTAAAATTCCACTTGCTATTGTTTTTGAATTCATTAATTGTATGCTTTAACTTCGCCCATACTTAATTGTCCTCCACTTTCAAAAGTGTGATTTGTTGGTAGTAACGTACCACTTTCTGTTGTAATCCATCCTTCCCAAGTTGCAGAGGTGCCATTCATTCTTCCATTTTTAAGGTACATTTTGTAGCTTTTTGGAACGTAAGTAGAATCTAGCAACCACACATAACTGTCTCCAGGAGTTGTGCCTCCAGTAGTGTAAGTAACTCTTAAGGCTTGTTCTTCATCAATATTTTCAATAGTTCTTATAACACCATTATCGTAAAGTTTATGGGGTGCAACCAACCAAAAAGAATCATTATTAAAAATATCCCAAGCTCTTTTTACAATTTTTTCATCTGTATCTTCTTGTTTTTCACCTTTAAAATACACAGTGCTTTTATCGATATCTTGTGGATATAGGTTTACTTTAAAGTCTTCCCAAGAAACATCAACGATATGTTTTTCTTTATCCCATTTAAAACTTCTTCTTCCACCAAAACTCCATTCTATATATTTTGTGGTTTTATAGTTTTCGTGTTTTATTGCGTTAAGAATTTTATCTGCTAATTCATTTGCTTTTTTATTGTAAGCTTTCACATTGCCCATTTCTATTTCTAAACCAAATAGAGATAGTTTATGTTTTGTTGGTAATTTGATTCCAGCCTCTGTATTTTTCCAATTATTCCAACTTGCAGCTACACCTCCAATAGGTATAATTGATGTCCACATTTTATATGATGTAGGTAGATAGTTGTCATCTAAAATCCATAAATAAGAATCTCCAGGAGTAGAGCCTCCAGAAGTATAGGTTACCAAAAGTGCTTCTTTACCTTCGTAATTTACGATGCTTCTTTCTGTACCAGCATCAAAAATTTTGTAAGGAGCAATAAGCCAAAAAGAATCATTATTGAAAAAGTTTACTGCATTTTGTATAAGTTCAGGGTTATTAACTTTTTTATCATTTAAGAATACAGTTGATTTACTATTGTCTTTTAAATTTAATAAAACACTATTATTTTCCCATTTCACTTCTACTAAATTTTTAGATTTTTGCCAATAATAAAAATGTTCATTTCTAAAATTCCACTCTAAAATTTCAGTATTTTTAAAAGCTTCGTAGTTAATTGCTTTAAGCATATTGTTAGCTAGTTCCTCAGCTTCTTTTCCTTTTTTGCCTTTAGGTAAAGGTTCGTTATTTACAAAATAATAAATAGCACTAAAGCCAATAATAAAAATGATGATTACAACTAATACTTTGAAAAACTTCTTCATGAAATAAATTAATTAAAGAGCTAATTTATCAATTTTTAGTGACTCCTTATTTGATATTTGAAACTTTATCTATTCTTAAATTGAAATCAGGAAAAATAGATTTAAATTTCTTTGGTAATTTTTTATTGATATTAATTTTTTGATTATTAAAAGGATGTTTAAATTCTAACTTAGCTGCATGCAAATACAAGCCTTTCCCTTTTAATATTTTATCCTCTAAATAATAAACTTTATCACCTAAAATGGGATTTTTTAATGATAATAGATGTTTTCTCAATTGATGTTTTCTGCCTGTTTTTGGTGATAATTCTACTAAATTAAGAAAATCAAATCTTTTTGAAATCACAGAATTTAATATTTTGTATTGTGTGTATGCTTCTTTATTGTCTATAGAATTATCTATAAAACCACTAGGTTTCATTTTACCAATAGTAATTGCATAATAGGTTTTCTGAATTTCTTTTTTTTGAAATAACTCACTTAATTTCTGAATGGAAACACTTGTTTTGCCTATTAAAAGTAAACCTGAAGTAGCATAATCTAATCTATGCACTGGTTGAGGTTTTACAGCATCTGTTTGATTGCTTTTTTTAAGATTTTGAGATAAAGCATTAGCTATGGTTACAAACTTATTTCCACTCACTAAAATTCCAGCAGGTTTGTAAATGACTGCCAAAAAATCATCCTCAAACAAAACTTCTAAATCTAATTTTAATCTACTGAATTCTTGTTGATTGTTACTTTCTAATAAAACAATTTTTTCACCACCAGAAATTAATTTAGCAGTACTTGCAAGTTCATTGTCTATTAAAATTAATTCTTTCTTTATTGCTTTTTTGATTCCAGATTTTGTAGGAATGGTATTAAAAATACCAACTCCATATTCTTGAAATCGAATTGGCTTTTCAAGATTTAAAGCTGTATGAGTTTCTATAATTTTCAATGAAGAATAAATGGATTTAAAAAAATAATTCCCACAAAAGTGGGAATTATTTTCTACAGATTAATTGTCTTTTTGATAACCTTTTGGTCTTTTAGAACGAATTGGCGCTTTTGGTTCAGGTTTTGGGAAAAACTCATTCCCTTTTAACAAGCGTAAAGCTTCTGCTACAGCTCTTTCTAATTGAGGGTCTTTACCAGATAAAACTTCTTTTGGTGTTTGATGCACTTCAATATCTGGAGCAACACCTTCTGCTTCTACAGCCCAATTTCCATCAACATCATAAAAACCACCTCTTGGAGCAACCATTCTTCCACCATCAATAAACTGTGGAGTATCCCAAGTACCAACTAAACCACCCCAAGTTCTTGTACCTACTAAAGGGCCTAGATTTTTTTCTTTAAACATATATGGTAATAAATCTCCTCCAGAACCAGCTCTTTCATTTATAATCATCACTTTTGGGCCCCAAATTCCAGCCATTGGTGTTGTCCATGGCTTTCTGCTTTCAGATTTACTATTAAAATAACCAACAACTTCTCTAGACATAATATCTATCATATAATCAGCAGCAGAACCACCACCATTATTTCTTTCATCAATTACTACTCCTTTTTTATCTTGTTGAGAAAAGTAATATCTGTTAAAAGAAGTAAAGCCAGGATTACTTGTGTTTGGCACATAAACGTAAGCCAATTTTCCATTCGATAATTCATCTACCTTTCTTCTGTTACTTTCTACCCAATCTATATTTCGTAAACCTCTTTCACTTCCAGTTGGTGTAATTAAAATAGACCTAGCGTCTTTTAGAGAAGGCTTATCATTTACTTTAATATAAATTTCTCTGCCTGCAGTTTGTTCTAAGATTTGATAAGGATTCATGTCTGATGTTAGTTCTACACCATTTATAGCTACTAAATAATCACCTTTATTTACATTAATTCCTGGTAAACCTAATGGAGCATAAATATTCGGATTCCAACGTTCGCCTTTATAGATTTTCTTAAAACGATAATAACCTTTGTTTTTTTCTAAATCTGCACCTAATAAACCTACAGCAACTCTATCTAAATTTGGTAAATCTCCACCAGAAACGTAAGAATGTCCAATAGCAACTTCACCACTCATAATGTCTACAACATAGTTTAAATCTGTTCTGTGTCTAACATCATTTATCCATGGAGAATACCATTCATAAATATCATTCCAAGGTGCTCCATGTACATTATCTACATACAAGAAATCTCTCATAAAACGCCATCCTTCTTTAAAAATTTGATGTGCTTCTGCTTTTGGATCTACTTTAATTTTTAGATTGGTATTTAAATTTTCTTTACCTGCTTTTGGGGCAGATGCTTTATTTAAACTCCAACTACTTCCTTTAGATAACAAAATTGTATTTGCATCACTAGAAGCTGTCATTGAAGAAACTCCTGTTTCATAAACAGTAGCTTTTTCTTCTGTAACATCAAAACTATGTAAAGTCAACCCTCTTGAATTTGGAATAGATTCAGCTATAAATACTTTGTTTTTTGGTCCTTTTAATAGCCCTACATAATTTCTTGCAGGTAAATCTAAAGCTACAGCTCTATCAAAAATTCCATTTTCATCAATAATGGTTTTTTGTTCATCTTCCTTTTTATCTTCTTTCTTTTTAGCATCTTCAGACTTTTCTTTTGCTTTTTCTTCTTCGTCTGTTTTTGGAAGATTTGGAGCTTTATCAGCAGAATTTAAAACCACTGTATATAATGTTCTTGTAACACTTGGATCGTAAGAAGACATGTCTAACCAACCAGTTTGTAAGCCATAATCTGTACTTGCTAATGTGTAAATGTATTTACCAGAAGCGTCCCAAACTGGAGTTATAGCGTCTGCAATTTGATCTGTAATTTGAACAATTTTCTGTGTACTTAATTGATACGCATAAACCGATTTAAAACTGTTGTCATTCTGTTTTGCATACACAATCCAATCACTATCAGGAGAAAATTTTGGATTCATAGTTCTATTTGGATGCGCAAAACCATCTGCATCTGCTTTTACTATTTTTTTGGTTTCTAAATTGATGATCCAAATTACAAAATTGGTATCTGTGTAAGCAATAAACTTTCCATTTGGAGACCAATCAGGTTGAAAATAAAAAGTAGGATTTGGTAATTTAATAAACTCTTGATTATTTCCATTTTGATCTGCTAAAACCAATTCATATTCTCCATTTTTATCAGAGAACCAAGCCACTTTATCTCCTTTTGGAGACCAAATTGGAGAACGATCTGCAACTCCAGAAGAATTGGTTAAATTTCTCCAAGTTCCGTTTTTTTTAGGAATTGTAAATATTTCTCCTCGATGTTCGAAAATTGCTCTTTTCCCATTTGGAGAAACATTTGGGTTTGTAAGATTTCTTCCAGAAACGTTCATCCATCTTGTTCTAGAATAGTTTAAATCTCCTTTAACATTAATAACAATTTGTTTGGTTTCTTTAGTTTCAGGATTTAACATATGTAAAAAACCTGCTTGTTCATAAACAATTCCATTTTCATTGGCATCTATATTTTTTACATCAAACTTTTTATGAAAAGTTACTTGTGTTTCTTTTTGACTTTTAATATTGTAAGACCAAATATTGGCAGTATAATCTCTTTCTGAAATATAATAAACATCACCCTTAAACCAAACAGGATTTACATGTCTTTCTCCATCTAATTGAGGTGTTTTGATCAATTCTTTTGTTTTTAAGTCAACAATCCATATTGGCATTGCCTGTCCTCCTCTATAATTTCTCCATTCTGCATCCCAACTTGTAATTGGTGTATAAGCAATGTATTTATTGTCTTCTGAAATTTCACCAAAAGCAGCTCTTGGAATATCAAAAGCTTCAGGTAAACCTCCTTTTGAAGAAACAGTATAAAACTTATTGGTTTGAGTTGGTCTTCCTTCTCTATCTGATCTGAATAAAATTTTTCCATCAGGTGTCCATCCTTGAACAATGTCTGAGGCAGAATGATAGGTTAATCTTTTAGGTTCACCACCATTTATGGAAACAACAAATACATCTATATTTCCATCATATTGTGCTGTAAAAGCAATCCATTGTCCATCTTTAGAAAAACGTGGACTAGATTCAAAGCCTTCGTCACTTGTAAGCCTTATGGCATTTCCACCATTTAAAGGTGCTTTCCATAAATCTGCAGCATGTACAAAAACAATTTCACTGTTAGATAAAGTAGGTTGTCTTAATAATCTTGTACCTTGTGAGAAACTCGAGTACGTAATAATTAACGAAAAAAGAAATATTATTTTTTTCATGATAAATAAAGTTTGATTTATGCTTTAAAGATAAAGAAAATCAAACAAAATAAATTATAAAAAAAAAGTTACTTATTTTGCGAATAATTGATTCATATCTTTGAAGGCCTTGAATTCTAATGCATTATTTTCTGGATCGTTAAAAAACATGGTAGCTTGTTCGCCTACTTTACCTTTAAAACGAATGCCTGGTTCTATAATGAAATTGGTATTTTGGTCTTTTAATCTTTCAGCTAAAGTATGCCAATCATTCCAATTTAAAACTACTCCAAAATGTGGAACTGGAACATTATGACCATCTACAGGATTTGAAATCCTTTCTGGATTAAATCCATCTTTTTGATGAATAACCAGTTGATGACCAAAAAAATTAAAATCTACCCAATGCTCAGAACTTCGTCCTTCTTCACATTCTAAAACATCTCTATAAAATGTTCTGCATTTTTCTAAATTTTGAACTGGAATAGCTAAGTGAAATGGTTGTGTCATTATAAAATATTTTTAATTGTTTTTATCTAAAATCCAACAGCTGCATCATCACCTCTTTTATCTGCACCAGCTTCTAGCTTTCCATTTGGTAATACTAAAATAGCATCAACTCTACCAATAATAAGTGAGTTTCTTTCTAAAATTTTATAACCTAAATTGTTGAGGTTTGTTTTAGTGTTATCATCAAAACCATTAGGTTCCATTCTAATTACATCTGGTAACCATTGATGATGAAAACGTGGTTGATTTACAGATTCTTGCATACCCATGTTATAATCTACAACATTGATAATATTTTGCAAAACTGATGTAATAATTGTAGAGCCTCCTGGAGTTCCTACAACCATTTTAAGTTTTCCGTCTTTTTCGATAATGGTTGGTGTCATAGAGCTTAACATACGTTTTTCTGATGCAATTGCATTTGCTTTAGAGCCAACCAAACCATAAACATTTGGTACACCAGGTTTGCTAGAAAAATCATCCATTTCATTGTTGAGGAAAAAACCAGCACCTTTTACCAAAACTTTAGACCCATAACCTGTGTTTAAAGTGGTTGTAACAGCGACTGCGTTTCCAAATTGATCTACAATAGAGTAGTGGGTTGTTTCATCACTCTCAAATCCTAAAATTTTACCATGAGATACTGCTGATGAAGGTGTTGCTTTATCCCAAGAAAAATCACTCATTCTCTTTTTTAAATAACTTGAATTTGCTAGGCTGTCTAAAGGTACATCTACAAAATCGATATCACCCAAATAGTGTGCTCTGTCTGCATAAGCACGTCTTTCTGCCTCAGTTAGTAATTGTATGTATTCTTTTGAGTTATGTTTTATTTTAGAAAGGTCAAATGGTTCTATAGACTTAAGGATTTGAGCTAAACAAATACCTCCACTTGCAGGTAAAGTCATAGAAGTAATGTTGTGATTTTTATAAGTAAACTCTATAGGTTTTCTCCAAATTGCCTGATATTTTTCTAAGTCTTTATAAGTAATTATGCCTCCTAATTCTGTAATATAATTCACTAATAATTCAGCAGTTTTACCTTTATAAAAGCCTTCTTTTCCAAAATCGCGAATACGTTCTAAAGTTTGTGCCAATTCATTTTGTAAAAGAATATCACCAGCTTTCCACTCTTTGTCAAAAACAGTTTTATAATTGTTTACTTTTCGAAAACGATCTGTTGCATTGTTTAAATCATCTGCTTGCTTTTCTGTTATTGTTATTCCGTTTTTAGCTAAATCTATTGCAGGTTGAACTAACTCAGAAAAAGGTAAACTGCCTAATTTTTGATGTACTTCAAAAACTCCAGCTACAGAACCAGGAATACCCACAGCATGTGCACCTAAAACACTTTTGTTTTTAATAATATTGCCTAAAGAATCTAAATACATGTCTTTATGAGCAGTAATTGG
The DNA here is from genome assembly GCA_964565055.1 of uncultured Polaribacter sp. Taxonomy (GTDB): domain Bacteria; phylum Bacteroidota; class Bacteroidia; order Flavobacteriales; family Flavobacteriaceae; genus Polaribacter. The sequence goes on along the minus strand of CAZMDC010000007.1, from coordinate 53,797 downwards.
TGCTTTTTCTCTAAAATCTAAAGCTCCTTTTGTACCATCATTATTTCTATAGACCATAAAACCACCTCCACCAATATTACCAGCAACAGGATAAACAACAGCTAAAGCAAAATGAGTAGCAACCATAGCATCATAAGCATTACCCCCTTTTTTTAAAATAGAACTGCCAATTTCTGAAGCCTCTACTCTTGCAGAAACAACCATAGCTTTTTCTGAAATTACGCCTAATTCTTTCTTTTTATTACAAGCACTCAGTAAGATTGTAAAACTTATTAATAATAGTAAATTTCTCATGTTTTAGATTGAATGTCTTTTAGTTTGATTTTTGTAAATGCTTGTAAATCTTTAAAGAATAAGGTAAAATCTTCTTCTAGCTCAGATTGAAGTAAATCCAAATCTTCAATAGCTAAATTCATTTGTGATTTGCCTTTAGTCCTTTGATTCATACCATTTAAAACCTTTGCAATTCCATTTTTAAATTGATAATTGTAAAGTATATCATACTCAATCATATACTTTATAAAGTTCTGAGACTTTACAGGAAGTTCAGCAGATTTTTCATTAAATAATTTATATACAGCCTGTGTAAAAAGTTCTAAAGGAATTTCTGAATACTGGTTCCAATTTTTAGCAAGAAAATAATCGTAAAAAATATCGATAATTACGCCATCATAATGTCTGTAACGTTTATGTAATCTTCTTTTACTTTTTCTAACAATAGCATGTGCATCTGTAAATGTGTCTATTTCTCTATGAAGAAAAATACCTTGTTGAATTTCGGCATTAAAATGGGTAAAATTATTACCTCTTACATGATCTGCAATAAAATTACCAATCATAATGTTGGTGTTGTTTTGAGATAAGTAGAGGTGAGCTAAGAAATTCATTAAAGTAAATGTAAACAAAAAAACCACAACTTTTAAGTTGTGGTTTGTATAGTTAATACCTTTTTTTTAAAAGATAAAATTTAGTTATTTAACATTACTGGCATAACCAACATTGTAACTTGTTCGCCTTCATCTGTACCATCAATAGGTGTTAAAATACCAGCTCTGTTTGGTAAAGACATTTCAATTAAAACTTCGTTAGAATTTAAGTTGTTTAGCATTTCACTTAAAAAACGTGAATTGAAACCAATTTGCATATCATCACCTTGATAATCGCAACTTAAACGTTCATCTGCCTTGTTTGAAAAGTCTAAATCCTCAGCAGAAATATTTAATTCAGTTCCTGCCATTTTTAAACGAATTTGATGTGTTGTTTTACTAGAGAAAATAGAAACACGTCTAACAGAATTTAAGAAAGAAGCTCTATCAACTGTTAATTTATTTGGATTTTCTTTTGGTATTACAGCTTCATAGTTAGGATATTTACCATCAATTAATCTACAAACTAAAACTACGTTATCAAACGTGAATTTTGCATTTGCATCATTATATTCAATAGTAACATCACTTTCAGAACCACCTAAAATACCCTTAAGTAAATTTAAAGGTTTTTTTGGCATAATAAATTCTGCAGTCTGCTCTGCAGTAATATCTGTTCTAGAATATTTTACCAATTTATGAGCGTCAGTAGCAACAAAAGTTAAACTTTGCGAACTAAATTGAAAAAATACACCACTCATTACCGGTCTTAAATCATCATTACCAGCAGCAAAAATAGTTTTAGAAATTGCTGTACCTAAAATGTGAGCAGGAACAACAGTTTTATTTGGGCTTGGTAATGTTACTGCTTTTGGAAACTCATCACCTCCAAAATAAGCCATATCATATTTACCTTGGTCAGAAATAATTTCTATTTTATTATCTCCTTCTGTTTTAAAGGTTAGTGGTTGATCTGGAAATGTTTTTAAAGTATCTAATAACAAACGTGCAGAAACTGCAATAGAACCAGTACTATCACTTTCTACATCTACTACAGAACTCATGGTTGTTTCTAAATCTGATGCAGAAACTTTTAATTGATTTTCAGATAATTCGAATAAAAAATTATCTAAAATAGGTAAGGTATTGTTGCTATTAATAACGCCACCTAAAACTTGTAATTGCTTTAATAGTTGCGAACTCGATACAATAAATTTCATTGATTATTTTTCTTAATTTGATTTACAAATATAATCTTAAAAAGTGACTTTTAAAATTAATTTATTAACAGGTTATGAGCATTTTGTTCATGTTTCTAAAAACGTTATAATTATGTTAAGACGTTCTTTATTACTGATTAAAAAAAGTACATTTGTCTGTTATCAACTACAAAAAATGAAGAAATTATTCCTTTCAATTTCAGCTTTCTTGCTGATTTCCACGCATCTTTTTGCTCAAGAGCCAAATAAATTAACGTCTAATGAGATTTATGAAAAAATTCAAAAACTAAATTTTTTAGGAACTGCTCTTTATATTGCTGCTCATCCAGATGATGAAAACACACGATTAATTGCTTACCTAGCAAATAATGTAAAGGCAAGAACTGGATATTTATCGTTAACAAGAGGAGATGGGGGACAGAATTTGATTGGTCCAGAAATTAGAGAATTATTAGGTGTAATAAGAACACAAGAATTATTAGCAGCAAGAAGAGTAGATGGAGGAGAACAGCTTTTTACAAGAGCAAATGATTTTGGATATTCTAAACACCCAGAGGAAACTTTAAAAATTTGGGATAAAGAAAAAGTTTTAAGTGATGTTGTTTGGGCAATAAGAACTTTTAAGCCAGATGTTATTATCAATAGATTTAATCATAGAACTCCAGGTACAACTCATGGACATCACACAAGTTCGGCTATGTTAAGCGTAGAAGCTTTTGATAAAGTTGCAGATTCTACGCAATTTAAAAACCATTTAAAATATACCAATACTTGGCAGCCAAAACGTTTGTTTTTTAATACTTCTTCTTGGTTTTATAAAAATAACTACGAGTTTGAGCAAGCAGCAAAAAACTTTACTCAGTTTGATGTTGGTGTATATTACCCTTTAAAAGGCCTATCAAATAACGAATTGGCATCTATGGCTAGTAGTCAACACTTATGTCAAGGATTTGGAAGATTAACAACTAGAGGTACACAAAATGAGTATGTTGAGTTTTTAAAAGGTGATGCTCCAAAAGATAAAAATGATATATTTTCAGGAATTAATACTATATGGAATCGTTTAAAAAATGGTGGTGAAATTGGTGATATTTTATATGATGTTGAAGAAAACTTCGATTTTGTAAATCCAGCCAAACATTTACCTAAATTACTAGAAGCGTATTCTTTAATAAAAGATTTAGAAGATTCGCATTGGAGACAAATTAAAGAAAAACAAATAAAAGAAATTATAGAAGCAAGTTTAGGTTTGTATATAGAAGCATCCGCAGTTAGTTCTACTGCAGTTCCAAACTCAAAAATAGATGTCAATTTTGAGTTGATAAATAGAAGTAATATTGCTATTGAATTAATTTCAATATCTCCAAATACAAATAAAGAAAAAATATATAAAGGTTTAACTTTAAAAGAAAACCAGAAAATAACTTTTAAAGAAAATATAGCTTTAAATAACGTAAGTTACACAGGCCCCTATTGGTTAAAAGAAAAAGCATCTTTAGGGATGTATACTGTTGATAATCAAAATTTAATAGGAAAACCAGAAACACCAAAAGCTACTACTGTTAATTTTAATTTGGTTTTAAATTATATACCTATAACTTTTACAAAAAATATTGTAAGGAGGTATGCAGAAAGTGATAAAGGAGAAATTTATGAACCTTTCGAAATTGTGCCTAAAGTGACTACTAAGTTAAAAGATAAGGTTTTAATTTTTGCTGATAGTACAGCTAAAAAAGTTGCTGTAGAAGTAAGAGCAGGTGCTAATTTTGTTGCAGGAGATGTAAGTTTACAAGTACCAGAAAATTGGATGATTTCCCCAAACTCTGTCCCTTTTAATATCGTTCAAAAAAATGATAAACAAATGGTTGAATTTATGGTGATTCCTCCAAAAAATCAATCTGAAGGAACACTAAAAATTGTTGCAAAAATAAACGAAGAAACGTTTACTAAAGAATTGATTGAAATTAATTACAATCATATACCAAAGCAAACCATACTAGTGAATTCTGAAGCAAAAGTAGTTCGATTAAATATACAGAAAAAAGGAAATAATATTGGTTATATAAAGGGAGCAGGAGATGCAATTCCAGAAAATTTACGTCAGATTGGCTATACTGTTACAGAAATTAATCCGTCAACTATAAATGATAAAAATCTACAAAAATTTGATGCCATAGTTTTAGGAATTAGAGCATATAATGTGGTAGATGAATTGAAATTTAAACAAAAATATCTGTTAGATTATGTTAAAAATGGAGGAAATATGATTGTTCAATACAATACAAATAGAGGTGTAGATGTACAAGCACCTTATCCATTAAATTTATCAAGAGATAGAGTAACTGATGAGTTAGCAGAAGTAACCATTTTAGATCCAAATAATCCTTTATTTAATTTTCCTAATAAAATAACAGAAGCAGACTTTAAAGGTTGGGTTCAAGAAAGAGGATTGTATTTTCCAAACAGATGGAGTGAGCAATATCAACCACTATTATCAATGAAAGATAAAGGAGAAACTCCAAAATTAGGTAGTTTGTTAATTGCTAAATATGGTGAAGGAAATTATATTTATACAGGTTTAAGTTTTTTTAGAGAATTACCTGCAGGCGTATCTGGAGCTTACAAACTATTTGCAAATATGTTATCTGTTGGGAAAGAAAAAAACAGTGAAAATTCAACTAAATAATTTTATGTTTAATAAGTAAAACAATTTTAATTATGGAAAAACCAAAATACAAATGGGAAAAAGTATACACGTTTGTTTTAATAGCAAACCTTTTGTACTTGGTGCTTTTCTTTTTTATTACAAATTATTATAAAGCATAAAACATGGAAATAGAGAGTAAATTACATGTTGTAGATTGGATTATTTTATCAATAACTTTATTATTTATTGTAGCTTATGGAACATATGTAACTCGTAAAAACAGCAATGTAACAGATTATATAAAAGGAGGAAGTGATAGCAAATGGTGGACTATAGGCTTGTCTGTTATGGCTACTCAAGCAAGTGCAATTACATTCTTATCAACTCCAGGACAAGCTTTTCATAGTGGTATGGGTTTTGTGCAATTCTACTTTGGTTTGCCAATTGCTATGGTTATTATTTGTGTGGTTTTTATACCTATTTATCACAAATTAAAAGTATATACTGCTTATGAATTTTTAGAAGGTAGGTTCGATTTAAAAACAAGGAGTTTAGCTGCTATTTTATTTTTAATTCAAAGAGGATTAGCTGCTGGAATTACCATTTTTGCACCTGCCATAATTTTATCCGCAGTTTTAGGTTGGGATTTATTGATACTAAATATTATTATTGGTTTTTTAGTAATAATATACACAGTTTCTGGAGGTACAAAAGCAGTAAACGTAACTCAAAAACAACAAATGATTATCATATTTTTTGGAATGTTAGCCGCATTTTTTATGATAATGACACAGTTACCAGAAGATATTACTTTTTCGAGAGCTTTAGAAATTGCTGGAGCAAGTGGAAAAATGGAAGTTCTAGATTTTTCTTTTGATTTAAATAACAGATACACAGTTTGGACAGGTATTTTAGGAGGTACCTTTTTAATGCTTTCTTATTTTGGTACAGATCAAAGTCAAGTTCAGCGTTATTTGTCAGGCAAATCTGTTAGAGAAAGTCAGTTAGGTTTAATCTTTAATGGTCTGTTAAAAGTGCCAATGCAATTTTTTATTTTGTTGGTAGGTGTTATGGTATTTGTATTTTATCAGTTCAATGCATCACCTTTAAATTTTAATCCAAAAGTAACAGACGCAATTGCAAACTCTAAATTTAAAAGTCAATACCAAAGGTTAGAATTAGAACACAACAAAATAGAAGAAACCAAAAGAATGTTGCTGATTGATGGTGTTCAAAACAGAGAAATAGACAAAATTAAAGAACTTAACGAAAAAGATTTAGCACTTAAGGAAGAGGGTAGAGAAATTATTGATATTTTAAATGCTCAAAAAGATTTTAAAAAAATTGAATCTAATGATAAAGATTATGTGTTTATTCACTTTATCTTAAACAACTTACCAAGAGGTTTAATAGGTTTGTTATTGGCTGTAATTTTATCTGCAGCAATGTCATCTACAGCATCAGAATTAAATGCATTAGCAAGTACAACTGCTATGGATTTATACAAAAGAAATACAGCTGATAATAAAAGTGATGCTCACTTTGTTAAAGCATCAAAATGGTTTACCTTACTTTGGGGTTTAATAGCCATTTCTGTTGCATGTATAGCTAATTTATTTGATAACTTAATTCAATTGGTTAATATTATTGGATCCATTTTCTATGGCAATGTATTAGGTATTTTCTTGTTAGCCTTTTTTATAAAATTCGTGAAAGGAAATGCAGTTTTTATTGCAGCTTTAATAACTCAATTAATTATTGTTTTTGTTTTTATAATGGATTGGTTGCCATATTTATGGTTGAATTTGTTAGGTTGTGTTTTAGTAATGGGGATTGCAATTCTAATTCAATTCTTAACATCAAAACCTGAAAAATTAACCCTAAGTAATGTGTAATTTGGAAAATAAAACCATTCATTGGGGCATTATTGGTTTAGGTAAAATTGCTCATAAATTTGCACAAGATTTAAAAACTGTAAAAAATGTAGAGCTTACTGCTGTTGCCTCTAGAGATTTGACAAAAGCTAAAAATTTTGCCACTACTTTTGCATCAAAAAAAACGTATGATTCGTATGAAGATTTAGCAAAAGATCCTGATGTGGATGCTGTTTATATAGCAACTCCACATAGCTTTCATGCAGTGCATGCTATACTTTGTATGCAACATAAAAAAGCAGTTTTATGTGAAAAACCTTTTGCTATGAATTTACAAGAGGTAACACAAATGATTGCAGTTGCAAAAGCGCAAAATGTACTTTTGATGGAAGCTTTATGGACGTATTTTTTGCCTCATTACAACTATGTTTTAGAAATCGTGAAACAAGAAAAATTCGGCAAATTAAAATACTTAGAAGCAGATTTTGGTTTTTATACTCCATATGATACTTCGAGTAGAGTTTTTAAAAAAGAAGTTGGGGGAGGTTCTCTATTAGATATTGGAATTTATCCAATTTTTGCTGCATTATCAACCTTAGGAATTCCAAATGCTGTTGAAGCAAATGCTACTTTTTTTGAAAACGGAGCAGATTCAAGTTGCTCAATAATTTTTAAATATGATGATGCAAAGGCTACTTTAAAAAGCTCACTTTTAGAAAAACTACCTACAGAAGCAGTATTTACATTTGATAATGCTGTGGTAACTATAAACGAAATGTTTCATCAGCCATCAACAGTTACTATACATCAAAATGGTCATGAAGAAACAATCGATTTTGGATACAATACCATTGGTTATAATTTTGAGATAGAACATTTCAACCAAATGTTAAGAGCTAATAAAACAGAAAGCTCAATTATGACTTTTGAATTCTCTAAAAACCTAATGCAACTTTTGGATAATGTTAGGCATAATGTTGGTTTAATCTATTAAGTTACTTCATTTGTTAACTCATTTTAAAATAGCCATAAAAAATAAATACCTATGATTTCAATTCAGCTTTTTAAAAATATTTCTTACGAAACCAAAAAGAAACTTTAACTAATAAAATTAGTGCAGGTACTTCTACTAATGGACCAATTACACCTGCAAATGCTTGTCCAGAATTCAAACCAAAAACTGCAATGGCTACTGCTATTGCTAATTCAAAATTATTACCAGCAGCTGTAAACGCAACAGCTGTTGTTTTATCATAAGTTGCTCCTGTTGCTTTTGTAAAGAAAAAACCGATAATAAACATTACTGTAAAATAAATTAAAAGTGGAATTGCAATTATTACTACATCCATTGGTATTTCTACAATTAGTTCACCTTTTAATGAAAACATGATAATAATGGTAAATAAAAGCGCAATTAAAGTTAAGGGTGAAATGGTTGGAATAAACTTTTTAGTATACCATTCTTCACCTTTTAGTTTTATCAAAATTAATCGACTTAGAATTCCTAAGAAAAACGGAATTCCCAAATAAATAGCTACACTTTCTGCAATTGTGGCTATAGAAATATCAACAATTGCACCTTCAAAACCAAAATAGGGAGGAAGCACTGTGATAAATAACCACGCATAAAAACTGTATGCAAACACTTGAAAAATACTATTTAAAGCGACTAAACCAGCCCCATATTCGCTACTTCCTTCAGCTAAATCATTCCAAACTAAAACCATAGCAATGCATCTAGCCAAACCAATTAAAATTAACCCAACCATATATTCTGGATAATCTTTTAAGAATATAATTGCCAAAGCAAACATTAAAACTGGGCCTATAATCCAATTTAATAACAAAGAGATAGATAGTATTTTTGTGTTGCGAAATACTTTTGGTAAAAGAGCATAATTCACCTTTGCTAAAGGTGGGTACATCATTAAAATTAAACCAATTGCTATTGGTATGTTTGTAGAGCCTTTGCTGAAAGAATTTATAATTTCTGGAAAAGTAGGTATAAAATAACCTAAACTTACTCCAAAAGCCATTGCAACAAAAATCCATATGGTAAGGTTTCTATCTAAAAAACTTAACTTCTTATTCGCCATTTTTATGCGTTTATTTGTGAGAAAACATAATACAATTCAGTAGCAATTTGTTCGCTTCTTTCTTGATATTTTTGAGTTTGTTGTGGGGTATTATCAAAAATTTTTGGATCTTCAAAAGTAATAGGAATTCGTTTTTCAGCTCCTGCTATAAAAGGACATCCTCCATCAGCTTGAGAACAAGTCATTATAGCTGCAAAATTTGATGTAGGATTAAACTCATCTGTTAATTTTTTAGAAAAACCGATTATTGGATGTTCATTTGCTGAGTACTTAATACAATAAACTGGGTTTTTCCCTTCTGAAATTGCATTAATTTTAAAACCAGAACTTGTTAATGTTTCTGTAATTTTAGGGAATAATGCAGTAGCTTCTGTACCACCAGAATAACAGGTTACGTTTTCTAAATTAAAATAAGCAGCCATAGTTTGTGCCCAGATTTGAGATAAGTGACTTCTTCTGGAATTATGAGTACAAATAAAGTTAATTCGAATTGAATTTTTACTATCTACTTTTTCTTGAATGTAATTTATAAGTGGTTGTAATACATCTTTTCGTTTTTCTGAAATTGAATCAGTATTCAGTTCTGAAATAAACATATTTATTTCTGGAAATAATTTATTTGATTTCATTTTTTTCTTTTATTGTAATTTTACGATAAATAAATTAAAATTTTTTTAACAACAATCTGTTTTAGTAATATCTTGATTTAAAAAGATATTTATAATTTTTTTCATTTGTGTCCATTTATTGGCATCTATACAATAACAAACACTTGTGCCTTCTACGTTTCCTTTAATCAATCCTAATTTTTTAAGCTCTTTTAAATGTTGAGATATGGTTGGTTGTGCCAAACCTATTTCGTTTACTAAATCTCCACAAACGCAAGTATCAATTTTAAATAAATGCTGAAGAATTGCTACTCTTGCAGGGTGCCCAAATGCTTTTGCAAAAATTGCAATTTCATTTTGTTCTTCTGAAAAAATTTCGGTTTTTGATAAGCCCATTTCTATATACTAATATTGCAATATTACGATTAATAAATGTGACAATAAAATTATTATTAAATAATTAAAATAAAAAACTCAAGCAAAAGCTTGAGTTTTAGTAAAATTCAATTTAATAGAATATAAAATTACATTGCTCCCCATTCTTTTAAAGAAGCTTTGTTCATTTTTACATAACCTGCATTACCAGCTTTTTCTGCATATTCTAAAGATTTTTTAGCAGCTGCAATTGCACCTTTTGTATTTCCTGCTTTAGCATGAATTAAAGATTGTTGACGTAAAAACCAAAATTTTGGAGCATCAGCTGTCATTTCTACAGCTTTATCAATCCAAGCTTGTGCTTGTTTAATGTCTTTACCTGCTTCTAAATAATACACTGCAGATGCATACATGTCTTGTGCAGAAGGTCCAGCCATAAGTGAACTAATTTGTTGAGATACCATTTTATCAGTAGGAACTTCAAACATAAAAGGCACATAAACGTTTTCCCACATAATTCCTAAAACTGCAGAATTGTTAGTTAAATCATCAAAAGTTATGGTAAATGTTTCAATATCCATTGGCATTTCAATAGGATTTACAGTTACTTTTGCAGCAACTTTAGCTTCATCCCATTTTGCTGGGTTACCCCAATTTGTTGCATCAGAATATAACATTACATCCCAAGAGTTTTCTCCAGGAATTGTATATAATGCATACGTTCCTTTTTTTACCATTTTTCCATCAACCATAAAATCTGTAGAAAATGTTAATTTTGTATTTTCGTTTGCACCTGTTCTCCAAACTTTTCCATAGTCTTCTAATCCTCCAAAAATCTTTCTACCTTTCATGCTTGGTCTAGAGTACTCTAAAGTTACCTCTGTTAACCCAACCATTTGAGTTGTTTTTTGTGATGGACTTGGTGCTGGCGTTTTTATTTGTGAATTAATTACTGATGTTGAAGCAATTACAAATAAACTTAGTATTATTTTTTTCATGATAGTTATTTATTTAGTACTCTCAAAATTACGATTTAGATAAAAGACAAACGTTAACAAAACCTTAAAATAAGCAGTCGTATCTTTGTGCTTGGTAAATAAATTTTTTTATGAATAGCGTAAGTATTTTGGGTTGTGGTTGGTTAGGAAAACCATTGGCATTATCTTTTTTAGAGGATGGTTTTAATGTAAAAGGTTCTACAACTTCAGAAGAGAAGGTTGATGAATTACAAGCATTAGGAATAGAAACTCATTTGGTAAATATTGCTGATTTTGAAGAATATGACACTTTTTTAGAATCAGACATTTTAGTGATTGCAATTACTTCTAAAGATATTGATGGTTTTGAAAACTTCATTGCTCAAGTTCAAGATTCACCTATTCAAAAAGTTATTTTTATTAGTTCAACTTCTGTGTATCCTAGTGCAAATAGAGTTTTAACAGAAGAAGATGAAACTGTTAAAAGTGATTTAGTAGAAATTGAGAATTTGTTTAAGCAAAATACATTCTTTGAAACTACTATCATTCGTTTTGGGGGTTTGTTTGGTGGTGATAGACATCCTGCAAATTGGTTTAAAAAAGGACGTAAAATTCCTCAACCAAAAGGTTTTGTTAATATGATTCATAGAGAAGATTGTATTGAGATTATCCATGAAGTTATTGCTCAAAATAAATGGAATACAATCTTTAATGCGTGTGCAGATCATCATCCAAAAAGAAGAGAGTTTTACACATTAGCTAAGTTGAGTAAAGGCTTTGAAGTTCCTGAATTTGAAACAGAAGAGATTTATCAATGGAAAATTATCAGTTCTAAAAAAGTACAGGATGTTTTAGGCTATACTTTTATACACAATGATTTATTGGCTATTTAACTTTAGTAAGTAAAAAAGTCTAACTGTATTTTTTCTTTCTTAAAAAATTAAAAACAAATCCGAATGCAAACAATAAAATTAGAGGTAAAACAACATTTATAAACTGCCAAAAAGTACGTTCTTTATAAGCTTTTTGTTTATCTAAAATATTAATTTTTAAGGATTTGTTTCTTAGGTTTATTAAACCAGAATCATCCAATAAATAATCTACAGCATTTATGAGAAAATCTTTATTGCCAAAGGTTTGGTTCGTCCAAATATCTCTGGTTAAATCTGTAGGTTTGCCTTTTAGTATTTGGTTTTTTCCAATATCACCATCAGCAATTACAATCATTTTATTGTCTGTAGCATTTTCTTTGTAAATTTTTGATTCAAAAGGTTTTACTCTGTTCTTGTAAGCAGAGGTAATATCACCTTCTACTAAAACACCAAAAAGTTGATTGCCTGAAACATAATCTTTTTCAAGAGGTTCTTTAGCAATAGATTGTAGTTCAATTATTGATGGAGTTCCTACTTTTTGAGTTAAAGGAGAACTCATTAATAAAGGTGTTTTTTTAAGATTATTTTTTAAAGTATCTATTTGATTTGCGAATTGCAAACGCACAGGAGCAACATTTTTTGTAATAGGATGATTTGGGTTTGCATTTACCAAAGGATGATAAAACCAATCTAAATTTTGATACTGGCTTTGGTTGCCAACATTACCTGTTGCTAAAGCAATTTTAGCAGCATACAAATCTTTTACAAGTGATGTGTTTATACGAATTCCGTATGCAAAAAGTAAATCTGTTAAACCTAAATCTCTTGGGTAAGCTAACATTTTTCCAGATGTCATTAAACTGTCTTGGTCTGCTTGCACGTTATCAATCATCCAAAGTGTTTTACCACCATTTGTAATAAATTGATCTAAAACAAATTTCTCTTTTTCTGTAAATTTTTCAGTTGGTTTTGCAATTATAGCTAAGTCAAAAGAATTAATATCTTGCAAAGTTCGTGGTGCATTTTTAGCAACAGAATCTAAAGTGAATTTGGCTAATTTATATTTTTCAGCAATTTTACTTAAATAACTATACTGATAAATATCTTGTAATTCTCCATTTCCAGTAATTACACCAATTCTTTTCGTTGTATTTTCTGTTATTGAATTTATAGCATCACTAAAGCTATATTCTAGGTTTTCAATGGCTTTTTGTAATTGTTCTTCTTGGCTAGCTACAACCGAATTTGGTAATAAAGAAACAACTTTAGTATTGTTTTTGTAATTGATTTCTGCCCAAGGAAAAATAATAGCTTCAGATAATTTACCATCTTCTTCTACAGTTAATTGGCTAGGCATCATACCTTTTTTAATCAATGCTTCTCTTTGATTATCAGGGTTTTCAAAACCTATTTTTATATTGTTGTTTTCTGCAGCTAGTTCTTCTAAATACTGAAGCGTTTCTACTTGTAATCTTTTAAATTCCGATGGAAAATCGCCTTCTAAATATACAGTTATGTAAAGAGGTTTATCAACTTTATCGATTATTGAAGTTGTAGTTTCAGAAAGTGTGTAACGTTTATCAGCAGTTAAATCGAAACGTTTATAAAAAGATTCATTGATAAAATTTAAGGCAATTAAACCAATGCTTAATAAAACGATATTTCTTATTTTTTTATTCATGGTCTAAACGTGTTTTAGTAATGAATAAAAAGAAGATTGTTACACTAATAAAATAAAGGATATCTCTAGTATCTATAACACCTCTAGAAATGCTTTTAAAATGTTCGTTGATGCCCAGTTTTTGAATGGTTAAACTGTTATTGCCAAAAGAGTTTGAAATTGCATCAAAACCAAAGAATAAAATAAAGGTGATAAAAACCCCTAAAATAAAAGCAACTATTTGATTTTTTGATAAGGTTGATGTAAACAAACCCACTGCAGTATAAGTTGCCGCTAAAAAAAGTAATCCAATGTAAGACCCAATTGTGCTACCATAATCTAGATTTCCAACAGGATTACCAAGTTGATGAACTGTATACACATAGATAATTGTAGGGATAATTGCAATAATTACTAAAAGCAGTGAAGCCCAAAACTTGCCTAAAACAATTTGCCAATCAGAAATAGGTTTTGTTTTTAAAAGTTCTATTGTGCCTGTATTAAATTCGTCTGCAAAACTTTTCATAGTAATTGCAGGAATCAAAAAAAGAAAAACCCAAGGAGCTAAATAAAAAAACGGAGTTACATCTGCAAAACCAGCATTTAGAATATTAAAATCATCATTAAAAATAAATAAAAACAACCCATTTACAAGTAAGAAAACTCCAATTACCAAATAGGCTATTGGGCTTGCAAAAAATGAGTTAAATTCTTTTTTTAATATCGCGTACATGCTGTTTTAATTTCTAATCTTACTGCAAACTAACTTTTTTATTTACACTCCAAGCTTCTGGTTTGCCATTAAAATAGGCTTTGGTTTGTTTCCAGGTTTCTTTAAAAAATGCTGAATTTCTGTACTTTTCTAAGTAAGATTCATTTTCCCAGTAAGAATATGTGAAAAAGATTTCTGGATTATTTTTATCTTGATATAATTCTAACAATAAGCAACCCTCAGAATTTCTAATAGTTGATTTTTTTTCATCAAACATTTTTTGAAACTCAGGTATAAATTTTGAGTCTAAACTCATTTTTACAATTCTTACAAACATAAATTAATTTAAAGGCGTGTATTCTGGTTTAGATTCTGTGAAAAAATCGATAATAATAGGATCTCTATAAGCCAAACCTAATAAAGTTGATGCTCCACCAACTGTTTTTAAATTACTCTTATAAATGGCAATTTCTAAAAAACCAGCAGAATTAAATAAAGCTAATTTATTACCATCAAATTGATTAGCATTTTTAGGATCATTTTCTGCAATCTCATTATACTTATTAAAAATTTTACTAAACGTATATCTAGAGGCATTTACAAGGTAATCTCTTCCTTTACCAACATCATTAAACATCTTTTTACTAATGTTTGTAATTACATTTCCATAATTATCAATGTATAAAACACCACCTATAATTTGTGTTTGATTTTGGTTTGCTTTCGGCTGAATTTCTATTAACTTTTTGTATTCTTTAATTTCTTTACCAATTACAGTTAAGTTTCCTCCTCTAGCAATAAAACAAGCAACTTGTACAAAAACATCCAATACAGGAAAACTACTTTCAATTCTGTCATGAATGTTAATTTCCACAATTTTTGTAGGTTGTATTTCTGATGCAATCATAGAAATTATTCCATTATCTGGACACACAAAGTAATGATTGTCTAGAGCAATGGCAATGTGTTTATTTTCTGAACTTAACTCAGAATCTACACCTACAATGTGAATAGTACCTTCAGGAAAGCTCTTGTAAGAATTTTTTAAAATATAGGCAGTTTCTGTAATATTAAAAGGAGATATTTCATGAGTAATATCAACTATTTTAGCTTCTGCTAACTCACTGTAAATAGCACCTTTTACAGCTCCAACAAAGTGGTCTTTTGTTCCAAAATCTGTAGTTAAAGTAATAAAAGACATGCTACTTGGCTGTTAATTAATTGTGTAAAAGTTGTTAATTATTTAACGCAAATCTAATAAATTTAGTACTTTAAATTACTACTTTTAATTTAATAATTCTTATTAACAAACTAATCAATATAATCATTTGAACGAACGCATACTAGAGCTTACAGAAATAGATCCAAAAGATTTTTTTGGAGCCCAAAATACTACCATAGAACAATTAAAAAGATATTTTCCTAAAATTAAAATAGTAGCAAGAGGAGCTAAATTAAAAATTTATGGAGAAGCAGAAATATTAAATGAGTTTGAAATTCGTTTTGAGCGTTTAGTAAAATACTTCAACAGATACAATAAGTTAGATGAAAACAGTATTGAACGCATTTTAACATCTACTGGAAGTGAAGAAAAAACAATTTCAGCAAAGCACAATAAAGATATTTTAGTACATGGTGTTAATGGAAAATTAATAAAACCACAAACAGAAAACCAACGAAAAATGGTTTCCTTAATGCAAAAAAATGACATGCTTTTTGCTGTTGGTCCTGCAGGAACAGGTAAAACCTACACAGCAGTTGCTCTTGCTGTAAAAGCACTCAAAGAAAAAGAAGTTAGACGAATAATTTTAACAAGACCAGCTGTAGAATCTGGAGAAAATTTAGGTTTTTTACCTGGTGATTTAAAAGAGAAATTAGATCCATATATGCAACCATTGTATGATGGTTTAAGAGATATGATTCCTCATGAAAAATTAGAATCGTATTTAGAAAAAGGAATCATTCAAATTGCACCTTTGGCATTTATGAGAGGTAGAACTTTAGATAGTGCTTTTGTAATTCTTGATGAAGCTCAAAACACAACTCATAACCAAATGAAAATGTTTTTAACAAGAATGGGTAAAAGTGCAAAGTTTATCATTACAGGAGATCCAGGTCAAATAGATTTACCAAGAAAGCAAGTTTCTGGTTTAAAAGAATCTTTGTTAGCGTTAAAAGATATAGATGGTATTGCACAAGTGTATTTAGATGATAAAGATGTAGTAAGGCATAGATTAGTTAAAAAAATTATTACTGCTTATAAAAGTATAGAAACAGAATGATAAACATAGAAAAAGAAAAGCTAGGCTTACAAGATTATTTTTATATCGCATATTTATATTTAATTATTTTAGGAATTGTAAGTGATGCTATTTTTTATGGAATTTTTGGAGTTTCCTATCTAAATTATACCACTATTTTAGATGCCCTTATTTCGCCAATTAGTTTGTTAACTAATAATTGGCGAATTTCTCTGTTTTTGGGTATAATGTTTTGGTTGATGTATCTTTACTTTACAAGATGGATGTTTAGTTTTTACAGATATCTTCGTGAAAAGAAGTGGTACAGGAAAAGGTATGATATAGAAAAATGGGATAAAAAATATGAAGAAATGGGCAAAAAGAAGAATATCTTAGTTGGTATGATGTTTATTTTCTTTTTGTTATTTATCTCTATGAGAACTGGAATGGGTATTGGTATGAAATACAAATATGCTAATAAAGAAATTATACCAAATCACACACTTATATTTAAGGATAATTCTAGGTTAGATGTCAGAAAAATTGGACAAAACTCAGCATATTTTTTCTATTTTATACCTGGAGAAAAAGTTATAACTGCAACTCCTATAGTAGACAATTTAAAACAGATAAAACTTTTTAAGAAAACTGAATGATTTTTAAAGAGATAAAATGAGGTGCTATCTTCAGATTATTGGTTTAAAGTTGTTACAGAAGCAGGAGAAGTTTTAACGGGTAATTTTTCTTTACTAAGAAAATAATGTACTAAAATTAACCTATTTTTGTAGACCTTAACAACTCAATTTAATGAAAACAATTAACGAAACTAACTTCAATTTTCCAGAACAAAAATCTGTTTACAAAGGTAAAGTAAGAGAAGTGTATAATATAAATGACGCACTTTTAGTGATGATTGCAACAGATAGATTATCTGCTTTTGATGTTATTTTACCACGTCAAATTCCTTTTAAAGGACAAATATTAAATCAAATTGCTACTAAAATGATGAACGATACTGCAGATATTGTTCCTAACTGGTTAATGGCAAATCCAGATGAAAATGTAGCTGTAGGACATTTGTGTGAGCCTTTTAAAGTAGAAATGGTAATTCGTGGTTATTTATCTGGTCATGCTGCTCGTGAATATAAACTAGGTAAAAGAACTTTATGTGGTGTAAAAATGCCAGAAGGTTTAAAAGAGAACGACAAATTTCCTAATCCTATTATAACACCATCAACTAAAGCAGCAAATGGTGAGCATGATGAGGATATATCTAGAGAAAACATTTTAACAAACGGAATTGTTTCTGAAGAAGATTACATTATTTTAGAAAATTATACCAGAGCTTTATTTAAAAGAGGTACAGAAATAGCTGCAAAAAGAGGGTTGATTTTGGTTGATACCAAGTACGAATTTGGTAAAACCAAAGAAGGTAAAATTGTTTTGATTGATGAAATTCATACTCCAGATTCATCTCGTTATTTTTATGCTGATGGATATCAAGAAAGACAAAATAGAGGAGAAACTCAAAAACAACTTTCTAAAGAATTTGTGCGTCAATGGTTAATAGAAAATGGATTTCAAGGTAAAGAAGGCCAGCAAATACCAGAAATGACAGATGAAAAAATTATTGAAATTTCAAATAGATACATAGAGTTGTTTGAGCAAATTACTGGAGAAAAATTTGTAAAAGCGAATACTGATAATGTTTTAGACAGAATAGAAAAAAATGTTTTAGATTTTTTGTCTTAATGAAAGCAAGTACAATAAAACAAATTAAAGACGAATTATCACACAAATCTGCTTTAGAACTTAAAGAACTGTGTTTGCAATTAGCACGTTTTAAAGTAGAAAATAAAGAGTTGTTAACATACTTACTTTTTGAAGCTCATGATGAAGAGCAATATGTGTTAAACTGTAAGGAGTTTATAGATGTTCAATTTGATGAAATTGATACAAAAAATGCGTATTACGTAAGAAAAAAAATTCGTAAAATTTTATCCTCTTCAAAAAAACTTATTCGCTTTTCAAAGAAAAAAGAAACAGAAACTGCAGTTCTTTTGCATTTCTGTAATAAACTTAAAAATTATAATCCTTTCTTTAAAAGAAGTAATCGCTTGCAGAATATTTATCAAACACAACTAAAAATGGCCAAAAAGGCTATGGATAAATTGCATGAAGACTTACAATACGATTATCAATTAGAACTTAATGAACTTTTAGAAAATGACTAAAGAAAGACCTCATTTGCCAGGTTTGGTTAACAACCAAACTACTGCTATAGAAGAGTTTCAAAATACGGTTATTAGACCTATTATAAAAATGCAACATCTTTTATTAATAGCGCTTTTTAGAAGTTATTTGATAAAAAGAAAAATAAATTTTTCAATTTTATCTGAAGATGAAAAGAAAGCTAAAATTAAAGTTATTTTACAAAAAGATTTACAGTTTAAAAATATTATATTAGGTACTATTATTGGTCACTTCAAATCAGATGAATATAAAACTTATGATACAAGCGTTTCTAGTTATAATAGACGAATTTTAAATATTACAATCAAAAGACTTCAAGATAGTATTATAGAGTTATAAAATAAAAACCGCTACTTAAAAAGTAGCGGTTTCAATCAATCAACCAAAAAACTTCCTTTATTTAGGATTTCGCTTTTATTACGAAATAAACATTAGAAGTGTTTTTTAATATTATTTATCTAATTCTTTACAAATATAACTTTAATTTGTTTACCAATATGTTAAAAACAATAAACAATACATAAGTTTTTATTATGTAAATTATAAGTAATACTTATTTAGGCATTACTACAGAATCAATTGCGTGTACAACTCCATTTGATGCATCAACATCTGTAATTACAACAGTAGAAGTTCCTCCTTTTTCATCAGTTAAAATAACTTTACCATCTTTTAAAGAAGCAGTTAGCATGCCACCTTGTACAGTTTTTATTGAAAACTTTCCACCATTATCGTTTATTGCTTTAACTACGTCTGCAGCCATAAATTTCCCAGCAATTACGTGATATGTTAACACAGCAGTTAAGGTTTCTTTATTTTCTGGTTTTAATAAAGTTTCTACGGTTCCTTCTGGTAATTTAGCAAATGCATCATTTACTGGTGCAAAAACTGTAAATGGTCCTTCACTGTTTAAAGTACTTACTAAATCTGCAGCTTTAACAGCAGCAACTAAAGTTGAAAAGTTTTTGTTACCAATAGCAACTTCAACTATTGTTCCATTGTCTTTTTTTACTTCTTCAACTTCTAATTCTGTTTCTACTTTGTTTACTTTGTTATCTTCTTTTTTTGTGTTTACACAAGATATAGATAATAATGTTGCAAAAAATAATGATGTTAATGTTACTGTAAGTTTCATAATTTGTTTTTTAAGTTCATTACAAAGTTAAACCAATAGTTGTTTAATTATGTTTAATAAAATGTTAAAAATAATAAACAAAATTAATTATTGAAAAAAAAGATACTTAAGACTAATTGTATTTTTTTAAAATTTAATCTGTAGTTATTTTATTTATTAGATTCTATCAATAATTTTTTTTGATAACGCCCTTGTACAATATCAATAATTACTAAAATTGCTATTACAAAATAAAATGTAGTTTTACTCATTGGCACAATTTCTTCACCAAATATTTTTATATGAGCTAAATGACCTCCTTCTGTCAACAACATAATACCAACAATGAAGAGAATAAATAAACCAAGAACTTCATACATTCTATTCTTTGCTAAGAAAGTAGATACTTTATCAGCTAAAAACAGCATTAATAGACCACTTGCAATTATAGCTATTGCCATTATTATAAAAGCTGTAGTTGAATTTTCTATTTCACTTGTAAGTCCAATTGCTGCTAAAATTGAATCAAAAGAAAATACTAAATTCATTATAACAATACTTACTATAGTCGTATTTACAGATTTTTTACTTTTACTATTTACCATTTCAGATTGTTCTAAATCTTTAGTGCCAATCATATGCCAAATTTCTTTAATAGCTGTGTATATAATAAACCCACCTCCTAAAAGCACAATTATACTATGACCATTAAAAGCAAATTTTAAAACATTTTCTAAATTACCAGTTAAAAATGAGAATGGCTCTTGAAAGTAATCTATAATTGATACGAGTAAAAATAATAGCACAATTCTAAGTGCTATTGCTACTAAAATTCCAACTTTTCTTACTTTCTTTTGTTCAGTTATTGGTGCTTTTTTAGACTCTAAAGAAATATATAGTAAATTATCGAAACCTAAAACTGCTTGCAACATTACTAGCATTAGTAAAGTGAAAATATTTTCTAACATAGTGAGTATATTTATTTTGATTTATTTTTTAAAATATTAAAGTAAATGTTTTATTAAAATTCTTAGACTTACAAATGCAATTAAAATAGCTGTTGCTTTTTTTAGTTGAATTGGATTTAAAAATCGATTACTTAATCTGCTTCCTAGTTGTCCACCAATTAAAACAGTAATTATTAGTATTGAAGTTAAGCTCCAGTTGATTTCAAAATCTGGGTTTGAGTATTGACCTAACAAACCAGCAATTGAATTTACAAGAATAAAAAAACTAGCAGTTGCAGCAATTTTTTTTGGAGAATCCCATTTTATTAAATGTAAAAGTGGAGCTAAAAATACGCCACCTCCAATACCAACCATTCCAGAAACAAAACCAATAAAACCACCAAAACCAGCATTTTTGAAATGATTATTTCCTATTTTTTTTGAGGTAGTATTCATAATATTTTTAGAATTCCACATGGTTATTGCAGCAAAAAGAAGTGTGAAACCTAAGAGAATAAAAAAGATCTGTTGGTCTATTTTTAGAAGGCCGCCCAAAAAAGAGAATGGAATACTTAATAATACAAGTGGAATTATCTTTTTAAAATTGTATTGCTTTTGCTGATAATACAAAAAAACATTTCCAAAAACCACAACTATATTACAGAGTAAAGCTGTTGCTCTAATTTGAGTAAAGACAATTCCTGTTAATGCTAAAATTGCTAAATAACTAGAACCTCCTCCAAAACCAACAGAAGAATATAAAATGGCAACTAAAAAAAACAATAAAATTATGTGCCAGTTTTGTAAAATGGTTTCAAAAATCAAAAAAATAAAGTTGGAAATAAAATTAATATTCTATCAAAAATAATAATAAAAGTTCAATTGAATCCTTATAACTTTATCGATTTTTTAAATTGTTGAGGAGTCATTAATTCCATCTTTTTAAATTGTCTATTAAAATAACTGGTGTTGTTAAAACCCGATTTAAAAGCAATTTCAGAAATTCTATAATCTTTAGATTCTCTAATTAATTTCTTTGAAAATTTTATTTTTTCTGAATTTAAATAATCAATAGGAGAGATGCCTAAAGTGTTTTTAAATTTTTTGTGAAAATGAGAGCTACTCATATAGGCTTTCTTAGCTAACAAATCAACACTAATATCTTTATTTGTTAAGTTTTCTTTAATGTATTTAATCACGGTTCCTATTCTAGTGTCATTAAACAGAGGGTCTGTATTATTTAACAAAATAGACTTTGCTTTAGTTTGTAAAAGTCTCACAATAAGCTCTTGTATCATTAAATCTAGCAATACATCTTTAGAAGAATTATTGTTAGTAAAAGTATATGTAAGTCTTTTTATGAGTTGGTTTACGTCATTATTATTAGTTAAATGATTAGAATTTTTATCTAAATGCCATTTATTGTTTTTGTTATCAATAGCTACATTTTGGTTGAATTTATCAACAACTGTGTTAATTTTATTTTCATCAATTCCTAAGGCTAAACATTGTGTAGGGCTATTTTTTTTAGCTAAAGGAAAATCAATAACCATTTCTTTATTTTTTGGCATTACAACAGATTCTCCAGGAAAAAACTCAAAAGAAGGAACTCCTTCTAGATGCATAATTTTCTTACCAGTAAGCATACTTGCAATAATAGGAAAGTCGAATTTTAAAGCAACTTTTTCTGCAAACTTATGTGTTTCATAAATATTTAATTCAGCATAATCTGCATTATAAGTTGTTCTATTTTCTACTAATGTTGTTAGTTTTCTATGTTTTTTGTGATGATATAGTAAGTTGCTCATAATCAAAAGTAAAAAAAATAAGAGTGAAATTTTAAAAATAATAGCATTGTTCAATAATATAATAAATATGTTCAATTTACAATGAATTTAATAAAATAACTTTACATAAAATGATAATAAAGCATTTTAAAGTTATTTATATTGTAAATATGTTAATGAGGTTTTTTTATCAGTTCTTTAAAATTATATAAACTAAAATTAAATTATGAGTTATTCTAAACCAAAGTTCAAAGAAAAATATGCTAATTTTATTAATGGAGAGTTTGTAGCTCCTTTAGGAGGACAATATTTTGATAATACATCTCCAATAGATAATAGCTTAATCGCAAAATACCCACGTTCACAAAAAGAAGATGTAGAATTGGCTTTAGATGCAGCAAATGCAGCAAAAGAATCTTGGGGAAATACATCAGCAACAGAAAGAGCAACTATGTTAAATAAAGTTGCAGATATTATTGAAGCCAATTTAGAGGAATTTGCATTGGTAGAAACTTGTGATAATGGAAAACCAATTCGTGAAACTTTAAATGCAGATATTCCTTTAGCAGTAGATCATTGGCGCTATTTTGCAGCTTGTATTCGTTCTGAAGAAGGAAGTGCAACAGAGTTAGATCAGAACACATTATCAATGAATATAAAAGAACCTTTAGGTGTTGTTGGTCAAATAATTCCTTGGAACTTTCCTTTATTAATGCTATCATGGAAATTACCACCTGCATTAGTAACAGGTAATTGTGTGGTTTTAAAACCAGCAGAACAAACTCCATCTACAGCCACTTTACTAATGGAAAAAATTGCAGAAGTTTTTCCTCCAGGGGTTATTAATATTGTACATGGATTTGGCCCAGAAGCTGGTAAACCATTAGCATCGAGTCCTAAAGTAGATAAAGTAGCTTTTACAGGAGAAACTACAACAGGTCAATTAATTATGCAATATGCATCTAAAAACTTAAATCCAGTAACTATGGAGTTAGGAGGTAAGTCCCCCAACATTTTTTTTAATTCAGTTATGGATGCAGATGACGCTTACTTAGATAAGGCTATTGAAGGCGCAGTGTTATTTGCTTTTAATCAAGGAGAAGTATGTACTTGCCCTTCAAGAATCTTGGTACAAGAAGATATTTATGACGCTTTTATGGAAAAAGTTATTGAAAGAACAAATGCTATTATTCAAGATAATCCTTATGATGTGAATACTATGGTTGGTGCACAAGCATCTAATGATCAATATGAAAAAATACAATCGTATTTTAAAATTGGGAAAGATGAAGGAGCAAAAGTTTTAACAGGTGGTGATGCTAATAAATTAGAAGGAAATTTAGCAAACGGATTCTATATTAAACCAACATTATTAGAAGGTCATAATAAAATGAGAGTATTTCAAGAAGAAATTTTTGGACCTGTAGCTTGTGTAACTAAATTTAAAGATGAAGCAGAAGCTTTAGAAATTGCAAATGATACTCTATATGGTTTAGGAGCTGGAGTTTGGACAAGAGATGCACATCAATTATATCAAATACCAAGAGCTATAAAAGCTGGTAGAGTTTGGGTAAACTGCTACCATGCATATCCTGCACATGCACCTTTTGGTGGGTATAAAAAGTCTGGTTTTGGTAGAGAAAACCATGTAATGATGTTAAACTATTATCGCCAAACAAAAAATATGCTTATTTCTTATGATAAAAATAAATTAGGTTTCTTTTAGTAGATCTATTAATAAGGTTGAACAAAAAATTCAGCCTTTTTTTATAACTTTAAATATGAAAAGAATAGCAATTACAAAAGAAGCAGCAAAGGTTTTGGAGCAATTAAAACAGAAATATGAAGAGTTGATTTTTCATCAAAGTGGAGGTTGTTGTGATGGTTCTGCACCTATGATTTTAGAAAAAAAAGACATGTATTTAGATGAAAGTGATGTACTATTAGGGACACTAAATGGAGTTAACTTTTATATGAACCAAGATCAATTTGAATATTGGAAACATACACATATAACTGTTGATATTACAGAAGGTAGAGGTAGCAGTTTTTCATTGGAAATACCATTAGGGCTTCGTTTTTTAATTCAATCTAGGCTATTAACAGAAGAAGAAAAAGCCTTTTTAAAAGAAGAGAATTAACATTTGAATAGAAATTTTATACTATTTACTATGTTTTAACTATTGAATTTAAATTTTATAAGAAGAATTAAAATATATTGAATAGACGTTATAGAAAATAATAATTTTCTATTTTTAGAATGTCTTTAAAAGCTTAGAAAGAATTATGAGTAATTATCACATTAAACATTTAGAAGAATACTATCAAGTTTATAGAAAGTCTGTAAGAGAACCAGAAAAATTTTGGGAAGAGATTGCTGAAGAACATTTTTTATGGAGAAAAAAATGGGATAAAGTTTTGGAATGGGATTTTAAAAAACCTGAAGTAAAATGGTTTCAAGGAGCTAAATTAAATATTACTGAAAATTGTTTAGATAGGCATTTGTTAAGTAGGGGTAATAAAACTGCTATTCTTTTTGAACCTAATAATCCTGATGAAGGTGCAGAACACATTACTTATAAAAATTTGCATGAACGTGTTTGTAAAATGGCAAATGTTTTAAAATCTAAAGGTGTTAAAAAAGGAGATAGAGTTTGTATTTACTTACCTATGATTCCAGAATTGGTATACAGTGTTTTGGCTTGTGCAAGAATTGGTGCAATACATTCAGTAGTTTTTGCAGGCTTTTCATCAACAGCATTAGCAACTAGAATTAATGATTGCGATTGTAAAATGGTTATTACTTCTGATGGCTCTTATAGAGGTGCAAAAACCATCGATTTAAAAGGGATTGTAGATGAAGCGCTTAACGATTGTTCTGGAATTGAAAATGTTTTAGTTGTAAAAAGAATCAACTCAACTATAGAAATGAAAGAAGGTAGAGACAAGTGGTTACAACCTTTATTAGATGATGCTTCTTCTGTCAATGAACCAGAAATTATGGATGCAGAAGATCCATTATTTATTTTATATACTTCTGGTTCAACAGGTCAGCCAAAAGGGATGTTGCATACAACAGCTGGTTATATGATTTATGCCTCATACACGTTTAAGAATGTTTTTAATTATCAAGAAAATGATGTGTATTGGTGCTCTGCAGATGTAGGTTGGATTACAGGTCACAGTTATATTATTTACGGTCCTTTAGCAAATGGAGCAACTTCTGTTTTGTTTGAAGGCGTACCTAGTTATCCAGATTATAGCCGTTTTTGGCAAACTGTAGAAAAACACAAAGTGACTCAATTTTATACTGCACCAACAGCTATTAGAGCATTAGCTAAAGAAGGATCAGGATTTGTGGAAAATCACGATTTATCTTCTTTAAAAGTTTTAGGAACTGTTGGAGAACCTATAAATGAAGAAGCTTGGCATTGGTATGATGATATGGTTGGTAAAAATAAAGCTCCAATAGTAGATACTTATTTTCAAACAGAAAATGGCGGAATTATGTTAACGCCAATTCCTTATGTTACACCAACTAAACCTACTTATGCTACTTTGCCATTTATTGGTATTCAACCTTGTTTGATGGATGAAAATGGTGAAGAATTACAAGGGAATCAAGTACAAGGTAGATTGTGTATAAAACATCCTTGGCCAAGTATTGCAAGAACAATTTGGGGTAACCATCAACGTTATAAAGAAACCTATTTTTCTGCTTTCGAAAATAAATATTTTACTGGTGATGGAGCTTTGAGAGATGAAGTTGGCTATTATAGAATAACAGGTAGAGTAGATGATGTAATTATTGTTTCTGGGCATAATCTAGGAACTGCACCAATAGAAGATGCTATTAACGAGCATCCAGCTGTTGCAGAATCTGCCATAGTTGGTTTTCCTCATGATATTAAAGGTGCTGCATTGTATGGTTTTGTAATTTTAAAAGATACAGGAGAAAGTAGGAATCATGATAATTTGCGAAAAGAAATCAACCAAATTATTACAGAACATATTGGACCAATTGCAAAATTAGATAAAATTCAGTTTTCTGAAGGATTGCCAAAAACGCGTTCAGGAAAAATTATGAGACGAATTTTAAGAAAAATTGCTTGTAACGAAATGGATAATTTAGGAGATGTTTCTACATTACTAAATCCTGAAGTTGTACAAAGTATTATTGACAATAGATTGTAAATTTGTATATTTTTAAAAATTTATAATATCCTTCAGGTTAAAATAACTTGAAGGATTTTTTTATAATTGTTAATATGTCATATGTGAAGTCAATGGCATATAAATTGACTAATTTTGAAGAATATTCTCAAAAATAATCATGCAACATTATAAAGAATCTAAAAAGGATAAAAAGAAAGGTAAAGTTTCTATAGGTAAAGCTTTTAAAACTATAATTTGGCCTAGAAGAAATTTAGTTTTTATAGGTTTAATTTTAATAGTAATTAGAAGTTTATCAGGTTTAATTTTGCCTTGGCAAAGTAAAATATTGTTAGATGAAGTAGTGCCTAATAAAGATTTTGAACAACTTAAAGTTTTAATTGTTATTGTTTTATCAGCAATATTAGTTCAAGCAGTAACTTCATTTTTATTAACCCGAATTTTAAGTGTACAAGCACAATATTTAATATCAGAATTAAGAGCACAAGTCCAAAAAAAAGTACTGTCTTTACCAATTCGTTTTTTTGATAATACAAAATCAGGAGCTTTAGTATCAAGAATTATGAGCGATGTTGAAGGTGTCAGAAACCTAATTGGTACAGGTTTAGTGCAATTGGTTGGTGGTACAATTACAGCTGTAGTTTCTTTGGTTATTCTTATCAATTTAAATCCTTGGATGACTTTATTTGTGTTTTTACCAATTTCTATTTTTGGAATTGTAGCCTTAAAAGCCTTTAAATTTATAAGACCAATTTTTAGAGCAAGAGCAAAAATAAATGCAGAAGTAAAAGGTAGGTTAACAGAAACTTTAGCAGGAGTTAGGGTTATAAAAGCCTTTAATGCAGAAGAACAAGAAAACATTGTTTTTGAGAAAGGAGTTGATAAATTGTATCAAAACGTAAAAAAGAGTTTAACTGCAACTGCTTTAATGACGAGTTCATCTACCTTTTTAATTGGTGTTGCAACTACAGGAATTATGGGAATTGGTGGTTATTATATGATTTTAGGTGATATGACTACTGGAGAATTTCTGTTTTTTACCTTAATTCTTGGTTTCATGATTGCACCAATTGTGCAAATGAGTAATATTGGAAGTCAGTTAACTGAAGCTTTAGCTGGTTTAGATAAAACAGAAGAATTGATGAATGAGATTGCTGAAGAGGATAATCCTAATAGAACAATCGAATTAAAAAAAATACAAGGAGAAATTATATTTGATGATGTTTCTTTTGCTTACGAAGAAGGAAAAGAGGTATTACACAATGTCAATTTTAAAGTTCCTGCAGGTTCTGTTACTGCTTTGGTTGGTAGTTCTGGTTCTGGTAAATCTACAATTGCAGGTTTATCAGCTACTTTTTTAAACCCTAAATCAGGTACAATTACTATTGATAATAAAGATATGTCTAAAGTAAAATTGTCTAGTTTTCGTAAAAACTTAGGAGTTGTTTTACAAGACGAATTCTTATTTGAAGGTACCATAAGAGAAAATATTTTATTTCCAAGACCAAATGCATCAGAAGAAGAGTTGCAAAATGCTGTAAAAGCAGCTTATGTAAACGAATTTACAGATAGGTTTGATAATGGTTTAGATACGTTAATTGGTGAAAGAGGAGTAAAACTTTCTGGAGGACAAAGACAACGTTTGGCAATTGCTAGAGCAATTTTAGCAGATCCAAAAATTATAATTTTAGATGAAGCTACGTCAAATTTAGATACAGAAAGTGAAGCTTTAATTCAAAAAAGTTTGTCAGAATTGGTAAAAGACAGAACCACAATTGTTATTGCACATAGATTGAGTACTATTAAAAAAGCAGATCAAATTCTGGTTATAGAAAATGGTAAAATTGCAGAAAGAGGTACTCATGAAGAGTTAATTGCAAAAGAAGGAAGGTATTTTGATTTGTATACCTATCAATCTAAAATTTAATTTTGTAATGAAGTTATTTAATAAACGACTTTAGAAATTCTAAAAACAATACACCAAATTATGAAGAAAGTATTTTTATTAATAGTATTAATTATAGCTATTTCTTGTAAAAACGAAGCTAAAAAAGAAACAGAAAAAGAAACTACAGAAGTTGCAGAGGTAAAAGAAAATTTTCCTGAAGAAATAGCGAAAATTTTTGAAACTCATGGAGGAATAAACAATTGGAGGAGTGCAAAAGTGTTGTCTTTTAATAAAGGTGAAGAAGCACATACAGTAGATTTGCAAACAAGAAAAACGGTGGTAAATCATCCTGATTATTCCCTAGGTTTTGATGGTAAAGAAGTTTGGTTAAGTGAAGAGAACAAAGGAGGTTATAAAGGAAATCCTGAATTTTATTACAATTTATATTTCTACTTTTATGCGATGCCTTTTGTGCTAGCAGATGATGGAATTATTTACGAAAAAGTTGATGGTATTACTTTTGAAGACGTGACTTATCCTGGGTATAAAATATCTTATGGAGCAAATATAGGTACCTCTCCAGATGATAATTACATTGTGTATTATAATCCTAAAAATTACCAAATGGAATGGTTAGCTTACACAGTTACATTCAATTCGAAGGAACCAAGTAATCGTTATAACTTAATAAGATATAATGCTTGGGAAATTGTAGAAGGTTTAATATTACCAAAAGAAATTACTTGGTATAAAAAAGATGATAATGGAATGCCAACTGAACCAGCAAGACCAGCAACAGAATTTACTTTACCTTTAATAAGCAAAGCAAAATTAGCAGATTCATTTTTTGAGAAACCTGCAAATTAATCTTTAGAATTTAATTTGTCTTCTATTTTATTATAGACCATACAATAATAATCATGAAACCTTGAAAGCAATACGTTTTCGAGGTTTTTTGTTGATTTTAATACTGATAAATCAAAGAGTTGAATGCCATCAACTTCTTCCTTTTGAATTTTTAATTCATCAACAGGAACTTTTAATTCAGCTATAAAAACATGATGATGTTCATTATCTTGAATTCCGTTTTTATGTTTTACTTGATGAATTCTAGTGCCAATTTTAATAAGTTCGTTATCACTTAATGTTAAACCAATTTCTTCAAAAACTTCTCTTTTAGCAGAGGTTAAAATAGTTTCTCCAGCAGCTATGTGACCAGCAACAGAAATATCCCACAAGCCAGGAAATACTTTTTTTGTTAATGCACGTTTTTGCAATAGTATTTTTTTATCCTTGGTAAACAACCAAATGTGAACTGTTGCATGGAACCAGCCATTTTTGTGCGCTTCAGATTTTAATGCTGTTTTTCCTGTTGATTCTCCTTCAGGAGTTAGAATGTCTATCAATTCATCCATTTACAAACAAGCTAAAATACAATCAGTTAGTTTCTTGAAGTCTTCTTTTGTGTTGTACAAATGACAAGAAAGGCGAATATAATTTCCTCGAAAAGAAATATAAATTTGTGCTTCTTTTAACTTTGATTTTAAAACATCTACATCAAGTTTTTTCGGTAATTCTACTCCAAATAAATGATGACTTCTATTGTCATCATTATCTATAAAACAACCAATCTCTTTTAGCGTTTTTACAGCATCAGAAGTAATTTCTTTACAATAGTTTTGTATGCTTTCTGGTTTCCACTTTATTATTTGTTGTAAACCAGTTATTTGCATTTTTACATGAATAAAACTGGCATGCTCACCTACAGAATATCTATTTGCTAAAGGTTTATACTTTGGTTGATACTCTGTGAGTTTCGTCATGTTTTCACTTTCCAAACGATTGCTCCAATTTTCTTCAAGTGGAACTCCATCATCAAAATAAGAACCAAAATAACCATAAGCACAACCATAAGGTCCAAATAACCACTTGTAGCCTGCACAAATTAATGCATCTGGCTGAATTTCTTTCACAGAAAAAGGTAGTGCTCCAATAGATTGACTTCCATCAATAATTAATAAAGCGTCATTTGCAGAGCTTTTTTTTCTGATGGATTTTAAATCAAATAATGCTCCATTTGCCCAATGAATATTACCTAATGCAACTACTTTTGTTTCAATTGAAATGGAATTTAAAATTGCTTCATTCCAGTTTTTACCAAGATTTTCTTTGCTTTCTGGCATGGAAACAATTTTCAATTTTGCATCAAATTTACTTGCCAATTTTTCCCAAACGTAATAGTTGCTAGGAAACTGACTTTCTACTAAAAGAATTTCATCACCTTTATTTAATTTGATATTATTTGCAACTGTGGCTAAACCATAAGATGCAGAAGGTATGTTTGCGATTCTCTCATAATCATCAACTTCAATTAATTCAGCAAAAAGTTTTTTAAGTTCTTTTACAGGCTTAAAATAACTATCTGTAGTAATTTTATAAGGATGACTTTTTTCTAAAACGCCTTCGATTCCAGCTTTTTCAATAGCTTTAAAAGAAGGAGACTGACTTGCAATATTTAAATAAATTACATCTTCAGGTAAACTGAAAAGGTGCTTTTGATTTTGTAATTTCATGAAAACTTTTTAAAAAGAAAATGATTTTTAAATCACTGTTTTATTCATTAAGCAATCGAATATAAGGTTTTGAAAAAATAGATTTTTTTTAAAATCCTTTTGGTCTAAAAACTTTTAATGAGTAATGTTTTGTAGTATTAATTTTATGTAGATTCATATAGAAATTACCTCTAGGTTTTATTATTGGCATTTTATTTACTAAACTTTTTTCTAGAGGTTTATATTTAAAAAAATCATTTAATGATAATTGATTTTTCTTTTCTGAAGGTTTCATTTTATCGAAAAAACTAAGTTTAAATATTTTATCATTACTCAATAAACTATTTTCTTTTTGAGAAAAACTTGTTAAAGAGATTAGACAAAAAATTGCCAATAAAAGTTTATTTCGTTTCATTCTATATAAATTTATGTTTATTCAAAATAAGAAAAAGTATCTCCTTCTTTAATTTTTAAAAGTGATTCATAAATCATTTTGATTACGTTTTCAACATCATCTCTATGTACCATTTCTACAGTGGTATGCATGTATCTTAAAGGTAGTGAGATTAATGCAGATGCAACACCTCCATTGCTATACGCAAAAGCATCAGTATCTGTACCTGTTGCTCTAGACAATGCAGAACGTTGAAAAGGAATTTTATTGGTTTCTGCAGCATCAATAATTAAATCTCTTAATTTTTGTTGTACAGCTGGAGCGTAAGCAATAACAGGTCCTTTACCAATTTCTAAATGACCAGCTTTTTTCTTTTCAATCATAGGTGTTGTAGTGTCGTGAGTTACATCTGTAACAATAGCAACATTTGGTTTAATGGTTTGGGTTATCATTTCTGCACCTTTTAAACCAATTTCTTCTTGTACAGAATTTGTGATGTATAAACCAAAAGGTAGTTTAACATTATTCTCTTTTAAAAGACGCCCAACTTCAGCAATCATAAAGCCACCCATTCTGTTGTCTAAGGCTCTACAAACAAATTTATCTCCATTTAAAACATGAAATTCATCTGGATACGTAATTACACAACCTACATGGATTCCTAATGCTAGAACTTCGTCTTTATTAGCACAACCTACATCAATTGTAATATTGTCTGGTTTTGGTGCTTGTTCATCAGATTTATCTCTAGTGTGTATTGCTGGCCAACCAAAAACACCTTTTACAATTCCGTTTTTTGTATGGATATTTACAATTTTACTTGGTGCAATTTGATGGTCTGAACCTCCATTACGAATTACATAAATTAAGCCATTATCAGAAATGTAGTTAACATACCAAGAAATTTCATCTGCATGCCCTTCAATAACTACTTTGTATTTTGCATCAGGGTTTATAACACCAACTGCAGTTCCATAGGTATCAGTAATAAAAGTATCTACATAAGGTTTTAGATAATCCATCCAAATTTTTTGACCTTCCCATTCGTAACCAGTTGGAGCTGCATTATTTAAGTATTTTTCTAAAAATGAAAGAGATTTTTCATTTAAAATCGATTTATTTGCCATTATTTATTGTTTTGTAATTGTATTAATATTACTTCTAATTGTAAAAATAAAACGATTTTTTCAACTATTCTTACAATTTAATCTTAAATATTGTAACATTGAACTTAATTGCATTACTTATAAAAGAATCTTAAAAACAACAAAACCTATGAAATTTATAAAAACTACATTTTTGCTACTTTCAATGATATTATTAGTTAACTGTAACACTAAAGTTGAAGGAACATCAGAGTTTCATCCTGATTTTAAAATTGGAAAAAAAGGGTTTAGAAAAGCGTTAAAAAAAGAAATTAACTATGATGATTTGACAATAGGAACCTATTACACCAAAAAGAATAATATTGCTGAAGAAAAAGGGTTGAATTTAACGTTTAAAGTTTCAGGTGATGGTTTAACGAATAATGAAGAAATAAATAATAAAGCTGATTATTTAGCAGCTCAAGTAAAAAAATACCTGCTTAACCTAGAAAAATATGATTATGTAAATATTATCTTTGAAAATGAGAAAGAAGAGAATGGCATTAAAAAATCATCATCAATAAAAATTAAAAGAAAATTATAACCAAACTAGCATGAAATTAAGAATACAAAATTTAACAAAAACGTATAAAAACGGAGTAAAAGCTATTGATGATTTAAGCATAGAAATTGGTACAGGAATGTTTGGTTTATTAGGGCCAAATGGTGCTGGAAAATCTTCTTTAATGAGAACTATTGCAACTTTGCAAAGTCCAGATTCTGGAAGTATTATGTTTGGTGATATTAATGTTTTAGAAGATAATATGTCTTTAAGAAAAGTGTTGGGGTATTTGCCTCAATCTT
This sequence comes from uncultured Polaribacter sp., assembly GCA_964565055.1. Taxonomy (GTDB): domain Bacteria; phylum Bacteroidota; class Bacteroidia; order Flavobacteriales; family Flavobacteriaceae; genus Polaribacter. The sequence continues at coordinate 20,593 of CAZMDC010000007.1, read as the reverse complement.
TTGGAGTATATCCAAAAATGTCTGCAGAAGATTTGTTAGATTATTTTGCAACTTTAAAAGGTGTATCAAGTAAATCTGATAGGCAAAATATTGTAAAAGAAGTTTTAGAAATTACCAATTTATATGAAGTAAGACATAAACATGTTGCAGGTTATTCTGGAGGTATGAAACAACGTTTTGGAATTGCACAGTTGTTATTAAATAATCCTAAATTAATTATTGTTGATGAACCAACTGCTGGTTTAGATCCTGCAGAAAGACATCGATTTTTAAATGTTTTGCGCGAAGTTGGTACCAATTGTACTGTTATTTTTTCTACGCATATTGTAGAGGATGTAAAAGAATTGTGCAATGAAATGGCTATTTTAAACGGAGGTAAAATTTTAAAACATACAACTCCTCAAGAAGCCACAAAAGAACTAGAAGGTAAAATTTGGAAGAAAATTATCAATAGAGATGATTTAGAAGAAAATGAAAATCAGTTTAATATTTTATCAACGAACTACAATCAAGATAATACGTTAAATATTAGAGTTTATGCAGAGGTGCAACCTTCTGATGATTTTGTAGCAGTTGCTCCTCAATTAGATGATGTTTATTTTATAGCCTTAAAACAAGATGAACCTGAATTGGTTACAGGTAATTAGTATTTAAATTAAAGCTCGTAAATCAACAGACTTTTATCAAACTTCAATTTCAAAAACATGTTTTCAACAATATTTAAGCAAGAATTAAAATACTGGTTCAAAAAGCCTGTATTTTATATTTATGCAGCTATATTTTTCTTTTTAGCATTTTTTATATCAGCAACATCTGCTGGTATTTGGGATGTAATTATAGGTACAACTGGTTCTTCTCGAATTGTAAATTCGCCTATTAACGTATTAGGAAACTTTAATGGCTTAACTACATTTATTTTTTTCTTATTTCCATCAATAATTGGAGTTTCTATCTATAGAGATTTTAAAAGTGAAATGCATACCATTTTATATTCCTATCCTTTTACAAAAGCAAACTATTTATTTGCTAAGTTTTTTAGTGGAATTGTAGTTGTTTCTGTAATTGTTCTTGCAATAGCAGTAGGTATGTTTATTGGGTTTAGATTTCCTGGTACAAATTCAGAAATAGTAGGATCTTTTAGTTTTATGGCGTATGTAAAATCTTATGTCTTTTTTATTTTACCAAACATTCTATTTTTTGGAGCATTTGTTTTTGCAGTAGTTACCTTTTCTAGAAATATTGGTGCTGGTTTTATTTCGGTAATTATCTTGTTATTTTTTCAAGGTACTATTAATAATGTTTTATCTGGTACAGATAATGAAACACTTATGGCTATTTTAGATCCATTTGGTTTTGAAGCGTTAAATCAGTACACGAAATACTGGACAATGTCTGAGCAAAATGAATTGCAAATTCCTATAAAAGAATTGGTGTTGTACAACAGATTGTTTTGGTTATTAGTTTCTTCATTGATTTTTGGTTTGGTGTATAAGTATTTTAAATTCAGTCAAAATGCAATTACAATTTCTTTCAAAAAAATAAAACCAGAACGTGTTACAAAAAGAAATTTTAACGGAATTACAAGAATAAATTTACCACAAGTTTCTCATAATTATTCATTTGTGAATAACTTAAAAACGATGTGGAAGTTGTCTAACATCGATTTTAAATTTATACTAAAAAGTATCCCTTTTATTTGTATTTTAATTGTAGGAATTTTGCTTTTAATAGCAACATTATTTACTGTAGGAGAAATCTTTGGAACAAGCACACTTCCTGTAACTTGGCAAATGTTAAGTAGTGGAGGTGTTTTTAGTGTTTTGGTGATTAATATTTGTACATATTTATATGCAGGTATTTTAATTCAAAGAGCAGAAACTGCCAAAATAAATCATTTAGTAGATAGTACTCCAGTTCCAAATTGGACTTTGCTATTCTCTAAATTCATTGCTTTACTAAAAATGCAACTTGTTTTATTAGCAGTAATTATGATTGCTGGAATGTTATTTCAAACTTATAATGGATATTATAATTATGAAGTTGGGCATTACATAAAAGAACTATTTGGGTTAAATTTCCTAAATTATATTGTTTGGGCATTATTATCAATATTTATCCAAACAATAATAAAAAATCAATACTTAGGTTTTTTTGTTATTTTAATTTTAGCAATAGGTATTCCTTTTTTATCTGTTGTTGGTATAGAGTTGGCTGTTTTTAAATACAATGAAGGTCCTGGTTTTAGTTATTCTGATATGAATGGTTATGGCTCTTCATTACCAAGATATTTATTGTATAAGTTTTATTGGGTTTTAGGAGGAACTTTATTACTAATATTAAGTCTTTTAATGTGGGTGAGAGGTTTGCCAAGTTCTTTTGCAGAACGAGTTTATATAGCAAAACAACGTTTTAAAGCACCTCAAATAACTGCATTTGTGGTTGTGTTTGTTGCTTTCTTTTCCATAGGGATTTCTATCTTTTTAGCTACAAAATCAGATAGTAATAATTCTTCATCTAAACAGGCTGAATTAAATGCTGTTAAATGGGAAAAAACCTATAAGAAATACGAAAATTATTCGCAACCTAGAGTAGTTGCTATAAATGCAGACGTACATATTTATCCAAAGAAAAGAACTTTTGAAGCCTCAGCAATTTATACATTAGTAAATAAAACAGATAAAACTATTGATAGTATTTTCTTAAATCATAACTCTTTAGAAAGCTCTTTTGAGTTTAATGTTGCTAATAAATTAGTTTTAGAAGACACTGTTTTTAATTTTGATATTTATCAATTTGATAAAAAAATAAAACCTGGAGATTCTCTACAATTAACAATTAATGTAAAAAGTAACGAGAACACATTATTTCAACAAAAATCACCTGTTTTAGAAAACGGAACATTTATAAATAACTCTATGTTTCCTAACCTTGGGTATACTTCTGCAGGAGAATTGAGAGATAATAGAACTCGTAAAAAGTACGATTTACCACCAAATAATTTACAAAAACATCCCTCAGATTCTACTGCTTTAGGAAATACTTATATTTCTAAAGATTCAGATTGGATAGATTTTGAAGCGACTGTATCAACATCAAAAGATCAAATTGCAATTGCTCCTGGTTATTTACAGAAAGAGTGGGAGGAGAATGGGCGTAAATACTATCACTATAAAATGGATAGTAAAATCTTAAATTTCTTTGCTTTCAATTCAGCAAGATATGAGGTTAAAAAAGAAATGTGGAATGGAATTAGTTTAGAAATTTACTACCACAAACCACATACTTTTAATTTAGATAGAATGATGAGAGGTATTAAGGCTTCATTAACTTATAATTCAGAAAACTTTAGTCCTTATCAACATAAACAAGTTAGAATTATTGAGTTTCCAAGAACACAAGGTACGTTTGCACAATCGTTTGCAAATACAATTCCGTTTTCAGAAGGCTTTGGTTTTATTGCAGATGTAGATGATGAAAATGATGATGGTGTAGATTATCCTTTTGCAGTAACTGTGCATGAAGTTGCACATCAATGGTGGGCGCATCAAGTTATTGGAGCAGATGTTTTAGGAGCTACAATGCTTTCTGAAAGTCTATCTGAATATGTTGCTTTAAAGGTTTTAGAAAAAGAAAATGGAAAAACCAAAATGCGTGCCTTCTTAAAAGAAGCTTTAGATAGTTATTTGTTGCAAAGAACTTTTGAGAGTAAACGAGAAAAACCATTAATGTATAATGATGGACAAGGTTATATTCGTTATCAAAAAGGTTCTTTAGTTTTTTATGCTTTGAGTGATTATATAGGCGAAGAAAACTTAAATGGCGCTTTAAAAAAATATGTAGAAAAAGTAAAGTTTCAAGAACCTCCTTACACAACATCTATAGAAATGGTTGATTTTATTAAAGAAGTAACTCCAGATTCTTTGCAATATGTTATTCATGATATGTTTGAAACCATCACTTTATATCAAAACAAAATTGTTGATGTAACAGCAACACCTTTGGAAAATGGTAAATATCAAGTTGATATTAATTTTGAAGTTTCTAAATATAGAAATGATGAAAAAGGTAAAAAATATTATGGTAAAAAAGTAGGAGATACACTTGTGTATAAAGCACCAGAAGAAACAAAAGAAATTTTATCTGTTAAACTTAATGACTATATAGATGTTGGTATTTTTACGGAAGAAGAAATAGATGGTAAAAAGAAAGAAGTAGTTTTATATTTACAAAAACATAAAATTACTGCAATAAATAATAAAATTTCAATTATTGTAGATCAAAAACCTACAGAAGTTGGTATAGATCCTTACAATAAATTAATAGACACAAAATCTACAGATAATCGACAAAAATTATAAAAAAAAAATAAATATTGTAGTGTTTTGTAAATCGATACCATTATTAAAGTGTTGAGAGTATGTACTTTCATTTTGATTGGTTTATTTTTAGACAATTCCTATAAGAGTGTCTTAACAACTCTGTGTTTAAAAACTAGAAAATAAATACTATTTTTACACTGCTTTAATCAATAATAGAGGTAACTTGAAAAAAACATTCATCAAAAAAAACTTTAAAAAATTACTTTTAGAGAAAGAAGAAAGTAGAATAATTACAGACGATGAAATTAAATCTGTAGGTATTATTTCTGTAGATGAAATTTCTAACTTTATTGATTTAAAAAAAGAGGTAGAACAAATACTAAACATTCAGAACGTTAAAATATATAATTATAGACCACATAGTAGAAAGAATAGTGTATCATTCAAGCATTTTTCTGAAAAAGATTTCAATTGGAAAGGAGAAATAAAGCAACCAAATTTTAAAATATTTATAGATCAACCTTTTGATTTATTAATTGCATATTTTAATAAAAACAACCTCTATGTAGAAAATGCGGTTTTACGCTCTAAAGCAAATTTTAAAGTAGGTTTTTCTAATGTAAATCAAGCTTTATATGATATCGAAATTGCAGCATACCCTAAAAATACAAACGAGTTTCTTTTGGAGTTAAAGAAGTATTTAATCATTTTAAAAAAACTAAAAAATTAAACTTCAAATAAAAAATTGTGAATTCTTTCTGTTCAAGAAAAATTATCCTTTTTTTTAGTTCATAATATTGTAATTTTACCTTGTAAAAAATAGAAAAATGCAAAAATTTTTAGGTACAGGTGTAGCTTTAATAACACCTTTTAAAAAAGATCTATCTGTAGATTTTATTTCGCTAAGAAAGTTAGTAAACTTTAATATAGAAAATGGTATAAACTATTTGGTAATTAATGGTACAACAGGTGAAAGTGCTACAATTTCTAACGAAGAAAAACAAGAAATTATAGATGCAGTTGTTAAAGAGAATAACAATCGTGTACCTTTAGTTTTAGGAGTAGGAGGTAATAATACATTACAAGTTGTCCAAGAACTTAAAACAAGAGATTTTACAGGTATAGATGGTATTTTATCAGTTGCACCATATTACAGTAAACCAACTCAAGAAGGGTTTTATCAACATTATAAAGCTTTAGCAGAAGCAACTACAATGCCAATAATTTTATATAATGTTCCTGGTAGAACTGCTAAAAACATGGAGCCAGCAACCACATTAAGATTAGCAGAAGATTTTACAAATATTATTGGTGTAAAAGAGGCAAGTGGAAACACTCAACAATATTATACCTTACTTAAAAATAAGCCTAAAGATTTTCTTGTTATTTCTGGAGATGATGATTTGGCTTTAGGAATAACCTTAGCAGGTGGTGCAGGAGTAATATCTGTAATTGGGCAAGGTTATCCTGCAGAGTTTTCTAAAATGATTCAACTAGGTTTGCAAGGTAAAAGCAAAGAAGCATATTCGATTCATTTTAAGATGATGGATATTATCGATTATATTTTTGAAGAAAATAATCCAGCAGGAATTAAATCAGTATTACAAGAAATGCAGTTATGTAACAAAAATGTACGTTTACCTTTAGTGACAACTACAGAAGCCTTACAGCGTAAAATAGCTGATTTTGTTTCTCGTTTTTAAACTTTAGTTACTTTCTTAACAAACATTTAGCAACTTTTTGTTAAATATTTAAGGCTTTTTACTGCAATATTGCAAAGTAATTTTAGTTTTTCTTTAGTAATGAAAACAAAGAAGTAAAATACTAAGTATTAACAAAGTTGAAGTTTTATTTTCACAAAAATAAATGCTTTTATTATCCATAATTAATTCATAATTTTGCAGGATGCAAAAAATTAAAAATTTAGCGTATTTATTGACCTTAAGTCTTTTATTATTCTCATGTGGAGAATACCAAAAAGTATTGAATAAAGGAAATGCTGAGGAAAAGTATAAAATGGCTGTAAAGCTATATGAAACAAAAAAATATAGTAAATCACTTCGCTTATTTGAGTTGATTATGCCTGCATACAGAGGTAAACCTCAAATGGAACGTATACAATTTATGATTGCACAATCTAGCTTTAATGTAAAAGATTATACTACAGCTGGTTATTATTTTGATCGTTTTGTAAAAAACTATCCATCAAGTTCTAAAAATGAAGAGGCTGCTTTTTTATCAGCTTACAGTTATAAATTAGCATCTCCTGTTTCTAGTAAAGATCCAACAGATACAAATAAAGCCTTAGAAGCTTTTCAAACTTTTATTAATGCTTATCCTAATTCAGATAGAGTAGAAGAAGCTAATCAGCATTACAAAGAATTAAGATATAAACTACAGAAAAAGTATTTTGATATTGCAAAAGTTTATTATACAACTGCAGATTATGATATGAGAAATTACAAGGCTGCTATTCAGGCTTTTGATAATCTTTTATCAGATTATTTGGGTTCTGAATTTAAAGAAGAAGCTTTGTATTATAGACTAAAAGCTGCACATGATTTTGTATTAAAAAGTACAGATAGAAGAAAGCCAGAACGTATTAAAGATGCAGTTGAAGCTTATAACAAACTTTTGAGAAATTACCCAGAAACTCAATATTTAGAAGATGCAGTCAAAATGCTTGCTAAACTTAATCAAGAGCAAGAAAGAGTAGCAAAAGTTTTAGAGAATAGTAAAAAAAGTGAAAAAGAAAACGCTATAAACAAATAACATTATGGATTATAAAGACACAAAAGCTGCTATAAGTACAGTTACTTATAACAAAAATGAAATTGAAGCGCCAACTGAAAATATTTATGAGGCAATTTCGATTATTGCAAAAAGAGCAAATCAAATCAACTCAGACTTAAAGAAAGAATTGGTTGATAAACTTGATGAGTTTGCTACATACAATGATAGTTTAGAAGAAGTTTTCGAAAATAAAGAACAAATAGAAGTTTCTAAATTTTACGAGCGTTTACCAAAACCAACAGCAATTGCAGTTGAGGAATGGTTAAATGGTAAAGTATATCATAGAAATCCAGAAGCAGAATAATGTCTGTTTTAAGTGGTAAAAAAATCTTATTAGGTATTACTGCTGGAATTGCTGCTTACAAAACAGCTAGTTTAGTGCGCTTACTTATAAAATTAGACGCAGATGTCAAAGTAATTATGACACCTGCGTCTAAAGATTTTATAACACCTCTTACACTCTCTACACTTTCTAAAAATCCTGTTCATTCTACTTTTTATGATAAAAAAAATGAAAATGAACTTTGGAATAATCATGTAGATCTTGGTCTTTGGGCAGATTACTTTTTAATTGCTCCAGCCACAGCAAACACATTATCTAAAATGACAAATGGCGTTTGCGATAATTTACTTTTAGCTACATATCTTTCTGCAAAATGCCCTGTTTATTTTGCTCCTGCTATGGATTTAGATATGTACAAACACGAATCAACAAAAGAAAATCTATCAAAATTACAATCTTTTGGAAATGTAATGATTCCTGCAACTTCTGGAGAACTTGCAAGTGGTTTAGTTGGTGAAGGGCGAATGGCAGAGCCAGAAGATATTGTAACTTTTATAGAGAATGATATTATTTCTCAATTGCCTTTAAAAGGTAAAAAAATATTAATTACAGCAGGTCCAACTTACGAAGCTATAGATCCTGTTCGTTTTATAGGCAATCATTCTTCAGGAAAAATGGGTTTTGCAATTGCTAATGCAGCTGCAAATTTAGGAGCAGAAGTTATTTTAATATCTGGTCCAAGTCATCAGCAAATAAAAAATTCTTATGTAAAAAGAATTGATGTAATTACTGCTGAAGATATGTATAATGCAGCACATCAATATTTTAATGAAGTAGATGTTGCTATTTTAGCAGCAGCAGTTGCAGACTACAAACCAAAAAATGTTGCCAATCAGAAAATAAAAAAGAAAGCAAGTTCGTTATCTATAGAGTTGGCACCTACAAAAGATATTTTAGCCTCTTTAGGAGCTTTAAAAAAACAGCAGTTTTTAGTTGGTTTTGCGTTAGAAACTAATAACGAAATTGACAATGCAAAAGGCAAAATTACACGTAAAAATTTAGATGCCATAGTTTTAAACTCACTAAGAGATAAAGGTGCTGGTTTTGCAACGAATACAAATAAAATTACTATTATTGATAAAGATTTTAATGAGAAATTTTTCGATTTAAAATCTAAAGAAGATGTTGCTAAAGATATTATTAACGAAATTATATTAAAAATACATGCGTAAAATTCTTGTTCTTTTATTGTTGATTTTTATGACTAAAGAAATCAATTCACAAGAATTAAATTGTTTGGTAAATATAAATTACGAACAAATTGCTGGTTCTAATAGGCAAGTTTTTACCACCTTACAAGATGCATTGTCTGAGTTTATCAACAAGAAAAAATGGACAAATAGAGTTGTAAAACCAGAAGAAAGGGTAGATTGTGCAATGAATATTATTATTACTTCTAGAGAAGATAATGTATTTACAGCAACACTTCAAATACAAAGTTCTAGACCAACTTATGGTTCTAGTTATTTAACTCCTGTTTTAAATATTAAAGACAACGATTTTACATTTCGATACAACGAATTTGATCCTTTAAACTACAATAGAAATGCTTTTGATAGCAACTTAATTTCTACAATTGTTTTTTATGTGTACACAATTTTGGGAGTAGATGCAGATACATTTTCAAAATTTGGGGGTCAATATGAATTGGAAGAAGCACAAAATGCCATGTTGCAAGCACAGCAAAGTGGTTTAGCTGCTTGGCAAAATGTGGTTGGTAAACAAAATCGTTTTTTATTGATAGATAATTTATTGGCTCCAAAACTACAAATGTATAGAGAAGTAATGTATGAATATCATATTAAAGGGATGGATAATTTTACATCTAATAAAGATTTTGCAAAACAAACAATAGAAACTAATGTGCTTTCTATGGAGCAACTTTTTAATAAAACGATTAGTAACTATTTAATAAGAGTTTTTTTTGATGCAAAAGCAGATGAAATTGTAAATATTTATTCTGGTGGTCCAAGAACAAGAAATAGCTCTAATGTATCAAATACATTAAGAAAAATATCTCCTAATAATGTTTCTAAGTGGAGAAATATTGAATAGTATTTTCTTTTAATTTTCTGAATTTATTTCACTAATTTTAACCTATAAAAATTAGCGAACTTGCTTACACAACTTTCTATAAATAACTACGCATTAATCAATCAATTAGCGATTGATTTTACAGACGGTTTGTCTATAATTACAGGAGAAACTGGTGCTGGTAAATCTATACTACTTGGTGCCTTAGGTTTGGTTTTGGGTAACAGAGCAGACTTATCGTCTTTAAAAGACACTTCAAAAAAATGTATTGTAGAAGCAAAAGTTTCTATTGCAAATTATAACCTTACTTCTTTTTTTAATGAAGTTGATTTAGATTACGAATCAGAAACTATTATAAGAAGAGAAATTTTACCTTCAGGTAAATCTAGAGCATTTGTAAACGATACTCCTGTAAAATTATCAGTTTTAAATGATTTAAGAGTAAAGTTGGTAGATGTTCACTCACAACATCAAACGTTAGCATTATCAGATAATAGTTTTCAGTTTTCAATTTTAGATGCTTTAGCAAATACTCAAGAAACTATTGCTTCTTACAAAAGAGGATTTTTAGAATTGAATAAACTCAAAAAAGAATTAGAAGCTTTAGTACAAACTCAAAAAGAAGCCAATCAAAAGCATGATTATAATTTACATCTTTTTAACGAATTAGAAGAAGCAAATATAAAAGCAGATGAACAAGAAGAGTTAGAAGAAAAATTAGAAAGACTGAATAATATAGAAGATATCAAATTAAATTTATCTGAGGCTTTAGAACTATCTATTAACGATGAAATTGGTATCCAAAATTTATTAAATTCTTTAGAAAATAGGTTGTCTAAAATAGCATCGTTCTCTAAAGAATATCAAGAATTATCAACCAGAGTAGATTCTATAAAAATAGAATTAGATGATATTGTTACAGAATTAGAAGATGCTAATGAGAATGTAGATTTTAATCCGAATGAAATAGAAGAAATTAACGACAGATTACAACTGCTTTATAATTTGCAGAAAAAGCATTATGTTTCTTCAAATTCTGAATTACTAGCAATTCTAGAAGATTTATCGAATCAAGTAAGCCAGGTTGAAAACGCAGAAGAAACCATAAATAACAAGAAAAAAGAAATTGAAGATGTTGCTGCTAAATTAGATAAAGTTGCTGCAATAATTACAAAAAAGAGACAACAAAAAATACCTGCATTAACAAAAGAATTAGAAGTGTTATTGGCAGATTTAGGAATGCAAAATGCACGCTTTTCAATCAAAATAAATCCAACAAAAAAGTATTTTGAAAATGGTAAAGATGAACTATCCTTTCTGTTTTCTGCAAACAAAGGTGGTAATTTTGGTGAGTTAAAAAAAGTAGCCTCTGGTGGTGAATTATCAAGAATAATGTTATCAGTCAAAAAAATATTATCAGAAAACACTCATTTACCAACCATAATTTTCGATGAAATTGACACTGGTGTTTCAGGAGAAGTTTCTAATAAAATAGCAGCAATTATGCAGCAAATGAGTAATAATATGCAGGTAATAGCTATTACACATTTGCCTCAAATTGCAGCTAAAGGTAACAACCATTATAAGGTATTTAAAAAGGAAGTTAATGGTGTAACCACAACAAGCTTAAAACAATTAACAGCAGAAGAACGTGTTGTAGAAATTGCAGAAATGTTAAGTGGTAAAGACATTTCAGATTCTGCTTTAACACATGCAAAAGAGTTATTAAATTAATTTATATTTGCTTTATCAACTAAAAATTAAAGACTAAAACGAACAACTAATACTATGTATAATTTATTAAAAGGTAAAAGAGGAATTATTTTTGGAGCTTTAAACGAGCAATCAATTGCTTGGAAAGTAGCAGAAAGAGCTCATGAAGAAGGCGCAACTTTTGTGTTAACAAACGCACCAATTGCTTTAAGAATGGGTGAGTTAAACGCTTTAGCAGAAAAAACAGGGTCTCAAGTTATTGGTGCAGATGCAACTTCTATGGATGATTTAAACAATTTAGTTGAAAAATCTATGGGAATTTTAGGAGGTAAAATTGACTTCGTTTTACATTCTATTGGTATGTCTGTTAACGTTCGTAAAGGAAAACATTATACAGATTCTAACTACGATTTTACAACAAAAGGTTGGGATATTTCTGCAGTTTCTTTTCATAAAGTAATGAATGTTTTATACAATAAAAATGCCATGAGTGAGTGGGGTTCTATTGTAGCTTTAACTTACATGGCTGCACAAAGAGTGTTTCCAGATTATAATGATATGGCAGACAATAAAGCCTATTTAGAAAGTATTGCACGTAGTTTTGGGTATTTCTTTGGTAGAGATCATAAAGTTCGTGTAAACACCATTTCTCAATCGCCAACACCAACAACTGCTGGTTCTGGAGTTAAAGGTTTTGATGGCTTTATAGAATATGCAGAAAAAATGAGTCCTTTAGGTAATGCAACAGCTTTAGAATGTGCAGATTATACCATAACAATGTTCTCAGATTTAACTAAAAAAGTAACGTTACAAAACTTATTTCATGATGGAGGTTTTTCAAACATGGGAGTAAGTGATCCTGTAATGGATAAATTTGTAGACCAAGAGTAGTATTAGAAGCAAATTCCTGCTTTCACTACTCGCTTTTTCTCAACCCTGAATTTATTTCAGGGTCTCCAAAAGAGCTCAAACAAGTCGTTCAATCAGGGCTAAACTTGTTTGCCAGCAATAGGAATTAAAAATATAGAAAATGCAAATCGAAATCGGTTTGCATTTTTGTATTTTTACTACATTTAAAATATTTTTTTTTGATAGTTTCAAACCTCAAATTTTCCATAATTATACCTGTCTACAATCGTCCTCAAGAAATTGACGAATTGTTAGCGAGTTTAACAAAACAAGACTATCAGCAGAATTTCGAAGTTTTAATCGTAGAAGATGGTTCTCAAAACACCGCAGAAAAAATTGTTGAGCGTTATCAAAATCAGTTAAACTTAAAATATTTTTTTAAAGAAAACAGTGGAGCTGGAGCAAGTAGAAATTTAGGAATGCAAAAAGCTACAGGAAACTACTTTATTATTTTAGATTCAGATGTTATAGTACCTGTACAGTATTTAACTACAGTTTACAAAGCATTAGAAGAAAATTATACAGATGCTTTTGGTGGCCCAGATGCAGCACACCAAAGTTTTTCATTACTGCAAAAAGCTATTAATTATTCTATGACTTCTTTTCTTACAACAGGTGGAATTCGTGGTAAAAAAAATGGTGTAGGTAAATTTCAATTGCGTAGTTTTAATTTAGGAATCTCTAAAACAGCTTTCGAAAAAACAAATGGTTTTTCTAAAATGAAAGCAGGAGAAGATATCGATTTAACGTTTCGTTTATGGAATAACAATTTTGAAACCCAATTAATTGCAGCAGCTTTTGTGTACCATAAACGCAGAAGTTCTATCAAACAATTTTTTAAACAAACATTTGCTTTTGGAACAGCAAGACCAATTTTAAATAGAAAATACCCTACAAGTGCTAAACTAACATTTTGGTTTCCAAGTGTATTTATAATTGGTTTAGATTTTGGTATTTTATTAGCACTATTTGGTCATCTAACGCTAATTAGTTGTTACTATTTGTATTTTTTAGGACTAATAATCGATTCTAGTTTTAAAAACGGAATTCGAGTTGGGTTTTTAACTCTAATTACAACCATAACACAGTTTTTTGGTTATGGTTTAGGCTTTTTAGAATCTCAGTTTTTTAGTAAGAAGGGTTAATTTTATTAAGTGTTTTTACTTTTAAGTCATCTAACATTTTAGCATTTGTTTTAAACTCTAAAATCTTAGTTTCGTTTGGCATTAGATCAAAAAAGTTATCAGAAAAATGTCCTTTTTCATTCGTAAATAAAAACACATCTTTTTGTAACACGTTACTTTGTAGAGTAATTGTAAATCCGTTTGTAGTTTTCGTAATTTCTTTTGTAATTGTTGCTTTGGGTAGGTTTAATTCTTTTGGTTTTACAAAATAAAAGATTGATTTTTCATTATTAAATTCTACAATTAAAACAGTGTTTTTTTTATCAATTTCATCTAAAGAAAATTCATAAAACTCTCTACTACTATTTTCTAAAACTTCAATTTCTTTAGAGTTAGACAAAATTTCATTTCCATAAAAATCAATAATGTTTAGTTGTAATGTTCCTTTTATTTTTTCAAAAGTATCATTCACAATAAAAGTCTGTACTTTATTATTATTAATTTTTGAAGAAATTAAAATGTTTTTAAAAGCTTTTTTGGCTTTGTATTGTAAAGCTTTCCAATTGCCAAAATAATCAATAGAAGACCAAGAAATGGCTGGCCAACAATCGTTTAATTGCCAATATAAAGTACCCATATTGTAAGGTTTTGCTCTTCTTTGCGCTTCAATTCCCATCACAATTCCTTTGGCTTGTAGTATCTGACTTACATATATATAATCTTCGTTATTATTAGGGAATTTATAATCGCGAGCCATATAATCCTCAATTAATTGAAAACCTCTAGCATGTTTTTGATGTGATTTAATTGCATCTGTTTTTAAATCAATACTGTCTTTTTGATTGATGTATTTTATTGTTTCATAACTTGGAAAAGATTGAAAACCAAACTCGCTCATAAATCTGGGTACATTATTTTCTAGGTGTTCAAAAGGATAAGCATCATGCCAAATCCACCAATCATGAGCATCGCCTTTGGTTTTGTATTTTGGGTTTCCACGACCATATTTTGGAGAGGTTTCCCAGTAATCAGTTTCAGAATATTTAGCAACAGTATTTGGTAAAATAGAATCAAAAAGTGCCAAATAATCTTTCCAAATTTCTTCTTTTTCTAGTTCAGTTCTGTTGGCTTGCCAACCCCAACGTTTCCAACCTTCTGAGTTTTCATTATTTCCACACCACAAAGCTATTGAAGAATGATTTCTTAAACGTTTTACTTGCTGCTCAGCTTCTTCTTTTACATTTTTTAAAAAGTCGTTATCTCCAGGATACATGGCACAAGCAAACATAAAATCTTGCCAAACTAAAATTCCTTTTTCATCACATAAATCGTAAAAAATATCGTTTTCATAAATTCCACCTCCCCAAACTCGCAACATATTCATATTAGATGCAACAACATCAGTTAGTAATTTTTCATAATCTTTATCAGCAACTTTATTCTGAAAACTGTTTTGTGGAATGTAATTTGAGCCTTTCATATAGACTGGTTTTCCATTCAATTCAAAATAAAATGATTCTCCAATACTGTCTTTTTTTGTGATTAAATTTATGGTTCTTATTCCGTATTTTGTAGAAATACTATCTAAAATGACGTTATTTTTTTTAACAATTACTTTGATATCATATAAATAAGGTTCTCCTAAATTGTGAGTCCACCATAATTTTGGGTTTTTTATAACAATAGGAATTTTAGCTGTATTTGAACTTTTTGAATTTAATTTACCATTTACAAAAACTTCGTAGTCTAATTTTTTCACATTATTTTCATTAACGTGCACAACTAAATTCGCTTCAGTTTTGGTAAGCCTGTTTTTTTGAATATAAAAATTATCAATTTTATAATCATTCCAAGCAGTGATAAAAACTTCTTTCCAAATTCCAGAAGTATTTAGTTTTGGACCCCAGTCCCAACCAGTTTGGAATTGCGCTTTTCTTGTGTAAATTCTATTTCCTTCTGGTAATTTATAAGGATTTTTAGAGGCTTTATAATTGCCAATTTCTTCAGAATTTTTGAAAACGATTCTTAATTCATTTTCTTTTTTTACAAGTTCTTTAATAGGAATTGAATATTTTCGAAAAGCATTATCAGTATCTAATTGATAATTTCCATTTATGTAAATCTTTGCATAAGTATCTATCCCTTCAAAATTCAGTTCAATGTTTTTCTTTTGTAAGATTTCATCTGATAATTTAAAAGTAGTTTTGTATTCCCAATCTGTTTTAGAAACCCACTGTGCTTTATCTTCATTAGTTTTTACAAATGGATCTTCAATAATTTGATGGGTTAATAAATCTGTAAATACATTTCCAGGAACTGTGGCAATTTTCCAGTTTAAAGTATCAGTTCCTTTGAATTGCCAATTTATGTTTAAAGGAATATTTATTGGTAAATCTTTTTCAAGAGTGTTACAACATACAAAAAAAAGAAAAAATATAACAACAATAACTTTACGCATCTTGTATCACTTTTAAGATTTTTTGAATAGTTTCAATATTTGAAACTGTTTGCCTTGTACTATCAAAAAACACATTCGACTTAGGTTTTTCTATAGAAGCAGAGGTGTGAATTTCTTTAAAACCAGCCTCTTTAAATACATGAACATTACTTGGATTAATTCCACTTCCAGGTAGAATTATAATTTTATCACTTGCAATATTTTGTAATTCTTTGAGTAACTCAATGCCTTGTGCTGCTTTGGGTTGAAGTCCAGAAGTTAAAACTCTATCCGCTTTTAAATCAATAAGTTGTTGCAAACTTTCTTTTGGGTTTGTTACACAATCAAAAGCTCTATGAAAGGTAAATGATAAGGGTTTTGAAAGTTCAATCAACGCTTTTGTTTTTTCAATATCTATGGTGTTATCTGCATTTAAGATGCCACAAACAATTCCGCTAAAACCCAAATCTTTACAGAGTTGAATGTTTTTTTTTATAATTTCAATTTCATCATTTGAATAACAAAAATTACCACTTCTTGGTCTAATTAAAACATGTACAGGAATGGTTATTTCTTCAACAACCTTTTTTAATAAACCATAAGAGGGTGTAATTCCGCCAACAGATAATTCACAACAGAGTTCAATTCTATCTGCTCCTGCTTTTTGTGCATTTAGAGCTGATTCAAAAGAGTTTGCACAAATTTCTAATTTCATATTATTCAACAATAATTTCATCAATAAATGTCCAAGCTTTATGACCTGCACCTTGTTTTCCATCTGGAATTATTCCGTAGTTTGGAATTTTGAGTCTAATAGTTTTCGCTTTTTTATTATTAAAGGTTTGTTTAAAGTTGACTAATATATTCTCTGATTTTAAAATATTTTTTTCTTGAAATTCATTACCATCAAAACTAACTAATACTTTTTTTGGTGCATAAATCCATTGTCCATTTCCATTATGAAATCGAGTAGAAATTGAATTGATTTCTTTAGGTTCATTAAATTCAATTGTAATTTCTACATCATCACCAGAAAAACCCAACCATTCTGCATCTCCATAACGTTTATTGTTACCAGAAATACCGTTAATTAATGCTTGTTTTCCTCCTGCATTATAGGCTTTGTTGGGTTGAACATTCAGAGAAATATTTGCACCAACTGCTTTGTGTAATGCTATTTTTTGTTGAAAAACACTTCCTAACTGCTTACTATTATGAATTACAGCAGCTTTAATTATAGTAGAAGTATTTATAGGAATTGGTTCTTTATACTCTAAATTCATTTCTTCATTATTTTTTGAGTATAATATTTTTTTATCAGTTGTAGTTTTTAATTCATAAATCAATTTTCCTTCAAAACTTTTTAAATTTCCTTTTACTTCATAGATATGATTGGCATAATTCACATTCATAACATCCAAACGTTTATTAAAGTGCTCTAATCGATTTATAAAATCATCATAATTTCTGTTTGTTTTTGAAGACCAAACTACTTCTGCCAAAGCTATTGCTCTTGGAAAAGCCATGTACTCAACTTGTTCAGGTGTTGGTATATATTCTGTCCAAACATTTCCTTGGGCACCTAAAACATATTTAGCATCCTCTTCATTCAATTCATCTGGAATTGGGTTAAAACGATACACTTTTTCTAAAGGTAAAAAGCCACCAATTGCTAAAGGTTCATTTTCATTATCAGATTGATAATGATCAAAATAACAATGAGAACCTGGAGTTAAAATCACATCGTGTTTTTGTTTTGCAGCTTGTACAGCTCCATCTGTTCCTCTCCAAGACATAACAGTTGCGTTTGGTGCTAAACCACCTTCTAGAATTTCGTCCCAACCTATAATTTGTTTGCCTTTTGAGTTGATATATTTTTCCATTCTTGTAATGAAATAACTTTGCAATTCGTGTTCATCTTTTAAACCTTGTTTTTTGATGAGTTTTTGGCAATGATTACAATTTTTCCATCTCGTTTTTGGAGCTTCATCTCCACCAATATGAATGTATTTTCCAGGAAATAATTCCACAACTTCATCAATTACATTTTCTAAAAACTCGAAAGTTGATTCTTTAGGGCAATACACTTCCTCAAAAACACCCCATTTTGTGGCAACTTCAACTTGTTCTCCAGTACAACCCAATTCAGGATAAGCAGCAATTGCAGCTTGAGAATGTCCAGGCATTTCTATTTCTGGAATTACTGTGATTTGTCTTTCTGAAGCATATTTTACAATATCCTTTATTTCTTCTTGCGTATAAAAACCACCATACTTTTTTCCATCAAATTGGTGTGGTTGATCTGAATAATGGCCAATTAAAGTCTCGTTTCTAAAAGCTGCAATTTCTTGTAGTTTCGGATATTTTTTAATTTCAATTCGCCAGCCTTGATCTTCAGTTAAATGCCAGTGAAAAGTATTCATTTTTAGCATTGCCATTAAGTCTAAATATTTTTTGATGAAATCTACAGAAAAGAAATGACGAGCAACATCTAAGTGCATTCCTCTATATTTAAATCTTGGAGCGTCTTTTATTTCTACAGATTTAATAGCTATTGACTGTGAGTTTGATTTTTCTGGTAGTAATTGCAACAAAGTTTGTACTGCATAAAAAGCACCCTTCTTAGTTTTAGAAGAAATAATAATTTCTTTTTTTGACACTATAAGTTCATAACCTTCATCGTTTTTAATAGAATTATCAGTTCTAAAATTGATTTGTTTTTTACCATTCTCAGAAAATTCAATGGTATATTTTTCTCGAACAAAATTTTTAAAATAGTTGGCGATTTCTTTATTCTCTTTCTCAAATTTTAAATGAACATCTTTATCTAATGTAAAAGTTTGATTATTAATTTTTTGATGTAAAGGCTTGGGAATAATATTCGGTTCAATTGCTGTTTCAGAATTTGAAGTACAGCTAAAAAAAAGAATAAGAATTGCTAATTTTAAATAAGAGTAAATTTTCATTTTAGTATATTGTGGCATAAATTTAACAATCTATTTTAATGAAAATAAAGTTTTATGGTTTTTTTGTTGCAATTTCTGTAATTTTTTCTTGCAATACTCCTCAAAAATCAACTCCGGCTAAAAAAGACAAATCCTTAATTTCTTATGTAAATCCTTTTATTGGTACAGGTGGTCATGGACATACGTATCCAGGAGCAACAATGCCTTTTGGAATGATGCAGTTGAGTCCAGATACACGTTTAGATGGTTGGGATGGATGTTCTGGATATCATTATTCAGATGATGAAATCTACGGATTTTCACACACGCATTTAAGTGGAACAGGTGTTTCTGATTATGGCGATATTTTGCTGATGCCAACTAATAAGCAAGTTTTTAATAATGGAGCAGATGGAAAAGAAGGTTACAAATCGAAATTTTCTCATGATAAAGAAGTTGCAGAACCTGGTTTTTATAAAGTACATTTAGACGATACCAATATTGATGTGGAATTGACAGTTTCCAAAAGAAGTGGAATTCATAAATATAAGTTTCCTTCTGCTGAAAATCAATTTGTAATTTTAGATTTAGAACATAGAGATGAAGTTTTGGAGGCTAAAATCAATAAAATATCAGATACAGAAATTGTTGGTTATCGTCATTCTAAAGCCTGGGCTTCAGATCAACGTTTGTTTTATGTCATAAAAACCTCACATCCATTTACAGATGTTTTGCAATCTCCTTTAAAAGAAGGAATTCCTGGAGGTAGAAAAGCAGCTTTGAATTTTATCAACCCAAATAATGAACCTGTTTTTATTAAAATAGGAATTTCTGCAGTTGATGTTGAGGGTGCTCGAAAAAATCTAGAAGCAGAAATTGAAGGCAAAAATTTTGAAGAAGTTAAAAAAGAAGCTCAAGATTATTGGGAAAAACAATTAGAGAAAATTGTTATAGAAGATACTAATGAGGATTATAAAATTAATTTTTACACTTCAATGTATCACGTTTCTATTGCACCAAATTTATATCAAGATGTGGATGGAAGGTATAGAGGAATGGATTTAGAAATTCACGAAACCAAAGATTTCGATTACTATACAGTATTCTCATTATGGGATACTTACAGAGCTGCACATCCTTTATATACCATAATTGAGCAAGAAAAAACGAACGATTTTATCAATACTTTTTTAGCAAAATACGATGAAGGTGGTATTATGCCAATTTGGGATTTGGCTGCAAATTATACAGGTTGTATGATTGGATATCATGCAGTTCCTGTAATTGCTGATGCTTATTTAAAAGGTATACAAGATTTTGATGCAAAAAAAGCTCTAGAAGCAATGAAGCACTCTGCAACTCGTGATAAATTAGGGTTAGATGCTTACAAAACTTTTGGATTTATTCCAGTTGAAAAAGAAAGTGAATCTGTTTCTAAAACACTAGAATATGCTTACGATGATTGGACTATTGCACAAATGGCTAAAGCAATGGGTAATGAACAAGATTATAAAATTTACTCAGAAAGAGCCCAATATTATAAGAATATTTTTGATCCAGAAACGAAGTTTATGAGAGGTCGTTTTAGAAATACATGGTTTGCACCTTTTGATCCTTATGAAGTGAACTTTAATTATACAGAAGCCAATTCTTGGCAGTATAGTTTTTATGTACCTCAAGATATTGCAGGTTTTACAAAATTGTTAGGTGGTAAAGAGAAATTAGAAAATCAGTTAGATAAATTGTTTACGGCAAAAGATAAAACTTCAGGAAGTCATCAAGTGGATATTACTGGTCTAATTGGGCAATATGCTCATGGTAATGAACCTAGTCATCACATGGCTTATTTGTACAATTTTGTAAATAAACCCTATAAAACCCAAGAGAAAGTTCGACAAATTTTAACCCAATTGTACACCAATGCTCCAGATGGAATTTCAGGAAACGAAGATTGTGGACAAATGAGTGCTTGGTAT
>CAZMDC010000006.1:105889-110534 GCA_964565055.1 uncultured Polaribacter sp. | reverse complement strand
TCAACGTGTGCGATAATTGCGATATTTCTAATTGATTGCATTTGTACTTTCTTAAATTTCGTGCAAAAGTAGTTGTTTCTATGTGATTTACACGTTTTCTTATGAATTATTTTACAGAAGATATTTTAAAAGGCTACTTGCTAAGCACTCCAAGTATGGTAAAGCTTTTTAATCTAAAAATTCAGATTTATAATATATGAAAATAGAAAAAACTTAAGAATAATATTATTTAGGTGTACTTATTTACAATAAGTTAAAGCATATTTTTCAATACGTTAGATACCGAAATTAAAAAATGAAATACTTATTTTTTTGAAGGATTATCTTGAAAAGCAGAAGGTAAAATATCTGGTATTAATTTTATTAAAAGCGGTAATAACAAAGCACCACCAGGTAACAAAAAAACCGCCAATGCTGGAATTGATTTACAAATATCCAAAAGTAAAATTTTAATCTTTACTCTTTCTTCATCTGTTAATTTAGAATGAGTTGATTTACGTATTAAAAAAACTGCTTCTTTGCTTTGCACCAATTCTTGATGCAATCGTAATTTATTTCTTTGTAATAACTCTTTTATTTCCTCTTTGGTTTTCATTATTGCTTTCTACGCTTGCGCTCTCTATTGATAAGGTTTAATTCCCTACTGGTTTGGCCTGCTACAGAAGTGTTTTCCTCTGCCCTACGAATTAAATAAGGCATAACATCTCTTACAGGACCAAAAGGTAAATATTTTGCAACATTGTAGCCTTGGTTCGCAAGGTTATAACTAATATTATCGCTCATACCAAAAAGTTGACCAAACCAAAGTCTGTTATCATCTACTTTAATATTGTATTTTTCTGCGAGCTCCATAACTAAGTAAGAACTTTCTTCGTTATGAGTACCAGCAAATAAAGCCATTCTTGTAGCATCCATCATGTATTTAATGGCTGTATCGTAGTTTTCGTCGGTTGTTTTTTTATCAATACAAATAGGAGATTCGTACCCTTTTTCTTCTGCTCTTTCACGCTCCTTTTCCATATATGCTCCACGAACTACTTTCATACCAATATGAAAATCTTTTTCTTTTGCTTTTTGATGCAATGCTTTTAGATAATCCATTCTATCATGTCTATACATCTGCAAAGTATTAAATACAATGGCTTTTTGAGTATTGTATTTTTCCATTAACTCTTCAATAAGTTCATCTGCAGCTTTTTGCATCCAACTTTCTTCTGCATCAATTAATAACGGAACATCTTTTTCTACAGCAACCTGACAAACTTTATGAAACCTTTTTATAACTTGAATCCACTCAATTTCTTCTTTTTCTGTTAGTTCTTTACCTTCAGATATTTTTTGATATAAAGCAAATCGTCCAAATCCTGTAGGTTTAAATACAGCAAAAGGGATTGATTTTTTCTCAGCACAGAAATCTATAATTTTAAGAATCTTTTGAAGAGCTTCGTTAAAACTAGCTTCTTCATCTTTACCTTCTACAGAATAATCTAGTACACTATGCACTTTACCATTGGCATACATGTTTTCTATAATAGGTAAACAATCGTCTTCTGTAACTCCACCACAGAAATGATCGAACACTGTAGAACGAATTAAACCTTCTATAGGCAAATGTACCTTTAAAGCAAAATTAGTAACAGCACTTCCTATTTTTACCATAGGTTGATTTTGTATCATTTTGAACAAAAAATAAGCACGTTCTAATTGTGAATCTGATTTTAATGCAAAAGCAACTTCTGTATTGTCAAAAAGTTTCATACTATATCGATTTAGTGTTACAAATATAGTGTTTGGATAGTAATTTTTATATAAATTCTAGTTATTTTGCACCTTCAATTCTATAAAAAATGAAAACCATTAAAGCTGTATCTTATCCTGTTCATTTTCAGGAAGAAAGCTATCAAGAATTATCAAAATTAATTCAAGAAAAAGACTATTCAACTTTGTTTGTTTTGGTAGATGAAAATACCATGGAGCACTGTTATCCTAAATTTATTCCGAATTTAAAGACAGATAAGACTATTGAGGTTATAGAAATTGAATCTGGAGAGATCAATAAAAACTTAGAAACTTGTGTTGGTATTTGGAATGCCATTACAGAATTGGGTGGAGATAGAAAGAGTTTGGTAATTACTTTAGGAGGTGGCGTTATTACAGATATGGGTGGTTTTGTGGCTTCTTGTTTTAAAAGAGGAGTAGATTTTGTAAATATACCTACTACCTTATTATCTATGGTAGATGCCTCTGTTGGTGGTAAAACAGGCGTAGATTTAGGCGTGTTAAAAAACCAAATTGGTCTGTTTGCAAATCCGCAGATGGTAATTGTAGACAATCAATATTTAACAACTGTTACAGCAAGAGAAATAAAATCTGGAATGGCAGAGATTATTAAATATGGAGTTACTTATGATGTGTCTTTATTTGAACACATTAAAAAGAACAAAGAAAATAACATTAGCGATTTAATTTTTAGATCTGTAGAAATTAAAAATGAGGTTGTTTTAAAAGATCCAAGAGAAAAGAATTTGCGTAAAATTTTAAATTTTGGGCATACACTTGGGCATGCAATAGAATCTTTCTACTTAGAATCTGAAGAAAAAGAAAACTTAACACATGGTGAAGCCATTGCAATTGGTATGGTTTGCGAAAGTTATATTTCTAACAAAGAATTACAATTGCCAATAGATAAGGTACATGCTTTAAAAGAAGTTGTATGCGCTATCTATAACAAAATACAATTATTAGAAGAAGATTTTACAGCTATTCTTAACCTATTAAAACACGATAAGAAAAATGTAAATGGCCAAGTAAACTTTGTACTTTTAAATGATTTTGAAGATTTTAAATTAGATTGCAAAGTGCCTGAAGTATTGATAAAAGAAAGTTTGCAATTTTATAACGCATAAAAAAATCCCATCATAGATATGATGGGATTTTTAATATCTAAATAAGTAACTATTTATACTTTCTTAACCTTTACAGCATTCATTCCACGCATTCCTTTTTCTAATTCAAAAGAAACCTTATCATTCTCTGCAATAGTATCTATTAACCCACTTACGTGCGTAAAATATTTTTCTCCATTATCTGAATCGATAATAAAACCAAATCCTTTAGAAGAATCGAAGAAATTCACTTTACCTTTTCTTACAGGATCTTCCTCTGGTAAATCTTCTTTTTTAGTGGTAGAAATCTGAATATCTTCTAACTCATACTCTACTTTTAATTCTGGATCTGGTGGAGTATCTGTTAAATTTCCATTATGATCTACGTAAGCAAACTGAATTCCAGAAGTTCCATTCTCTTCTTTAGCAGCTTTTCTTGCTTCCATTTTTTTACGCTTGTCCTCGCGTTTTTTTAAACGTTTTTTTTCTTTTTCACTCTTACTAAATGTCTGTTGCGATTTTGCCATTAACTATATAACTGTTTTTATGTGCTTGTTCTTAAATAATACTAAAGATGTATGTTGTACCTAATATAGTTAGTGTAGAATCGATTTAAAAAACCTAAACCGAATTTGCTATTTTATTTACTAGGAGTTCTTTAGTTGTACAAAGATATTAAAAATTTAGGTTTTATGAAAAAGCAGCAATCAATATTTAGTACTAAGACATTAAATGTTAAAAATTTAAACAAAGCCTAAAATAAGAGTTATATGTTTTTCAATAATATACAATTAAAACCTATTTTATCTATATAATATTCTATTATTAATATATTATAAATATAACACAATTATTGATGTTTTAAAATTTTAAATTCATCGAAAGTAAATTGCTATTCAAAGAAAGAAAAGCGTAAAATAACCTCCGTAATTTTTAAAACTCCTGAATTTTATCTATTTTTACGTGCAAGAGAAATAATTATCAATTAAAATTTAACTGGCATGAGAAAACTATTTACTTTATTACTACTTTTAATCAGTGGTTTAACTTATTCACAAGTAGGAGTTGGAACTTTAAACCCAAACTCCTCTGCGCAACTAGACGTTGTCGCATCAAACAAGGGAATATTAATTCCTCGATTAGATATTGAAGATTTAAATACTGCTTTTCCTGTATCTTCTTCAGATATAAAAGAAAGTTTATTAGCCTATAATACGAATGAAAATTCTGGAAAAGGATATTATTTTTGGTCAGGTACCAAATGGGAAAAATTAACAAATAGTAAAGATGTAATAGATTTATTAAATACTATTCCAGACAATCAACAAATTACAGAGTTTTCTTTATTAAATAATACATTAAAAATAACCCTAGAAAATGGGGGGAGTAAAAGTGTAGATCTTTCAAGTCTAAGTGGTACAGATGGAAAATCTGCTTATCAAGTATGGTTAGATGCTGGTAACACAGGAACAGAAGCACAATTCTTAGCTTCATTGCAAGGTGCTAACGGAACGAATGGAACTGATGGAACGAATGGAACTAATGGTACAGATGGAAAATCTGCTTATCAAGTATGGTTAGATGCTGGTAATACAGGTACTGAGGCTGATTTTTTAGCTTCAATCAAAGGAGATACAGGTGCTCAAGGTGTTAAAGGAGATGATGGTAAATCAGCATTTGAGGTTTGGTTGGATAGTAACCCAGGAGGAACACAAGCTCAGTATGAAGCTTCAATAAAAGGTGATACAGGTGCTCAAGGT
>CAZMDC010000006.1:105664-105789 GCA_964565055.1 uncultured Polaribacter sp. | reverse complement strand
AGGAACACAAGCTCAGTATGAAGCTTCAATAAAAGGTGATACAGGTGCTCAAGGTCCAGCAGGTGCTCAAGGTGCTGATGGTGCTGATGGTGCTTCTGTATTAAACGGAAGCGGTGTACCTGCAG
>CAZMDC010000006.1:54547-105564 GCA_964565055.1 uncultured Polaribacter sp. | reverse complement strand
CTAAAACTGGTGGAAGCTGGGGAACTGCAACGTCTATAAAAGGTGCTGATGGTGCAACTGGTGCAACTGGTGCAGCTGGAGCTGATGGTGCTGATGGTGCTGATGGTGCTGATGGTGCTTCTGTATTAAACGGAAGCGGTGTACCTGCAGCTGGTTTAGGAGCTGATGGAGATTTCTATATTGATACAGCTACCAATGAAATATATGGCCCTAAAACTGGTGGAAGCTGGGGAACTGCAACGTCTATAAAAGGTGCTGATGGTGCTGATGGTGCTGATGGTGCTGATGCTGCTTTAGCTGGCACAGGAG
The DNA here is from genome assembly GCA_964565055.1 of uncultured Polaribacter sp. Classification (GTDB taxonomy): domain Bacteria; phylum Bacteroidota; class Bacteroidia; order Flavobacteriales; family Flavobacteriaceae; genus Polaribacter. Next base: position 105,255 of record CAZMDC010000006.1, on the reverse strand, counting down.
ATCCAAATGGATCTGTTACAGGTAGTGCAGGGCAGTTTTATGTTGATACGGCTACAGGAAAATCTTATAGTACTGTTGATGGTACTACTTGGGTTGAAATAAATAGTGACACGCAAGATTTAAGTTTATCTGGAAATACAATTTCTCTAGTAGATGGAGGGAATGTGGACTTAGGAGCTTCTTCTTTGGCAGGTAATGTCGCAGGAAATGCAGTTGCAATAGCACTTAACACTGCTAAGGAAGGAAGTAAATGGGAAAATGACAATGCCAATGGGTATGTCAAACTAAAAAACCAGTCTGATGGTAGTACAGCAAAAACAAATGCAACAAACATATTTTTACATGATAGTGGTCAAGTATCTATTAATACAACAAATAAAAATAGTGACTTAACAGTAGCAGGATCTATGGCATTTCAACTTAGAGTACAGACTTTTAACTCTGCTAATGAATCATATACAATTCAAGATGATGATTACACTGTAATCATCAATCAACTCGGCTCTATAATATTGGGAGAAGAAGGAACAGTTAACTTACCAAGTGCTGCAGCTAAACCTGGAAGAATACTCAAAATAATTAATAGAAGTATTTTGAGTTTAGGTTTAAATTTATTTGGGAGTGAGAAAGTTGTAGGTGGATTAGTTGGATCAATAGCTCCTCTAGCAGAAATTGATGTTACAGCAGTGGGTATAAATTCAATCATTACTATCCAAAGTTCTGGTGGTAAATGGTATGTAATTGGTACAGGAACGGTTAATTTATAAAAATAGAAAATAAGAGGAATAATTAAAAATTCATTTATTATAAAGTTAATTCTAAAACTAAATATAAATATTTCTAATTATTCCTTTTTCTAAAAAACTCAATCATGAAAAATAAATTTTTATATAAGTACTTAATACTTTTTACAGTATTTGTGTATGCAAATACATATAGCCAAATGGTAAATAAAGGAAGCTTTTTTATTAGTGAAAACACAGATGTTAGTGTTTATGAAAACGTTACCAACCAGGCAGATGCTTTAATAAATAATAACGGGAATCTGTATTTATTTAAAAGTGTAAACAATAATGGTAATATAGATTTTAACGAAAACAACCTAAGTGGCACCACGTTGTTTGTAGGAGATGAAATTCAAAATATAGTTGGAAACGGCTCTTACAAATTTCAAAATCTAGATATAGACAATATAAATAGTGCCTATTTTTCTATAGTTCTAGAAAGTGAATTAAATATTTTTGGTGATACTTATTTCGAAAACGGCATAACAGAAGAAATTGGTAATGGTTTATTTAATTTTCAGCAAAACGCACAAACTTTTAAAGTTAGAAATGAAAGTTATGGTAACAACAGAGCCTCTAAAAAAGGAAATACAGAATTTACTTTTCCTATAGGAGACTTTAAAGATGATGTTTACATCTACAGACCAGCTAGCATTAGTGCCCCAGAAAATGAAACCGATGAATTTTACGCAGCGTATAATTGGAAAAACACAAACCCACTTTACAACAACACTTTAAAAGAAAAAACAATTAGCACAATAAACCCTGTTGAATATTGGAATGTAGAAAGGACTGCTGGTAATAGTAACGTAAAGGTTACCCTTACTTGGAACGAAACAACCACCCCTTCCCTATTTTTAAATGATGTAGAAAAAATGGTAATAGTAAGATGGGATGGAGCACAATGGATAAACGAAGGTGGTATTGTAAATACAGATACTAAACAAATATCGGCTAATGTTTCTGGTTACGGAGTCTTTACATTTGGTTTACTAAACTCAGCAAATAGTTTAGAACCTACCATAAATATTCTAGAGATTACAAATTCTTTTTCTCCAAATGATGATGGAACAAATGATACTTTTAAAATACCAGGTTTAGCGGAAGACTATCCTAATTTTAAAATGACTATTTATAATAGGTATGGTAACATCGTCTATGATTACAAAAACAACGGAAGAACATCACCTATATGGTGGGATGGTAGATCTACTGGTAGAATGAATATTGGTGGTAACAAAGAAATTGTACCAACAGCAACCTATTGGTATGTAGTTGATTTTAATGACGGAAGAACTAGACCTTACCAAAGCTGGTTATACTTAAACAACTAAAATTAAGAAATATGAAAAATTTACTTAAGCTTACATTACTTCTTTTCTTAGTATTAGGAAATAACGATGCAAAAGCTCAACAAGATCCACAATACACCCAATACATGTATAATATGAGTGTTATTAACCCTGCCTATGCAGGTAGTAATGAAGCAACAAGTCTTGGTTTACTAGGTAGATCGCAATGGGTTGGAATAGATGGTGCCCCTAATACATTTACTGCTTTTATTCATAGCCCAGTTGGTAAAAATGTAGGTCTTGGTTTCTCTTTAGTACATGATAAAGTTGGCCCAGTAACAGAAACGTTTGCTTTTGTAGATTTTTCTTATACAATTAAAATAACAGAAAACTCAAATTTAGCATTTGGTTTAAAAGCAGGAGCTGCGTTTCAACAAATTGGTTTACTGCAATTAAACCAAGTAGATTCTGGTGATGTATCTTTTAACCAAAATGTAAATAACACACACCCAAATTTTGGTACAGGGGCATTTTATTATACAGATAGATTTTATTTAGGTGTAGCAGTACCTAATCTATTAGAAACTTTACATTTCGAAAAATCTAATGGAGTAATTACAAAAGCATCAGATGTTAGGCACTTTTTTATTAACTCTGGATATGTTTTTGACTTAAACGAAAACTTTAAATTAAAACCTTCTTTTTTAGCAAAATACGCTAAACAATCTCCTCTATCTTTAGATCTTTCTGCCAACATTTTATGGCAAGACAAATTAGAGTTTGGATTATCTCATAGGCTAGATGATTCTTGGAGTGCTTTAGTAAATTTAAGAGTAAATAATAATCTAAGAATTGGCTATGCTTACGATCATACAACATCTAACTTAGGTACATTTAACTCTGGATCTCATGAATTATTATTACTATTTGACTTTGTTTTTGTGAATAATAAGTATAAATCACCAAGATTTTTTTAAAAAAAATAGAAAATGAAAAAATTAAAATATTTATTTATAGGTATTTTCTTTATTTACTCGGGAATCCTTGTATCTCAAGAAAAAAAAGAGAAAAATATTATTATTGAAAATCTTAGTGTTAATACTGAATTTTCCGATTTCGGAGGCACTATTTTCAGAGATTCAATTTTGTTCTTTGCGAGCTCTAAAAATACGAATCGATTCGTCAAAAGGAAATGGAAACCTAACATGCAACCTTTTCTAGATTTGTATTTTGTTAATATGAAGAATGACAATCAAAATACTAAAGTAAAATTAAACAAAACTATAAATACAAGGAATCACGAAAGCTCAGTATCTTTTAACTCCAACTATACAGTGATGTATTTTACTAGAAATGGTGAAAAAAAAGATTATGTAAATTCTAAAACAGATAAAGAATTAATAAAATTGAAACTTTATAAAGCAGATTTGATTAACAACGAATGGAGTAATGTAAAAGAGTTACCTTTTAATAATGAATTATACTCTTTTGGTCATCCAAGTATAAACTCTAGCCAGACCAAGTTATATTTTATTTCAGACAAGCCTGGTGGTTATGGGGAAACAGATATCTATAGCGTAGATATACTTCCCAATGGTGAATACTCATCTCCAAAAAACTTGGGGCCCAAAGTCAATACTTCAGGAAAAGAGATGTTTCCTTTTATAGATGAAAATAATATTCTTTATTACTCTTCAAATGGATTAAAAGATAGTATAAAGGACTTAGATATATACTATTATATTTTAGATGAAAAAGACCACTACCCTACCAACGCTGGAGACCAGATTAACAGTTCTTCGGATGATTTTGCATTTAAAAAAATAAAAGGTAAAAATGAAGGCTATTTCTCTTCCAATCGTAATGGTGGAAAAGGAAGCGATGATATTTATATGTATAAAGGAAACTTTGTTGTTTATCCTGAAAAATGCTTTCAAGAAATTGAAATTATTGTGAAAGATGAAGATTCAAAAGAGACAATAAGCGGTGCCTATGTAGATTTTTCATATGATACAGAAAAAGAAAATACTATTTTAAGCTCAAATGAAAATGGTATAGTAAAGCTCAAACAAGAGTGTGATGGATCTGATGTAAACTTCCTCATATCTAAATTGGGATACTTAAAGAAGAAAGGGGAATTCAGTTTTTCAGAAGGAAGTAGAAGCATTACATATTTTCTAAAAAAAGATATTTCTCAAGACAATAGAGTAAAATTAATTGACAACAGCTTACAAATAATTATCGGAAATGTATTTTTTGACTTAAACAAAGATGCGATTAGATCAGATACGGCTTTAAAACTAAATGAATTAGTTCAAATTATGAATGATTACCCATCTATAAAAATAGAAATCGGATCGCATTCAGATAGTAGAGGAAGTGATGCTTATAATCTAAAATTATCAAATAGAAGATCTTTCTCGATTAGAAATTATATCATATCTAAAGGAATTTCAAGTGAAAGAATTATAGACAAAGGATATGGAGAAACTCAATTACTAAATAAATGTTCAAATGGTGTAAAATGTCAAGAATACCAACATCAACTAAATAGAAGAACTGAATTTAAGGTTATTAAGAAGTAAAAATATTACAGTTAATAATTGAAAAATAATTCTAATTCCTAAAAATTTGAATATAAAATTAGCTTGTATAAATTGGTAACCTAACCAAACAGTGCTAATTGTAATTTATTAAGTAATCCTGAAGACTTTTCTAATGAAGCCGAATTTTAAACCGTTTTTACTACAGAAGCAGGCAACAATGTAGGTAGAATTTTAGTCTTTAATATTGGTTATCGAGCAGATGTAGCACCAAGTTATAACCCGTCTCTTTCTAAAACATCTGTAGTTAATATATACAAAAGAATAATAATTAGAATTTAAGTTAATAGTAAGGAAACCTTTCAATATTTTATTGAAAGGTTTTTTTTATGGCTAATTGTCAAATGTTAAAAAATCATTAAAAATTATAATAACACTCTAAAACAATAGTCTTACTATTATATTTGCAAACAAATCGCAAAACCATGAAAGATTTATTATCTAACTTAAAAATATCTGTACCAGATAAAATATATATTAAGGACCCTGAAACCTCTCAACTAGGAAAGCGTATTATTGAGAATAGCATTGTTATAATCAATGAAATTGGTTTTGAGAGTTTCACCTTCAAAAAACTAGGAAATAGAATAGGTTCTAATGAAAGTTCTATTTACAGGTATTTTGAGAGCAAGCACAAACTACTATTGTACCTTTCTTCTTGGTATTGGGCTTGGTTAGAGTACCAATTGGTTTTAGAAACTTTTAGTATTTCTAACGCTAAAGAAAAGTTAAAAAAAGCCATATCTATTCTTACAAGAACTGTAGAAGAAGACAGTAATTTCTCTCACATTAACGAAGTGTTATTGTATAAAATTATTATGAATGAAAGTTCTAAATCATTCTTAACCAAAGAGGTTGATAATGATAATAAGGAAGGTTATTTTGAAGTTTATAAACGTTTGGTAACTCGTTTAGAACAGATGATTGCCAACGTAAATTCTGATTATAAATTTGCTTTAAGCTTGGCAAGTACTATTATAGAAGGTGGTTTACATCAGCATTTTTTAAACAACCACTTCCCTTCTATTACCAATTGCGATAATAACAAAGTAGCAACAAAATTCTTTTTGCATTTAGTATTTCATACTTTAAATGAAGATAATGACTAACAAACCACTTACTCCTTGGCAACGTTTCTTAGGGTTGCTAAGATTAGAAAAAAGAGAGATTTTTCAAATTTTTTATTACGCCATTTTTGGCGGAATTGTTTCGCTTTCATTACCCTTAGGTATACAAGCAATCATTAACTTAATACAAGGAGCACAAATTTCTACCTCTTGGATTGTTTTAGTAGTTGCTGTAACTATTGGTGTAATATTTTCTGGAGCATTGCAATTAATGCAATTGAGAATTATAGAAACAATTCAACAAAGAATCTTTACAAGAGCTTCTTTTGAATTGAGTTATCGTTTTCCAAAAATAAAAATGACAGAATTGCGCAATTATTATCCACCAGAATTGGCTAATCGTTTTTTCGATACTTTAACCATTCAAAAAGGATTGTCTAAAATTTTAATTGATGTACCTACAGCTGTTTTACAAATAATTTTTGCTTTAATTCTTTTATCATTTTACCATCCGTTTTTTATCATTTTTGGAATATTACTTTTATTACTGATTTATATCGTATTTAAATTTACTGCTCAAAAAGGGTTAGAAACAAGTTTAAAAGAATCTAAAATGAAGTATAAAGTTGCACATTGGATTCAAGAAATTGCAAGAACTATTGTTAGTTTTAAACTTTCTGGAAACACCAATTTGGCAATGTCTAAAAATGATTATTTAGTAAGTAATTATTTAAAAGCAAGAGAAAATCATTTTAGAATTTTAATATTACAATTCACACAAATGGTTGGTTTTAAAGTTATTGTTACTGCAAGTTTATTATTAATTGGTGGTGCTTTAGTTTTAAATCAAGAAATGAATATTGGGCAATTTGTTGCTGCAGAAATCATTATTTTATTAGTAATACAGTCTGTAGAAAAACTAATTGTTGGTTTAGAATCTTTTTATGATGTACTTACAGCAATAGAAAAAATTGGGCAAGTAGTAGATAAAGAATTAGAAACACAAAAAGGCGAAAAACCTAAATATGCAAGAAGTTTTAAAATAGAATTAGATGATGTTTTTTACGAAGTAGAAGATAGAAAAAAACCTATTTTGAAAAATTTATCTTTTGCAATTGAGCCTTCTAGTAGAATTTTAATTACGGGCGAAAGTGGTTCTGGTAAATCTTCTTTATTACGCTTAATATCAGGAATTATAGAACCTACGCAAGGAAATATTTACATTAACAACATGTCTTTAAATGGCTTAAATTTAAACCATTACAGATCTCATTTAGGGTTATCCTTATCAGATGAAACTCCTTTTGAAGGCACTATAAAAGACAATTTAATTTTTGGAGATAAATCTGTAAAAGATGAAACTATATTTTCAGTTATTGAAAAAGTTGGGTTAGAAGAGTTTTTAAAAGAACAAAAAGACGGTTTAGAAACTGTTATATATCCAGAAGGAAAACAAATTTCTTTTACTGTTGCTAAAAAAATTGTTTTAGCTAGAGCAATTATTAAAGAACCTAAAATTATGATTTTAGAAGATCCTTTAGATCAGTTTAACCTAAAAGAAAGTACTGATATTATTGCTTATTTAACCAACCCAGAAAGACCTTGGTCATTAATTGTAGTTAGCAATAATAAAAGTTGGGAGTCTATGTGTACCAAAACTTTAACATTAGAAAAAGGAATAATTAAATCTATAAATTAATAAGTTATGTTAAACATATCTAACAATCCTATAAATAAAAATATAGATTTAAAAAAGTTTAAATCTGGAGAAAAAATTTTTAACAAAGAATATTATAAATCGCTAAATAAGTTTTTGATAGTTTTTGGAATTATTGGTATTGTAATTCTATTTTTACCTTGGACACAAAATATTACAGGTAAAGGAATTGTAACCACACTAACACCAGACCAAAGACCACAAACCATACAATCTCAAATTCCTGGTAGAATTGAACAGTGGTTTGTAAGAGAGGGAGATTATGTAAGAAAAGGTGATACCATTCTACGTATATCTGAAGTAAAAAGCGAGTATTTTGATGATCGTTTAATAGAAAGAACAAACGAACAAATTTTGGCTAAATCATCTTCTGTAGGTGCCTATCAATTTAAAGTAGAAGCTTTAGACAGACAAATAGAAGCCCTTAAAGAAGAACAAAAACTAAAATTAGAACAAGTACAAAATAAATTACTACAATCTAAGTTAAAAGTAAAAAGTGATAGCATTGGTTTTGAGGCTGCCAAAACAAATATTAAAATAGCCAAAAGTCAATATGATAGAGATTTTACCTTAGAAAGTGAAGGTATTAAAGCTGTTAAAGATGTTGAAGAGAAAAGGTTAAAACTACAAGCAACAGAAGCAAAATTAATTGAACAAGAAAACAAATTACTTGCTGCTAAAAATGAAGTATTGAATGCTAAAGTTGAAATTTCTCGAATTAAAGCGAGTTTTGCTGATAAGATTTCAAAAGCGCAAAGCGATAAATTTACTGCTCAATCTAGTGGTTTTGATGCCAAAGCACAAGTATCTAAACTAGAAAACAGCAATAGTAACTACAAAGTAAGAAGTAGTTTACTTTACATGCAAGCACCTCAAAATGGTTACATTAATAAAGCTTTAAAAGGCGGAATTGGAGTTACATTTAAGGAAGGTGAAGAAATTGTAGAAATAATGCCTGCAAAATATGATTTAGCTGTAGAAACTTTTATAAGACCAATAGATTTACCACTTATTCACATAGGTGAAAAAGTACGTGTACAGTTTGATGGTTGGCCTGCAATTGTTTTTAGTGGATGGCCTAATGTTTCTTATGGTACTTATGGAGCAAAAGTTGTTGCCATACAAAATATTATTAGTCCAGATGGTAAATATAGAATTTTATTAGCACCAGATGAAACAGACAATACTTGGCCAGAAGCCATAAGAGTGGGTTCTGGTGCAAGAACTATTGCATTGTTAGAAGATGTACCTATTTGGTTTGAGCTTTGGAGACAGCTAAACAGCTTTCCACCAAACTATTACCAACCAGAAAGTAGTTCTACAAGTAAATCTAAAAAGAAATAAATATACATTCATAATAAGTACATTTATACATGAAGAAAATTATTTATATCCTATGTATGATTGTTGTTCAGCAACTACAATCTCAAGAACAAGTTGAGTCTGTAATGACATTGTCTGAGTATTTAGGTTATGTAAAAAATTATCATCCTATTGTAAAACAGGCGAATTTAGTAATTAACAATAGCGAGGCTAAATTGTTAAAAGCTAGAGGAGCTTTCGATCCAAAAATCGAGGTAGATTTTGATAAAAAACAATTTAAAGAAAAAGAGTACTATAATAAATTAAATGGTACTTTTAAAATACCAACGTATTATGGATTAGAATTTAAAGCCAACTTCGAAAATAACGATGGTTTATTTTTAAATCCAGAAGCTAATGTTCCTACAGATGGCTTATATGCTGCAGGTGTTTCTGCATCTTTATTAAAAGGTTTTTTAATGAATAAAAGAATGGCAGATTTAAAACAAGCCAAGTTCTTTTTAAATCAAGCCAAAGAAGATCAGCAAATTTTGGTGAATGAAATTTTATACAATGCAGCACTTTCCTATTTTAATTGGTTAAAAGTATATAATGATAAAAATGTTTACAACAACTTTTTAGAAAATGCAGTGGTTCGTTTTGAAAGCACAAAAAGAGCTTACTTTGCTGGAGACAAAGCAGCTATAGACACTTTAGAAGCAGGTATTACATTAAATAACAGAAAACTAAACTTAGAAAAAGCTAGAATAAAGTTGATAAAGGCTTCTCTAGAACTCTCTAATTTCTTATGGTTGAATGATAATACTCCTGTAGAATTACAAGATAATATTATACCTGATGTAAATACATTAGAGAATGTAGACATTACCTTTAATATTGCACTTTTTAATAACGCTAATTTTGATATCAATAATCATCCTAAAATTAGATCATTAGAGTTTAAAATTAAAAGCTTAAATGTTGATAGGAGGTTAAAAATGAATAATCTATTACCTCAATTAGATGCACAATACAATTTTTTAACAGAAACTCCAAGACAAGGAAATTCTTTAAACGTAGATAATTTTAAAGCAGGTATTACCTTTAAACTACCTCTTTTCTTAAGAAAAGAAAGAGGAGATTTAAAACTAGCAAAAGCTAAATTACAAGATGCAGAATATGAAAACGAAGCTACTAAAGTTACTATAACAAACAAGGTTAATGCTGTACAGCAAGAATTAGCTTCTTTTCAAGTTCAAAGTAATTATATAACCAATATTGTAAAAGATTATGGTGTTTTATTAAAAGCAGAAGAACGTAAGTTTTTCTTAGGAGAAAGCTCTTTATTTTTAGTAAACTATAGAGAATCTAAACTTATAGAAACTAAACTAAAAGCCATAGAATTAAAAAATTCATTCTTAGAAGCTAAAGCCAATTTGTTTAAAACTGCTGTAATTTCTATAGCTGAATAATTGTAAAAAGTAATTCAACAATTTCTATAATAAAAATATACACTAGTTTAATCATCTTCTTCTAGTGTAAAAAACTCATTTACAGAAATTTTAAAAATAGCAGAGAGTTTTAATGCCAAAACAGTAGAGGGTACATATCTGTTTTTTTCGATTGAATTTATCGTTTGCCTAGAAACACCTATTGCTTTAGCCAAATCATCTTGAGTTAAGTCTAAAATAGCACGTTGTACTTTTAGAGTGTTTTTCATATTACTTATTTAATCTTTTAAGTTGCCAAAACACCATTAATTGTACAACTAACATATAAAACAATAGTTGAAAATAATCTAAACCTTCAAATTTCTCTTGCTCATCAAACAACAACCCTACTCCATAATTTATAAAAGGTTGCACCAAAGCATATAAAATCACTAAAATAAAAGCAATTCTATAAGATTGAGAACGTAAACTATCTAAATATTCGTCTTCAATTTTTTCTTTAGCCAAAGAAATTAAGAGCATACCAACCAATAGTAAACCAGACAATAATGGCTTAACCCAATCTGGTTCATCTACAAACTTTTTTGCAATCATTAAACCAAAAGCAGAAAAAGCAATATAATATCCTACTTTTTTATACTTATGATGCAGTTGAAATTTATTCATTCTTTCTACATAACTTTTTTCTCTTTCACAAATGCTTTGTTTAGACATCTTATATATTTTACAATTAGACAAATTTACTTATAATAATGACAAATATACTTTACATTTTAATACTAAACAAATAATTTTATTATAATCATATATTTTGTATTTTTTGAGTTAGGAATAAAAAACGTATGTATTATGACAAAAGAATTAAAACCTAGAAAATATTTTTGGTTTATTGGTGTTTTAGGATTGATCTGGAATTTTATAAAAGTTCTAGATTACTTAAGTCAAGTTTATAATTCACAACTTAATGAAGAACACATTCCTTACGAACAAATGGATTTTATAACCAATGTACCCATTTGGGCATCTGCTGCTTTTGCAATTGCAGTTTGGTTTGGTTTGGCAGCATCTATATTTCTTTTAGCTAGAAATAAAGTTGCTTATACTCTTTTTGTAATTTCGTTTATAGCTATTTTAATACAAATCCTTTATAATGCATTTACAATTAACATTATAGATAACTATGGTAAAGTTGGTGCAGCACAGTCTATATTTACAATAGCTGTTGGCTTATTTTTAATGCTTTTTTCTAAAAAAGCAAAAAAAGTTGGTATTATACATTAAATAAAAACAATAAATTTAAGAGAAGGTTTTTTTATAGAAGTTCATATACTCTAAATATTTTTTACATCTTACTCCTATCATTATTTAATCATTTTATAAAAATTTTAAATTCGAAAATATAACTAATGATAACATCATAAATTACTTAGATTTTTAGATTATGTAATTTTTCATTACATTTAACAAATCAACTAACCTAACTTTTTTAATATGGAAACAACCATTAAACCAACACCTGCTTTCTGGGTAATTAGTGTTTTGGCTTTATTATGGAACCTTATGGGTGTAAATCAATACCTACAACAAGCCTATAATACTGAAACCTTCCAAGCTATGTACACGTCTGCTCAGCTAGATACTATAAATAATATGCCTCCTTGGGCTACAGCTGCATTTGCTATTGCAGTTTTTGGAGGTTTCTTAGGATGTGTTTTGCTATTATTAAGAAAAAAACAAGCTAAATTGCTCTTTCAAATCTCGTTATTAGGAATTATAGTACAAATGATTTATAACTTCTTTGTTGCAAATATGATGGAAGAATATGGTACTTCAGCTTTAATTATGCCTATTTTAATACTTATTATAGGTTTTTATTTGATATCATTTTCTAGACAAGCAGAAAGGAAAGGAGTTCTTAATTAAAAATTCAAGAATAGACACAAAACTGCATTTAGGCAGCTTTTTTTTTAATATAAATTTTACAAAATATGCATTTACTAAACAGCATAAACTCAAAAAAGATTTTTCAAACTATTTGTTTTTTTGTTTTCTTATCATCAACTATAAGTTTACATTCTCAAAAGAAAGATTCATTATCAGGTCAAGAAAAATTTAAAGATTTACCATTAGAAAGTGGTAGAATGATAAATTTTAGTACTACAGAAGGTACATGGCTATCATTAGATTTAAGCCCAGATGGAAAAACCATTATCTTTAGTATGCTTGGTGATTTGTATACAATTCCATTTTCAGGAGGTAAAGCCACAAGAATTACAGATGGTTTGGCCTTAGATACAAAACCAAGTTATAGTCCAGATGGAAAAAGTATCGCTTTCGCTTCAGATAGAAGTGGGAATGATAATATTTGGCTTATGGATTTAACAACAAAAGAAACCAGACAAGTTACTAAAGATAATAGAGGTTCTGTAGAATCTGTTGCTTGGTCTCCAGATGGCGACTATATTGTTGCAGCCAAAGGCAAAAGAAATTTAAAGTTACATTTATACCATAAAGAAGCAGGTAGTGGAACTCAACTCATTAAAGAACCAACAAGCTTAAAAACAGTAGAACCTGTATTTAGTCCAGACAATAAATATATTTATTATTCTACTAGAACTGGAGGATGGGAATACAATGCACAGTTACCTCAATATCAAATATCTAGATACGATTTAGAAACTGGAAAATCTACAAGAGTAACATCACGTTATGGATCTGCATTTACACCAACACTATCTCATAATGGAAAATATATGGTATATGGCTCTAGATACGAGGAAAATACAGGGCTAGTGCTTAGAGATTTGACCTCAGGTGATGAAAAATGGTTAGCATATCCTGTTCAAAGAGATGAGCAAGAATCTGTTGCATCTTTGGGTGTTTTACCTGCAATGACATTTACACCAGATGATAAAGAAGTTTTAGCTTCTTATGGAGGTAAAATATATAGAATTCCTGTTTCTGGAGAATCAGCAAAAGAAATTCCTTTTGAGGTTGATGTTGAGCTAGCTATAGGCCCAAAACTGGATTTTAAATACCCAATATCTGACGAAACAGAAATGTTTGCTAATCAAATTAGACACGCAAAACCATCACCAGATGGATCTAAGATTGTCTTTAGCGCATTAAATAAGTTATATGTGATGAAACTTCCTAATGGAAAACCAAAACGCATAACAGAAATGGATATCATAGAAACACAGCCTAATTGGTCTCCAGATGGTAAAGAAATTGTGTATACTACATGGTCAGAAAGTAATGGAGGTCATCTCTACAAGGTAAGCTCTAAAGGAGGAGAACCAATTCAACTTACTACTCAATCTGCGCTTTATAATAGTCCTGTTTGGGATGCTAAAACAGATAGAATTGTTTTTACAAAAGGAAGTGCACAAAACTTTAGAAATGCATATTTACAAGGAGCATTTTCAAGTGAAGAAGATTTAGTCTGGATTTCAAGTAAAGGTGGTGAAATCAATTTTATCACTAAAACAAACGGAAGAAGAAACCCACATTTTATAAAAAACGACAATCGTATTTACTTAAGCAATGGCAATGGATTAACCTCTATTCGTTGGGATGGAACAGATGAAAAAAGTATTGTAAATATAAGAGGAATCGTAACTTTTGGAAGTTCTCACAAAGATGGGGTTGACTTTGGTCATATAGATGATGATGTAGTTGAAGAAAGAAATAATGCTTCTAGACCTGTTGAGGTTTATATGGCTCCAGAAGGAGATAAAGCTATGGCTTTAATTACCAATGATGTTTACGTAGTAACAGTCCCTAAATACGGTCAAACTCCTACAATTAATGTTTCTAATCCAAATTCTTCTGCATTTCCTTCATGGAAATTAACAACTTATGGAGGGGAATTTCCTGCTTGGTCTACTGATGGAAAAACAGTGTATTGGTCTTTAGGAAGTGCTTTTTTTAGTTATAATTTAGTTGAAGCAGAAAAGTTTGAAAAAGAATTAAAAGCAAAGAAGAAAGCCAGAAAAGAAGAGTTAGAGAAATTATCTGAAGAAAAGAGAAAAGAAGAAGAAAAAAAGGATAAAGAAGCTGAAAAGAAAAAAGATTCAGAAAGTTTTGAACCAACTGAAATTGATGTAAAAGTAACTATTCAAAGAGATATTCCAGAAGGTATTGCATTAATACAAAATGCTAGAATTATTACTATGAATGGTGATAAAGTTATTGAAAATGGGGATATTTTAGTAGAAAATAACAGAATTAAGGCTATTGGAAAAACAGGAAGTTTAGATGTTCCAAAAAAAGCAAAAATTGTAAATGCCCAAGGAAAAACGATTGCTCCAGGTTTTGTAGATACGCATTCGCACTTAAGAACTTTTTCTGGTATTCATAAAAAACAAGTTTTTTCTTATGCTGCCAATTTAGCTTATGGTGTAACAGCTTCTAGAGATCCACAAACAGGCACAACAGATGTTCTTACCTATTTCGATTTAGTAAAAACAGGAGAAATGTTAGGGCCAAGAGCCTATTCAACTGGGCCAGGTTTAGGCTATTGGGCTTACAACTTAAAGAGTTATGAACAAACCAAAGACGCATTAAAAAAATACAGTAAATACTATAATACCAATACCATTAAAATGTATATTGTTGGTAACAGGCAACATAGACAATGGGTAATTCAGGCTGCAAAAGAACAGAAATTAATGCCAACAACAGAAGGTGCTTTAGATTTTAAACTAAATATAACTGAAATCTTAGATGGCTATCCAGGTCATGAACACTCATACCCAATAACGCCTTTATATAATGATATTATAAAGTCTGTAGCAAAATCTCAAATTGCATATACTCCTACTCTTTTAGTTTCTTATGGAGGACCTTGGGCAGAAAATTATTTTTATTCAAGAGAAAACCCATATAATGATAAAAAAATGCAACACTTTACTCCTTATACAGATTTGGCAAGTAAGTCTAGAAGAAGACCAGGTTGGTTTATGGATGAAGAGCATGTGTTTACAAAACATGCTGAATTTGTTGAGGACTTAATTAACGAAGGTGGTGTAACAGGTGTTGGAAGTCATGGACAACTGCAAGGATTAGGTTATCATTGGGAACTATGGGCAACTGCTTCTGGTACTAGCAACATGAATGCTTTAAAAGCTGCTACAATTCTTGGTGCAAAAGCTATAGGTTTAGATGGTGATATTGGCTCTTTAGAAGTTGGTAAACTTGCAGATTTTATTATTCTTGATAAAAATCCGTTAGAAAATATTAGAAATACAAATACAATTACTAAAGTGATGAAAAACGGAAGATTGTATGATGCTAATACATTAGATGAAGAATATCCAAGAAAAAAGAAAGCAACAGGTTTTTGGTGGCACAATAAAAAGCCTTCAAACTTACCTGGATTAAAAAAATAAAACAAAAAAGCTCACTTAAGTGAGCTTTTTTTATGCTTTAAAATAATACTATTCAAACAAAGCAGCTAAAAACTCTGCAACACAAGCTGGTTTTTCTTGTCCTTTAATTTCAATGGTACATGAGAATGTTATTTTAATTCCATTGTTAGCAATATCTTCTATTTGCATGATTTTAGCATGCATACGTAATTCACTGTTTACTGGAACAGGACTTGGAAAACGCACTTTATTTAAACCATAATTTAAACCCATTTTTACAGATTTCACAGTAAAAGATTCTTCCAACATTCTAGAAATCATGGCTACTGACATAAAACCATGAGCTACAGTGCTTTTAAAAGGACTTTCTTTTGCTGCCCTTTTTTCATCAACGTGAATCCATTGTTTATCTAAAGTGGCATTTGCAAAATCGTTAATCATAGCTTGAGTTATGGTATACCAGTTTCCTGTTGGTAAAATTTTCTCTTCCCAATTTTTAAGAGCATCAAAATCTTTAAATTCTATTGGCTTCATAATTTAATATTTTATCAATTTTAATAAGTGTATTTTTCATCAATTCAGTAAATTAGTCAAAAAATACCAACACATGAAACCAATTTTATTATTTCTTAGTTTTTTATGCTTAACAAGCTATGCACAAGAGGATCCAAAATGGATGAGACATGCAGCTATTTCACCAGATGGAAATCAGATTGCATTTACGTATAAAGGTGATATTTATACAGTAAGTACTAATGGAGGTACAGCAAAACAGTTAACTTATCATAATGCTCATGATTATAAAGCAGTTTGGAGTAATGATGGCTCTAAAATTGCATTTGCCTCAAATAGATATGGTAATTTTGATGTTTTTATAATGAATTCATCTGGAGGAGCTGCAGAACGCCTTACCTTCCACTCTAATGATGAAGATCCTTTCTCATTTTCTAAAGATGATAAAAATGTTGTTTTTGGTGCGTTAAGACAAGATGATGTAAACCATAGACAATATCCACATGGCTCACAATCAGAACTATATAGTGTTCCTGTAACTTCAGGAAGAGTTTCACAAATTTTTACGTTTCCAGCAGAATATGTAAACTATTCTAAAAATGGAAAAAAAATGTTATACCATGATAAAAAAGGTGGTGAAAACGAATGGAGAAAACATCATACTTCTTCTATAACTAGAGATATTTGGTTGTTTGATGCAAAAACAAATTCACATTCTATGATTACAAATCATAATGCAGAAGACAGACATCCTTTTTTTAGTGAAGATGAAAACAGTATGTATTATTTAAGTGAAAAAAGTGGTTCTTTTAATGTGCATAAAATGAATTTAAGCACAAAAAGAGATGAAAAATTAACAAATTTCACACTACATCCTGTTCGATTTTTAAGTGTTGCTAATGGTGTTATTTCTTTTGGTTATGATGGAGAATTGTACACGATGAAAGAAGGAGAAAAACCGAAAAAAATCAACGTAAATATTATTACCCAAGATAATGAAAATCCTGACAAATTTATAAGTGTAAATGGTGGTATTGGTGAAATGGCTATATCACCAAATGGAAAAGAAATTGCATTTATAGCAAGAGGTGAAGTTTTTGTAACATCAATAGATAAATCGTTTACAAAAAGAATAACCAATACTCCAGAAAACGAACGTTTTGTAGCATGGGACTCAAAAGGAAAAACGGTTATTTATAGTAGTGAAAGAAATGGAAAGTGGAGCGTTTATCAATCTGAAAAAGTAAGAGAAGAAGAACCATTTTTTTATGCTGCAACATTGCTAAAGGAAACACCTTTAATTGATAATAAATTTGATAATTACTTAGCTCAATATTCACCAGATGGTGAAAAAATAGCCTTTATAGAAGGCAGAAGAACTTTAAAAGTAAAAAACCTTAAAACCAATAAAGAAACCACTCTTTTAACACCTAAAGATTTGTTTCATATGAGAGATGGTGATAAATATTTTACATGGAGTCCAGATAGCGATTGGTTATTGGTAGATTGGAGTAAAACCCTTAGCAATAGTGAGGTTTTATTAATGGCTGCAGATGGTTCTAAGAGAGTAAATTTAAACGAAAGTGGTTATTATGATTCTTCTCCTAAGTGGGTAAATGGTGGTAAACAAATGCTCTGGTTTAGCAATAGAAATGGTTTAAAATCATATGCAACTAGTGGCCAATCTCAATCTGATGTTTATAGTATGTTTTTTACACAAGATGCTTGGGATGAGTTTAATTTAAGTGATGAAGATTACAAACTTATGGAAGCTATTAAAGAAGAAGAAAAAAAGCAAAAAGAGAAAGATAAAAGCAAAGATAAGGACAGTAAAAAAGAAGCAGACACAAAGAAAGAAACTGTTGAAAAACTCCAATTTGATTGGGATGTAATGAAAGAAAGAACAAAAAGACTAACAATACATTCTTCTAATTTAGGTGATGCTGTACTATCTAAAAAAGGAGATTACCTGTATTATTTAGCTAGTTTTGAGGGCAGATCAAATCTTTGGAGTACAAACTTAAGAACCCAAGAAACTAAAATGTTAATGCCTTTAAATGCAAGATCTGGAAGTTTAGAATGGGATAAAAAAATGGAGAACTTATACTTATTAAGTAGTGGTAGTATTACAAAGTTAAATCCTGATTCTAAGAAAAGAAAACCTGTAGTTATTAATAGCGAAATTCGTTTAGATGAAAATGCAGAAAGAGAAGCAATGTTTAATCATGTTTGGATTAGAACAAATGCCGTTTTTTATCACCCAGATTTTCATGGAGTTGATTGGGATAAAATGAAAAAAGAGTATCAAAAATATTTACCACATATTGGTAATGCTTTTGAATTTGGAGAAATGCTCTCTGAAATGTTAGGAGAACTAAATGTATCTCATTCTGGAGCAGGTTACAGAGGTAGTAATGTTTCTAATGCAGATGCAACAGCATCTCTAGGAATATTTATGAATTACAACTTTAAGGGTGATGGTATTTTAATTGATGAGATACTTTTAGGTGGTCCTTTAGACAAGGCAAAATTTACAGTTAAAAAAGGTGATATTATCACTAAAATTGATGGAATAACTGTTGATAAAAATGAAGATGTAGCTAAATATTTTAATAGAAAAGCAAACGATTTCATGTTATTAGAGGTTAAAAATCCATCAACCAAAGAAACACAAACTATAACAGTAAAGCCAATTTCTATAGGACAAGAAAACCGATTGTTATATGATAGATGGGTTAAAACAAACGAAAAAGAAGTAGCTAAAGAAAGTAATGGAAAGTTAGGTTACGTACATATTCCAGGTATGAGTGATGGTCCTTACAGAAGTATTTACCAAGATATGATGGGTAAATATGCAGATAAAAAAGCAGTTATTATAGATACACGTTTTAATGGTGGTGGAGATTTAGTTGCAGATTTAGCTATGTTTTTTACAGGAGTTCCTTTTATAACCTATGCAACAGAAGCAAAAGTGGTTGGTGGTGAACCAACTTCTAGATGGACAAAACCAACACTTTCTATATTTAATGAAAGTATGTATTCTGATGGACATTGTTACGCATCTGGTTATACAGATCTGAAAATTGGAAAGACAGTAGGGATGCCTGTTCCTGGTACTTGTAGTTTTGCAGGTTGGGAAGGCTTACCAAATGGAGGTTATTGGGGAGTTGTGCCTGTAAGTGCTAAAAATAAAGCAGGTGAATGGATGGAAAACAACCAAACTGAACCAACTATACAAGTTAAAAATATGCCAGGAAAAATTGATAATGGTATAGATCAACAATTACTACGATCTATTCAGGAGTTGTTAAAAGAAGTAGAATAATTCACTTTTAATTCATTAAAAAAGAAAAGTCAAAAAATACAGGTATTGTATTTTTTGACTTTTTTTTATTATAAAATCTGTTTTATCTTATTGTTCTGTTTTACCAAAAATATCATCTTTAATCTTTGGCAATTCTAAATGATATTTTACAGCAATAGATCTTATTATAATAACTACGGATGCAGATATGATAAAATTAATATCATTATTATCTGTAAAATTAGAAATTACTAAATATGTAATACCACCTGCTAAACAAGCCAAAGCATAAATTTCTTTTTCAAAAATAAGTGGAATTTTATTGGTTAAAACATCTCTTAAAACTCCACCAAATACAGCAGAAACCATTCCCATAATTAAGGCTACAACAGGGTGTAAATCATAAGATAATCCTTTTTGTAAACCTAATAAGGTAAAAACACCTATACCAACAGTATCAAAAACAAACATAGTTTTACTAAGAGGTAAAATTTTACTTCTAAATAAAAATGTTACAACTACACCAGCCAATATTATCCATAAATAATTTAAATCACCAATCCAATTTATAGGATGAGCGTTTATTAAAATATCTCGTAACATTCCACCTCCTACTGCTGTTACAAATGCAATAATAATTACACCAAACGCATCAAATTTTTTATCCATAGCAACTAAAGCTCCACTTATTGCAAAAGCAAAAGTTCCTAAAATATCTAAAACAAAAATAAACTCCATTTAAACAGTAACTTCAGTAAATTTAATATTCAGTTCTTTTTGAGTCTGATAAATTTTATCCATTTCATTTGGTAAAATAAAAGCTAAAGAAGTACCTGTTTTACCAGCTCTTGCTGTTCTACCACTTCTATGTGTATAATATTCTAATTGCTCTGGCAGTTGATGATGAATAACAAATTCTAGTTCTTTTACATCAATTCCTCTTGCAGAAACATCTGTAGAAATTAAATACTGCAAACTTTCATTTTTAAAAGCACGCATTACTTTATCTCTTTCTTTTTGCTGCATGTCTCCTTCTAAAGCAGCTGCAGAAAAACCTTCTTCAATTAATTGTTTCGATAGGTTTTGTGCACCAGCTTTTGTTCTACAAAAAATAATACCTCTTTGTGCTTGTCTTTTTTCTAAAAATGTTATGATATCATCTACTTTAGTTTTTAAAGTAGTTTTTACATATTGATGACGAATATTCGCATTTACCAAAGCATTTTTATTTACTTCAATTCTTGGTGCATTAGCATCCATATAAGTTTTTACAATACGCTTAATTTCATCTGGCATAGTTGCAGAAAACAACCATATTTTTCTGTCTGCTTTTGTTGTAAACTTTAAAATTCTATTCAAATCTTGTTTAAAACCCATGCTTAGCATTTCATCTGCCTCATCTAAAATTACAGTTTTTACATGGCTAATATCTACTGCACCTCTCTCTATCAAATCAATTAATCTTCCAGGAGTAGCTACAACAATATGTGTAGTTCTTTTTAGATTATTCATTTGTCTATCAATTTTTTCGCCACCAAAAACGGCTTCCAAAAAAATACGTTCATCAACATATTTGGTGAACTTAAAAAGCTGTTTTTTAATTTGCTGCACCAACTCTCTAGTTGGTGATAATATTAAGGCTTGAATATTTTCTGAATTGGCATCTATATGATGTAAAACAGGCAAACCAAATGCAGCAGTTTTACCTGTACCAGTTTGTGCTAAACCAATAAAATCTGTAGGTGATTTTAATAAAATTGGTATTGCTTTTTCTTGAATTTCTGTAGGTGTAGCAATACCTATTTCTTTAATTGATTTTATATACTCTTTACGTATTCCTAGAGCTGAAAATGAAGTCATTATAAATGTATTTTTTTTGCAAAGATACTTTTATTTACTAGGCTGCAACACTTTTAAAATATTTTCTCTAATTCTTATAGGTTTGTAAGATTTGGCATCTAATAATACCCAAGTCGTCTTCGATTTTACCAACAATGTATTTTCTTTATAAAACTCTATAATTCTTTCTGATGTAACTCCTCTAGTATTTCCAACCCAAGTTTTAGCAGTAATTTCATCACCCAGAAAAGCTTCGTTCTTATATTCAATTTCGTGTTTGCTTACTACCCAAATATAATTATCTAAAGAATGGTTTTGGGTTAAGTGAGCCCAATGTTTGCTTGCAACATCATCCATCCACTTTACGTAAACAGCGTTATTTACATGATTTAAATTGTCTATATCTTCTGAAGAAATGGTAATAGCAACCTCAAATAAATTATCCATAATTCTTAATTTCAACAAAATTATACATTTTAATATGCGTATAATAATTATTGATGATTCTTTTAGATTTAAATAAACAAATAGTAAGATATTTGCAACTCTCTATGGCAAAATTAGCAAACGAATTAGGTACAGAAGATATTGGTAAGTTATTGATAAAACAAGCAGGCCCAGCTACAATTGGAATACTTGTAATGTCTTTAAACATGATTGTTGACACCATTTTTGTTGGTCAATGGGTAGGTGTTTTAGCAATTGCAGCTATAACTGTTGTTCTACCTATTGCCTTTTTAATTTCTAGCATTGGTATGGGTATTGGAATTGGAGGTAGTTCTATAATTTCTAGAGCTTTAGGTGCAGATAATTCTGAGAAAGCTTTTTTAACTTTTGGAAATCAGATTTGTTTAACTCTCATTTTAGCTATTGTTTTTGTTCTATTAGGTAACTTTTACAGTGTTCCTATTTTAGATTTATTTGGTGCAAAAGGTAATATTTTACCAATAGCCTCAGACTATTTTGAAGTGGTAATTTACGGGGTTCCTTTTTTAGCTTTTGCAATGATGGGAAACCCTGTAATTCGTGCAGAAGGTAAGCCAAAATTTGCCATGTATGCAATGATGATTCCTGCTGTTTTAAATATTATACTAGATGTTATATTCATAAAGTTTTTTGATTGGGGAATGACAGGTGCAGGTTTAGCAACCTCTATTTCTTTTGCAAGTTGTGGTTTATATATTTTATATTTCTTTTTATCAAATAAAAGTGAATTAAAAATAATTCCTCAAAATTTTGCTTTAGATGGTAAAATTGTAAGAGAAATTGTTGAGTTGGGAGGTGTTTCTGTTGTTAGACAAGGTGCAATAAGTATATTAATGATTGTATTAAATTATTCTTTATTTACTTATGGAGGAGAAATTTCGATTTCAATTTTTGGTATTATAAATAGGGTTATGATGTTTGCACTATCACCTGTTTTAGGAGTTTCGCAAGGGTTTTTACCTGTAGCAGGCTTTAATATTGGTGCAAAAAATAATGATAGAGTTAAAGAAACTATTAAAAAATCTATTTACTATGGTTCTGTTTTAGGAACTATAATTTTTATAAGTATTGTTATTTTTAAAGAAGAAATTATTTGGATTTTCACTAACGATTCAACCTTACTTAATGAAACTCCAAATGCTATGTTAATTGTATTTTTAGTTACACCAATTGTAACGATGCAATTAATAGGTTCTGCATATTTTCAAGCTGCTGGAAAAGCAGTTCCTGCCCTTATTTTAACACTATTAAAACAGGGTATTTTCTTAATTCCTTTGGCCTACTTTCTGCCAAAATATTATGGGGTTGCAGGTGTTTGGTGGTCTTTTCCTATTGCAGATTTGTTATCTACAATAATTACTATCTT
This sequence comes from uncultured Polaribacter sp., assembly GCA_964565055.1. GTDB lineage: Bacteria > Bacteroidota > Bacteroidia > Flavobacteriales > Flavobacteriaceae > Polaribacter. The sequence goes on along the minus strand of CAZMDC010000006.1, from coordinate 82,158 downwards.
AGTGTTAAAAAGAGAAGTAGATAGAAATTTAAGGTAGTTTTTTAGGTATTTATTTATGTTAAACTATCAACAAAACTATTTTAACAATAAATTACTTTTAAATTTCTTAAAAACTTAAAGATTATATTTGTTACTAAACTAAAATGTAAAGTATATTACTTGTTAATAGTTAAAATCTAATGGAAATTAAAAATTATCAAAACCTTAAAATAAATATACTTGCCATTTTCTTTATTTTTTTAGCACAAGCTAATTTTGCCCAATCAGAAATATACAAGAAAGCTAAAATTATAGATGCTAAAACTAAAGAACCAGTTTCATTTGCAACTATATTTTTAAAGAAAAGTAACCTAGGTTTATATGCAAATGAGGAAGGTGATTTTGGAATATCTAAAAAGTTTTCAAATATTTCTGATACTCTTTTAATTTCTACTATTGGATATAAAAACAAAATAGTATTAATTAGTAAATTAAAGAAAAACCAATTAAATATTATTTATTTAAATTCAATTGTTGAACAACTCAATGAAGTATCAATAACAACTTTTGTTAACAAAAGAAAAAAAAGAAGAAAAAAAAGAATTAGATCTCGTAGCTTAATTCGTGAAGCAATTAAAAGAATCCCTGAAAATTACCCAACTCAACCTTTTGAGTTTATTTCTTATTATAGAGATTACTTAAAGAAAAAAAATAAGTATTATAATATGAATGAAGCTATTGTACAAACTATAGACAGTGGTTTTAATTCTTTACATTATAAAAATAAGTTTAGACTATTAGATTATTCAAAAAATAAAAACTTTCCAAGAGAAACAAGTTTACCAGAGCTTTATGATACAATTTGGCAAACTCCAAATTATGAAAGACCTAAAAAATTTATACCATATGCTAGATTGCCAAATCAAGGAGGAAATGAACTTTTTATACTTTTAGCTCACAATCCTATTAGAAATTATAAAACAGGTTCTTTTTCTTTTATTCATAAACTTTCAAAAGATTTTTTAAGAAACCATTCTTTTAAAAAACCTAGCTTTATTTTTAAGGGAGATTTAAGGTTATGCAAGATTAATTTTAGTACTAGAAAAGAAATTATAGACAGAGGAAGCATACCTAATCCAGAAGGTTTTGTATCTGATAGAAAATCTCATTATATAATATCTGATAAAACTGGTAAAGTTGAAACAGATGCTGTTCTTATTGAAGGGGAAATAATTATTAACCCAAAAGATTACACCATTCATAAAATAAAGTATACAGCTATTTTAGAATCTACTAATAAGCGGATTTACGGTTTAGACCTAGAATATGGATATTTACAAGAAGACAGTAATTTAATGGGTTTACACTATATTTCGTTTAACAATGAGTTTTTTGGAATAGACCATAATGATGAAGACTATTTTAAGGTTGTTTCTACTAAAAGAACTAGTAATTCTATTATTATAAGAACAAACTCAACATTAGACCCAAACTACTCTAAAAACAAGAATTTTTTTGATGTAATGTTTCAACAAAGAAAGATTAAAATTAAAAGAATTTCAGCAGAAGGTAAAAATATAAGGTTAATATTTGATAAACCACATGAATTAAATTTACCTTTAAGTATTAATGTAAGAAATGTAAGAGATATAAATGGCAGAGTTATTAATCAAAAAAAAGTTGTTCGTTATTTCCAATACAGAGAATTATTTGTGCAGCAATTTGGAGAAAAAGTTAATTTTACTACAAAGTGTTATTTAAAAAACAAGCCACTTAGTAAAAACTGTATTTCTAATTCGCCAGATAAAGATAAATTTTTAATGAATAGCCCATTAGGTTCAACGAAAAATGAAAACTAAAAATTTAAATGATACTTTCACCATTTAGATTAGTAGTTAAAATATCACTAAATAAGTTAAAAAAAGGTCTTAATGCACGATAGCTTTCATCAACTTTATCTGTAAAATTAGCTGCTAAAACTTCTTTATCTGTAAAATTTTTAATGGCTATAAAGCCTTTTTTGCGAAGTAAATCTACATCTGGATGCTCTTTGTCAAAACCTCTAGGAGCTGTTTTTAATTCAGAAAAACTATCAAAAGTGCCTCCAAAATGTTTTTTATAATTTTTGTCGTTTAAAATATCTCTAATTTCTGATGCATCTTGTTCTATTTCTTTTCTAATTCGAAATAAATCTTCTTTATTAGGCTCCCAAAAACCACCAGCTAAAAACGACTCTCCAGGTCTTATTCTTAAAAAATAGCCCCCTCTTAAATGTGCTCCTAATCTAGAATATGAATTTGCAAAATGAGGTTTGTATGGAGTTTTATCTTTAGAAAAGCGAACATCTCTATAAATACGCATCATTTTTGATTTTTCAATTTCATCGTGCATTTGTAGTTTATGACAAATTTCAGAAAAAACTTCTTTAGCATTATACTGTGCTTTTTGATAAGTATCTTTATGGTCTGCAAACCAATCTCTATCATTATTTTTTTTTAACTCTGTTAAGAAATTAAGCGTACTTTTCTCTAACTGCATATAAATTGTATTTAGCAGTTCAATTTACAAAATAGATTTGTAAATTCGATTTTGATATGAGTCAATTAACTGAAATTATTCAAAAAAGATTTGATGGTTTTTTACAAACAAATTCTTTATGGAAAAGCGATTTATTGTTTGGTTTAAAACCGTTTGAAATAAAACAAAAGTATTTAAAATTTGATTGTGAGATAAACGAAAAATTACGTTTAGGTAAATATGTTGAAAGATTTGTATCCTATCAATTAAAGCAAGAAGATACTATTGAAATTATTGCAGAAAACATACAAATTCAGAAAGAAAAAAGAACATTAGGCGAATTAGATTGTTTACTTTTAAAAGACAAGAAACCAATTCATTTAGAAGTTATCTATAAGTTTTACTTGTATGATAGCTCTGTTGGAAAATCAGAGATTGAACATTTTATTGGCCCAAATAGAAAAGATGCTTTAGTTGAGAAGTTAAAGAAATTAAAAGAAAAACAGTTACCTCTACTCTATTCTAAACAGTGTTTGCAATATTTAGAATCAATAGATATTAAGGCAAAAGAAATTGAACAATTGGTGTATTTTAAAGCACAATTATTTATTCCTTATAAAACAACTTTAGTCTTAAATCAATTACACCAAGATTGTATTGTTGGGTTTTATTTAAATAAAAAAGATTTAGATATATTTAAAGAGGCTAAATTTTTTATTCCTCAAAAAAAAGATTGGTTACAACCACCTCATAAGAATGTAAATTGGTTGACTTTTAATAGTTTTTATGATGCAATTACAGATTTTATACTTAGAAAGTTTTCTCCACTTGTTTGGTTAAAAAAACCTAATGGTGAAATTTATAAATGCTTTGTAACTTGGTGGTAATAAAAAAAAAGAGACTCAAATTGAGTCTCTTTTTTTATTTTAAAAAATGTAATTAATTATTTTCTATTGTTGTTATCTACATTATTTTCTTCAGTAGCTTTGTTCCAAATTTTAATTTCATCTTCTTTAGTAACTCCTTCAAGAATTTCTACATTTACTCCATCTGAAGTACCTAAAGTAACGTCTCTTCTTTCAAATTTACCTTCGCTATTTTTTACTTCAACATAAGGCTTTTCAGTTTTTCTATCAAACTGTAATAAAGATTCTTTTATAGCTAAAACACTATCTTTTTTCTCTAACACAATTTCTGCATTTGCACTATAACCAGCTCTAATAAAATAGTCATCATCTAAAGAAACATCTGCTTTAATTTTAAACTGAACAGCACCTGCTTCTTCTGTACCTTTTGGAGCTATAAAGTTTAACTTCGCAGGAAACTTCTTACCTTCTATTGCTCCTAAAGAAATTTCTATAGCTGTACCTTTTACTAATTTACCAACTTCAGATTCATCAACTTTACCCTCAAAAATCATCTTATTCATATCTGCTACTGTAGCAATTGTAGTACCTGCATTAAAACCATTTGTTTCTACAACTTGAGTTCCTTTTTTTACAGGAATTTCTACTACCATTCCTGAAGTAGTTGCTCTAATATTTGTATTTGCTCCAGATGAACCTACAGAACCTTTTTTAATGATTTGATAATCATTTTGAGCATTTTTTAAATCATTTTTTGCTTGATTATAAGAAAGTTCAATATTTTCAAAATCTTGACGAGAAATAACACCTTTATCTAATAGATTTTTATTTCTATCATATTGAATTTTAGCGTTATTAAGTCTAATTTGAATTGTTTTTACTCGTCCTTCTGCACTTATTAAAGATTGCTCATTTGGTACAACTCTTACAGTTGCAATTAAATCTCCAGATTTAACAATTGCACCTTCTTCAACCACAATTTTATTGATAATACCTGCAATTTGAGGCTTAATTTCCACCTCTTCTAAAGGAGTTACTTTACCTGTAGCAACACTTTTTTTAATAATTGTTGTTTTAAAAGCCTTTTCTGTTTTATAGTCGATTGGTGATGCACTATTTTTTTTACCAAACCACACTAAAACTACGACTAACGCAATTATTATTCCTCCAAAGATTATAACTTTCTTCATTTTATTTATTATTTATTTGCTTGATTGTTCTTTATTAAATTATTCGTCTCTTAAAGCATCTATAGGCTTTAAGACTGTTGCTATATATGCTGGTATAAAACCTATTAGTGTACCTAACAATACTAAAAGTAAAAATGCAATTAGTATTACAGGTATATTTACTGTTGGGTTAACTAAAAAAGTATCTGCAGAATCTATTAGCATTAGTATACCTCCACCAGCAATAATACCTAAAGAACCTGCTAAAAGTGTTAGAAAAAGAGACTCTAAAACAATTTGCTGTTTAATTTTTATGGGTGTTGCACCTAAAGCTCTTCTTATACCAATTTCTTGGGTTCTTTCTTTAACCGTAATTAGCAGTATATTACCAATGGCAAATACCCCTGCAATTAATGTAGCTATACCAACAAACCAAGTTAAAAACTGCATACCAGTTAAAAACCCTGTTATTTTAGCAATTTCTTTTCCTAAATTAAATCCAAAAAATGCTCTGTTGTCATCTGGATGCACACTATGTAAATTCTTTAAAAGTAATTTTACATCTGCTTCAATTTGTACAATATCATATTCTGGTTTACCAGTAACCATCATCCAAGCAAATTCATTTACTTTATTGTAAATTAATTGAAAGGTACTAAAAGGTATATGCACTGTTGTATTACCTCCAAAATCACCTGCTTTATAAACACCTACAACTAAAAAACTAATGTTGTTTATTTTTAAATAACTCCCAACAGCTTCTTCATTTAAATCGTATAAACGCTTGTAAACCTCCTCAGTAATTACACAAACTTTTTTATTATTATCTATATCATTTTGATTGATAAATCTACCAAATGTTAGATTTTTCTTTTCTACTTTATCTAATTTTGGATAATCACCATAGACCGTAAAATTATCTGTTTTCATGCCATGAGTTACTTGGCCACCTGTAGCATTTCTAGGAACAATAAACTCTATACCTTCAACTTCTCTTTGAATTGCTGTAACATCTGAATTATTTAAGACAATCTGTTTTCCTTTTTGAAAACCTTTGAATGGCATTGATGTTCTTCCTCCACCAACAAATACACTATTTGTTGCAAAATCTCCAAATAGAGAATTAAAGCTATTTTCTATACCTCTTGCTGCTCCAAGTAAACAAACTAATAGTAAGATACCCCAAAAAGCACCAAAAATAGTAATTACTGTTCTTGTTTTATTTTTTTTGATACTATCAAAAATTTCTTGCCACGTATCTGAATCGAATAAAAATCTCATATTAATCTGCTCTTAAGGCTACTATTGGTTTAATTTGAGCTGCTCTTTTTGCTGGCAAATATCCTGCTAAAATTCCTGCTGTAATTAAGGTAAGTGTTGCTCCTACAACTGTTGTAGTTGAAACTCCTGGATTTAAAATAAAATATTGTTCTAGACTAGAACCAGATAATTTTAAAATACCAACTCCTAGCAACAATCCTAAATAACCTGCTATGGCTGTTATTAATACTGATTCTAACATTATCATAATTACTATTGAATTTGGACTTGCACCTAAAGCTTTTCTAATACCAAGTTCCTTCGTTCTTTCTTTTACAACGTAAACCATAATATTACTAATACCTACAATTCCTGCAATTAAAGTTCCAAAACCAATTACGAGAATTAAAATAGTTAAACCTAACATCATTGCAGCAACCTGACTGTTATTTTCTGCGTTGTTATTCACTCTAATTGCTCTTTGATCTTCAGGTGAAACATCATGTCTACTTTGTAAAGCTCTTTTCATTTTAAAACCAAATGCAACAGCTTCATCAATACTTAAATCTGGGTTATAGGTCATTCCAAAATCACCTATAATATCATTACCCCCATATATTTGTTGTAATGTAGTATAAGGAGTGTAAATATTTCTTTCATCAGAATCTCCTCCTGGATCAGTAAAAACTCCAACAATTTTATAAATAATACCTCCAATATTTATTTCTTTACCAAAAGCACTTAAACCATTAAACAGATCTTTTTCAATCATGTTTCCAATAACAACAACTTTCTTTCTATCGTTAATGTCTAAATAGTTTAAAAAACGACCTTCTTTTATGGATGCAGATTCTAAAATATCATATCCAGGATAAACACCTCTTACAGTGTAGTTATCTTGATTTGTATTATAAATTACATTCTCGTTTCTTTGAATTCTTGGGCTAATAAACTGGATTTCTTTTTTAAATTTTTCTTTTAAAAATTCGTAGTCATCATTTTTAAATTGAATTAACCTTCCACTTTGTAAGCCCTTATAAGGTTTTGTAGTTCTACCTGCGCTTATATAAATAGAGTTTGCAGCATCACCTGCAAATTCTTTTTTAAATGTATTTTGTAAACCATTACCAATTCCAAAGAGTAAAGTAAATAACAAAATGGCAAATGCTACTGTAAAACCTGATAGGATAGAACGTAAACGATTTTTATTTATACTTTGAAAGATTTCTCTCCAACTATCAATATCAAACATACTTATACTAGTTTTGATGCTTTTGTGTATTCATCACTAATGATCACACCATCTTTTAAACGTACGATTCTTTTTGTTTGCTCTGCAACTTCTTCTTCGTGAGTAATAACAAAAACAGTCATTCCTTCATTATTAATGTCCTTTAATAAATCCATTACAGAATCTGTTGTAGTTGAATCTAATGCTCCTGTTGGCTCATCTGCTAAAACTACTTTTGGTTTTGTTACTAAAGCTCTTGCAATGGCAACACGTTGTTTTTGACCTCCAGAAAGTTCGTTTGGTAAATGGTTTGCCCATTCTTTTAAACCTACTTTTTCTAAATAATCTAAGGCAATTTCTAAACGTTCTTTTCTAGCTAAACCTTTATAATATAAAGGCAAAGCAACATTTTCTAAAGCTGTTTTGTAAGAGATTAAATTAAAAGATTGAAAGATAAAACCTAAGAATTTGTTTCTTAAAAGTGCTGCCTTTTTTTCGTTCATGTCTTTAATTAGCTGCCCATTTAAAAAGTAGTCTCCCTCATCATGTACATCTAATAAACCCACAATATTTAATAATGTTGATTTTCCTGATCCAGATGAACCCATAATAGATACAAATTCGCCTTCTTTAATATGTAAGTCTATTCCTTTTAAAACATGAAGAGAATCCTTTCCTATTGGGTAAGACTTGTGTAGTTTTTCTATTTTTATCATTCGTTGGTTAATTTTGCACTAAAGTATTGAATGCTATGCACAGCCATTATTAATTTTTTGTTAAAAGCAAATCATAAAATGCAATACACCCATAAGACGTATCAATTAAATAATTGTTACAATATTTTTTAAAAAAAAATGAAATACTTTTTTGTGATAAGGTTTATTAAAGAATAAAGATTATTTTTATAGTGATTTTAAAGTAGCAATTTTTCTTAATGATTCAAATTCCCAAACATAAAAAAGTTATTCTTTTTGATGGCTTTTGTAACTTATGTAACTCTTTTGTGCAAACAGTAATAAAGCATGATAAGAAAAATATATATTTATTTGCAGCAATATCATCTCAAAGTGGTAAACAAATAATAAAGTATTTAAGTATTGATACAAAAAATATAGATTCAGTTATTTTATATGAGCCAAATGTAGCATATGAAGTTAAATCTACAGCTGCGTTAAGTATAATGAAAGACTTTGGTGGCTTTTGGTATGCTACTCAAATTTTTAAAATTTTTCCAGAAACCTTTAGAAACTTTATTTATGACTATATTGCTAAAAATAGATACAAATGGTTTGGAAAAAAAAGTAACTGCATGATACCAACTCCTGAATTAAAAGCTAAATTTCTAAATTAATTAACCTGTTCCCCCACATGAAAAAATTAAAATTCAAAACCGATTTTAAATTTAAGTTTACAATTGTTGTAATTTCTTTACTAATGTTTATTGGTGTATTAAGTTATCAATTTACAGGCAAGAATTTTTATATAATTTCTACTATAATTGGTGTACTTTCATTAGTTGCCATAATTATTTCTATAGTTGGTTTGTTAAAATCAATAAAGAATTTAAAGAAACCCAAATCTAAAAGAAGGATTTTTTCTTTAATTGTAATTTCAATTACAGTTTGTTTATTTTTGTATTTAATTATAGCGAATTTAATGGATGCTCTAAAACTTATAACTTAAAAAGTGAACTTTCCAAAAAATATAAAGTGTGTAATTTTTGATATGGATGGTGTAATTATTGATTCTGAAGAGATTCATAAAAAAGCCTATTATGAAACTTTTGCTGCACATAACGTTATAGTTTCTGATTTACTTTATAAAACACTAACAGGCTCTTCTACTATTAATGCTTTTCAAAAATTAGTAGAACACTTTAAGCTTAATGTAAAACCAGAAGATTTGGTGCTTGAAAAAAGAAAAAGATACGTTAACTTTTTTGAAAACGATCCTAATTTACATTTAGTTAAAGGTGTTAAAGGTTTAATAGAGCATTGTTTTGCAAAAAACTTAACTTTAATATTAGCATCGTCTTCTGCAATGGTTAATATTAATAGAGTTTTTACTCGGTTTGATTTACACAAATACTTTACAGATAAAATAAGTGGAGCCGATTTAAAAGCATCAAAACCTCATCCAGAAATTTTTCAAAAAGCAGCTATTTTAGGAAATTCTGCTAAAGAAAATTGTTTGGTTATAGAAGATTCAGACAATGGTATTAAAGCAGCAAATGATGCTGGAATTTATGCTGTTGGTTTTCAAAACCCTATGGCTAAAGATCAAACACTTGAAAATGCAAATCTTGTAATTTCTGATTTTAATGAGTTAAAAACCAAGTTATAATACAGCGTTATTTTATAAGAATTCATATCTCTAAATAAAAAAACTATACTATTTACAACTAAAAAATAGATTCTTTGTTTTAAGGTAATTGCTTATAACAGTTTAGCCATTGCTGTTTTTATAATTTCAATATTTCTAGCAGAATTTGATCCATTTATTTTTTGTTGATTATCAATCATCTTTCTCATTAAATTTATTAAAACTTTATCAAAATTAAAAGCTTTATACTGCTTACCTTTTACAATCATGTCTTGTACTAAGTAATCTATAGCAATTGTATTGTTACTTTTTGATATTTCTTCGAAAGCTTTTTGAAACAAGACTTTAGTTTCGTTATTATTGGCTAAAAACATACCAGAAACTACGTTTTTAGCAATAAAAGGAAGTTCTGTAGAATCTTTTTCTTCAATAAAAATTTGTGTTAAAGGAGTAGCTAATATTTTACGTACTTCATCTGGTAATTCTTTAGATTTTTTTATGGCCAAATCTTTATCAATATAATACATAGAAACCAACGCTTTTCCTAAAACTGAATATGATTTACTTTCTAAAGCTTTCGAAAAAATAGGTTGTAATTCAGGGTCTGTTAATTTACCTAAAGTTCCTATGGCCTCTGCTTTTACTAATGTTTTAGAATCTTTAGTTGCTAATTCTTGGATTTTCTGAATAGCATCTCTTTTAGCAAATTTGTTAATTAAATCTACTTGCTGTAATGCCAACATTCTTATTTGATAAGACTCATCATTAAAAGCAGTTACAAGAGCTTCAAAAGCATCTTTATCCTCTTGCTTACTTGCTACTTGAAATAATGCTTCTCTTCTATGTGCAAAATTATCTGCATTTTTAAGCTGAAAAATATATTCACTCAAAATCTTATTTTCATTAATATCACAAATTAAAACATTATCTGCATTTACTTGAATTAGATTTGGTTGTTTTGTGTACGAAAAAGTAAAAGAAGCATCTTTATCTTCTACAAAAACATTATGCCTTGTTTTGTTTTTGCCTTCAAAAATATCTATAGCAAAAGGAAATTTAAATGTTTCGTATTGTAACTGCCTAATGTTTACAGTTACCGTTTTTCGCAAGGTGTTGTAATCATAAGAAATTTCGATACTTGGATGGTTTGATCCATAATACCATTGGTTAAAAAACCAATTTAAATCTTTACCTGTAAGCTCTTCAAATATTAATCTTAATTGATGAACTTCTGCTGTTTGATATTTGAACGTGTTTAAATATGTATTTAAACCTTTAAAAAAAGCTTCATCACCTAAATAATTCCTAAGCATATGTAAAACAGCACCACCTTTGTTATAGCTAACCAAATCGAATAATTCTTCTTGATCATCATAATTAAAACGTACCAATTCTTTACTTTGATTTTGACCATTTTTATAGGCTTCTACTTGCTCAAAATGATGCATTTCTGCAGCTACTTTCCCATATTTATGAGCTCTCCACAAATACTCTCCATAATTTGCAAAAGATTCATTTAATGTTAAGTTAGACCAGCTTTCTGAAGTTACTAAATTTCCAAACCAGTGATGAAAAATTTCGTGTGCAATAGTGTTTTCTTGAAGATTATTATCTATTAATTGTCCAGGTTTTTGATAAGCTTGTTCTCCATGAACAACAGCTGTTGTGTTTTCCATTGCTCCAGAAACATAATCACGAACCACAATTTGACTGTACTTGTTCCAAGGAAAAGCAACTCCTAATTTATCTTCGAAAAAACCAATCATTTCTGGTGTTAACCCAAAAATGTCTTTAGCATAAGGTGCATATGCTTTTTCTACATAATAATTTACTGGAATATTTTTGTAAGTATCCTTTATAATTTCAAATTCACCCACACCTATAAATGCTAAATAAGGCGAATGTTTTTTATCTAATTTCCAATAATCTGTTCTATTACTACCTGTTTTTGTTTGACTAACCAAATCACCATTTGATAAAGTTTGATATTTATCTGGAACTGTAATGTAAATTTCTTGAGTAGTTTTTTGATTTGGAGCGTCTATTGTAGGAAACCATGCTGAATTTGCCTCTGTTTCTCCTTGTGTCCATATTTGGATGGGTTTGTTTTTATCTTTTTCATCAGTATTTATAAAGTACAAACCTTTTGCATCTGTAATTATTTTACTCTCTCTATCTTTTACTTTTTCTGGCCTTGCTGTATATTTAACATAAATTATAAATTCCTCATCTTTGGTATAGGTTTTTGGTAAATTTATAGTTAAATAAAAATCGTTATAAGTAAATTCTAGATTTTTATTATCTAAAATTACTTTATCAATTAGCATAGATTTAGCGTCTAATGTGATTGTGTTTGCGCTATAAAAATGTGGTTTAGCAGTTATCCAAGCCTCACCATTCATTGTTTTATTAGAAAAATTAAAATCTACTTTTAATTTTGTATGCACCAAATCGTGAACTTTTTCTCTTTCTGCTCTATAGGTAGTGCTTTGTGCTAAGGTGGAAAAACAAATTAGAAAAAAGCTAAAAAATAGTATGTTCTGAAACTTCATAAATTCATGTTCTAAAGCTTCAAAAATACTAAATATGATTATAGAAGCTGTTAATGAGCAGTTAAATTCAAAAAGTATACCAAACAAAAAAACTGCAATTTCTTTATAAATTGCAGTTTCTTATTTTCAAATAATTAATTGTGTTACTTACCGCTAAAAATAGCTCCTAAATTTCCAAGACTATTTTCATCCATTTGAACACCATTTAGCATTTCTATTACTTTTGCAGGATTCATGTTTTCTCCTAGCAAACGAGCAACTCCTACTCCATTTTTATCTCCATAACCAAAAGCAACTACTTCATCAATTGCATCTGTATCTCCAGAGTAATAAATATTTACATTCATACCTTGCATTTTCATAGACATTAAACTTTTGTAGTTTTTATTGTCTTTAAAAATGTTTTTCAATTTTGCTTTTTCAGTTTTATAAGTATCTTCATTTGCTGCTGTTTTAGGTAAAAAAGCAACATTAATTTTTTTAATACTTTGTATGGTTTCTTTTATATCATCAGAAACATCTGCTTTAGGAGAAAGTACAGAACTTACTGGAATATCTCCTGTATAGAAACCTTCTTTACCACTTGTGTCTACCAAATAGCTTTGTAAAGATTGTTCGTTTTTACATGAACTCATCAGTAAAAAAAAGAATAACAAAGAACATAGTGTTGTTAGTTTTTTCATTGTATTTAAATTTAAATAAAAGCTGGAGTTAAAAACTCCAACTTTTATATGTGTTTTACTTATTACTTTCTTTTACCATCTTATCTGTAAATTCAGACATTTTATTAATGTCTATATTACCAGTTAAAGACATAACCATTGCCTCAGATAAGCCATTTGTTTTACTATCTATACCTTTTATAAACATTAAAACTTCACTAACATAATCTTTGTTTTTGGTAGCTTTTACATAAATTTTAATACGAGAGTTTTCTTCTTTAATTCGCATTAATTGAGTTAAATTACCTTTTTTAATGGTTGTGTTTACCATATTTTCCATTGTATTGGCAACATCCAAATCTTTTGTAGAAAACATTTTAAACTCATTCAAATCGTTAATCATTTCAAAAGCTTGCATAACCTCATTGTCTTTAACATTTGTATCTTTTGGCTTAAACTTGTTTAATAACTCAAATGCATCTTTGGTAACAACTACCATATCTACACCTTTTAAGTCTTCTAAACTATCAAAGATAGATTGCGCGTTTGAAAACATAGGTGCCATAACAAACGCTATTAATACTAATATTTTTTTCATAATTTCTGTGTTTACTTGGTTTTACTAATTTTTACTTGGTTTATTTTAATGCTTTATTTACAGTATTTTCATGCCTATATAATTGTGCTACAGCTTGCTCTCCTTTTTGTAGGTTACTAGAAAGAAGGTATAATCCTTTACTTAGTTGTGCGTAAATTTTTTCTGCTTTCATTCTTTGTTGGTATTCTTTGTACTCTTGTTGACCAATAAATACACTAAATAACAACATTACTGATGCTGCTACAGATAACCATTTAAAGTTTCTCTTTTTAGATTTCTTAGGTTCTAACTTTATAGTTTTTGTGTAAGTATCTTCTTTTACAGTAGAAAAATAAGTGAACATATATGCGTACTCTTGCAAATGTGGAGCCACATTACCTTCTGTAAAATACTTTTTTAAGGCTGCTTCTTCTTGCAAGGTAGTTTCTGCATTTTCGTACTTTTCTACTAATTTTTCTATGTTAGCTAACTCCATAGTTGTGTTTTTTAATTAATTCTTCTCTAATTGTTTTTCGTGCTCTAGATAATGCTACTCTTACTGCTGTTGGTTTCATATCTACCATTTTGCATATTTCATCAAAATCATACTGTTCAACATCTCTAAGTTGAATAATAATTTTTTGATTTTCTGGAAGTTTTTCTATCAATTGATGTACTTGGTTTACACTGTCTTGATATTCTAACTTCTTATCTAAAGACGTTTCTTTCTCTTTATAATTACTATGAACCAATGTTAAATTACTTGCTTGTTTACTTTTTAAACGATCATAACAATAATTTTTTGTCATGGTCATTGCAAATGCTTCTACATTTTTATAATCAGCTATTTTACTTTTATTTTTCCATAATTTAAAAATAAGTTCTTGAGTTGCATCTTCTGCTTCTTCTCTAGAAACCAACAATCTTTTTGCTAGTCTAAAAACCTTATCCTTAAATGGTAAAACAACTTCTAAAAAGTCTGATTGATTCATTGGTTACATTTGTTTTACTGATATTTTTTCATCTCTTATATCAGGTTTACATAATTACGACGAACAACAATTTAATTTGTTACATCTTAATTTCAAAAAAATACTAAAAAAGTTTATTTTGCGTTAAATTTACCATAAACATAAGCTATTTCTTAATGAGAAATTTATTTAAAATTGTTTCCTTTTCTTTAATTGTATTTTTTTTTACAAATTGTTCAAAAGAATATGAAGTCCCTCAAAACATTACTGTACACGATTTTGTTTGGAAAGGTTTAAACGCTTACTACCTTCATCAAGATCAAATAGCAGACTTATCTGACAGGCGTTTTAACTCAGATAATCAATTAAACGTTTACCTAAATTCTTTTCTAAATTATAATGAGTTATTTTCTAGTTTACTTTTAGAAAGTGACGAAAAATCAATATTAGTTGAAGATTATAACTCAATTACAAAACCAACTATAAGAACTGGCTTTACAAATGGTATGGAGTTTGGTATTATAGCAGACCCATCAAACTCAGAAAATGTTATTGGCTTTGTTACACATATTTTGCCTAACTCAAATGCTGACTTACAAGCAATTTCAAGAGGAGATTATTTTAATGCTGTTGATGGAGTTTTACTTACAAGAAGTAATTTTGAAAATTTATTAATTAATGGATTAGAGAATTATACTTTAAATATGGTGAATTTTAATGGAAGTATAATTACACCAACAGCAGCAACAATAACTTTGCAGAAAGAAATGTATAATTATCCTGCTACATATTTAGAAGACACTTTTACTGTAAATGGAACAACAGTAGGCTATTTAATGTACAATAATGATTTTTCTACAAACTACTTAAATGATTTAGAAACTATAGGTGTTAATTTTAAAAACCAAAATGTATCTCAACTCATTTTAGATTTAAGATATAATATTGGTGGAGGTAGTTTTGCAAAAAACATCGAAAAGTTAGCAAGTATTATAACAGGTCAATTTCAAAATGAAGTTTTTATTAAAGAGCAGTGGAATACTAAAGCCCAAGAATGGTTTTTAAATAATCAACCAGATTCTTTAAATACTCGTTTTTCTACCAATTTAAACCAAAGTATATCAAATGGTATGCAAGTAACAGACTTATATATCATTCTAAATGGTGTAAACTTTTCAGGGAGTTCTGCAATTGAATTACTTATAAATAGTTTAGACCCTTATATAAATGTACATGTTATAGGTAACCAAACAGCAGGTAATAATACTGGTGCTATTACTTTATATGATTCAGATGATTACGATTTTGAACTAAAAAAATCTTTACATACAGTTGCTTTACAACCTATTGTGTTAAGTTTTTTAAATAAAAACGACCAATCTTATGAAAACGGATTAACGCCAATTATAGATCTTTGTAATACAGAAGATGTTTTAAATTTAGGTATTTTAGGTGAAACATCAGAACCAATATTAAATAGAGTTTTGCAATTTATAGAAACAGGAAATGCAAACACTGTAAATGATTGTAATATTAATAATTACGAATATTTATATAATAGTATAGATAATCAAAGAGCAATAGATAAAGGCATTTTTATTGAACAAAATTTACCAAATACAAATTAATTTTATGAAAAATATATTTAAACCATTCTTAATTTTTACACTTATTTTTTTAATCTCTTGTGAAAAAACAGAGAATATAAGTCTAGAAGTAGATACAAATGATGATATTAACTATTTTATTTGGAGAAGCTTAAACGTTTTTTATTTATGGCAAGAAGATGTGCCAGACTTAGCTGATAATCGCTTTGCAGGTTTCGATGATTTGTACAGCTATTTTAGAGGCTTTTCTTCTCCAGAAAGTGTTTTTACAAGTTTGCTAAACACTCCAGAAGATAGATTTTCTGTAATAGTAGATGATTATATTGCCTTAGAAAATTCTTTTCAAGGTTTAAATTTAAGTAATGGAATGGAGTTTGGGTTGGTAAGAAATAAAACAAATTCTAGTTTAATTTTTGGTTACGTTCGTTATGTAGTTCCTAATTCTGATGCCAGTTCTAAAAATATATCTAGAGGTCAAATTTTTAATTCAGTTAATGGACAACAGTTAACAGAAAATAATTTTAGAAGTTTACTTTTTGGTACTAACACAAATTATACTGTTGAGTTTGCAGACTATAATGATGGTGACCCAATTGCAAATGGAAATAGTATATCATTAACAAAAACTGAACTTCAAGAAAATCCAATTGCTATTTCTAAAGTGATTGAAGAAGGGAATCAAAAAATAGGTTATTTATTATACAATCAATTCGCTAGAAATTATGATGGCGATTTAAATAACGTTTTTGCTAATTTTAAGTCAGAAAATATTAACGATTTAATTATCGATTTACGTTATAACCCTGGAGGTTCTACGCAATCTGCAATGTATTTAGGTAGTATGGTTACTGGGCAATTTAATGGAGAACTATACTCAAAAGAAATTTGGAATCAGAAGGTACAAGATGCAAATTCACCAGATTTATTTCTAAATAATTTTTCAGATAAAATAAGAAATACAGACGCAAATGGAAACGTAATTTTAGAGCAAAACATTAATAGTTTAGGGCTTAGTAGAGTGTATATTATTACCTCTCCAACTACAGCATCAGCTTCAGAATTAGTTATAAATTCTTTAAATGCATATATTGATGTAAATTTAGTAGGTACAAAAACAGTGGGTAAACAAGTGGGCTCAATTACGCTTTATGATTCTGATAATTTAAGAAGAACAGGAGATAATTTTAACCAAGCACACAATTATGCTATACAGCCAATAGTTTTTGAAATTACAAATAAAGACAACGAAAATTATCCAAATGGTATTATACCTGGTACAAATTTTACAGGAATTGAATTAGCAGAGAATTTTGGAAATTTAGGCACGTTAGGAGAACAATCTGAACCACTTTTACAAAGAACAATTCAATATATTGTAACTGGTGCAAAAACTAATTTTACTGCAAAAAAATCATTTTTACTTGATGAGATTTATGGATCTAAATTAGCAACTCCAGCAAGTAATAATATGAAAGCAGAGTTAAAGAATATCATCCTAAACTAGAATCATTAAATAGAATGTTAAGGTGTATTTAAATGTTTTCTACACTATCTACACCTTCTTCTATTTCTTGATCTGTTAACATATCTGGTCTAAATTCACTCATTAATTCTTCGCGTTTAGATTTAGCATATTTATAACCAGATTTCCACCATTTACGCATTAATACTTCATCAAAAACTAAAGAATTTGTAGTTAAAACTGTAGGTGTATAATATAAATTTAACTTCACATTTTTATTGCTTGCAGATAATTTTCCTATGGTAATATTATGCCTTTCTACATGAGTTAACATAAAGTTAAATACATCAAACAACAAGGTAAACGGGTTTTTAGAATGTAACCTATTAAACTGGCTAACTTCTGTTTCTAAAATAATAGCATCAATCTCTGTTGCACCTCTTAAAATTGCCTCTCTAATTGGTACTAAAGAACCAAAACCACCATCTGCATACTGACAATAGTTTTTTTCTAACAAACTCATAAAAGGTACATAATTACAAGAGCCCCAAATCCAATCTGCAAAATCTTCGTAAGTACAATCATTACTAGATTTATATTCAATTTGATTGGCTGTTAAATTAGAAACTGTAACCACAACTTCTTTGTTGCTTTTTTTAATTTCAGCAAACATTTCTTTTGTAATTTTCTTTTTAATTAAGCGTCTTAAGTTTTTACTTTCTCCAAAAGTTTTTCTTCCTCTTAAAAAATTAAATAACACATTAAAATGTTTAATACTTACAACCTTTTCACCTGCAACTTTTTTTATTTTAAAAGGGTTATTACTAAAAATGGTAGACTGATTTACATTGGTATACAATTCTTTTAATTCATCTAATTTACCTAATGCTAAGTGAGAAACCATTAAGCTTCCTGTAGAAGTTCCTAAAAATAAATCGTAATTTCGATTCTCTTTTTTCATTAAATATTGTGCTACACCTCCTGCAAAAGCACCTTTGCTTCCTCCTCCAGAAATTACCAAAGCTTTTTTCATCAACTAAAAATGATTTGTTTATTTTTATTCCTATAAAAATATCAAAAATGAAAAGAATAGTACTACTTCTAATTGTATTTATTTCTGTTTTTTCTTGCAAGCAAAAACACACTCCAAGAACAATAGAAAACCTAACTATACAAGAGTTTGATGTAAAAGGCACAAGCATTAGAGCAATTCATGCTATTGATAAAAACAGTGTATACTTTGCAGGTTCTAATGGAATGCAAGGTTATTTTTTGGATGAAAGCAAACCAAACTCAACAATACAAAAGATTGTTTATAAAGATTCTATAGTACCAAACTTTAGAAGTTTAGCTTTTAATGGTACAAACTATTTTGTTTTATCAATAGAAAACCCAGCTTTATTGTATAAAATTACTGATGGAAAGCCAACTTTAGTTTATACAGAAAATCATGAAAAAGCATTTTATGATGCCATTCAATTTTTTGAAGATGGTAAACATGGAATTGCAGTTGGAGATCCTACAGAAAAGTGTGCTTCAATAATTTTAACTGATGATGGTGGAACTACCTGGAAAAAACTTTCTTGTGAGTTTTTACCAGATTTTCCAGAAGGCGAAGCTTTTTTTGCTGCAAGCAACACCAATATAAAAACTATTGGCAGCACAGTTTGGATAGCTTCTGGAGGCACAAAAGCTCGTATTCTAAAATCTAATGATTTTGGACAATCTTGGCAAATTTTCAATACACCTATTACACAAGGCAATGGGCCTCAAGGAATTTATGCCATGGATTTCTATGACAAAAATAACGGAATTATAATTGGTGGAAATTACTCAAAACCCCTAGAAAACAAAGCCAATAAAGCAATTACTAAAGATGGAGGCAAAACCTGGACATTAGTTGCTGATGGTAAAAACCCAAACTATAAAAGTGGTATACAATATGTACCCAATACAAATGGAAAAGAAGTTTTTGCAGTAAGTAAAACAGGAATTTCTTTTTCTAGTGATGCTGGAAATACTTGGACACAAGTTTCTGAAAAAGGCTTTTATGCAATTCATTTTGTAGATAAAAATACAGCTTGGCTAAGTGGAAATGAAAAACTTGCAAAAATCACTTTAAAATAAATGAAATTTCTAGTATTTATTTTAGGTGTTGTTTTGTGTATTTCTTGTGAAAAAAAGTCAACTATTCAAAATGATTTTGATTGCGAAACCATAACTTTTAAAAAATTGATTACTGTTGAAGATGCAACAGAGTACTTTTCTTTGCAAATTCCTAGTAATTGGGAAATCAATTTATATAAAGATGCAATACAGTCTTCAATATTTACAGCAGACACTACAAAACAACTTTCAAAAACTGTTATGTTAGATGTAACTTTAGTAGAAAATAGTATTCAATTTAATGAAGCTTTTAAATTAAAACAAGAGCAAGAATACTTATTGAACAAACTCATCAAAATAAAGTCTAAAACATTTACAGTTGCAGAAAAACCTGCATTATACATGTTATTTAAAGGAAAGAAAGGTAAATTTAATTATCAAATTTGTAATACCTTTATTAAACTAAATACAAAGCAATTTATAGTTGCAAAAGCAGAAGTTTATGGAGATTCTCTTATAAATCAGAGACTTTGTAGTGCACTCTCTATTCTAGAAAACATCAAACTAAACCAATAATAATGATCGATAAAAAACACATAACAAATCGTTTTATAAAATATGTAACTATTGATACAGAATCTGATCCTAATAACCCAGCTTTTCCTAGTACAGAAAAACAATGGGATTTGGCAAAACTACTCGAAAAAGAGCTCAAAGAAATTGGTTTACAAGAGGTGGAGTTAGATGAGAATTGTTATTTGATGGCAACATTACCTAGTAATTTAAATTATGAGGTTCCTACAATTGGTTTTATATCGCATATTGATACGAGCCCAGATTTTACAGGTTCTAATGTAAAACCTCAAATTGTAGAAAATTATCAAGGAAATGACATCATTTTAAACGAAAAAGAAAACATCATTTTATCTCCAGATTATTTTGATGATTTATTACAATATAAAGGACAAACCATAATTACAACAGATGGAACAACACTTTTAGGTGCAGATGATAAAGCAGGTATTACCGAAATTGTTTCAGCAATGGAGTATTTAGTAAAACATCCAGAAATTAAGCATGGAAAAATAAGAATATGCTTTACACCTGATGAAGAAGTTGGTAAAGGAGCACATTTATTTGATGTTGAAAAATTTGGGGCAACTTGGGCTTACACAATAGATGGAAGTCAAATTGGTGAGTTAGAATACGAAAACTTTAACGCTGCAAGTGCCAAAGTAACTATAAAAGGTAAAATTGTTCATCCTGGTTATGCAAAAGGGAAAATGATTAACTCTTTATTAATTGCTAATGATTATATAGCTGCATTACCTGCAGATGAAATACCCGAAAAAACAGCAGGTTATGAAGGTTTTTTTCATTTGCACGATTCAAAAGGTTCTGTTGAAGAAACTGTTTTAGAATACATTATCCGTGATCATAACTTAGATCTTTTTGAAAAAAGAAAATACCTAATGCAAAAAATTGCTTTTGATATGAATGCCAAATTAGGTCAAGAACTAATTCATGTTACCATTGAAAATCAATATTTTAACATGAAAGAAAAGATAACACCTGTTATGCATATTGTTGATATTGTAGAAGAAGTGATGAATGATATTGGCATACAACCTTTGATAAAACCAATTAGAGGTGGTACAGATGGCTCTCAGCTTTCTTACAAAGGCCTACCTTGCCCAAATATATTTGCAGGAGGTCATAATTTTCATGGTCGTTTTGAATATGTACCAGTTGAATCTATGGTAAAAGCAACAGAAGTAATTGTGGGTATAGCACAAAAAGTAGCTGTAAAATATCAATAATAAAAAAGAGCCTTCAAAATAAATTGAAGACTCTTGGCAACAATAGAATACTATATTTTGTCTTTTTTGCAATATAAAACCCCTACATTTTATATATTAAATGAAGACTAGTACAATTTTAATTAATTTTTATAACAAAAAAGAATTGATTAAGATAACTCAGGGTTTTTCCCCTTTACATTATGGTAAAAAGCCCTAAAAAGGTCAAAATCTTTTTCTTTGTTTTCTGTAGGATAGTAAGGTTCAGAAATTTTTATCGTTTTATTTTCAAAATCTAAAGTTGCCATAACAATAGGCACATTTGCGCCTTTAGCAATGTAATAGAAACCTGTTTTCCACTGAGAAACTTTTTTACGGGTTCCTTCTGGAGATAAACCCAACTTAAAACTATCTTTTGAGTTAAACATATCAATAATTGCATCTACCAAATTATTACTTTTACTTCTGTCTACAGGTGTGCCCCCTAAAGCTCTAAATAAAAAACCAAAAGGTCCTTTAAAAAGTGATGCTTTACCAATAAAGTTAATCATAATTCCAGAACTCATTCTTGCTAAAATTGCAATAGGAAAATCTACCCAACTTGTATGTGGAGCAGCAATAACAACATATTTTTTGGGTGATTTTGGAAAATCACCATCAAGCTTCCAACCCAAAATTTTAAATAAGATAAATCTTGCAAATCCTTTCATTGTCTCTTTTAAAAGTGATAAATTTAAGGACTTAATTTGAAAAGATGACAGATTTGATTACTTACTTTTTAATTGCATTGATTTTTAGTTTAATAGGTTTTTATATCGGAAAAATCTTATCTAAATTAAACTTCGAAAAAGAAAAAACCAATGTAGAAAAAGAGAAATCTACTTTAGAAGAGCGTGTAAATTTATTGCACCAATCTAAAGATATGGTGGAAAACAATTACATAGAACTTCAAAAAGAAATTAAAAGTACCCAACAAGAAAAAGAAGATTTATTGCGATTAAATACGCGTCAAGATTCAGAAATAAAAAACTTACAACAAAAGTTAGAAGAACATAAAAACGAAGTTGAAAACTTACAAAAGAAATTTACAAACGATTTTGAAGTGCTAGCTAATAAAATTTTAGAAGAAAAATCGAATAAATTTACCTTACAAAACAAAGAAAATTTAAAAATAATCTTAAATCCTCTTCAAGAAAAAATCAAAGTTTTCGAAGATAAAGTAGATCAAACTCATAAAGAAAGTATCGATTATCATGCTGCTTTACGTCAGCAAATTTTAGGTTTAAAAGAGTTGAATCAGCAGATGAGCAAGGACACCTTAAATTTAACGAAAGCATTAAAAGGTGATTCTAAAATGCAAGGAAATTGGGGAGAATTAGTTCTTGAAAGAGTCTTAGAAAAGTCTGGTTTAGAGAAAGATAGGGAGTATTTTGTACAGCAAAGCTTTACTACAGAAGAAGGAAAAAGAGTACTACCTGATGTTGTAATACACTTACCTGATAACAAAAAAATGATTGTAGACTCTAAAGTATCTTTAGTGGCTTACGAACGTTTTATAAATGAAGATGATGAGAAAACAAAAGAGAGTTATTTAAAAGAACATCTTATTTCTTTAAAAAAGCATATTGAGCAATTATCAGAAAAAAAGTACGAAGATTTATATCAAATAGAATCTCCAGATTTTGTATTGCTTTTCATTCCTATTGAGCCAGCTTTTGCTGTAGCTTTAAATGCTGATAATCATCTGTATAACAAAGCTTTCGAGAAAAACATCGTTATTGTTACACCATCTACATTATTGGCAACTTTACGTACCATAGATTCTATGTGGAACAACGAAAAACAGCAAAGAAATGCTTTAGAAATTGCTAGACAAGCAGGTGCTTTGTACGATAAATTCCAAGGTTTTTTAACTGATTTAATAAATATTGGAAAACGTATTGATGATAGCAAAAAAGAATATTCTAATGCTATGAACAAATTGTTTGATGGTAGAGGAAATCTTATAAAAAGTGTTGAGAAGCTCAAGAAAATGGGAGCAAAAGCCAAAAAATCACTTCCAGAAAATATTATCAAAAGAGCAGAACTAGATCACTAAATTTCTTTTGAGTCAATTTTTATATTGATAACACAAAATATACCCTCTTAATTCATTTAATTTTGATTAAACATAAAAATCAACAATTATGAATAAGGGGGAAAAAGCACACATTGATAAAAAAAATTCTAAAGACTTATACAAAAAAGATGTAGAAACTGAAGGAATTGATAAAAATGTAGCTGGCGAACAAACACTACAAACAGAAGAAACTAAAATTTTAAAAGGAGAAAAAGGTAAAAAAGATAAAGAAATTTTAATTGGTAAAGATTTAAAAGACGTTAAAGAAGTCCAAGAAGAATTTGATTCTTTGCAAAGAAAACTTTTAAATAAATTGATGTAAAAAAAGAACTATATGAGTAATGATAAACACAAAGATAATTTACACCCTTTAAAAGGTACAGTAAAAGAAGGCTACAAAGATAAAGACAGTAGCAAAGATAGATTAGATGGCTTGGACAAAGAAAAATTAGAAAATCAAGTACAAAGTGCTACAGATAATTCTAAAAAAAGAGTTGCAGATAACATCCAAAACTCAGAAAATAAAAAATAAGAGAAAGATACAATCTCAATATTTGTATCATAATAATTTAAAAAAAACAAAACATGAATAAAGACACAAACGAAGGACAGTGGAAACAAATTAAAGGTGAATTTAAAGAGAAATACGGAAAAATCACCAATGATAAATCTGTTGAAGCTCAAGGAGAAAAAGAAAGTTTAATTGGAGAAATTCAAGAAAAATACGGAAAAACCAAAGATGAAATTGCTGAAGCAATTAAAAACTGGTAATTCTAGAGAAATGTATAAAGGATCAAAATAATATTTGATCCTTTTTTTATACCACTTTCTTATATTTATTTACCAATTTACCTACTGTTAAACCTTGAAAAATTATAGAAAACACAACAACTATGTAGGTAATAACTAAAAATAAATCTCTATGCATATCTGCTGTTAAACCTAAAGCTAAGGCTATAGAAATTCCACCTCTTAAACCACCCCAAGTCATTATTAAGTTTGTTTTCGGCACAAAATCTAGTTTTTTGTCAAATAGATTTATAGGCAAGAATAAAGAAATATATCTACAAGCTAAAACAATAGGTATTGCAATAAGACCAGCTAGAATATACTTACCTTCGAAAACCAAGACTAACATTTCCATTCCAATTAAAACAAAAAGTACTGCATTTAAAAGAATATCTAACAATTCCCAAAACTTATCTACATATCGTTCTGTAATTTTAGACATAGAATTTGCTCTAACAGTGTCATTACCTACAATTAAACCAGCTGTAACCATGGCTAAAGGTGCAGATAAATGCAACTTGTGTGCTATTACAGTACCACCCATAACTGCTGCTAGCGTAATAATCACTTCTATATCGTAATCATCTATAGATTTTATTAAGCGATAAGAAATCCAACCTAATAAAGCACCTAAAGCTATACCACCAATTACTTCTTGCCCAAATAATTGCATAACATCTGTAAAAGAAGTGTTCTCTACTCCTCCTGAATTTGCTACCTGAAAAATAGTTAAGAAAATAACAACTCCTACTCCATCATTAAATAATGATTCACCTACTATTTTAGTTTCTAGCTTTTTAGGAACTCCTGCTTTTTTCAAAATTCCTAAAACAGCAATAGGATCTGTTGGAGAAATTAATGCCCCAAAAAGTAAACAATAGATAAAACTAATATTAAATTGTAGCGCTTGTAAAATGAAAAACATTGCTCCTCCAACTAAAAAAGTTGATGTTAACACTCCTAAAGTAGAAAATAATAAAATTGGCCATCTTTGAATTTTAAGCTGCTCAAAATTAGTGTGCAAAGCTCCTGCAAACAGTAAGAAACTCAACATTTCGTCTAGTAAAACCGATTTAAAATCGATACTAGAAATTATTGACTTTTCTAAATTTAATAAGGTAGGATCAAAATAACTTAACAATAAAACACCCAAAGTAAAAATGATGGTAATAATCATTAAACCTATGGTATTAGGCAATTTTAAAAATTTAACATTTAAATAGCCAAAAATAGCTGATAAAAATATTAAAACTGTTGCTATAAAATAAGTATCCATATTAAAAATTTTCTGGTTGAAAGATATAAAAAAAGCATCAAGAAGGTAACTTGATGCTTTACTTTATTGTTTTTTTTTGATACTAAAATTACATTACAAAAAGTCTTCTAGAACTCATCATATCTGCAACTCTATCTCCAATTTCATGAAGTGCATCATCATTAGCTGCATTTTGTATTGCTTCATCAATAAAATCAACAACAGCTTTCATATCATCAACTTTTAAACCTCGAGTTGTAATTGCAGGTGTTCCAATTCTAATTCCAGATGTTACAAACGGACTCTTATCATCAAAAGGAACCATATTTTTATTTACAGTAATATCTGCTTTACCTAAAGCAATTTCTGCATCTTTTCCAGAAATATTTTTGTTTCTTAAATCAATCAACATACAATGGTTATCTGTTCCTCCAGAAATTAAATCATATCCTTTAGCAACAAATTCAGCAGCCATTGCAGCTGCATTTTCTTTAACTTGTATTTGATATTCTAAAAACTCATCTGTTAAAGCTTCACCAAAAGCAACTGCTTTTGCTGCAATAACGTGCTCTAAAGGTCCTCCTTGATTTCCAGGAAATACAGCTGAGTTTAATAAAGTAGACATCATTTTTGGTTTTCCAGATTTTAAAGTTTCTCCAAAAGGATTTTCAAAATCTTTACCAATCATAATAATTCCTCCTCTTGGACCTCTTAAAGTTTTATGAGTTGTAGACGTTACAATATGACAATGAGGAATTGGATCATTTAAAATACCTTTTGCAATTAAACCTGCAGGATGAGAAATATCTGCCATTAAAATTGCTCCAACAGAATCTGCTATTTCTCTAAAACGTTCAAAATCGATATCTCTAGAATATGCAGAAGCACCAGCAATAATTAAATTTGGTAATTCTTTTGTAGCTGTTTCTTGAATTTTATCATAATTTAAAACTCCTGTTTCTTTTTCTACTCCATAAAATGAAGTTTCGTACAATTTACCAGAAAAGTTTACAGGCGATCCATGAGTTAAATGCCCTCCATGAGATAAATCGAAACCTAAAATTTTATCACCAGGTTTTAAACAAGCAGCAAAAACTGCAGTATTGGCTTGCGAACCAGAATGTGGCTGAACATTCACATATTCTGCACCAAACAATTCTTTAGCTCTATCTATAGCAATTTGCTCTACAATATCAACAATTTCACAACCTCCATAATATCTTTTTCCAGGATATCCTTCTGCATATTTATTGGTTAAAACAGAACCTTGTGCCAACATTACTTGGTCACTAACAAAATTTTCTGAAGCAATTAACTCCAAACCATTTAACTGTCTTTCTTTTTCTTCCTGAATAAGATCAAAAATTTGATTGTCTATTTGCATTTTACATGTATTTATTAAAAGACCAAAAATACTTAAAATCGCATTCTAAAAGAAGGTATTTTAATGATGTTTTTAACAAGTTATTAATAATTATTCTTAATAGATTAAAGTAATCTTAAAATTGAATTTTTCATGAAATATTTGTTTTAAAATGACAAAAAATTATGTAGGTTTGAAGAAATAAAAATAGAAAAATGATTATAACAGCAAATAATCCAAAAAGAAAGTCTTGGTTAAAAGTAAAAGAAAATTCAGATTTCCCAATACAAAATATTCCTTTTGGAGTTTTTATAACAAGAGATGATATTATTACAATAGGAAGTAGAATTGGTGATTTTGCTATAGATTTAGGCGCTTTTCATCAATTGGGTTATTTTGATGGTATTCCATTAACAGATGATATGTTTTTGCAAGACAATTTAAATGATTTTATTGCAGATGGTCGTAAAACATGGAGGTTAGTTAGAAATAGAATTGCAGAAGTTTTTGATGTTACCAATGGTAGTTTAAGAGATAATGCAGACCATAAAGACAAGATTATCTTTAGAATGGATGAAGTAGAAATGTTGCTACCTGTTGCAGTTGGTGATTATACAGACTTTTATGCAAGTAAAGAACATGCAACTAATGTTGGTTCTTTATTTAGAGATCCAGAAAATGCGTTATTGCCAAACTGGTTGCATATTCCTATTGGTTATCATGGAAGAAGTTCTTCTATTATTCCTTCTGGAACACCAATTAGAAGACCTTATGGACAAACCAAACCTGCTGAAGGAAGTAATACTCCTGGTTTTGGGCCGTCAAAATTATTAGATTTTGAATTGGAAATGGCGTTTATTACCACAGATGCAAATGTTTTAGGAGAAAGAATTCCTATAGAAGAAACCGAAGAATACATTTTTGGTTTGGTACAATTTAACGATTGGTCTGCTAGAGACATTCAAGCTTGGGAATACGTACCATTAGGACCTTTCTTAGGTAAAA
>CAZMDC010000006.1:0-54537 GCA_964565055.1 uncultured Polaribacter sp. | reverse complement strand
GGTAAAAGTTTTGCATCAACAATATCACCTTGGATAGTAACTTTAGATGCTTTAGAGCCTTTTAGAACAGAAAATCCAAAACAAGTACAAGAACCTTTACCTTATTTAAAACAAGAAGGAAAAGGTAGTTACGATATTAATTTACAAGTAGGTATTAAGCCAGAAAATGGCGAAGAAACTGTTGTAGCGAAATCTAATTTTAAATACATGTATTGGACAATGGCTCAGCAATTGGCACACCACACTGTAAATGGTTGCCCTGTTGAAGCTGGAGATATGATGGGTTCTGGAACAATATCTGGACCAACTAAAGACAGTTATGGTTCTATGCTAGAGTTAACATGGAAAGGACAAAATCCTATAAAATTAAAAGACGGTACTACTCGTAAATTTATCAATGATAATGATACTGTAATTATGAGAGCACATTGTAAAAACGATAAAGTACGTATTGGTTTTGGAGAATGTGTTGGTAAAGTTTTACCAGCTAAATAGAACAAGAACACTATTAATATTACTAAAAAAAAGCTTCACAAATTGTGAAGCTTTTTTTTATTGGAAAAATTGTAATGTTTAGACAAGCATTAATTTAGAGATTACAGTATCACCCAATTCTTCGTTCATCATCTTTATAATTTTATCTTTACCATAACTTAATTCTTCTCTTAACACAGAAGAATTCAACTGAATAATTAAGGTCTTGTTCTGCAATTTTACACTATTGGTATGTGTTGCAATTCCTGGCCCCATCATTTTAATCCAAGTTTCTTCAACCTTAATTTTTTGCATGCCTTTACTCAAATTGTTTTCTTTGATAAAAGTTTGCATTAAATCTTCTATTGAAAAAGAATCGTTTTCTCTTTTTGCCATTATTTTTTTCTTATTATTTTATGATCCAATTTATATTCAAATGAAGAATAATCTACAAACATTTGATAAATATTTATATTCTTTTCATTAGAAATTTTAATTAATTCTTCTTTATTATTTTTAGCAATTTTATCCCCCATATATATTGCAGTAGGTTTAATATCTAAAAAAAAAGGTTGACCTTTATCATTTTTATGATTCATAATAATTCTCCATTCATTTTCGTATATCCAATTAATTGATTTATAGACGAATGGTTGAATAATACTTAAAAGATCAAGCTTTTCAGATGTTTTGTAAGAAATTTTATATTTTTCAAAACATTTTTCTTTTATCAATTCTTTAATAAAATTAATATAAAACTCAGTTGAATCAAAACGATGATCTGAATATATTACTGGGCAAATCATCATACTGGAATTATTTTCTAAAACACTTAAATCATACTCTAAAACAAAACCAGAATGATTTTTTGCATAATGAGCCCACATTAATGTTGAATCAAATTCTTCACATAAACATGCAATATCAACAATTTGTTTTTTATGATTTACAAAATCTTCTTCAGAAATAATACGTTTCTTATGTTTACCTAATTTTAAATCAACTTTTTCTGAATCTATAAAAACCAAAGAATCATGAGGGTCGTTAAATTTATTAGGTTGAGAAAAATACATTTTTTCATTTTTAATAGAATCTAAATTATAATTTTTATCATCGAAATCTCTATACCTATATAATATTTTAGATTTTTTAAACTTAAAGAAAAATTGATGTAAGTGGTATAAAACATCTTCTATACTTTTAGATTTTGTATTTAATATATGGTCAAATTTCTCCCTTAAATTTTGAACTTCTTTCATTAACCTAAAGCTTAAAAATTTGATACGCTTTATTTCCTTGTTTTAAGATGTTTTCTGTTCTTTCTGCATGGGTATCAGTAATAAAAATTTGCCCAAAATCATCATTGTTAACCAAATCAATGATTTGCGAAACTCGACTTTCATCTAGCTTATCAAAAATATCATCTAATAATAATATGGGAGTAATTTGTGCTTTTTGTTTTATAAACTCAAATTGCGCAAACTTTAACGCAATTAAAAATGATTTTTGCTGACCTTGAGAACCAAATTTTTTGATAGGATAATTACCAATCTCAAAACTTAAATCATCTTTATGAATACCTGCAGTTGAGTATTGCAGAATCTTATCTTTTTCTAAGGCTTTGTTTAACAAAGCAGTCATAGAAAAATCGTTTAATTGACTTTTATAAATTAAATTTACCTGTTCTTTATCACCAGAAATTATTTGATATTTTTCGTTAAAAATAGGGATAAATTTCTCTAAAAAAGCCTTTCTAATTTCGTAAATTCTACTTCCATAAGAGGCTAGCTGTTCATTATAAATTTCTAAGTTTGAAGCATCGAAAACACGATTAGCCGCAAAATATTTCAATAAAGCATTTCTCTGAGTTAACACTTTATTGTAAGCCATTAAATCTCTTAAATAAGCTTTATTTTGTTGCGATATTACACCATCTATAAATTTTCTTCTTCCATCACTACCTTCTGTAACCAAATCTCTATCTGCAGGAGAAATAATTACTAAAGGAAATTGTCCTATATGATCAGAAAACTTATCATAAGCTTTATCGTTTCTTTTTAAAATTTTCTTTTGTCCTTTTTTTAAACTACATATTATTTTCTCATTCCTATCATTTAACATGTAGTTTCCTTCTATCATAAAAAAGGACTCATTATGTTTAATATTCTGAATTGCTACTGCATTAAAGTAACTCTTTGTAAAAGAAAGATAATAAATGGCATCTAAAACATTAGTTTTTCCAATTCCATTGTTACCAACAAAACAATTTATTTTCTCCTGAAAATCAAAAGATTGACTAGAAATATTTTTAAAGTTTACTAAAGAAAGTTGTTGTAAATACATGGATAAAAAATGTGGTTCAAAACTGATTGCAAATTATTGAAAATTTTACGAAATAACCGCTTTTAAAATCCAATTAAAAAAACTATTTTTGTCGCCACTAATTTTTAAGGAAATATGGCAACATACAAGAAAAAATACAAACCAGAAGGTAAAAAAGCTGAACAGCAAGTAGAAGAAATGGAAAGCACAACTGCTGAGGTATTTAATACTTTAGATGAAACTGCATCTAAATCTGAACAATGGATAGAAAAAAACAGCAAACTCTTATTTGGTGGTTTAATAGCTATTGTAGTTGTTTTC
The DNA here is from genome assembly GCA_964565055.1 of uncultured Polaribacter sp. Taxonomy (GTDB): domain Bacteria; phylum Bacteroidota; class Bacteroidia; order Flavobacteriales; family Flavobacteriaceae; genus Polaribacter. Next base: position 51,420 of record CAZMDC010000006.1, on the reverse strand, counting down.
TTAGTTTTCTTAGGGTACAATAAATATATAGTAGAACCAAACGAAGTAGAAGCGTCTAACGAATTAGCTTTTCCAAGAAAATATTTTGATGAAGCTGCAACTGCTAGCTCTGGTATTGACTCTTTATTAAATTTAGGTTTAGAAGGTGCAGAAGGTAAATATGGTTTCTTAGATATTGCTGATGCATATAGCAATACAGATGCTGGAAACTTAGCTAATTATTATGCAGGTGTTTCATATTTACAGATGAAAGACTACGAAAAAGCAATTGAATATTTAAATAAATTCAATTCTGATAATGCAATGTTGAATGCTGTTTCATTAGGAGCTATTGGAGATGCATTTTCTGACATAGATCAACAAAAAGATGCTTTAGAATACTATGAAAAAGCAGCAAATGTTAAAGGTAACGAATTTACAACTCCATTATTCTTATATAAAGGAGGTCAAACTGCAATGTTGTTAAAAGATTATGATAAAGCAACTGCAATGTTTACAGAGATAAAAGAAAAATATCCAACTTCTGAACAAGGAAGAGATATTGAAAAATTTATCAATGCAGCAAAATATGCTCAAAAATAGATTATAGTTTTAGTTTTTAATTTATAAACTAAATCTAATATCTAAAAATTAAAATATATGGCTACAACCAATTTATCTTATTATGATAAAGCAACAATCCCAAATGCGAAACCTTTTCGATTTGGGATTGTTGTTTCAGAATGGAATCCTGAAATTACACAAAACTTAAAAAAAGGTGCAATTGAAACACTTTTAGATTGTGGCACACTAAGTCAAAACGTTGTTTCTTGGGATGTTCCTGGAAGTTTTGAATTAGTGTACGGTTGTAAAAAGATGATACAAACTCAAAAAGTTGATGCAATTATTGCCATTGGAAATGTAATTCAAGGAGAAACCAAACACTTTGATTTTGTGTGTGAAGGAGTTACCCAAGGAATTATAGATTTAAATGTAAAATATGATGTGCCAGTAATTTTCTGTGTACTTACAGACAATACCAAACAACAATCTTTAGATAGATCTGGAGGTAAATTAGGTAACAAGGGTATTGAATGTGCTGTTGCAGCTATAAAAATGGCAGCAATTAAAAATGCAGATAGAACTTCTGAGAATATTGGTTTTTAAAAAAACTACAATTCATTACTTTTAAGAATACTTTTAACAGCTTTCTTTGATGTATTCCTTTTAATTAATTAAATTTGAATACGTTAAAATTGGTATAATAATTGACGTTTACAAGTTACGTTTTTACCAATTATTTTCTAAAACTATGGGATTTTTAAAAAGAACAAATAAAAAATTTGATTACCAACCTCGTTATTATAAAGGAGAAGGAAGCCCTTATAAAATTGAGCATAAATTGGATAAATTTAGAACTACAACAGGTAAAAATAAAGGGTTAAAATCTAAATTTTCTAATGCCATAAACGAATTTAAAAATTCTGATAAAGGCACAAATAAAACCATTATATATATCGCCTTAATTTTAGTTTTTCTCTTTTTGTATATCATAGATTTTGACCTTTCTATATTTTTTACCAAATAATGTCAGACATCATTCAACTTTTACCAGATCATGTAGCTAATCAGATAGCTGCAGGAGAAGTCGTGCAAAGACCAGCTTCTGTAGTTAAAGAATTATTAGAAAATGCTATAGATGCAGGTGCTACAAGTATAAAGCTTTTATTAAAAGATGCAGGTAAAACTTTAATTCAAGTAATTGATGATGGTAAAGGAATGAGTGCTACAGACGCTAGAATGTGTTTTGAAAGACATGCAACTTCTAAAATTCAAAAAGCTGAAGATCTATTTAATTTATGTACTAAAGGTTTTAGAGGAGAAGCCTTAGCTTCTATTGCTGCAATTGCGCATGTGGAATTAAAAACCAAACAAGAAAACGAAGAATTAGGCACTTGTTTAAAAATTGAAGGAAGTAAAGTTATTTCTCAAGACTTTATTTCTACAGGAAAAGGTGCTAGTATAGCCGTTAAAAACTTATTTTATAATATTCCTGCTCGTAGAAACTTTTTAAAATCTGATACTGTTGAAACCAGACATATTATTGATGAGTTTCAAAGAGTTGCTTTGGCACATCCAAATATTGCATTTTTAATGCATCATAATAACAATGAGGTTTATCATTTAAAAGGAGGGAATTTAAGACAGCGAATTGTAGCTGTTTTTGGTGGTAAAATGAACGAAAAGTTAGTGCCAATTAATGAGCAAACAGATATTTTAAATATTGAAGGTTTTGTTGCAAAACCTGAGTTTTCTAAAAGAAAAAGAGGAGAACAATTCTTTTTTGTAAATGATCGTTTTATAAAAAGTTCGTATTTAAATCATGCAGTTGTAAATGCTTTTGATGGACTAATTGAACAAGGTTCACATCCATCCTACTTTCTATACTTAAAAGTACCTGCAAATACTATTGATATCAACATACATCCTACTAAAACAGAAATAAAATTCGATAATGAAAAGGCATTGTATGCCATGCTTAGAGCAACTGTTAAACATAGTTTAGGGCAATATAGTGTTGCTCCAGTGTTGGATTTTAATAGAGATTCAAACTTAGACACAGCTTATCATTTAAATAAAAATAACGTAAAAGGGTCTACACCCAAAATTACTGTAGATCCAGATTTTAATCCTTTTAAGGAAGAAAAACAAAAAGAAATCAATTTTCCATTTAAAAGAGAGCAAAATAACCAAAGTTGGGAATCATTGTATACTACTGTTGATACAACAACTGACATTAAACAAGAAGAGTTATTTGAAAATAATGAAGTAAAAACTCAGAAAACGTTTCAAATACAGCGTAAATATGTGATGAGTTTGATAAAATCTGGAGTTGTTTTAATTCATCAATCTTTAGCACATCAACGAGTGTTGTATGAGGAATTTTTAGAAAGTATAACCGTAAAAGAAGCAAACAGTCAACAATTACTGTTTCCTGTAAAAATTTCATTTTCATCACAAGAAGTAGAAATGATTTATACGATAAAAACAGAACTAGAAAATGCTGGTTTTTCTTTTGATGAATTTACAAAAGATAGTGTTACTATAAAAGGTATTCCTGTTTCTGTTACTGAAAGTAAAATTACCATTATTTTAGAAGAACTGTTAAATGATATGAATTTAGAAGTGCCAGATGCTAGTTTTAGTCATTTTGATATTATGGCTAAATCTTTTGCAAAAACTTTATCAATAAAAACAGGCACTCAACTTTCTGAAAAAGAACAAGAAAATTTAGTAGATAATTTGTTTTCTTGTAAAGAGCCAAGTATTTCACCTTTTGGAAAACCAACATTTAAAACGTTAACTTTAAACGAAATAGACAATCTATTTAATAGCTAAAAATGAGTAGACTTACAGAAGCCATAAAACACTTAATTATAATTAATGTTATTGTATTTGTTGCACCACAACTTTTACAATTAGATTTCACAAATATGTTGGCTTTGCACTTTCCTAAAAACGAACATTTTGGTTTTTGGCAATATGTAACGCATTTATTTATGCATGGTAGTTTTGCTCATATTCTATTTAACATGTATGGCTTGTGGGCTTTTGGAACTCCTTTAGAACAAATGTGGGGTAAAAAGAAATTTATATTTTTTTATTTTTCAGCAGGTTTAGGAGCAGCTGCAATTTATACTTTGGTAAATTATTATCAGTTTAATGGTATTTATGAATTGTTTCTAAATGCTGGCTTGAATGATTCTGAAGTGTTACATATACTTAAATCAGGCTCTACAAATGATGCTAGAGTTATAAACGCTATAACTCAAGAGCAATTCAACAAAATAACATCGCTTTATAATACACCAGCAGTTGGAGCTTCTGGAGCTGTTTATGGTGTTTTAGTAGCTTTTGGTTTGTATTTTAAAGATGCAAAACTTGCATTAATCTTTTTCCCTGTTCCAATTGCTGCAAAGTACTTTATACCTGTTATGATTTTAGGTGATTTATTTTTTGGAATGACAAAATACTCTGTAGGTAATATTGCGCATTTTGCTCATATTGGAGGAGCAATTATAGGTTTTTTAATTGCTTATTATTGGAAAAAGAATCAATTTAAAATGTATTAATGAGTTTTATAAACGACATAAAAAACAGATATCATAATGGTAATATTGTAGAAAAACTCATCTACATTAATATTGCTGTATTTATTACTACATTATTGGTTAGCGTTATTCAAGGTTTGTATAAAGTTCAACTTAATTTTCTGGTAGATTGGTTTTCTTTAGATAATGAAATAAGCTCTTTATTAACTAAACCTTGGTCTTTAATTTCTTATGGATTTTTGCATGCTGATTTTCTTCATATTCTAATGAACTTAATTGTACTTTATTATATTGGTAATTTGTTTTTAGAATACTTTACGCAAAAGCAATTGTTAAGCTTTTATCTCTTAGGTACATTTTTTGGAGGATTGTTTTATATTTTAAGTCAAAATTACTTTCCTTTATTTGAAGGAACAAACTCTTTATTGGTAGGCGCTTCTGCAGGAATTTCTGCAATATTTATGGGCATTGCTACATACATGCCAAATTATGAAATTAAATTACGTTTTATAGGTTTTGTAAAACTTTGGTATTTAGCAGCTTTTTGGATAGGATTAGACATTATTGGTTTAATTGGTAATAATGCTGGTGGTCATTTTTCTCACTTAGGAGGTGCGCTTTTTGGATTTTTATATGTAAATAATGCTAGTAATAAGAAAATTGATTTTTCTAATCTATTTTCATCGATATTTAAGTCTAAAGAAAAACCATTAAAAACAGTTTATAAATCTAAATCAAAAAGTAAAGTTACTCCTCAGAAAACAGATTTTAATCAGCAACAAATAGACAAAATACTAGATAAAATTAGCAAATCTGGTTACGATACTTTAACTAAAGCAGAAAAGGAGTTTTTATTTAAGCAAGGTAGAAAATAAGTAAATTTTAAAGTTACAAATGTGAAAAAGTTAAACTTTTTAAATAAAATAGTTTACTTGATAAATTCTCTTTTAGCAACAGGTTTGCTATTATCGTACTTGTTACCATTTGTATCACCCAAATCTATGGTAAGTTTTGCAATCTTAAGCTTACTAGTACCTGTATTAATTATAGCCAATATTATTTGCATTCTATATTGGTTATTAAATTTTAAAAAACAATTTTTATTATCAACAATAATTCTTACAATTGGCTGGTTTGTTAGCCCTCCTCTATATAAATTTACTAAAAACAACTCTTCTTTAAATAGTGATATTAAAATAATGAGTTATAATGTAAGAATGTTTAACCATTGGAAATGGATTGATGATGAAAATATAGCTAATAAAATAAACAAATTTATAATCGATAAATCTCCAGATATTTTATTATTTCAAGAGTTTTATACCTTAGAAAAACAACAATTTTCTTACCCATACAAATACATTAAGGTAAAAAGTAAAAGTGCAAATATTGGTTTGGCCATTTATTCAAAATATCCAATTATAAATCGAGGTTCACTTGAGTTAACAGATACATCTAATAACATAATTTTTGCAGATATTCTAAAAGATAAAGATACAATTAGAGTTTACAACTTACATTTACAATCTTTAGAATTAAACACAAATGCTGAAAATTTTGGACAAGAGAATTCAGAAAAATTATTGGCAAGATTAAAAGAAGGATTTCAAAAACAAGCCTATCAAACAGAAGCTTTTTTAGCTCATGAGAAAAATTGGAAAGGAAAAAAAATTATTGCTGGAGATTTTAATAACACCTCCTATTCTTGGGTATACAACCAAATTACACAAAATAAAACTGACGCATTTATAGAGTCTGGAGAAGGTTTTGGAAAAACATTTAATTATTGGTTTCCATTAAGGATAGATTTTATTTTAACTGATGAAAATGCAATAATTAATAAATTTACTGCATTTAATGAAAAATATTCAGATCATTATCCAATACAAGCTAAGGTAAATTGGTAAAACCATATTCACGCTCTACTTTACAAATTCTTAGTTGGTATTGTTTATACCATTTTTTCTTACCCAACAACTTAGCCTCTTTATGTTCAATATTATTTTTCCAGGCAATAATATCTGCTTCAGTTTGCCAATAAGAAACTGTAATTCCAATTGTATTTCTTGCAGATTCTATACCTAAAAAACCTTTTTGTTGTTTAGCTAATTCTTCCATTCTTTTTGCTGTGGCTATATAACCCTCTATATTATCTATTAATATCGTTGAAAAAATAACAGCATAATAAGGAGGTTTTAAAGTATCAACAATCATAATTTGATTTTAAATTTATTATTTTATAATTTATTATCATTACTAGTAAATAACTTTTTAATTACTAAAAATATAAAAGTTAGTTATCCAATAAGTAATCTTTGGGTTTCAAAAATCATCAATAAAATTGTAAATTTGCAGTCCTTAAATGTACAGGAATGATTGCAGATAAAAAAGTCGCTTTTTACACGTTAGGTTGTAAATTAAATTTTTCAGAAACGTCAACAATTGCTCGTAATTTTGTAAATGAAGGCTTTACTCGAGTTGATTTTGCTGAAGAAGCAGATATTTATGTAATTAATACCTGTTCTGTAACAGACAACGCAGATAAACGATTCAAATCGATTGTTAAAAATGCATTGAAAAAAAATGAAAATGCTTTTTTAATTGCAGTAGGTTGTTATGCACAATTAAAACCAGAAGAATTAGCTGCTGTAGATGGTGTAGATTTAGTTTTAGGAGCTACAGAAAAATTTAATGTCGTTAGCTATATAAACGATTTGAGCAAAAATAATGTTGGTGAAGTACATTCTTGTGAAATAAAAGATGCTGATTTTTATGTGGGTTCTTATTCTGTAGGTGATAGAACTCGTGCTTTTCTAAAAGTACAAGATGGTTGCGATTACAAATGTACCTATTGTACAATACCTTTAGCTCGTGGAATTTCTAGGAGTGATACTTTAGAGAATGTTATTGACAATGCTAAAGAAATTGCCTCAAAAGGAATTAAAGAAATTGTTTTAACAGGAGTAAATATTGGTGATTATGGAAAAGGTGAATTTGGGAACAAAAAGCACGAACATACTTTTTTAGAATTAGTTAAGAAGTTAGATACTGTTGATGACATAGATCGTTTACGAATTTCATCAATAGAACCTAATTTATTAAAAGACGAAACGATTAACTTTGTATCAGAATCAGATTCTTTTGTACCTCATTTTCATATTCCTTTGCAATCTGGAAGTGATGCGTTATTGAAAAAAATGAAACGTAGATATTTACGTAAAACGTATACAAACAGAGTGCATCAAATTAAAAATGTAATGCCCAATGCTTGTATTGGTGTTGATGTTATTGTAGGTTTTCCAGGTGAAACAGACGAATTATTTTTAGAAACCTATAATTACTTAAATGATTTAGATGTTTCTTATCTACACGTTTTTACGTATTCTGAAAGACCAAATACAGAAGCTGTTCATTTAGAAGGGGTTGTACCAAAAAGAAAGCGTGCAAAACGTAGTAAAATGTTGCGTGGTTTATCTGCAAAAAAAAGACGTGCATTCTATGAAAGTCAAATAGGAAATACGCTAACTGTGCTTTTTGAAAGTGAAAATAAAGAAGGCTACATACATGGTTTTACAGAAAATTATGTGAAGGTAAAAACACCTTGGAATCCAGAGTTAGTAAATACCCTACATACTGTAGAATTAACCAATATTGATGAAGATGGTTTAGTTAGATTCGATTTTGTTGAAAGTGCAATTGCAATATAATTTGGCACTACTGTTGCTTAGTAGTTACCAAATAAAAAGAACCCTAACTTTTAAATAAACATGTCTAAAACACATATATACTTTATGCCTGGATTAGCTGCTGGTCCAGAAATTTTTGAAAATTTAACTTTATCAAACAATCATTATGAATTGCATTATTTGACTTGGAAAAAACCTTTGTCTTTAGAGGAGTCTATAACTAACTATGCAATGAGAATGTGTGAAGATGTTAAACATAAAAATGCTGTTTTAATTGGTGTTTCTTTTGGTGGAGTTATTGTACAAGAAATGAGTAAGTTTTTAGAAACTAAAAAAATAATTATTATTTCTAGTATAAAGTCTAAAGAAGAACTTCCTAAACGATTTAAAATAGCAAGTAAAAGTAAAATTTATAAACTATTTCCAACATTTATAATTACAAATTTTGAAGATTATGCTAAATATTTTGTCGGAAAATCTTTAGAAAGAAAAGCCAAGTTATATAAAAAATACCTGTCTGTTAGAGGGAAAATGTATATTAAATGGTCTATTCATAATGCAATAAACTGGAATCAAGAAACACCTTTAACTAATATTACGCATATTCATGGTACTAAAGATGAAATTTTTCCTTTTAAAAACATCAATAACTGTATAGAAATTGAAAACGGAAATCATTCTATGATTATTTTAAAAGCTAAAGAAATTTCTAAAATAATTCATGAAACTTTAACAAGTTAGTTTTATTAAATTCGTTATTTTTAAACAAAAATTTCACAATTATTATGAAACAACCATTTCGTATTTTATCGATATTAAGTATTGTGTTAATCACCGTTTTTTTTATGAATGGTGTAAATGAAAAAGAAGTTCAATCTATTTCAAATACTCATAAAAATTATAAAATTAAAGCATTAGAATTGCCTGTAAATTTAAATTTAGCTGGTGAAAGAGTGCCTTTAGAAATTGCAGATGTAAAAGAAAGAATGGATAGAGAGCTTTTGGTAAATACGTATTGGCAGTCTAATGGTTTATTACTCATAAAAAGAGCAAATAAATACTTTCCTGTACTAGAACCATTATTAAAAGAATATGGTTTACCAGATGATTTTAAATACTTGGCTTTAGCAGAAAGTGGTTTTATAGATGAAACTTCTACAGCTGGTGCTGCAGGTATGTGGCATTTTATGAAAGCTACTGGTAAAGAATATGGGCTAGAAATAAACAGCAATGTAGATGAACGCTATCATATAGAAAAATCTACAAAAGTTGCTGCAGAATATTTAAAAAAGGCAAAAGAAAAACTTGGTTCTTGGACATTAGCTGCTGCTGCTTATAATGCTGGTAATTATGGAGTTTCTAGCAGATTAGAAACACAACAAGTAACTAGTTATTATGATGCATTATTACCTAATGAAACTGAACGTTATGTGTTTAGAATTTTAGCTTTAAAAGAAATTTTGTCTAATCCAAAAAAATATGGATTTGTTTACGAAGAAGACGATTTGTATCAATTAGAAAAAACTGCTGAAATAAAAGTAGATACTGCAATTTCTAATATTGCTGAATTTGCTAAAGGATATGGTTTAAATTACAAGGAGTTTAAAAAGCATAATCCTTGGTTAAGAGAAAATCATTTAAATAATAGAAGTAGAAAGTTATATACTATTAAAATTCCTGTTCAATAAATATACTTACTCAATAACTTTTTGAACCCTACCTACTAAACCAGATTTTAATTGGACTTTAATTCCATAAGGATGTTGAATAGACTTTGTTAAAATCTTAGCAACCTCACCTTTGGTAAGTTCTCCTGTTCTTTGATGTGGCTTTTGTATAATCTCTACAAATAATCCTATTTTTATATTCTTTAGTTTTCTTCCGTCAATCATAATATTTAGATAAAAATCTAAAATAAAAAAAGCCTCGCAAATTGCGAGGCTTTTAGATAAAAATTTAACTAGTAATAAATATATATTATAATACTCTTACGTTTACTGCGTTTAATCCTTTTCTTCCATCTTGTAAGTCGAATTCAACTTCATCGTTTTCACGAATTTCGTCAACTAATCCTGACACATGTACAAAATGTTCTTTGTTTGTTCCTTCTTCAGTGATAAATCCAAATCCTTTAGACTCATTGAAAAATTTTACGGTACCTTTATTCATTATAAAAAAATTATGTGTTGTTAAATTAATTCCTAACAACGTTTATTAAAGTGCAAAGATAGTGCCAATTATAATACAAAGTTCAAAAACTTCATTTTTATTTCATTTATTTTACTAAAGCCTACTCACACTAGCTTTAACAGTGTTAAATTCTTCAACAATGCTTAAAAGAACGTCTTTTGCTGGTTTTATTTCGTGAATTAAACCTGCTATTTGACCAATTTCTAGCTCTCCATTTTCTAAATCTCCTTCAAACATTCCTTTTTTAGCTCTAGCTCTTCCTAACAATTCTTTAATGTCTTCTATTGATGGATTTTTCTGATATAACTCTTGAACGTCATTGTAAAATTTATTCTTTACTAAACGAACTGGAGCCAATTCTTTCAAGGTTAAATGTGTATCACCATCCTTAACATTAACAATGGTATTTTTAAAATTGATGTGAGCAGACGATTCTTGTGTAGCAGCAAACCTACTCCCTATTTGAACACCATCTGCACCTAAAACCATAGCTGCTAACATTCCTCTACCAGATCCAATTCCTCCTGCTGCAATTACAGGTATTTTTAATTGTTCTTTTACCATAGGTATTAATGTGAACGTCGTAGTTTCTTCACGACCATTATGACCACCAGCCTCAAAACCTTCACAAACCACAGCATCTACACCAGCTGCTTCTGCTTTTAAGGCAAATTTTACAGAGCTTACCACATGTACAACAGTAATACCTTTTTCTTTTAAATGTGCTGTCCAAGTTTTAGGATTACCTGCAGAAGTAAATACAATTTTTACGCCTTCATCAATAATAATATTCATGATTTCCTCTATTTGAGGATACAACATAGGTACGTTTACTCCAAATGGTTTATCTGTTGCTTTTTTGCATTTTTGGATGTGTTCTCTTAAAACTTCTGGATACATAGAACCTGCACCAATTAAACCTAAACCACCAGCATTAGAAACTGCTGAAGCTAGTTTATAACCAGAAACCCAAATCATTCCTCCTTGAATAATGGGGTATTCTACTTTAAATAATTCTGTAATTTTGTTTCTCATCTTCTAAAAAATGTAATCGGAAAATAAAATGATTGCGTTATTTTTCTGTTTAAATGTATAGCTGGTTCTAAAGGTGCAACATCTTTATAAATTTTTTCTATTTGTTGACCAAATTCTTTGGAGCCTTTACTAAAAACAGATAAGTTTTTTATTTCCCCTTTTGTATCGATATAAAACTCAAAAAAGACTCTTCCTTTTGGCGTATAATTAAACAAAGCACTAAGATTTTCTCTCATTATTTTTTGAAATAATTTTCCTACAGTTTTTAATTCAATTTTTTCACAGTTACACTTGTTACTAAAATTACTTATGTAGTCTTCTTCTTCTCCAAACTCATTATAATAGAAAGCCCTAGAAATTGAATCTTTTTTATAATATACTTTTGCTGCTAAATTACCTTCAAAATAGTAGTATTTCCATAAGCCTTCTTTGTATCCCTTTTTATAATATCCTTGATGATTTTTTTCTCCATTTTCAAACCAAGTTATAGATAACCCGTTCATTAATCCATTTGCATAGTTGGTAATCTCAGAAATAGAATCTAAAAGATTGTATTTTACATATTTTCCGTGCTTTTGTAAACCTAAACTGTCTTTAGACTTATATACAGAATGAAGTCTATTTGACAAATTAAAAATTCCATGTTCCCATAATGAATCATTGATTTGTTTTGATTCTTTAATGTAAAAAACACTATCCATAACCTTGGTAATCTTAAAATCTTTATTCAAATAAAGACCTAAAGTTTTATTTTGAGATAAAAACTTAGATACAAAAACAAAAAATATAAATACTGTAAAAATCTTTTTCATATATGCTTTTTAATTTAAGCAATAACTCCAGAGCCCAATAATTCTTCATTTTTATACCAAGCCACAAATTGCCCTTCTTGAATGGCTGATTGTTTATTTTCAAACTCAACATACAAACCCTCTTTAAATTGATACAATGTTGCTTTTTCTAAAGGTTGTCTATATCTAATTCTAGCCTCTACTTCCATGCTTTCACCAGATTTTAATTGTAAATCTTCACGAATCCAATGTAACTCTTCATTAGCAACAAAAAGTACATTTCTATATAATCCTGAATGATTTTTACCTTCTCCAGTATAAATTATGTTCTCGTCAACATCAGTTTCAATAACGTACAACGCCTCTTTTGTTCCACCAACATTGAGCCCTTTTCGTTGACCTTTGGTAAAATAATGTGCTCCTTGATGTTTACCTACTACTTTTCCATCTGCTTTATTGTAAACAAATTTAGCTGAGAAATATTTTAACTCTTCTTCTTTACTAGCAAAACTTGGATGATCTTTTATATAATCAGAAAAATCGGCTGGAATTGTTACAATCTCACCTTCTTTAGGTTGTAGTTTTTGTTGTAAAAACTCTGGCAAACGAACTTTACCAATAAAACATAAGCCTTGAGAATCTTTCTTTTCTGCAGTAATTAAATCAGCTTCTTTTGCAATTTCTCTAACTTCTGGTTTTGTTAATTCACCTATTGGAAACAATGCTTTTGACAATTGCTCTTGAGATAATTGACATAAAAAATAAGATTGATCTTTATTATTATCTTTACCTGCTAATAATTTGTACACAGGTTTACCATCAATAATTTCTTCACCTTTTCTACAATAATGCCCAGTAGCTACATAATCTGCTCCTAATTTTAAGGCGATATCCATAAAAACATCAAACTTAATTTCTCTGTTGCATAAAACATCAGGATTTGGAGTTCTTCCTTTTGAATATTCATCGAACATATAATCTACAATACGCTCTTTATATTGCTCACTTAAATCTACAACTTGAAAAGGTATTCCTAATTTTTCTGCAACAATCATGGCATCATTAGAATCCTCTAACCAAGGACATTCGTTAGAAATGGTAACAGAATCATCGTGCCAATTTTTCATAAAAAGGCCAATAACCTCATACCCTTGTTCTTTTAATAAATGTGCAGTTACACTAGAATCTACACCACCAGAAAGACCAACAACTACTCGTTTCATTTTTTATTTTTGAGGTTGCAAAGTTACGCTTTTGATTAGGATTAGAAAATTGAAAGAATTGATGTATCTATTGTATAAATTGATGTATTCTACGAAACAACAATATGTACTAATCTCTACTATATAAAACTTAGAGTATTAGTTTTTCTTATTCGTGTATTTGTTTTTTTTCTCTATTTCCTTTTTATCAGAAATCTCACCATCTAAATAATACTCCCACTTACCTACTCTTTTGCCATCTTTATAAACGCCTGTTTCTTTTAAATTTCCATTCAACTCAAAGTATTTGGCAAGCCCATTTTCTTTATCATTTTTATAATTTACTTCTTCAATTAAAATCCCTTTACTTGAAAACTTTTGAGACAAACCATTTCTTTCTCCATTTTCATAAACGGTTATTTCTGTTGCTTTTCCATTAGGATAAAAGTTAATTACTTTGCCATTTAACTTACCATCTTTATAGGTTTCTGTAGACATAGTTTTGCCATCTTTAAAATAATATGTCCAATTTCCAACGCGTTTTTTATCGATAAAAAAACCTTTGCTTTGTTTTATGCCATTTAAAGAGTAGAAAGTTACAGCCACAGAATCGTTAGCTGTATTGTACTTTTTAATAATAGTAGGGTTTTTAGAATCTGAAATATCATAAAATTTAAAAACACCTACTTCCTTTCCATTTTTAAATTCTCCTTGATAACGTATTCTTTTATTTTTGTAATATTTTTTCCAAACTCCAGTTCGTTTTTTATTGGCATCAAATTGATTTATTTTTTGCCCATAAAAGTTTTCACTAAAAAAAAAGCAAGCGAAAAATACAATTACAAAACCAAGTCTTTTTATCTTTAGCATTAAATTTCTATTTAAAGTAAATATATAATTTTCTAATTAAAATGAGCATTCTAAAAATTACAGAAGAACTTAAAAACTTAGGGAATGCTGGTAAAGAAAACAGGCAAAGGCTTGCAAATATTGTACTTGAGAATAAAAAATTGTTTAAACCTTTACTAGAAGTTACTTTTCAAGTAGATCAACCCATTTCTATAAAAGCAGCTTGGGTTTTAGAATGGATTTGCACACATCATCAACTCAATTGGATTATTCCGCATTTAACCTATTTTACAGAAAGACTAAACCTTTTAACTTATGATAGTTCCATAAGACCTTGTGCAAAAATTTGTGAGCATTTGGCAAATGCCTATTATAGTAAAATAGAGAACGAGTTTAAAAGTAACCTTACAGACAAACACATTCAAGCAATTATAGAAATAGGTTTTGATTGGCTAATAAGTCCTCAAAAAATTGCAGTTAGAGCGTATACCATGAATTTTTTATATTTATTTGGATTGGAAAAACCTTGGATTCATCCTGAATTAAAACACCTTATAAGTTCTAAAATTATTCATGAAAGTAAAGGCACCAAAGCAAGAGGAAAACAGATTCTTTTATTAATAGAAAAACATCAAAAAACTCATTTATAAATCTGTTGAAATCAGTATTTTTGCAATTAACAATACAATAAAATGAACTTAACTCAACTAAATGCCATTTCTCCTATTGATGGTCGCTATAGAAATAAAATTGCTAAACTTTCTAACTATTTTTCTGAAGAAGCTTTAATAAAATATAGAGTTCGTGTAGAAATTGAATATTTTATTGCTTTGTGCGAAATTCCTTTACCACAATTAAGTGATTTTAATACAAACTTATTTAATGATTTACGTAAAATCTACACAGATTTTACTGTAGAAGACGCACAGAAAATTAAAGATATAGAGAAAGTAACCAACCACGATGTAAAAGCTGTTGAGTACTTTATAAAAGAAAAATTTGATCTTTTAGGATTACAAAAATTTAAAGAATTTATCCATTTTGGATTAACTTCTCAAGACATCAATAACACAGCAATTCCGCTTTCTATCAAAGAAGCAATGAATGATGTTTTTGTACCAAGTTACTTAGAAGTTTTAGAAAAATTACAAGAGCTAGTTGTAGAATGGAAAGACATTTCTATGTTGGCTAGAACACATGGTCAGCCAGCATCACCAACAAGATTGGGTAAAGAAATAGATGTTTTTGTAGTGCGTTTAAAAGAACAATTTAATTTATTAAATGATATACCAAGTGCTGCAAAATTTGGTGGAGCAACAGGTAACTTTAATGCACATAAAGTAGCATACCCAAATACAGATTGGAAAGCATTTGGAACTAATTTTGTACAAGAAAAGTTAGGTTTACAACATTCTTTTCCTACTACACAAATAGAACATTATGATCATTTAGCTGCGTTATTTGACACCATAAAAAGAATAAATACCATCATCATAGATTTAGACCGAGATTTCTGGACCTATGTTTCTATGGATTACTTTAAACAAAAAATCAAAAAAGGCGAAGTTGGTTCTTCTGCAATGCCACATAAAGTAAACCCTATTGATTTTGAAAACTCTGAAGGAAACTTAGGTATTGCAAATGCTATTTTTGAACATTTATCTGCTAAACTACCTATATCTCGTTTACAAAGAGACTTAACAGATAGCACTGTTTTAAGAAATGTTGGTGTACCTTTTGGACATACCATTATTGCATTTACTTCTACTTTAAAAGGTTTAAATAAATTGTTGTTAAACAAAGAAAAGTTTGAGCAAGACTTAGAAAATAATTGGGCTGTAGTTGCAGAAGCTATACAAACTATTTTAAGACGTGAAGCCTATCCAAACCCTTATGAAGCTTTAAAGGGGTTGACTAGAACTAATGAAAAAATCAATCAAAATTCGATAGCTAATTTTATTGATACTTTAGAAGTTTCTGACGCTATTAAAACTGAACTAAAAGCTATTACACCATCAAATTATACAGGTATCTAATGAAAAATATATTTTATTTTCTTTTCGCAATTTTAATATTATCATCTTGCAAATCTGAGTTTGAAGACAACTCAGATAGATTTAAAGAAGGAGTTTTCGAAATTCCTGCTGGAGATGATTTTGTAAAAGAAACCATCATTAGAAAAGATAGTATTCAGATTAGTAAATATGGAGATAACATTGATACTTTATCTATTGAGTGGAAAAATAATTTTTTCTATACTTTAAAATATATCAACCCAAAAAATAGTTTACAGAAAGACCCAATGTATATCCAGATCAATAAGATTAACAAAGATTCTTACGATTTTACAGTAAAAATTGGTTTTTCTAAATACACAAAAAAAGGTACCATTTATAAAATAAAATAATATGGAGATTTTTTTACAAGCAGAAACTTGGGTTTCACTTTTAACATTAACATTCTTAGAAGTTGTTTTAGGTATAGACAATATTATTTTTATATCTATATCTGCCAATAAATTACCAGAACATCAAGTTAAAAAGGCCACTTTAGTAGGTTTAGCATTAGCAATGATAACCAGAATTGCGTTATTGTTTAGTATCTCTTACTTAATTGCTTTAAAAGATCCTTTCTTTTCTGTAGATTTAGGTTGGTTTAAAACAGGTTTAACTGGGCAAAGTATTATTCTATTTTTAGGAGGAATTTTCTTGTTGTATAAAAGTACAAATGAAATTCGTCAAAAAATGGAAAATACCAATGAAGAAGAAGTTCTTAAAACACCAAAGGTAATTTCATTTAAAAGTGTTATCATTCAAATAATACTCATAGATATCGTTTTTTCTTTTGATAGTATTTTAACAGCTGTTGGTATGACAAATGGTGTTGATGGTGCTTTAACAATTATGGTAATTGCAGTTATAGTTTCTATTATTATAATGATGATTTTTGCGCAACCAATTAACAAATTTGTAAACAGAAACCCTACAATACAAATGTTGGCATTGTCTTTTTTAATTTTAATCGGTTTTATGTTAATTACAGAAGGAGCACATTTATCGCATACTGAATTTTTTAACAAAACTGTAGGAGCAATTCCTAAAGGATATTTGTATTTTGCCATCGCATTTTCTTTAGGTGTAGAAATGTTGAATTTAAGAATTAGAAAAAAAAGCTAAAAAATCAATAAGTTACAAAAACATATAGGTATTATATTAATGGTAATATTTTTATTACCATTAGCAGCTAATTCTTTACATGATTTTTTAAATCATGAACATGCTGTATGTGCTTCAAAAATTGAGAATCATGTTCACGAAAAAGATATTGATTGTAGCTTACACCTCTTAAAACAAAACACTTTATATTTAGCTACAAACAGCTATAATTTACAGCAAATAACTATTATTAAAACCAATAATAGTACACCTTATAATTTCTTAAAAAATCATCAGCAATTATCGTTTTCTTTAAGGGGCCCACCTTTTTATATTCTAGCTTAAAAAACTTATTTAGAATATAGAAAACAAATATGCGTAAACTATTTATTTTTTGTGCTTTCTTTTCGTTTATATACAATATAAATGCACAAGATTGCAATTACACTTTTAAGGGAAAAATAACTGATTTTCATGACAACAGTATTATTGTTGGGGCATCTATACAGGTTATTAATTTAAATAAATTCACTACTTCTGATTTAGAAGGTGAGTTTGTGCTTAATAATTTATGTGAAGGTAAGCTAACATTAGAAATTAAACATGTTGCCTGTAAAACAAAAAGATTAGTTTTTAACTTAACTAAAGATACTTATAAAGAAATATCTTTAGAACATCACTTAGAAAAACTTAAAGAAATTGTTGTAAAAACAAATACTAAAACTGAAGCAACAAGCATTGAAAAATCACTTAAAAAAGATGTTATTACCAAATTTACAGATAAATCTTTGGGTGATGCTTTAAATACAATAAGTGGTGTATCTTCTTTAAATACTGGAAACTCAATTGTAAAACCTATGATTCATGGTTTACACAGTAGTAGATTATTAATTATAAATAATAATGTACGTATGTTTGACCAAGAATGGGGAGATGAACATGCACCCAATATTGATATTAATTCTAGTGATAGAATCGATGTTGTAAAAGGTGCAAACTCTTTGAGATATGGTAGTGATGCAGTTGGTGGTTTAATATTAATTAGACCTAAAAAATATGCCATAAAAGATAGTTTATTTGGTAGTACAACTACATCATTAAATTCTAATGGTTTTGGTGGAAATATAAATTCAGAAATTATAAAAACATTTAATTCTGGGTATTATACAAAACTACAAGCCAACTATAAGAAGTTTGGAGATTTTAAAGCACCAAATTATTATTTAACAAATACTGGTTTAGAAAATATTAATGCATCATTTAGAGTTGGTTACAACAGTTATGAAAAAGGTTTTGATGCTTATTACAGTTTTGTAAATAATAAAATAGGAATTTTAAGATCTTCTCACATTGGTAATGTTAACGATTTGGTAGAGGCTATTAACAATAGAGAGCCAAGAATTGTAGAAGATTTTTCTTACAATATTAATTTTCCTAGACAAAACATATTTCATCATTTAGCTAAAGTAGAGGCATTTAAACGCTTTAAAAACTTAGGTAAACTTAGTGTTCAATTAGATGCA
Source organism: uncultured Polaribacter sp. (assembly GCA_964565055.1). GTDB lineage: Bacteria > Bacteroidota > Bacteroidia > Flavobacteriales > Flavobacteriaceae > Polaribacter. The sequence continues at coordinate 32,898 of CAZMDC010000006.1, read as the reverse complement.
CAACTAAATAGAAGAAAAGAGTTTGATTTACGTAGAGGAGATTTAAGAGACAGGCCTGTTATAGATTTACAGTTGTTTACTGCTAGTATTCAACCAAATTTAGAAATCAATAAATTTAATAATTTAAAGATTAATACTGGGTTTTTAGTAAGATATCAAAACAATAATGCTATTGTAGATACAGGTGCAAATACATTAATACCCGATTATAACAAATATGAGGTTGGTACGTATGCTATATTAGATTTTAACATTAACGAAACTTCAGAGTTTAGTGCTGGAATTCGATATGATTATTCTAGAATAAAAGCTAGAAAATGGTATGTTGAGTCTGATTGGACAGCCTTGAATTACGATGTGCTATTTCCTGAATTTGATACAGGTATTGTAGATGGTTTAGAGCTTTTAACTAGACCTGAATTTACATTCAATAATTTCTCTACCAATTTAGGATACTCTAAAAGATTTGGTGAAGATTACTCGTTTTTATTCAATTATGGTTTAGCTCAGAGAATGCCAAATCCTTCTGAATTATTTAGTGGTGGTTTACATCATAGTGCAGCTAGAATTGAGATAGGTTTTTTAACAATAAATAAAGAAACTGCCAATAATTTTATAATGTCTTTAGAAAAAAATAATGAAAATTTTGGTTTTTCTATAAGTCCATATTATAAAAAAATTGATGGTTTTATTCAGTTAATTCCAACAGGAATACAAACTACAATTAGAGGTGCTTTTCCTGTTTGGGAATACAACCAAGTAGATGCTAGAATTTTTGGAATTGATATCGATATCAATAAAAAAATAGCAAGTCAATTCGATTATAAAGGAAGCTTAAGTTTATTACAAGGTGATGACTTAACCAATAAAAACCCTTTAATTCATATGCCTTCTGCTAATTTTAGCAATAGTATTGTGTATAGCAACAACGATTTTCATCAACTAAAAATTGGTGTAAATCAAAGAACAGTTTTACAACAAAATAGATTTCCAGATTATAATTTTACAACTTTAAATCCAGTAACGCAGCAACAGGTTTTTGTAGATATAAGTTCTACTCCACCAAGTTATACACTTTTTGGCTTTAGCTCCTCTGCTGTTTTCTATCCTTTTAAAAAAGGTAGTATGGAAGTTGGTTTTAACATAGACAATCTATTTAATATAAGCTACAGAGAAAATTTAAACAGACTACGTTATTTTGCTGATGACTTAGGAAGAAATTTGAATTTAAAAATTAAAATTAATTACTAAAATTTAAACAAAATGAAAACAATTAAATTATTAACAGTATTATTTATTTCAACATTAGTATTTACAAGTTGTGAAGATGATCATGATGATGATCATGACCATGGAAGTGATGAAGAATTAATAACAACAGTACTGTATACTTTAACTGATGGAAATAATACTATAGTTTTAGAGTGGGAAGATTTAGATGGTGATACAGGCAATGCACCAACAATTAGTTCAGGTACTCTAACTGCTAATACTTCTTATACAGGCTCTATTCAGTTATTAAACAGAACTGAATCTCCTGCAGAAGATATTACTTTAGAAGTAAGAGCAGAAGGTGATGAGCATGAATTTTTCTACACGAATACAGCAGGTTTAACTATTACAAAAACAGATACAGATGGTACAAATCCTGTAGGAATTGAAACTAGTTTATCTACTGGTGCTGCAGGCTCTGGATCTTTAACTATTGTTTTAAAACACGAACCAACAAAACCAAATGATGGAACTGCTGCTAATGCAGGTGGTAGTACAGATGTTCAAGTTACTTTTCCAATTAGTATACAGTAGTAAAAAATAAATATCAAAAAGCCTGAATTTAAATTTTTCAGGCTTTTTTTATTTTATTTATTTTATTTTTGTAAAAAATTTATTGTGCTGTTTTATTCTTCTATAAAAATAAAAATGCTCATTACAAAAGCGTTTTTATGTCAAAATTACCTAAACAATATCAATTTATAGATTTTTCCGATTATGGAAGACCCATTGCAAGAATCATTGCAAAATCTTTAAAAAACACTAAGTTTACACCTGTAGACGTTACTATTGCATTTGTAATTTCTGGTCTTATAGGAGTCTATTTTATTTTTGAAAGCTATTACTTAATAGCTGCATTTTTTATTGTGTTTAAATCTATCTTAGATGCTGCAGATGGCGAACTTGCAAGAATTAAAAACACACCTTCTTATACAGGTCGTTTTTTAGATTCTATTTCAGATATCATTCTTAATTTTATTATTATACTAACAATTTGGAGTTTAACCAATATACATATTGGCTATGCTTTTCTTGCCTTTTTTGGTATTCAATTACAAGGAACTTTGTATAATTACTATTATGTAATCTTAAGAAATCATTTTAATGGAGATACAACAAGTAGGGTTTTCGAAGATGTTACACCCATTGCTTTAAAGGGTGAAAAGCAAAGAAATGTAAACATACTTTTTTTTATTTATAAAAAATTATATGGTGTTTTTGACGCTATAATTTATGCTTTAGATAGAAATGCACCAAATGGAAAACCTCTTCCAAATTGGTTAATGTCTTTAATCTCAACTTTTGGTTTAGGATTTCAGTTATTAATTATTTGTGTGTTTTTAGTATTTGATTTAAAAGAAATAATAATTCCTTTTTTTATTGGTTATACAAGTTTAATTTTCGTGTATATTATTATAAGAAGAACTTTTTTTAGTTAACATATTTCGTCTTCTTTAAAGTACTTAATATTATAAAAGAAGCTAAGAAGAAAAGTGCTAAACATAACACGCTCCATTGCATTGAATCTGTAATAGCGTACAACAAACCATACACAAACGTACCTAAAACAATAGCAATTTTTTCTGTTACATCATAAAAACTAAAATACGTTGCATGATCTTCTGTTTCTGGTAATAGCTTAGAGTATGTAGAACGTGTTAAAGATTGTATAGCTCCTAAAACAAGTCCTAAAATAGCTCCTAAAGCATAAAAATAAGTTGATACATTAGGTAAATCTTTATGTAACAAAAAGGCACAAAAACAAACTAACATCCAAATAATGATAGTTATTTTTAAAGCAAAAATATTTCCTTTTTTTTCTGATAATCTAGAAAATAGAAAGGCTCCTAAAATGGCTACAACTTGTATTAATAAAACTGTAATTATTAAGTCTATAGTTGCTAAACCTAATTCTGTAGAACCAAAAATAGTTGCCAATAAAATTATAGTTTGTACACCAACACTTAACAAGAAGAAAGAAATTAGAAATCGTTTTAATGTAGGATAGTTTACTACTTCTTTTGCAACAATTTTAAGCTCCCTAAAACCTTTCCATATATAATCTTTATCTGGTTTTTTATTATATACATCATCTGGTAAACGCTTAAAAGTTACTTGTGCAAAACCTAACCACCATAAACCAACCATTACAAATGAAAGTCTAGAAGCTGTTGCTGATGTAATACCAAACAGATCTGGCATTTGAATCATTATTAAATTGATAACTAGCAATATAATAGAACCAACATAACCATACATAAAACCTTTTGCACTTGCTCTATCTTGCTGTTTTGGATGTGCTACTTCTGGTAAGTATGCATTGTAAAAAACTAAACTAGCCCAAAAACCAATGCTTGCTAAAATGGTAAATACTATACCAATCCAAACAGTATCTATTCCTTCAAAAAAATACAAACTCATTACAGAAATACTTCCAACAAAACAGAAAAATTTCATAAATTTCTTTTTACTTCCTGTATAATCTGCAATACCTGATAAAATGGGAGAAATAAAAGCTACAATCAAAAAAGAAAACGATAATGCATAACTATACAAACTATCTGGATGATCCCATTCCATCCCCAAAAAAGAAACTACTTTACCCTCTGTTATTGCACTATAATACAAAGGAAAAACTGCTGTACTAATTACTAAAGAATATACAGAATTTGCCCAATCATAAAAAGCCCAAGCATTTATTAATTTTTTATCTCCAATTTTTAACATCCTATTTATAATAAAAAAACCGTTCAAATTATTTTGAACGGTTACAATATAGGAAATCTATTTCTTTTAAAATTGATTAACTTTTTTGAGGTGCATTAAACTTTGCAGCTAATTTTCTAGCAGTTGGTAAGTAAGTTCTTAAATCGTTAATTCTAGATTCGTTAGTTGGGTGCGTACTTAAAATTTCTGGACCTTGACTTCCACTTCCTGCTCTTTGGCTCATTCTTACCCAAACTTCTGCAGCTTCAGTACCATCATAACCAGCCATAATCATAAACACTAAACCTAATCTATCTGCTTCTTCTTCATGTGTTCTACTAAACTTTAAAGATCCTAAGCCAGAAGTTACTCCATAAGCTGCATTCCAAATTTGTTGTGATTGTTGGCTTTTTCCAGAAGTTCCTAACGCTAATAATAAACCTCCTATTTGAGTTCCTTGTGAAATAGACATTCTCTCTTGACCATGTTTTGCAAATGCATGTGCAACTTCATGACCCATAACTGCTGCTACACCATCTTCATTAGCACAAATAGGCATAATTCCTGTATAAAAAACCACTTTTCCTCCTGGCATACACCAAGCATTTACAGTTTTATCTTCAATTAAATTAAATTCCCATTTATAATTATTTGCTTCTTCTACCATATCATTTGCTCTCATAAAACGATCTACTGCAGCTGATATATTTTTACCAACATTTTTTACTTGATTGGTCATTTCTCTATTTGTAGAAAGCTTGTTTTCCTCTAAAAAATTATTGTATTGTGCAAAACTTGCTGGCAGAACTTGTGAATCGCTTACAAAATTGACTCTTTTTCTACCAGTAATTGGCACTGTACTACACTCTACAAATAAAAAAACAGTAAGCACTAAAGTTATTATTCTTTTCATTTTTTATGATTTTTTAAATTTACGATAGCAATTTATTAATTAATTAAGCAATATTTGTGCTTTATACCTATTTAAAAGAATCTTTTTGATAAAAATATAAAATGAATAATTTGTTTAATCAACCAAAAATGGATTCCAGTCTAAAAATTCCAAAAATCGTTAAAATTTTTATTAGAGTACTGTATTTTTTTTCGAGTTCATTAACAACATATTTAGCTGCTAAATTATTTACAACTCCAATAAAATTTAAAACGCCAAGCAGAGAGTTTGGTATGAAAAATAGTGCTCAAAATAAAAATATATATGTAGCTGATATTCAAAAAAACATACATCTTTTATCTTATGGTTATTCAGATAAAAAAGTTTTAATCACTCATGGTTGGGCAGGCAGAAGCACGCAACTTTTTATGATAGCCAATTATCTATTAGAAAATGGTTTTATGGTTATTTCTTTTGATGCTCCTTCACATGGAAAATCATCAGGAAAAACAACAAATCTTTTAGAATATATATCATCAATAAAAGCCATTAATAATAAGTTTGGTCCTTTTAATGCAGCTATTGGCCATTCTTTTGGAGCTATGGCAATTGTAAATACTCAAGCAGAAACTGCAATATTTAAAAAAATTATTACCATTGGTTCTGGTGATAAAATGTCAGATATCATCTTAAACTATGCTAAAAACTTAGGTTTATCAAGTAAATTTGGCATACAGTTATTAACATTTTTAAATAAAAAATGGCAGGTAAATTCAGACAATTTTTCTACAAGTAGTGCTGCTTCTATAGTAAAAATACCTGTTTTAGTAATTCATGATGTTTTAGATAAAGATGTTAATGTAAGTTGTGCTATTAATATTCGTCAAAAACTAGAGAAGGGTATACTTTTTGTTACTAATGGATTAGGGCATACCAAAATATTGCGTGACAAAAAGGTTGCCGAAAAAATTATAAACTTTTTAAAATAGATTACATGAAAAAAATAAGTACTCTTTTAATAGTATTTGTAATGTTTAGTTGTGTTGGAAACGCACAAAAAAAAACAAAAGAAAATAAAGATTATAAAGTTTCAAAAACTGATGCAGAATGGAAAGAACAACTTTCTCCAATGGCATATTATGTTCTAAGAGAAGCTGGTACAGAAAAACCATTTTCTAGCGAATTAAATAATGTAAAGGAAAAAGGAACTTTTGTTTGTGCTGCTTGTAAAACACCTTTGTATAAAACAGAGCATAAATTCGATTCTGGTACTGGTTGGCCTTCTTTTGATAGAGCAGTAAAAGGAAATGTTGAATTAGATGTTGATTATAAAATAGGCTATGCAAGAACTGAGTTAAAATGCAATACTTGTGGTGGTCATTTAGGGCATTCTTTTGATGATGGACCAGCTGAAACTACAGGAAAGCGTCATTGTATTAATGGAGCTGCCTTAAAGTTTATTCCTAAAAATTAAAAAACCTATCTTTAAATCCTATTTTAGGTTTTAAGATGAAAAATATAAAATTTCCAAGCGCACAAACAGTATTGCTAATAATAGCTGCTTTTGTTGCGCTTTTAACTTGGGTAATACCTTCAGGACAATATGATAGGCTAACTTATAATTCAGAAAATAATACTTTCTTAAAAACAAGTTTAAACGCTTCAGAATCTTTAGAAGCTACTCAAGAAACCTTAAATAATTTACAAGTAAAAATACCTATTGACAAATTTACTTCAGGAGCAATTTATAAACCAATTAGTATTCCTGGAACATATCAAAAACTAGAAGCAAGTCCACAAGGTTTTGCTGCTTTTATTCAAGCACCCATAAAAGGAATTATTGCAGTTGCAGATATTATTATTTTAGTTTTATTTATTGGTGGTTTAGTAGCAATTGTAAATTATACAGGGGCTTTTGAAGCAGGAATTACTAGATTGTCTAGCCTTTTAGAAGGTAAAGAATATATTCTTATTTTTGCTGTTACTACACTAATTGCTTTAGGTGGAACTACTTTTGGTTTTGCTGAAGAAACAATAGCCTTTTATCCAATATTAGTCCCCATTTTTATTGCAGCTAAATATGATGCTATAGTAGCTTTAGCCTCTATTTTTATAGGAACTTCTATTGGTACAATGGTTTCTACCACAAATCCATTTAGTACCATTATTGCCTCTAATTCTGCAGGAATAAATTGGACTTCTGGTATTGAAGGTAGAATTTTAATGCTATCAATTTGTTTAATTATCAGTATTTTATATATTTTAAGATATGCTAAAAAAGTAAAAAAAGACCCTACAAAATCTCTTGTATTTGATCAAAAAGAAAGCATAGAAAAGTTATTTTCATTTAAAAAATCATCAGAGCTAAGAGAATTTACAACTCGTTTAAAATTGGTACTTAGCATTTTTATAATTTGTTTTATAGTAATGGTTTACGGTGTTATAAAACTAGATTGGTGGTTTATAGAAATGACTGGTGTTTTCTTTGTAGGAGCTCTATTAATTGGTTTTTTATGTAGAATAAACGAAACTGTTTTTGTAAATACTTTCATAAAAGGGGCTAGTGAATTATTAAGTGTGGCTTTTATAATTGGTTTAGCTAGAGGTGTTACCATTTTAATGGAAGATGGTTTAATTAGCGATACTCTACTATTTTATGCAAGTTCTTTTACTGAAGATATGAATAAAGGTTTATTCATAAACTCTATAATGTTTGTTTTTAGTGGTTTAGGTTTTTTTATTCCTTCTTCTTCAGGAATGGCTGTATTAACTATGCCAATAATTGCTCCTCTTGCAGATACAGTTTCTATAGGAAGAGAACATGTTGTTAATGCCTATATTTTAGGCTTAGGATTATTCAACTTTATTAATCCTACAGGATTGGTTTTGGCATCAATAGCTATGGTAAAAGTTGGTTATGATAAATGGCTAAAATTTATAATTCCTTTAATTTTACTACTTACCTTAGTTTCAATGATATTTTTAACAATAGCTGTTTATTTGGGATAATTAAGAACCCTCTAACCAAACTTTAAAAGCTGTAACTTTTTCTCTACTTACAATAAGTTCTTTATCAATAGCTATTTTAGGCGTAATTTTTAACCTACTATTAGAATACACAACTACATCTTTAATGCTATTAATATTGACAATAAAACTGCGATTTAATCTAAAGAAAATACTAGCATCTAAAAAGTTTATAACGTCTTCTAATTTAAAATCTATGATAAACTTTTTCTGTTCTTTTGTGACTAAATATACAGTTCTACCTTCTGCATAAAATAAGGCAATTTCAACAGTTTTTATAGAATGAATATGATTGCCTAAACGAACTAAAAAACGATCTTTAATTTTTTGCTTTTGAACTATTTTAGATACATTTTCTATACTATTGTTAGTAAGAATGGTTTGCATATTTTTAAGCTTATTTAAAGCTTTAGAAACATCTGTAAACGTTATTGGTTTTAAAATATAATCTATACTATTTACCTTAAAAGCATCAACAGCAAATTCATCAAAAGCAGTTGCAAATATTACTGGTTTTTGAATTTTTGTTTGATTAAAAATCTCAAAACTTAATCCATCAGTAAGTTGAATATCCATAAAAACAACATCATAATTTGTATTGTTTTCAAACCAATGTACAGCCTCAGAAATACTAATAAGATTTGCTACTATGCTTATATCTGCATTGTATTTAAGCAAATAACGCTCTAACTTTTCTGCAGCCAATTGTTCATCTTCTATAATTACTACATTCATATTTCTGATATTAGTTCTAATTTTGGTATTTGTATAATTCTTTTATTATTTTCTTCTAAAACAACTAATTCTTGTAGCGTGTAAATTTTATAAGTCTTAATAATTTCCTTCACACTTGAAATTGTAAGTTTTGTATTTATTTTGTCATTAATAACATAAGAAAATGCAATATGACTGTCTCTATCATCAATAGTGATATCTAAAGGAAGTTGTTCTGATATAATTGATGTTTTTACAACTTTTTCTAGTAAAAACAACAAACTCCCAGGCACTATTAAATCAGAAAAATTACAATGATAGTGAACTACTAAACTTTTATTAGGTAAATAATTAAACAAGCAAACTAGATTTTTAACTGCATCAATTTCTTCTGAAATAGGAGTTAATTCCTTGTCTTTTCCTGACAAAATATATCTGTAAGTAGTTGCTAAGTGATCTAAAAAATCATCAGATTTTTCTTTATTCGTTTTTATTAATACCAATAAAAACTCTAAACTTTCAAATAATAAACTAGGGTTTATTCCCTTTTTAAAATCTTTAAACTCCTCTTCAATAATTTTTTTATTTACGATTTCTTGGGCTAATTTTTCGGTATTAATTTTATACAAATACTGATGACTTACATACAACAAAATATAAAAAAAGGTAATTACACAAAAAATGCTATTAAATATATAAATTTCATCTGCTGTGATAGAAAAACCTAAAATGAATTCAAAAAATAAATTAAGAGCTAACGTTGCTAGTAAAACACATAGTATTAAAGAAATTATAACTTGTATAATAATACTTGAAATAGACAATTTAAAACCCGAAAAACGTTTAAAAAACAATAAAAGTAATCTAGAAAATTCCTGAATTAAATAACATAAGCCAATACAAAAATATAGCTCTGCATTAAAGAATTCTTCTTGAATTTGATTGATATTATTATTTAGTAACAATAACAATAAATACACAACTATTCCTGAAAAAACGGGGCTTAGCAGCCTAAACATTGGTTGGTGTACAAATAGCTTTTTCATTTAATTATAGGTATTTGTACTGTAAAATTGTTAGTTTTTGAAATGATTATAGCTGTGTTTGATAATAATAAATAACGTGATTTTATATTTTTTAATCCTATATGAAACGAAGTAACTTTTAAAGGTGGTTTTGTAATATTATTTACAACTAAAATGCCTGATTTTGTAGATGATATAGTAACACTTAAAGGTAAATCTTTAGAAAGCTGATTGTGTTTTACAGCATTTTCTACTAACATTTGCAATGTTAATGGAGGTATTTTAGTCTCTAAAACCTCATCATCAATAGCAATTGTGCAAGTAAATTTATCTTCAAAACGAGTTTCTACCAAATAATTATAAGCTCTTAAAAATTCTAACTCTTCTTGAACAGTAATTAATTTTTGATGATAACTTTTTAAAGTAGCTTCGTACATATTTGCTAACTTTCTTATAAATAATTCAGCTTTTAATTCATCCTTATAAATTAAAGAAGATATCGTGTTTAAACTATTGAATAAAAAGTGTGGACTCAGTTGAGATTTTAGAGCTTTTAACTGAAGTTCTATTTGTTTTCTTTCTTGTTTTACAGTTTCAATTTGAAGTTTTGAAAACGAATAATAAGAATACAAAGCAAAATATATAATTTCAAAAATTAAAGCTAAAATTAAAACAATTATAGCCAGTTTAATAAAAACAGAAAAATTACTTTTAAAGAAATCAGTTGTATCATTTTCAATTAACTTATACACATAAAATAATCCAATTGAGAAAACTATTGTAATACAAAAATTAGATATAAAACCTGCAAAAAGCCTAACTCCAACGTTTTTTTGCCAAGTAAATATTTTATTTAAATAAGAAGCAACTTGCACCAAAAAAACAAATATAAATGCACCCAACAAGCTAGCTAGTAAAGCAGTTTGCATAGCAAACTCAAATTGATCTTCTTGTTCACTATACTGAATAAAATAGCAAATAGAAACACCCAATAATGCTCCAAAAAAAGCAATAAGAAACTGTTTTTTCAAAAAAAAATTTTTGGTTGGTTGATGTAAAAATTGCATACAAGCAAGGTAATGAATCTTCTAAAAAATTCATTACCCTTTTTGTATATTAATAAATGGCTTTCATTGCTCTACCAAAATAATTTTCTGAGCTAATTGATTTTGCTACATTAGTATATGCCTCTTTTAATTTACTAGATCCATTTTTTACTTTTGGTGCAAATGCCATTAAAGTTTCAGATAAGTAATGACTAGAATTTATACTTTTTGTGGCAATTAAAACATTTATAATTTGTTCTTCAGATAAATCTCTTCTAGCTGCCATTTTTTTATAAATATTTGTTGCATAATGATCTGAACTTATATTGTTTTCAATTATAATTAAAACTTTATTTAAGCTTTCTGTATCTAAGTCTGTATTCATCAATTCTTTAATAACTTCTGATGCATAATGGTCTGAACTAATATCATCTAAAGAATTTAAAAAACTATCATATGCTTCTTTAGATAAATTGTTGCTGGTTAGTGCTTTTTTTAAGATACCTGTTTTATAATGATCAGAATTTATACTTTTAGAAAGCAGCATTACTTGCTCTAAATTTTGTTTATTCAATTCTCTTTTATCCATAATTTCTTTAAGAATTTCACTTAAATAATGATCTGAATTTACAGTTTTAGAAATTATTAGCAATTGTTCTAGTTGATTGTCTGTAATACCTCTATCACTAATCGTACTTTTTAAAATTTGGCTTAAATAATGATCAGAATTTATATTTTTTGCTGCACCAATATAAGCATCTATAGTACTCGTGTTTTTTAAAAACAATTGTTGATTAGATTTTAAAATTTGACTTAAATAATGATCTGAACTTATAGTATTACCTGCAGTTTGAATTGTATTTACAATTTCTGAAGTATTTAAGTTTTTCTCTAGCAGAAGTTTAAAATAATGACTCTGCACATAATCACTATCCATACGTTCTATTTCATTTAAAACTGTTTTTGCACCACCAGATTTATAAAAACGTTCTACCCTACTTTTTGCACCAATTGTTGTAGATCTTAAAATTTCTGGTAAAATATCTTCTAACCATTCTTTTCCATCAGGATAATAGTCTTTCTCACTCCAACCTATATAAAATTTTCTAACAAGCTCTTCTCCATCATTTTCAATTACAATTTTACGTTTTCTACCAAAAGAAGATTTTTTAATTTCTATATATCCTCCTCTAGAAATAGATTTAATGTCTTTATCATTATCAGTTAAAACAATATCTCCTTCATATTGAATACTTAAATCGTTTCTACTATTACTAATACTAATTTTTCGTTTGCTATTGCTATTGTTAATAGTAATTGAATTTTGCGATAATAGTTCTAAAGGATTTGCTATAAAACAAATTAAAAAGACAAAGTTCAGAAAGGTTTTTGGGTTGATTTTTAAAGTATACATCGTATTTATTTTTATATGATAGAACAAATATAGAGTGCAACTAAAATGATAAAAAATAAAATGTAATGAACTGTATGAACAATGTAGTGAATTGTAATTTTAATTATTATTAATGTTTTTAGCACTACAGCTATTTCTATCATAAATAAAAAAATGGTTGTTGAAAGATAAAATAGGATTAAAAAAAAATGTGTATTAAAAATAATATATGTACTTTTATGGTCGATATTAATAACTAACCCCCCATTAGTAAATTGATAAAAATAACCCCTATAGTATTTCTACTTTTTAGTTGTTTCCTATACAGTCAGCAAACATCTCAAAAAAAATATACAGTAAAAAAATCTACAATAACTACAGTAGGTTCATCATCTGTTTACAATGTAAATAATAAGTATACCATTTACCAAAGTATTGGTCAATCTGGAATTATTGGTACAGTAAGTCTTGATAAAAACACTGTTCAACAAGGTTTTCTTACAAATAACTTTTTATTTAGAATAGATAATAAAAACGAAGATTTTAAAGAAACATTATCGTTTGTAATTTCTCCAAATCCATTTAAAGATTATATCAAAATAGATTTTTCTGAAAAACCAAAACATGAAATTTTAATTAGAATTTTTGATGTTACTGGTAAAAATTATCACACTAAAACCTATCAACCTAAAACAACAATAGTAATTCCATTGCAGAGATATAGTATTGGTACTTATTTAATAGATATTAAAAGTGGTAAAAATTCATCGACTAATAAAATTTTAAAGGTAGATTAAAACTTGTTAAAATATAAAACTACATATAGCCTTTTAATTGTTTCAACTGTATTTATATATACAGTTAGAGCTCAGGAAGTATATATTGGTTTAGGTATAGAAAATGCATATTTTAAAAATTATATAAATAATTTAGGAGCAAACACTCTAGATTTAAGTTATTCAAAACCATTAGATTTCTTATTAGAAACAGGCTTTAGAGCTAGTATTTTTAATGATAGGTTACAATATGATATTGGTTTTACTTACAATAAGTATGAAATTAGTACTGGTTTTTTTACAAATAGTATAAGTATACCTTTAAATTATAGTTTAACCTATGCTAGTATAAAAGCTGGTTTACTATATGCTGTAATAGATAGAAATAGAAATAGAAATAGATTTAAATTAAACATACACACAAACCTATCTCAAGATTGGTTAATTACTGGTACAAGCAAATATTTAAATGTTACCAATAACTTATATGAAGACAATACTTTCGATAAGACTTTAATCAGTTTCCATGTTGGTATTAGTTTTGAGTATCAAATCTCAGAAAATATCGCAGCATATATTCGTTATAACAAATCAAATAGTTTTAGAGAAGAAGATCAAGATAGTAATCCAGGAGAAAAATACACATTAAGTACAAATGCATTATCCACAGGAATTATTTTTAAAATAAACACCAGAAGCATAAAGTGCTTTGGAGGGTTTTAAAATTTAAGATGATAAAATTGATAAAAAAAATATCACTTATTATAAGTTTTTTAGCTAGCACATTTGTGTTTAGCCAAACTCCTGGTTTTAATTATCAAGCACTAATTCTTAATAATAAAGAAATTCAAATTCCAGGTACAGATATATCTAATGTAAAAGAACCTTTAAGTTCAGAAAATATCATTTTAAGATTTACAATCACTAATGAAACTGAAGTTGAATATATTGAAGAGCAAAACATATTTACAGATGAAAACGGATTGGTTTCAGTAATTGTTGGTGATGGAATATCATCTGAATACAGTTTCAAAAATATTAATTGGGATGGAAAATTAAAATACTTAAACGTTGAGTTAAATGTTTTAAATAATAACGATGGATTTGTGTTTTTAGACACTCAAAAAATACTGTATGTACCTCATCCATCTAGTGTAAGTAAAACAACATTAATAATTAATGCTAAAGATGGTCAATTAGAGTTTACAGCTCCTTTTAATATTACTAACCCTAATAAAATAAGTGTATATAGAAATGGAATTCTAATAAATTTTACAACCATAAATAATAAAACAATAAGAATAGAATCAGAAGCTATTTGCTATGAAAAAGATGAAATAAAAATAGTTCAATTTTTTTAATATTAATAATAACCCCCAAAACAATAGAAATGAAAAACAAGTATTTAAAACTAGTAGTAATAATCCTAATTATGAATATAGGATTTTCGGTAAACGCCCAAACAACAGACGACACTGCAACAACATTAAATAAAGATGCAGGAGATGGAGTTTCAGTTAAAGTAATAGATAATAAAGGTACTATTAAGTATTTACAAACCAACAATGGTATTACATCTATTACATCAACTAATGGTGGAAACAGAACAACAACAACTTGGCAATTAGGTGGTACCTTAACAGATAATACTTATATTGATGTTGATGGTAATGTATTTGCATTAAATGGTTTAGCATTAGTAGATCTTTCTACAGAAGCTGCTTCTACAGATGCAACCTCACTCTCTACAAATTCAACAGCCACAGGTACAGGATGGACTTTTCTTGTAAGAGACGAAGCTACAGGAGAAACAAAAAAATTATTAGCTTCAGATTTATTAACTGGTATTAGATTAGAATACACTCAAGCTGCAGATGCTTCTACAAATGTTGCAATTACAGTAACAGGTTTACCAACATTAACAGCTGCAACTACAATAGCAAAACTTTTTGTTTACAGAAATGGAATTAAATTAAGGTCAGGTACAGATTTTGTTGCAACTGCAGATACTGTAACCATTAATTATAATGCTACAGACTTACCAATGTATGAAAATGATATTGTAGAAATTCAGTATATAAAATAATTTAAAGCCAATAATAATCAAGTGTATAAGAGCATTATAAAATTTATTATAATTATAGTCTGTGTATATTTTACACAGACTATTTACGCTCAAGAAGTTAAAGTTGTAGATAATAAAGGAACTAAAATTACTGTAAGAAATAATCAAGTAACTGTTTCTAATACAACTCCCATTAATCCTGTTTTAGCAGATGTTTGGTTTGATAATTCCGATGCTAATAATGTAACAACAAAAATTTTTGATGGATTAAACTGGATTTTAGTCAACACAAAAGTAAAGCTATTACAAGATGATGATGGTGATACAATTATAACTGTAGAAAAAAATACTGATGAAGATATTATTAGATTTGGTACAGGTGATACCAATACAAATAGACAATTATTAAGAATTAATAATCCTGGTCTATTTTCTGGTGCCTCAACAAATAGTGCAATTTTTGGTTTAGAAGCAAATAGTGCTAATAATTTTGATGGAAGACTTCGTATTTCTGCTGGAAATGATGACACTTTTGATGATTCTCAAGGTGCAAGTATAGATTTACATGGAAATAGTACAACTGCAAATACAGGTAGAATTGATTTAATTGCTGGCGCAAACGCCTCTGGGAATAATCTGGCTTTTACAGTTTGGGGAAACAATGGAGCCACTACTCCACTTTCTTTAGCAAGAATTGTAATGACAGGTAAAGGTAATGTTGGTATTGGAAACTCATCTCCAAATGCAGAAGCCATTTTAGATCTAACAAATACACAAAAATTAGCTTTATTACTCCCTTCTGAAACTGAGGCCTCAGAAATTGTTACACCAACAAACGGAATGTTACTGTATTCTTCCACAAATAATAATGCCTATTTAAGAGCAGATAATTCTTGGAAACCTATTGCATATAACTCTGTATCTAATGAACTAATTTTTGATGGAGATGATGATGCTGATAATACTAATGATGATTATAGATATGTTTCTCTTTTGGTAAATGGAAACTGGAAAGTTATAAGGTATAATAAAACTGATGTTAATATTGAAAACACTGCAACTGCTGCAACTAATCCAGGGCAAGTTAATCAACCTACAACACTTGCAGAATGTAGTGCTTTAACATTTTAAATCTAACAGTAAAATGAGAAAAATAGTGCTTACTTTATTAATTGTTGGAATTTCACAATTTGTAAACGCAACATTTACATTAAGTGGAACAACAATAATTCAAACAGGTACAGATAATGATCTTTCTGGTTTAGCTGGTATTACAGGAGTAACTATTTTACAACAAGGTTTAGGTACAAATTCTGAATACACAATTTACAATATAGGAAACTTACAATTAGAAGTAAATGGAACTTTAAGTATTGATGCTTCTAAAGAAATGTTATTGGTTGGTTCTTCTGCTCCAAGAAGTATTATTGCTGTAGATGGAACATTAAATATTAATGATTTTGAAACTTTAAACGGTTTTACTGCTTATAAACAAAGAACAGCAATAAGAACTACATATGATAACAATGATTGTTGTGGAAATTTTTCTTTAGAAGTTACAGATTCTGGAACTCTAAATATGCAAGGAGGAGGAATAGAAAGCTCTTCATCTATTAGATTTACAGAAAATTCAACAGTTAATATTCAAGATGCAAGAATTGAGTTGTTAACAGATACAGATCCAGATTATCAAATTCGTCAATTTTCAAATAACCTTACTGCAAATGGTTTAATATTAATTAAATATGCATTAACAATGATTGGTACTCCAATTGAGTTTGATGATTACAACCCAACTATTGCAGATGAAGGTATTAGTTTTAGTGTAAACTCTTCAAATGCAGAATATGTTTTTAGAAATTATTCAGGTGGTGGTCGTGGAAATAGACTAGACTTAGGACTTTGGAGAGATAAAAAAGGAAAAATTATAAATTCTCAAGATGGAACTAATGTTATCATTCAAGAACATAAAATTGGGAATGGAAACTCAACAGGTACTTGGCAAATAATCAAAGAAATTGCGCCTAAAATTTTAACCGAGCTTGGTGTACCAATTCAAGGTGTTAAAATGTTTATTAGAGATACAGATAATGGAAATAGAATTGATGGTAATGGATACAACTTTACAGACGATAGAACTTATTATACAACTTCAGACGTAAATGGAGATATACCAACAACAGAAATACTTACAGGAGTAGTAAATCACTTAAATACAGGAACTGTTCAGTTTGATAGAAGAAGTAAAAACAACGATATTAATGATCAATTTGATATACTCTTCTATCAATATAACAAAGTACTATCAAAAACAACTCAAAAATTAAGAGGAAATGATGTCCTAGAGTTTGAGTACACCTTATTTACAGACAGAAATATAACAGAACAAGATCCAACTGTTGTAGATGCTTATACCTCCTTAGATGATTTAGGGCAATTGTATGACTTCGCTAAAAGATGGAAAGAGACTGAAGCTAATATAGAAATACCATCAATTGATGAATTATTAATAGAGAGCAATAATAATTTGCTAGACTTAGGAGAGTTTAATCTGGTAGTTGATGCAACAAGTGCAGCTGTATTTTCAGTAGATACTGCAACAAAAACCATAACTATAAAATCTACTACATTACTAACTAGCAGTAAATTTATTGGAATAACTACAACAGGAACAATTACAACTACAAATGGTGCAACACTTGAACATGGTTTTATAGACAGTACAGGTACCAACAAATTTGTTAATTTAAAATGGAATCAAGTTTCGCAAAATGATTTATCAATCATAAATAAAGATGATCTTTCCATCATTTATGGAATAGCTACACCTACAGAAACTTTTAAAGATCATTTCTTAGTTCCATCACCAATTCCAACATCAGGAATAGAAGTTCAAATTGATATTTTAGGTGCAGGACCAAATTTATTTACAGAAATAATACCTGAAGAAGATCTAAATTTTGTAAGATTAGATATCGATTTAATTGAAATTGGAACACTTGCAAATCAATTAACAATGTTAAAAATTTTAGAACGTCTTCTAGTAAAAATACAAAGTATTTACTCTTCAATGATAAATATTACACCAGCAAACATTACTGTTAATCAGACAGTTTCTACTTCTATGGATGATGGTATTTTGGTAAACCAAGAAGCTATTATAAATATGTTAGAGAGGCTTTTGAGCAAAATAACTGCAGCAAGAGAAGCTATTAAAAATGATTAAATAATTGAAACTAAATTCAAGTAATAATTTTAAATCGAGTTTAGAAAAGAAGTATCATAAATCAAAAATAATCTTACTTGTAAATCTATTTTATTTTCATACTTTTAACAAGATTATTTTGTTATAAACAATGGATAAAAATGATATTGCAGATTTATTAGAGGTAAAACATAAAGAACTCATCAATTGGGTTACAGAACAGCCCCTAGAAAATTGGGAGAAAGGCCCAGAAGGAAAATGGTCTACAGGCCAACACATACAACACTTAGTTAATAGTTTACAGCTATTAAATAACGCTTTAAGTTACCCAAGGTTTTTTTTAAAATATAAATTTGGCGTTTGTAATAGAGCACCAAGAAGTTATGAGATTGTAGCAAAAAAATATCAAGAAAAACTACTCAAAAATAAAGAAAAAGCAGAAAAGTATAATAAAAAATTAAAAAAGCCAAGCTTAAAAGATAGAGAACGTTTATTAACGCGTTTTCAAATTCAGCAAAAAAAATTACAATACAAAACTAAAAAAATTAGCGAAAGAAATTTAGATACTTTAGTTATTCCACACCCTCTTATGGGTAAAATGACAGTTAGAGAAATAATTATGTGGACAGCACATCATACAGAACATCATTTAGAAACACTGAAACTATTGTATTAATTGAAAAAACTAATTCGTAAACCACACTTATTTTTCTTTGGCTTAATCCCATTCTTTTTAATTTTAGGTTTATGGAAAAGAAATGTTCCAATAGATTTAGATATTGTTTACATCAACTATCTAATTAATGTAGACTTTTGGTGCTATACATCTGCAGTTTATTTTGGCTTAATTGGCGTGAATTATTTGGCTTTAAACTGGGCAAATAGACCCCCTAAAAAGATACTAACGTTACTACATTTTATTTTTCAATTACTTTGTTTAATTCCTTTTTTATATGCTATTTTTCAACTGAATGAAAATGGTGAGTTACAAATAAAAACATTTTTAAGTTTCTTAGATTTAAGCAGTACTTTAACCTATTCTTTTCTATTTTTTTTGTGTTCAATTTTTATACATTTAGTAAACTTTTTTTCAAGCTTACTTTTAAAGAGAGAATAAAGCTTTTAATTTTTATAAGCGAACACTTATTTTTATATTTGTGTTTCCAAAAAAAGAATACAAATTATGTTTAATAATTTAAGTGATAAACTAGATAAAGCCTTACACACTCTAAAAGGTCATGGGCAAATTACAGAAATTAACGTTGCAGAAACGTTAAAAGAAGTTAGAAGAGCATTATTAGATGCAGACGTTAACTTTAAAATTGCTAAAGATTTTACCAAAAAAGTACAAAAAGAAGCTTTAGGACAAGATGTTTTAACAACATTAAATCCTGGCCAATTAATGGTAAAATTGGTAAAAGACGAACTTACCAAATTGATGGGTGGTGAAACTGTTGGAGTAAATTTAGGTGGCTCACCAACTATAATTTTAATGTCTGGTTTACAAGGTTCTGGTAAAACCACTTTTTCTGGAAAACTGGCAAATTATTTAAAAACAAAAAAATCTAAACAAGTATTATTAGTTGGTTGTGATGTTTATAGACCAGCAGCAATAAACCAATTACAAGTTGTAGGAGAACAAATAGATGTAGAAGTTTATGCAGAGGTTGGCAATAATAACCCTGTAGAAATTTCACAGAATGCAATAAAACATGCAAAAGCAAATGGAAAAAACGTTGTTATAATTGATACTGCAGGACGTTTAGCTGTAGATCAAGAAATGATGACAGAAATTTCCAATATTCATAAAGCTATACAACCACAAGAAACCTTATTTGTAGTTGACTCTATGACTGGGCAAGATGCAGTAAATACAGCAAAAGCCTTTAACGATATTTTAAATTTTGATGGTGTTGTGCTAACAAAATTAGATGGAGATACAAGAGGTGGTGCTGCATTATCTATAAAATCTGTAGTTAACAAACCAATTAAATTTATTGGTACAGGAGAAAAAATGGATGCCATTGATGTTTTCTATCCAGATAGAATGGCAGACAGAATTTTAGGAATGGGAGATGTTATTTCTTTAGTAGAAAGAGCCCAAGACCAATATGATGAAGAAGAAGCTAGAAAACTACAAAAGAAAATTGCTAAAAATCAATTTGGTTTTGATGATTTCTTAAATCAAATTCAGCAGATCAAAAAGATGGGAAGCATGAAAGATTTAGTAGGTATGATTCCTGGTGCAGGAAAAGCACTAAAAGATATTGATATTGACGATGATGCTTTTAAAGGTATAGAAGCTATAATACATTCTATGACTCCATCAGAAAGAAGTACGCCATCAACCATTAATGCCAGCAGAAAAAAGAGAATTGCAAAAGGATCTGGAACATCTGTACAAGAGGTTAATCAACTAATGAAACAGTTCAACCAAATGAGTAAAATGATGAAGATGATGCAAGGTGGTGGAGGTAAAAAAATGATGCAGATGATGCAAGGAATAAAATAATTTAAAAGCTGCTTTGTGCAGCTTTTTTTTGTACTAAAAACATTAACATTAGTTTTAATCAGTAAAAAACTTCTACTAATTTTTAAAGAATATAATTTAAAAGTATGTAAAAGAGATTAAAATAATTCAATAACTTTAACCTAACTGTTATAATCTAAAAATAAAAATATAAGGAATGATTTTATTAGATGGTAAAAAAACTGCTGCAGATATTAAAGAAGAAATTGCTTTAGAAGTAACCGATTTAAAAAACCAAGATATAAAACCACCACACTTAGCAGCAATTATTGTTGGTAATGATGGTGCAAGTATTACTTATGTAAACGCCAAAGTAAAAGCATGCGAAAGAGTTGGTTTTGAATCTACTTTAATTCGTTTATCAGAAAAGATAACAGAAGAAGAATTACTAAACGAAATTGCTGTTTTAAATGTTGATAATGATATAGATGGTTTTATAGTACAACTACCATTACCAAAACATATAGATGAACAAAAAGTAATAATGGCTGTACATCCAGATAAAGATGTTGATGGTTTCCACCCTACTAATGTTGGTAAAATGGCACTAAACTTGCCTACGTTTATTTCTGCAACTCCATTTGGAATTTTAGAATTATTAGATAGGTATAATGTAGAAACTTCTGGAAAACATGTAGTGGTTTTAGGAAGAAGCCACATTGTAGGTAGCCCTATGAGTATTTTGTTATCTCAAAAAAGAAAAGTTGGTAACGCTACTGTAACTATGTGCCATAGTAGAACTAAAAACTTAAAGGAAATTACACTACAAGCAGATATTATTATAGCAGCAATAGGTATACCTGAATTTGTAAAAGCAGATATGGTTAAAGATAATGTAACTGTTATAGATGTAGGTATTACAAGAATTGCAGATTCAAGTAAAAAAAGAGGATTTCGTTTAATTGGTGATGTAGCTTTTGATGAAGTATCTAAAAAATCTAATTATATTACTCCTGTTCCTGGTGGAGTTGGTCCAATGACTATTGCAATGTTGTTAAAAAATACACTATTGGCCTGTAAAAGAAGGGAGAAAAAATAAATGAAAACTATAAAATCTGATAATTATTTTTTTGAATACGTACAAGTCTTTATTGGCATTGTATTGGCTAGTTTAGGCTTAAAGGCATTTCTATTACCAAATGGGTTTTTAGATGGTGGTGTTACAGGAATTGCACTTTTGGTAAGAACACAGGTAGACATAAACATGTCTTACTTGTTAGTTATTTTTAGTATTCCTTTTTTAGTTCTTGGATTTTTTACGGTTTCTCAAAGAATAGTTATAAAATCTATCATAAGTATTTTAGGTTTAGCTTTATTTATTCATTTCGAAAATTTTCAAACCATAACAAACGATAAGTTATTAATATCTATTTTTGGTGGTCTTTTAGTAGGTTCAGGAATTGGTATTGCCATTAGAAATGGCTCTGTTTTAGATGGATCAGAAATTTTAGGAATATATTTAAATGATAAATTTGGAATTAGTATAGGTAAGGTAATTATGCTTTTTAATATCATATTATTTAGCATAACAGCTTTTGTTATTTCTATGGAGGTTGCACTCTACTCTATTCTTACCTACATTATTGCAGCAAAAGTTACAGATACAGTTATTGAAGGTTTTGAAGATTTTATTGGGGTAACAATAGTTTCTAAAAAATATGATTTAATTAAAATTGCTATTTTAGAACAATTAGGTACTGGTTTAACTGTATATAAAGGAAGTTCTGGTTTTGGTAGTAAAGGGCATGCCAAAGATTTTGATATTATTCATACTATAATTAACAGAATTGATATTAAAAAAATGTATCGTTTAATACATGAAATAGATACAGAAGCTTTTATTGTAGAGTTTGATGTTAATAGTGTAAAAGGTGGTGTTTTAAGACATTATTTAAATAAGAAAAAGAATGCTAAATTCTTAAATCTAAAAGAGTCTGTTTTACAAAAAGAACAAGAATAAAATACAATAATAAAAAAGCGCTTTCATAAATTGAAAGCGCTTTTTTATATAAAGTAAAACCAATAGCTTATTTAATATCCGGATTCAAATAATCTGGTGTTGTTGGTTTAGTTGGGTCAGAGAAATCGTTGGTTGGATCTCCATCATTATTAGCATCTTCATCTTTTGTAAAAGTACCATCTCCATCATCATCTACGTCAAAATAATTAGGAAAATCATCTCCATCAGTATCATCATTCGTTACAATTCCATCATTATCTATATCTTCTAAAATAGTAGGAATACTATCATTATCATGGTCTGTATCTGGTACAAATGTTAATAAATCAATATAAAACATCAAATTAGTATCAGCCAAACCATTGGTTCGATTATTTACACTAGAGGTTGGATATGCTAAACCTGAAGGAATAAACAACACTCCTTTACCTCCATTTAAATAAGTTATAGGCCCATTAAAAATATCTCCATTTGGTTCTTTTTTTAATTCACCACCTTTAAATTGAGTAAATCCATAAGACCAACCTCTAATTACAGATAGTAAGTTAAACCAAATTCCAGAACTATTACTATCAAAACTTGAATCAGAAAGTTCAGTTCCAGAGATTTCTCTACCTTCATATTTTACAAAAATTGAATCAACAGCAGTTGGAAAACCTTTATCTAAATCGTTACCAGAATCTCCTTGTTCTGCAACATATACGTAAAGCTTATAATCAATATCATTTTCGGTAACATCTAAAACTTTTAAACTGTTTGTTTCGTTAAACATTGCTGTTTTACCAGTTGTTAAAGGTTTTACAGAATTTACAACTTTATCATAATAATGATTTTGTAAAAATTTTACAATTGAATCATTATCAGACTTTGCTAATTCTTCATAGTCAATATCTGAGAATGGATTTTGTATAAAATTATTATCATCACCACAAGCGTAAATTGTTATAGCAAAAATTATTAATGCAATTATATTTTTTATTTTATTCATTTAAACCTAAAATTTGTGGGCGCAATTTACCATTTTTATACCTTTGTGTAAAGACAAAACAAATATTTTAACTTTTTTTATGAGAATTGATAAATACTTATGGTGTATTCGAGTTTTTAAGACTAGAAGTATAGCCACAACTGCCTGCAAAAAGGGGCAAGTTAAAATTGATGATGCAAATATAAAGCCCTCTAAAGAAGTGTTTGGAAACGAATTGATTAGAGTTAGAAAAAATCAAATAAATTATCAAATAAAAGTTTTAGATTTACCAGAAAGTAGAGTTGGTGCTAAATTGGTTGATTTATATAGAAAAGATGTAACACCAAAAGAAGAGTTTCAAAAAAACGAATTACTAAAATATTCTAAAGATTATTATCGTAAAAAAGGAACTGGAAGACCAACAAAAAAAGACAGAAGAGATATAGAAGATTTTACAGAAGATATATGATGATTACAAAAGCAAACTTAATATTAAATCAAGAACAAATTAATCAAAAAATTAAACGCATTGCTTATCAAATTTATGAAAGTAATAGTAACGAAAAAGAAGTAATTATTGCTGGTATTGTTGGCAATGGCTTTATTTTTGCTGAAAAATTAGTTGCAACTTTAGAAGAAATATCAACCTTAAAAATTGTTACTTGTCAAGTATTTGTAAATAAGAAAAAGCCATTAGAGCCAATTACTACTTCTTTAGATGTTAATGATTATAAAAATAAATCTTTAGTGTTAGTTGATGATGTTTTAAACTCAGGTACAACATTAATTTATGGCGTAAAACACTTTTTAAATGTACCTTTAAAAAGATTTAAAACAGCTGTTTTAGTTAACAGAAATCATAAAAAATATCCTGTTAAAGCAGATTTTAAGGGTATTTCTTTATCTACATCTATTAAAGAACATATTCAAGTTGAGTTTTCTGAAAATGATGCAAAAGCTTATTTAGTTTAATATATCTTTTATTTCTGTAGCAATTGTTTCTATAGTTTTATTGTCTATTTTTATGGTATGCTTTGCTTGTTCATAGTAAAACCTTCTTTCAAAAAGATGCTTTGCAACAAATTCTGGTAATTGTTTATCCTCTAAACTTGCAATTAAGGGCCTATCACTTTTTTCTTTAATTAATCTATTAACTAAAGTAGGTATATTCGCTTGCAAATAAATAGAATTGATACTTTTATCATTTATATTTTCCATATTATTCGCATAACAAGGCGTACCACCACCCAAAGAAAGTATAAAATTAGAGTAGTTTTCTATAATTTCTTTTAAATATTGGTGTTCAATACGTCTAAAATAAATCTCTCCCTTTTCTTTAAAAATACTCGATATAGATTTTTTTTCTTTTTCAATGATATAATCATCTAAATCTATAAAATTGATATTTAAAGACTTAGACAGTAATTTACCAATACTAGATTTTCCAGATGCCATGTATCCTAATAGCACTATTTTCATAAATAAAATTTTAAACAAATATCGATAAAATTTCTTCAATTTTATATTTCACTTTCAAATGATTGATAGTATATTTGCAACTCAAAATTTTTGACCTGGTAGCTCAGTTGGTAGAGCATCTCCCTTTTAAGGAGAGGGTCCTGGGTTCGAGCCCCAGCCCGGTCACAACAAAAAAGTTAAGCTTTTAGCTTAACTTTTTTTATTTAAGCTTATGCGCACGTGGCGAAACTGGTAGACGCGCAGCCTTGAGGGGGCTGTAAACGCAAGTTTGTGGAAGTTCGAATCTTCTCGTGCGCACTACATTAAAAGTTTTTTACTTCTTCACAAAAAATTAACCTTTCTAATCAGTATTATACTTAATTTTGTTTTTATGCAAAGAACAATTCTCTTATTAGCTTTATTTCTGAGTTTAGGTTTATTTTCTCAAAATGATAGCATTCAAAAAACCATTTTAAAAGGGCAAATTATTCATGCCGAAAATAATAGTGTACTTAGTGCAGCACACGTACTTAATTTAAATACGGTAGAAGGTACCATTACTGATGATAAAGGTTTTTTTGAATTACCAACTCGTGTTAACGATACCATTTTAGTTTCTTATCTAGGCTTTTCATCAATAAAATTAAAAATTACAAATGATTTATTAAAAGGTAATGAGTTAGAAATTGCTTTGTATGAAAAACCTGAAGAAATTAAAGAGGTGGTTATAAAATCTACCAAATTAATTGGGGTATTAGAAATTGATGTAAAGCAAGTGCCTAAAGATCGTTTTACAAGAATTCATATAAATGGTTTACAACAAACTTATGAAGTTGGTAGAGCTCAAAAAAGAGATTTTTCTTCACCCTTATCTGCGCTATTTCAGCCTGTAGATTTCTTATATAATTTATTTGGTAAAAAACCCAAACAGCTTAAAAAGCTTCAGAAGTTAAAGAAAGAAGACGATTTACGTAAAATGCTTGCTGGTAAGTTTGATAGAGAGGTAATGATGGAGTATTTAGACATGGATAGACAAGAGCTAACAGAATTGTTAACCGATTGTAGTTATTCTGAATATTTTATAAGAAAAGCATCTGATTTACAAATGATAGAGGCTGTTTTAGATTGTTATGAAAATTACAAAGCAATTAAAAAAGGGAAAATAGAACGCGATAAAATTCCTAAGAAAAATTAAAAAGAGCCAAAAACTTTATTGTTTCTGACTCTAATCAACTATTAAAACTAACTAATATCAAACTAAAATACAGTAGTAATGTATTTGTAGTTGTATTTTCTTCTTGTATTCCAAGCATTTCTTTTTGGTAAGTAAATTTCTCCTGGATTACTGTTTTTTTCTAACTTGTTATTTTCTTTTATTTTCATAATTATATAATGTTTTTTGTTTGTTTTGATTTCTTATATGACGAGTGCTATTAAAAGTTGTTACATATAACTTTTGCTTTAACAGAACTTTATGAAAACAAAAAAACTTTTCTCTATCTATTAAAATAAAGAAAAGTTTCTAAAATAAGATTGATAAAAAAACTACCTTCTACTATAATTTGGAGCTTCTTTTGTTATGGCAACATCATGTGGATGACTTTCGTTAATTCCGCTTGCTGTAATTCTTATAAACTTTCCAGTTTCTTTAAGTGTAGCAATATCTTTTGCTCCACAATAACCCATACCTGCTCTTAAACCACCTATAAATTGATGAATGCTTTCATATAGTTCTCCTTTATAAGGCACTCTACCTACAATTCCTTCTGGAACTAATTTTTTAATATCATCTTCTACATCTTGAAAGTATCTGTCTTTAGAACCTTGTTTCATAGCTTCTACAGAACCCATACCTCTATAAGATTTAAACTTTCTACCCTCGTAAATTATTGTTTCTCCAGGAGATTCTTTAGTACCCGCTAATAAAGACCCTAACATTACACAATCTGCACCTGCAGCAAGTGCTTTAGGAATATCACCTGTATAACGTATTCCTCCATCTGCAATTACTGGAACTCCACTTCCTTTTATAGCTTCTGCAACTTCTAAAACAGCTGAGAATTGAGGAAAACCAACACCTGCCACAACTCTTGTTGTACAAATAGAACCTGGTCCAATACCTACTTTTACAGCATCTGCACCAGCTTCTACTAAATATTTAGCAGCTTCTGGTGTTGCAATATTACCTACAACTACATCTAATTCTGGAAACTTTTCTTTAACGGCTTTTAATACTTTTACAACACCTTCTGTATGGCCATGAGCTGTATCTATAATTACTGCATCTACTCCTGCTTTTACTAAAGCTTCTGCCCTATCTACTGCATCTGGAGTTACCCCTAATGCTGCTGCAACTCTTAATCTTCCATAAGAATCTTTATTTGCAATTGGTTTTTGAGTAACCTTAGTAATATCTCTAAACGTAATTAAACCTTTAAGTTTATAATCTTTATCAACAATTAAAAGTTTTTCAATTTTATAATTCTGTAATATTTTTTCAGCATCATTTAAAGAAGTTCCAACATCTGCAGTAACTAAGTTTTCACTTGTCATTACATCTACAATAGGCCTGTTATTATCATGCTCAAATCGTAAATCTCTATTAGTTACTATACCTTTTAAAGTTCCTTCATTATCTACAATAGGAATTCCACCAATACTGTGTTCTCTCATTTGCTGTTTTGCATCAGAAACCACTGCAGTTAATGGCAAAGTTACAGGGTCTAGAATCATACCACTTTCTGCACGTTTTACTTTACGTACTTCTTGTGCTTGCTGATCTATAGTCATGTTTTTATGCAAAACTCCAATACCTCCTTCTCTTGCTATAGCTATTGCTAGCGAGGATTCTGTAACAGTATCCATAGCCGCAGAAACTATTGGTACATTAATAGTAATATTTCTAGTAAATTTTGTTTGAATACTTACTTCTCTTGGAAGTACTTGAGAAAAAGCTGGTACTAATAGTACGTCATCGTACGTTAAACCTTCTCCTAAAATTTTGTTATTGTGTGCTGTCATGATGCAATTAGAGTATAATTGCGAGCAAATTTACGATATATATTGATTTTAAACTAATTAAATTTAAAACCATTCTTACGATAACTTTCTTTAAAAATTAATTGAAAAAAAATTACATTCTTAAATTCTGAAAATCATAATATTACAAAATACTATATTTATTTATTCTAAATAAGCTTTGTAATTGTTTTATGAGGTCGTATCTTTGCACATGTTTTAAAATACTATTTATAATTAATCTAAATAAAATGAGGAAAAGTATTATTGTTTTAACAGCGTTATTTACAATAACAATTAGTGCACAAGAAAAGAGGAAAAAAGCAAAATCTTTAGATTCTATTCAACAATTAGACGAAGTAATTATTTCTACTGCAAAAATTTTTGGTAACAAGTATGTGGCAAAACACAGAACTGGTTCTGCGTATTATTTATCACCTAAAGAATTACAAAAATTTAGTTTTACAGATGTAAATAGAGCATTAAGAACTGTACCTGGTGTTTCTATTTATGAAGAAGATGGTTTTGGTTTACGACCTAACATAAGTTTACGAGGTACATCTCCTGAAAGAAGTTCTAAAATTACCTTAATGGAAGATGGAGTACTAATAGCTCCTGCTCCTTACAGTGCATCTTCTGCTTACTATTTTCCTACAATTGCAAGAATGGAAGCTGTAGAAGTTTTAAAAGGAAGTAGCCAAGTACAGTATGGACCTTTTACAACTGGTGGAGCTATAAATATGATATCTTCTCAAATACCTACTGAGTTTGGTGGGCAAATTAGAGCAAGTTATGGTAGTTTCAACTCGAATCAAATTCATGGAAAAATTGGTGGAGGAAACGAAACCTTTGGGTATATGGTTGAATATCTGAATTATGGTTCAGATGGATTTAAAACCTTACCAAGTGGTAAAAATACAGGCTTTAACAAAAATGATGTTGTTGCCAAATTTGCCGTAAATTTATTCCCAAATGCAAGTGTAAAGCAAGCTTTAGAGTTTAAATTTCAATATGCAGATGAAGAAGGAAATGAAACCTATTTAGGGTTAAGTGAAGCAGATTTTAATGAAAACCCTTTTGCTAGGTATGCCTCTTCTAATGAAGATGTAATGACTACAGATCATACCCAATTTACAATAACACACAAAGCAGATTTTTCGAACAACATTCGTTTAACAACAACTGCTTATCGTAACAATTTTGCAAGAAACTGGTACAAGTTAAATGATATTACATTTAATGGCAATAAGCAATCTATTGCTAATGTTTTAGAAGACCCTACTACTTTTTCTAATCATTTTGATATTGTAAATGGCTCTGTAAATTCTGGTGCAGATGCTATAGGAATTAAAGCCAACAATAGAGAGTACTACTCACAAGGTATTCAAACAAAATTTGATTACCACTGGTATAAAGGTGATGTTTTTCATGATTTAGAAATTGGAATGCGTTATCATTATGATGAAGAAGATCGTTTTCAATGGGTAGATAATTATAGTATTTCTAACACTGGCGATTTAACCTTAACAACAGCAGGTGTTCCAGGAACTGATGCCAATAGAATAACAAGTGCAAATGCATTTGCAACATTTATAACCTATAAACTAAAATACAATAGTTGGACATTTACACCTGGAGTGCGTTACGAAAACATAACGTTACGTAGAGAAGACTTTGGTAAAAATGATGTGAACAGAACTGGTATTAATTTAGCAGAAAGAGAAAATAATGTAGGTGTTTTTATACCTGGTATAGGAACAAACTATAAGTTTAATAACGATTTTTCTATTTTTGGAGGTATTCATAAAGGATTTTCACCTCCAGGAAATCAAGAGGGCCAAGAACCTGAAGAAAGTATTAATTACGAGTTAGGAACACGTTTTAACTTTGCAGGTATATCTGGAGAAGTTGTTGGTTTCTTTAACGATTACTCTAACCTTTTAGGAAGCGATTTAGCAGCAACAGGTGGTACAGGTTCTTTAGACCAATTTAATGCTGGTGAAGTTAATGTTAACGGTTTAGAAGTATTATTGAACTATAATTTTGCCAATGAAAATGCAAAAATTGCCTTACCTTTTTCTTTTGGTTATACTTTTACAAATACCGAATTTCAGAATAGTTTTAGTGGTGCAGATAGCTTTTGGGGTACAGTTACTGCTGGTGATGAATTACCATACATACCTAAACACCAATTTAATGCAGGTTTTTCTATAGAACACGAATCTTTTGAAATTAATTTTAACGGACGTTATAATGGTGAGTTTAGAACACTTGCTGGTTCTGGAGCAATACCTCAAAACGAAAAAGTAGCCTCTAATTTTATAGTTGATGTTTCTGGTAAGTATTTTGTAAACAAACAATTTAGTTTAACAGCCAATATTATTAATTTATTAGACGAAACTTACGCAGCGTCTAGAGTACCTGCAGGTTTAAGACCTGGGCATCCTTTTGGAGCTTATGCAGGTATAGAATTTAGATTCTAAGTTTTTTATACACACAATTTAAAACTCGATTGACAAAAATCAATCGAGTTTTTTTATTCCCAAAATTCTAATTTAAATGTAATACTTACTGCTTACAAAGCAGAGCTAAAAATACGTACTGACGCAACTTTAGTCGCGTCAGTACGCAACTTACATCGCGTCAGGACGCAATAAAAGTTGCGTCCGCATGCAATTTTAACTTTTATTAACAACTGATAATCAAAGCTTTATAATAACATTTAATTGCTACTATTTTTCTATTATTAAAGTGCTTTTAAAAAGACAAAATTATTAAACTTACCAAAGGTTATGATCATTTAATAAATACATCTAAAAGATTAAAACTTACTTTTAAAACATTTTAAAATAGAAGGCTATTATTGATACCTCTTTATTAGTTAATAAGTAATCATTTAGATATAAGTTTATCGAATATAGAAAAGAGCTTTATAAATAGCTTAACTATACCATATTTTAATTATTGCTTGGGTATAGAAACCATAAGCTATTATGCTTTTAAGCATCCTTTAAAAAAAAAGATTTCTTAGCAATACAAAGTACTTTAAATACAATTTTATTACATTTAAAGAAAAATACTAAACGAGAAGAAAACTTACTGTTATCCGTAAATAATAATATATAAACAGTATGTTTGATTTATATATAACCAGTTGGCAGTTATTTGTGAACCAGTTCATAAAAGAATATATTTATCAGATAAACAAAAGTACTTCTTAATATGGCAGACAAAAAAATTGAAAAATCTTATCAAGAACATAAAAATACAAGTAAAGAAATTGGAAAAGCATTGATATCTAACAATTTTGATAATTCACTTAATTATGCAGAAATTGGTTTAGATACATTTGTCACTGATGATGTTCTCAAAGAAATACCAATTGTTAAAACAGTGGTTGGTGTAGTGAAATCTGGATTAAAAATTAAGGAAGTCTTTTTCACAAAAAAAATTCTGACATTCTTAAAAGAGTTTCATTCAGGTAAATTACCTCCGAAAAAAATTAAAAAATTTCAAGTAGAATTTAATAGTAAAATAAAGTATCGAGAAAAAGTTTTACAAGAAATTATGGTACTAAATGATAATTTCATTCAAATTGAAAAATCAAAAATTTTTGCTAATCTTCTTTTAGCCCACTTGAACGAAAAATATAATTGGGATTATTTTACAAACTTGAGCTATTGTCTGAGCCAACTAAATATGTTTGGTGTACCTTTGTTTGATGATATGTCAAAGTTTAATAAACCTTTTTTTGGAGCTATTGATCACGATAAAAAACAACTATACCCTTTATTAATTAATTCTGGAACTATATCTGTTTGGGGGAATCATTTGGATATAACACAATATGGATTATATTTATATCATTATGGAATAGAGGGAAAAATTGATGAGGATATTAGTAAAGCTTATCCAAACCTTTTTGAATCTAAACATGAATAAAAAAAATTTAAATTAGAAAAACAACGGCCAACACCATATAAAATTAATTGCTGGTTTTAGCCAGTTCACGAAAGTCCTCGCGGACTTTCTATCTGTGATTTATTTGCTAACTTTAGTGCTTAAAACACGCAACTAATCTTATACAACAACGTTGGGCAACATTGTGAAAAACAGATTACTTACAATATTACTTATTCTAATTTCAAGTTTTAGCTTTGCAAGTGACTGTGATTGGGGTGGGAATTTTATAAAATCCTCAAAATATTCTAAACTCATTGTAAAAGGGAAAGTAATTGAAAAATATTACCATTTTGAGGATAAGAAAATTATAAATCAATCAAACGAGTCTGAATTTAAAGAATACATATTCAAAAAGGAGCAAGACTTTTTTCAATCAATAAAAATAGAAATAGTTGAAATTATAAAAGGAAAAGAGAAACGGAAAATTATTGAGATTTTTGGGAGTAATGGGAATGATCTCAAATCAGGTGTATCAAGGTTTGAAAAAGGGAAATTTTACATATTTTCATTACATAAAACTATACCCTCTGAATATAATTTACCTTATGAAGAGAAAGATGATTTTCATATTGACGGTTGCTCTGAAAACTATCTTGAATATTTCCCTGAATCAAATCAAGTTTATGGATATATAAAAGGAAAATCAAATAGAAAAAAGAAACGAAAATATTCTTACAAAAAATTGAAAAAGAAAATAACGTAGCCCAACACCGCACAAAATTAATTGCTTACTTTTTGCTTACTTACGAAAATCCTATCGGATTTTCTTTGTCAGTAATTATTTATTAACTTTATTGCATAACCACGCAACTAACCTTGTACAAACACGTTGTAAAAAACTGGTTGATATGCCTCAGATAAACATAATCCCTTTTAAAAAT
>CAZMDC010000005.1:65246-116702 GCA_964565055.1 uncultured Polaribacter sp. | reverse complement strand
GTAATCAAGTAAACAAAACCTCATATCAAACGATATGAGGTTTTTTGTTTTTTATTCTTTTTTGAAAAAAGTTTATTTTGTTGTAATTTTTGCTACCAATAATTCTCTATTATTAAAATTAATATGTTTCACATAATAGATTTATGTTATTAATTTTGCTCTATAATTAAATTATTATTTAAACTTTGAAATATTCATCATCTTATATTATTTCTCTACAATTTCTTGGTTTCAGGTTTTCTGGATGGCAAAAACAGACTAATTCTAAAACTTTACATGATATAGTAGATAAAAGCTTGTCTTTTGTTTTAAAAGATGTTAGTTATAAAACAGTTGGAGCAGGAAGAACTGATGCAAAAGTATCTGCGAATGGTTATATTTTTCAGCTTTTTACTGATGAGAATTTAGTTGATGATGTATTTTTGTTTGACTTAAACTCTAATTTTCCTCCAGACTTTAGAGCTATTGCTATACGAAGAGTTGATTTGACCTTTAATATTATAAACACTCCCAAAGTAAAAGAGTATCATTATTATTTTTCATTTGGAACAGAAAATCACCCATTTGCAGCCCCCTTTATTGTAAACGAAAGACAAATTTTAGATATAGATTGTATGCAAAAGGGTGCTATACTTTTTCAAGGTGAACATTATTTTCATAAATATTGTACAAAACCTTCTGCAAATACTATTTTTAAAAGAACTATTGATAGTTGTGAAATTGTAGAAAATTCTATTTTAACAGCTAATTTTTTTCCTAAAAAATCTTATATATTAAAAGTTAAAGGAAAAGGCTTTTTACGTTATCAAATACGTTTGATGATGGCAACATTGTTTGAGTTAGGCAAAGGAAATCTATCATTACAATATATTAAAGACTCTTTAAAGGAAACTAATGATAGACAATTTATGAGAAATATTGCGCCTGGCTCTGGTTTACAACTCTATTCAATTGAATTAGAAAATTAGCTTTTAAATTGGCTTGCACAAAGGATTGAAGCATTTGTTTGAGCTCTTTTTGTCTTTACAAAAAAGCGAGTGCTGAAAGCCTGACCTGAAAGGTTGTGCCATAAAAAAAATCCATCTTAATGAAAAGATGGATTTTTTAAACTATTAAATTGTGAAATTATCCTTTGATAACTCCTCTTGAAATTACAATTTTCTGAATTTCTGAAGTTCCTTCATAAATCTGAGTAATTTTTGCATCACGCATTAAACGCTCTACATGGTATTCTTTAACGAAACCATTACCTCCATGAATTTGAACAGCCTCAACTGTTTGTTCCATAGCAACTTTAGATGCATATAATTTAGCCATTGCAGAAGCCATATCGTAATTTTCTTTACGATCTTTTTGCCAAGCAGCTTTCATTACCAACATTCTTGCAGCTTCTATTTCTGTATACATGTCTGCCAATTTAAAAGCAATGGCTTGATGATTACAGATTTCTGTACCAAATGCTTTACGCTCTTTAGAATATTTTAAAGCCAATTCATAAGCTCCAGAAGCAATACCTAAAGCTTGTGCAGCAATACCAATTCTACCTCCAGAAAGTGTTTTCATTGCGAATTTAAAGCCAAAACCATCTTCACCAATTCTGTTTTCTTTAGGTACTTTTACATCGTTAAATTGCAAAGTATGTGTATCTGAACCACGAATTCCTAATTTATCTTCTTTTGGGCCAATATCAAAACCTTCCATGCCTTTTTCTACGATAAAAGCATTAATTCCTCTATGTCCTTTTTCTCTATCTGTTTGTGCAATTACTAAATATACATCAGATCTACCTCCATTAGTAATCCAGTTTTTTGTACCATTAATTACATAATGATCTCCTTTATCGATTGCAGTTGTTGCTTGAGATGTAGCATCAGAACCTGCTTCTGGTTCAGATAAACAGAAAGCACCAATTTGCTCTCCAGTAGCTAATTTGGTAAGATATTTTTGCTTCTGCTCTTCAGAAGCATAATTTTCTAAACCATAACATACTAATGAATTGTTTACAGAAACCATTACAGAAGCAGAGGCATCTATTTTAGACAATTCTTCCATAACTAAAACGTAAGAAATAGTATCCATACCACTTCCTCCATATTTAGGATCAACCATAATTCCCATAAATCCTAAATCGCCCAT
Organism: uncultured Polaribacter sp.; assembly: GCA_964565055.1. GTDB lineage: Bacteria > Bacteroidota > Bacteroidia > Flavobacteriales > Flavobacteriaceae > Polaribacter. Next base: position 114,566 of record CAZMDC010000005.1, on the reverse strand, counting down.
TTTACGAACCAATTCTTGTGGAAATTCTTGCTTGTTATCTCTTTCAATAACTCCAGGTAATAATTCTGTTTGCGCAAAATCTCTTGCTGCATCACGAATCATTAAATGTTCTTCTGTTAAACTAAAATCCATTGTATATCTTTTATTATATTGATAATTTTCGAGTGCAAAGATATCGATTTCGTAACATATTTTCAACAGACTTTTATTATTTTTACAGATATGATTAAAAATGATGTTTACGCAATAGGAGTAATGTCTGGAACATCTTTAGATGGTGTAGATTTGGTATATGTTAAGTTTGATTCTTCTCATTATGAAAACTTTATCATCTTACATTGTCAAACTATTCCTTATGCTACAGCATGGAAACAGTTACTGCAAAATGCAATTCATAGTTCACCAAAAGAACTGAAAAGCTTAGATGTGATGTATGGTAATTACTTGGGTGATATCCTCAATAATTTTATTACAAATCATAATATTGATACCATCGATTTTATTGCATCACATGGCCATACCATTTTACACGAACCAGAAAAAGGAGTCACACTTCAAATAGGTGATGGACATAGCATTGCACAAAAAACAAATGCAAAAGTTATATATGACTTTAGAACCCAAGATGTACAATTGGGTGGCCAAGGAGCTCCATTAGTTCCTATTGGTGATGCTTTATTATTTTCTAATTATGATTTTTGCTTAAATCTTGGTGGTTTTTCTAATATCTCTTTTCAAAAAGAAGGTGAACGTATTGCTTTTGATATCTGTCCTGTAAATATTGTATTGAATCATTATGCGAATATATTAGATTTAGAGTTTGATGCATCAGGAAAACTGGCATCAGAAGGCATTATAAACAAACAACTTTTAAAAGCTTTAAATGATTTGCCTTTTTACCAAAAAACACCACCAAAATCTTTAGGATTAGAATGGGTGCAAGAGCATATCTTTCCATTAATAGGTCGTTTAGAAAAAGATATTCCATCAATCTTGGCCACTTTTGTAGAACATATAGCCATGCAAATTGGTGAAATTATATATCAGAACAATTCAGTTTTAGTAACAGGAGGAGGGTTTTTTAATACCTTTTTAATAGATAGAATTCAGTTTTATGGGAAAAACACAATACCTGTTGTTGATGAAAAATTAATTAATTACAAGGAAGCATTGATCTTTTCTTTTTTAGGATTGTTAAAATTAGAGAATAAAATTAATTGTTTAAAATCTGTAACAGGAGCTTTAAAAAATCATTCCTCTGGAGTTATTATTTGTCCCTAATTTTGGTATTTCTTTTCAAATAAAAATTTTAGCAATTGTTTTTTTTACAGTAAGTTTGTAAGGAAGAGATTATAATTTAGTAATTCTAAAAAAAGTTTAAATCATGAATCAACTTTAACTACTCTAATTCACCTTTTTATATAAAATTGCATTAGAAAAAATACTTACAAAGTTGAACAATCATCAAAATATAAATATGAAAGAATTATTAAAAAAATACGAAAATAAAGAACCAGAAATTATTTTCAACTGGAAAGATTCAGAAACTGAAGCAGAAGGTTGGACAGTGATAAACTCTTTAAGAGGAGGAGCTGCTGGAGGAGGAACAAGAATGCGTAAAGGATTAGATGTAAATGAAGTACTTTCTTTAGCTAAAACTATGGAAGTTAAATTTACAGTGTCTGGTCCTGCAATTGGTGGAGCAAAATCGGGTATCAATTTCGATCCACATGATATTCGTAAAAAAGGCGTTTTAGAACGTTGGTATAAAGCAGTTGCGCCTCTGTTAAAAAGTTATTATGGTACAGGAGGCGATTTAAACGTAGATGAAATTCACGAAGTAATTCCTATTACAGAAGAAAGTGGTGTTTGGCATCCTCAAGAAGGTGTTTTTAATGGTCATTTTAAACCTACAGAAGCCGATAAAATTAATAGAATTGGTCAATTGCGTTTAGGAGTAATTAAAGTAATAGAAAGCGAAAGTTTATCACCAGATATTTCTAGAAAATTTACAGTTGCAGACATGATTACAGGTTTTGGTGTAGCAGAAGCTGTACGTCATTATTATGATATTTATGGAGGTTCTGTAAAAGGAAAACGAGCAGTTGTGCAAGGTTTTGGAAATGTAGGTTCTGCAGCAGCCTATTATTTAGCAGAAATGGGTGCTAAAGTTGTAGGAATTATAGATAGAGATGGAGGCGTTATTAATGAAAACGGTTTTTCTTTTGATGAAATAAAGCAACTCTTTTTAAATAAAGATGGGAATACATTAATAGCAAAAAACATGATTCCTTTTGCAGAAATCAATTCTAAAATTTGGGATTTACCTTGTGAAATCTTTGCACCTTGTGCAGCATCTAGGTTAATACAGCAAGATCAAATTGATAACATGATTTCATCTGGTTTAGAAGTAGTTTCTTGTGGTGCAAATGTTCCTTTTGCAGACAAAGAAATTTTCTTTGGCTCAATCATGGAAAACACAGACAAAAAAGTAAGCTTAATTCCAGATTTTATTTCCAATTGTGGAATGGCAAGAGTTTTTGCCTATTTTATGGAAAGAAGGGTAGAAATGACAGACGAAGCTATTTTTAATGATACTTCAGAAATCATCAAAAGAGCTTTAGAAAAAACGTATGAAAAAAGCCCATACAAAACAAAAATTAGTGAAACAGCGTTTGAAATAGCGTTAGAACAATTGATATAAATTAAATTTTACACATGGAGTCAATAATTATTATAGTATTTGTATTAGGTTATTTAGCCATTACATTAGAACACAATATTAAATTAGACAAGCTTATACCAGCTTTGGTAATGATGGCAGTTTGTTGGGCAATAGTAGCTTTAGGCGTAGATAGCTTTTCAAATTGGTTCGATTCTAGTAATCATGCCTTGGTAGATAATTTTACAGGCATGCTGCATGATGATAAAATGCATTTGGTAGAAGAAACCTTATTACATCACCTTGGTAAAACTGCAGAAATTTTAGTGTTCCTTTTAGGAGCGATGACTATTGTTGAAATTATAGATTATTTCGATGGTTTTTCTACAATTAAAAATTATGTAAACTTTAAAAGTAAGAAAAAGTTATTATGGATGTTTTCTGTATTAGCGTTTATCTTATCAGCAATTATAGATAACTTAACAGCAACTATTGTATTAATTTCAATTTTACAAAAAATTGTAAAAACAAGAGAAGATAGAATTTGGTTTGCAGGTTTAATTATTATTGCAGCCAATGCAGGTGGAGCGTTCTCACCAATTGGAGACGTTACCACAACTATGCTTTGGATTGGTGATAAAGTAAGTACAGGTATGTTGTTTTTATACCTTTTTATCCCATCTTTATTATGTATGGTAATTCCTTCTTTTATAGCAAGTTTATTACCAGCCTTTAAAGGTGATATCGATTTTGATGAAAATGATGTTGATAAGCCAAAAAGTAAATTTAGTGGTAGAATGTTATTAATAGGTTTAGGAGCTATCGTTTTTGTACCTGTTTTTAAAACAGTAACACATTTACCACCTTATGTAGGTATGATGTTATCTTTAGGTGTAGTAGCTACATTTGCAGAAATATATAGTAGAAGAAAATTCTCTATTTCTAGTATAGAAGGTGATGAGGCAGATGAACATGCAGCACATGCAGTACACAGCCCTGTTCATTCATCATTATCAAAAATAGAAATGCCAAGTATTTTATTTTTCTTAGGTATTTTAATGGCAGTTGCAGCTTTAGAGTCTTTAGGTATTTTATTCAATTTTGCAGATAGCTTAAAAGAAAGTGTACCATTAATTGGTACTGAGTTAGAAGGTACTCAAGTATCAGATCTAGTAGTAATATTATTAGGTATAGGTTCTGCAATTATAGACAATGTGCCCTTAGTAGCAGCAAGTTTAGGAATGTTTTCAGAGCCTTTAGATAATCCTTTATGGCACTTTATTGCATTTTCTGCAGGTACTGGAGGTTCAATGTTAATTATTGGTTCTGCAGCAGGTGTTGTAGCAATGGGTATGGAAAAAATAGATTTTTTCTGGTATTTAAAGAAAATCTCTTGGTTAGCATTGCTTGGCTTTTTAGCAGGTTCAATTGCTTTTATCGTATTAAGAGAGTTTATTTAAACAATTACAAATAATATAAAAATGTCATTTTGTTTTTACAAAGTGGCATTTTTTTTGATAAATAATAACGGATTCTTTAGTTAAAAACAATTTTAATAGAGAATAGACGTTAGTAATACAGAATATAAAACAGCGTTGCATGATGGCATTGTATCAAGAAAATAAAGAATTGTTGACAGAAACAATTTCAGAAGAAAAAACATTATCTATCTATAACTTAATTATGGATGGTGGTTTAGGTGGCCAAATTATTATTGGCATCCTTTTTATATTATTGGCAGTTGCCTTGTATATTTATTTCGAACGTTTTTTTGCGATAAAAGCTGCTGCTAAAGTCGATAAAAACTTTATGAATCAAATAAAAGACTTTGTTTCAAACGGAAAAATTGAAGCGGCTAATGCCTTGTGCAAAAGTAAAGATACACCTACAGCACGTTTAATTCATAAAGGAATTTCAAGAATTGGCAAGCCTTTAGAAGATATTAATACTGCCATTGAAACCGCAGGAAAATTAGAAGTGTATCAACTAGAAAAAAATGTTTCTGTTTTAGCTACAATAGCAGGTGCTGCACCTATGATTGGTTTTTTAGGAACTGTAATTGGAATGATTGTTGCCATACACGAAATAGCAAATGCAGGAGGTCAAATAGATATTAAAATGCTTTCTGATGGTTTATATACAGCTATGACAACTACAGTTGGAGGGCTAATTGTAGGAATTATTGCCTACATCACCTATAATCATTTGGTGGTAAGAACTAATAAAGTAGTGTATCAAATGGAAGCAAAATCAGTGGAGTTTTTAGACTTGTTAAACGAACCTGTTTAATATGAATTTACGAGGAAGAAATAAAGTAGACCCAACTTTCAATATGTCGTCCATGACAGATATTGTTTTTCTATTGTTAATATTTTTTATGTTAACATCAACTTTAGTTACTGTAAGTGCCATAGATGTATTGTTGCCAAAAGCAGGAGGTAAAACAGAAAATAGCAAGTCAGTTGCAGTATCCATAACCAACGATTCTTTTTTTTATATTGATAAAACGCAGGTATCTGCATCAAATTTAGAAAGTGAACTTCTAAAAAGTGTGGGGTCAGACAAGCAAAAAACCATTGTTATTAGAGGAGATCAAGATGTACCTTATAAAAATGTAATGCAAGTTATAGATATTGCTAACAAGAATAAGTTAAAAATGATATTGGCTGTTAAAGGGAAGTAGCAGTTGTTGTGGGTCAGTTTTTAGTGTTGAGTTTTAAGTTTTTAGTTGTTGGTTGACACGAGTTTGCATTTTGAAGTGGTAGTAAGTAATATTTAAAAGTAAGGAATAGAATAAATGGTATTTTTAGATTCAAAACACAAACGTAAATCTGCAGCAATCACTTTGTTGCTATTGCTGCTATTGTTGTATGTTGTTTTTAATTTTGGAATGCAATATTTAGATCCGCCAGAAGAATATGGGTTGGCTATTAATTTTGGAGATAATACAGTTGGTGCTGGAGACCCTGTTAAAAATACCAAAAAAGTAATAACTCCAAAATCAGTTGAACAACCAAAAGTTGTTGAAAAAGTACAAGAAACTCCCAAAAAAGTTCTTAAAGAAGAGCTTATTACAGATGACACAAGTAAAGAAATTCCTGTTGTAACAAAAGAAACCAAAAAAGAAACCGTAGTAAAAAAAGTTGTAGAAAAAAAACCTGAAGTTAAACCAGAGCCAAAACCTTCAAAAGCCACCACAGACGCTTTACAAAGTTTGTTAAAAGGCAATTCAGATTCAGGAAGCGAAACTGGAGAAGGAGATGACACACAAGTAGGTGTAAAAGGGAGTGAAAAAGGCAATCCTAATGCAACCAATTACTATGGAAATACTACAGATGGTAATGGAGGTAATTATAATTTAGCAGGCAGAAAAGCCTTGTCTAAACCCATAGAACAGCCAGATTGTGAAGAAGAAGGTGTTGTTGTAGTAAGAATAACCGTAGATAAAAACGGCAAAGTTATACAAGCAATTCCTGGAGTAAAAGGGAGTACCAATACAGCAGCTTGCTTGCTTAAACCAGCCAAAGCAGCTGCTTTAAAAACAACTTGGAATGCAGATGAAAAAGCACCTGCCAATCAAGTGGGTACTATAATTTATAAATTCTCATTAACCAAATAAACCTAGTTTTTTATATCTTTATCACTTCATAAAGTTATCATCATTTTTTTTGCGGTAAACTTTAGAAACGGTCTATTAATCGAAACTTAAAATTTAAGATGCTCAAAATCTACATTTTTGTAGTTAAATAATCAATAGTTATAATCACTTGAAAATAAAAACGATTTTATTTTAAGTAGTTATGGTTAGAAATCAATTTAAAAATGAAGAAAAAAGCAATTATCGTTTCAGGCTATTTTAATCCAATTCATAAAGGACATTTGGAGTATTTTAATAGTGCAAAAGCATTAGCAGATGAATTATTTGTAATTGTAAACAGCGATTTGCAAAGAGCATTAAAAGGATCAAAAGAATTTCAAAAAGAAGATGAACGCTTATTTATTGTTCAAAATATTAAGGCAGTGGATAAAGTTTTTATTTCTGTAGATAAAGATAGAACAGTTTGTGAATCTATTCGTCAAATCAATGAGAAATATGGAAACGAATATCAATTAGGTTTTGCAAACGGAGGAGATCAGAATAATAACTCTATTCCAGAAGCTCCAATATGTAAAGAATTAGGAATACATTTAATAGATGGTTTGGGTGATAAAATCCAATCTTCATCTTGGTTGTTAGAGAAAAAATAAAAATTAAAAAAAAATATGAAAGTAGGAATTACCTTTAGCGCTTTTGACTTGTTGCATGCAGGGCACATTACTATGTTAGAAGATGCTAGAAGACAATGTGATTATTTAATTTGTGGATTACAAACAAACCCAACATTAGATCGCCCAGAAAAAAATATGCCAGTGCAATCTGTGGTAGAAAGATACATCCAATTAAAAGGCTGTAAATTTGTAGATGAAGTAGTGCCTTATGCTACAGAGCAAGACTTAGAAGATGTATTGCGTTCTTTTAAAATTGATGTACGTATTATTGGCGAAGAATATGCAAGCAAACAATTTACAGGTAGAAAATACTGTGAAGAAAAAGGAATCGATTTGTATTTTAATAAGCGTGAACATCGTTTTTCTAGTAGTGGCTTAAGAAGAGAAGTGCAGGAAAAAGAAAATCTTAAGAAAAAAGACAAATAGCGTAAACCTACCTTTCTTTCTCATGAATTATGAAGAAACACTAGCTTGGATGTTTGGGAAATTACCCATGTATCAAAGAGATGGAGCAACTGCCTTTAAAAAAGACCTGACTAACAGTCTAGCTTTTGCAGCAGTACTAAATCATCCAGAGCAAAAGATAAAAACCATTCATGTAGGTGGAACTAATGGTAAAGGTTCTACTTCGCATATGTTAGCTTCTATTTTACAAGAAGCAGGGTACAAGGTAGGGTTGTATACTTCTCCACATTTAAAAAATTTTACAGAACGCATCAGCATTAATGGTGATGAAATTTCTCGAGAAAAAGTAACTTCGTTCATTAATACTCATCAAGGTTTTTTAGAAAAACAACAACTGTCTTTTTTTGAAATGACAGTGGGTTTGGCTTTTGATTACTTTGCTGAAGAAAAAGTAGATATTGCTGTAATTGAAGTTGGTTTGGGTGGTCGTTTAGATTCTACAAACATTATTACTCCAGAATTATCGGTAATTACCAATATTGGTTTAGACCATACACAATTTTTAGGAGAAACTTTATCAGAAATAGCTTTTGAAAAAGCAGGGATTATCAAGCCAAGTATACCTGTAATCATTGGGGAAAAGCAACAAGAAACTGAAGCTGTTTTTATAGAAAAAGCCAAAACAACTAATTCAAAAATCACTTTTGCTTCAACAGCTAAAAATGAGTATCCAACAGATTTGTTAGGGATTTATCAAAAAGCAAATGCAAAAACAGCTGTTTGTGCTATACAACAGTTGAGCGGTTTTCAAATTACAAAGCAACATATCCAAAAAGGATTGCAAAACGTTGTTAAAAACACGAATCTAAAAGGGCGTTGGCAGATTTTACAAGAAGCTCCAAAAATGATTTGTGATACAGCTCATAACAAAGAAGGATTGGCAATAGTATTACAGCAACTCCAACAAGAGAAATATGTTAATTTGCATATTGTATTAGGTGTAGTTTCAGATAAAAAGCTGTCTGATATTTTACCTTTGTTCCCTAAAACTGCACACTATTATTTTTGCAAACCAAATGTACCTAGAGGTTTGCCAGAAAATGAATTGCAAAAAATAGCAAACTCCTTTTCATTAAAAGGAGCAACATATGCTTCTGTAGAAAAAGCTACTCAGGCAGCTTTAACTCATGCTAAAAAAGAAGACCTTATATTTGTAGGAGGAAGTACCTTTGTAGTTGCAGAGGTTATTTAATTTTTAGTTTGAAAAACCGACTTAAACAAAGGTTGTAATTCAAGAAATATTTTAAAAACAAATGAATATATTACTTACTGGTGGAGCAGGTTTTATAGGGTCGCATCTTGTGCGATATTTTGTAAATACGTATCCAAATTATAACATGTATAATTTAGATAATTTAACGTATGCAGGCAATTTAGAAAACGTAAAAGACATTGAATTAAAACCGAATTATTTTTTTATCAAAGGTGATATTACAGACGAAGCTTTCGTAAACAACTTATTTTTAGAATACAAATTTGATGCTGTACTCCACCTTGCAGCAGAATCGCATGTAGATAGGTCTATAAACGATCCTTTATTTTTTGCAAAAACCAATATTTTAGGAACTTTAAATCTGTTAAACGCTTTTAAATCTTTATGGTTCAACAATTGGGAAAATAAATTATTTTATCATGTAAGTACAGATGAAGTGTATGGTTCTCTAGGTAAGGAAGGTTTTTTTACAGAAGACTCACCTTACAGTCCAAATTCTCCATATTCTGCAAGTAAATCTAGTTCAGATCATTTTGTTCGGGCTTATGGAGAAACTTACAATTTGCCTTATATCATCAGTAATTGTTCCAATAATTATGGACCAAATCAATTTCCAGAAAAACTAATTCCCTTAGTTATACATAATATTATCAATAAAAAACCATTGCCTATTTACGGAGATGGAAATTATACAAGAGACTGGCTTTATGTAGAAGATCATGTTACAGCTATAGCTACTATTTTTCATCAATCTAAAATAAAAAACACCTACAATATAGGAGGTGGTAATGAAATGAAAAATATTGATTTGGTAATTTTGCTATGTGATTTAATGGATGATAAATTAAATAACTTACAAGGAACAAGTAAAAAATTAATCACTTTTGTAAAAGATAGGCCTGGTCATGATTTTAGATATGCAATTGATGCTACTAAAATTCATAAAGAACTTGGTTGGCAACCTTCTTTAACAATACAAGAAGGTTTAGATAAAACAATAGATTGGTATTTAGAGAATTCAGATTGGATTCAAAATATTGTTAACGGAGATTATATGGATTATTACAATACGCAATACAATAAAAGATGAAAGGTATTATTTTAGCAGGTGGTTCTGGTACGCGATTGTATCCATTAACCAAAGCAACATCCAAGCAATTGTTGCCAATTAATGATAAACCAATGATATATTATCCTTTGTCAGTTTTACTATTGGCAGGGATTAAAGATATTTTAATAATTTCTACAGAAATTGATTTGCCTAGGTTTAAAGAACTACTAGGAACAGGCGAAGACTTGGGTATTCGTTTTGAGTACAAAATACAACCTTCTCCAGATGGTTTAGCACAAGCATTTATTTTAGGTGAGGAATTTATTGGAGATGATGATGTGTGTTTGGTTTTAGGAGATAATATTTTTTATGGGAATGGTTTAGTAGAGCTTCTTAAAAAAGCGAAGCATAATTTAGAGAAAGACAATAAAGCTACAATTTTTGGGTATAATGTTAAAGACCCTGAAAGATATGGAGTTGTTGATTTTGACAAAAACGGAGATGCAATAAGTATTGAAGAGAAACCCTTAGTTCCTAAAAGCAATTACGCAGTTACAGGTTTATATTTTTATCCAAATTCAGTGGTTGCAATGGCTAAAAATGTAAAACCTTCCAAGAGAGGTGAGTTAGAAATTACAAGCTTAAATCAAGAATATCTAAATCAAAAACAATTAAAAGTAGAGTTGATGGGTAGAGGTTATGCCTGGTTAGATACAGGAACCCATAAATCTTTGTTAGATGCTTCTAATTTTATTCATACTATAGAAAATAGACAAGGCTTAAAAGTTGCTTGTTTAGAAGAAATTGCATTTGATATGGGGTATATCAATAAACAGCAGTTATTAAAACTAGCAGAGCCATTACTAAAAAATGACTATGGTAAATATCTAATTGAAAAAGTATCCTAGCTTCTTTAAAAACGTATGGAAATCACAACAAAATCAAAAATTTATATTGCAGGTCATAAAGGAATGGTAGGCGCTGCAATTTGGCGAATTTTGAAAAAAGAGGGCTTTACAAATCTAGTTGGAAAATCAAGTGCGGCATTAGATTTGAGAAATCAAAAAGCAGTAAAAGATTTTTTCTCAGAAGAAAAACCAGAAGTGGTTATTGTTGCTGCTGCAAGAGTAGGAGGTATTTTAGCAAACAATAACTATCCTTATGAGTTTTTAATGGAGAATTTACAAATTCAGAATAACATCATTGATGCTGCTTTAAAAATAGATGTTCAGAAATTTATTTTTTTAGGCAGTTCATGTATTTATCCAAAATATGCTCCTCAGCCTTTAAAAGAAGCCTATTTATTAACAGATAGTTTAGAGCCTACCAATGAATGGTATGCTATTGCAAAAATAGCAGGTGTTAAGGCTTGTGAAGCCATTCGCAAACAATATCAAAAGGACTTTGTAAGTTTAATGCCTACGAATTTGTATGGCTATGAAGATAATTTTGATTTACAAACTTCGCATGTGTTACCAGCTATGCTTCGTAAATTTCATGAAGCAACAATAAATAATAAGGCAACAGTTACATTGTGGGGAAGTGGAACTCCAATGCGTGAGTTTTTATTTGTAGATGATTTGGCTGCTGCAGTATTACATACTTTAACACATCCATTACCAGAACATTTGTATAATGTTGGTACAGGAAAAGATATTACCATTAAAGCATTAGCAGCAACTATTCAGAAAGTAGTTGGTTATAAAGGGGAAGTTACCTGGGATAACACTAAACCAGATGGAACACCACGTAAATTACTAGATGTTTCTAAAATGAAAGCAGCAGGATGGACTTATACTACTGAATTAGAAGAGGGTATTGAAAAAACTTACCAATGGTTTTTGGAAAATAGAAATGACATTAAGGAAGTAAAGTTTTAATTTCGACTATCGACTATCGACTATCGACTATCGACTATCGACTATCGACTATCGACTATCGACTATCGAAAAACGAACCACGACCATCGAACAACTACCACCGAAAAAAGAAATATTAATATAAATATGAAAAATAAACCAAAAATAGCATTAATCACTGGAGTTACAGGACAAGATGGCGCGTATTTAAGCGAGTTTTTGCTTAAAAAGGGATATGTAGTTCATGGTTTAAAAAGAAGAACTTCTTTATTTAATACAGATCGAATAGATCACTTGTATCAAGATCCACATGTAGACAATCAAAAGTTTATTTTACATTATGGAGATATGACAGACAGTACCAATTTAACACGTATTCTAAAAGAGGTACAGCCAGATGAAATCTACAATCTAGCAGCTATGAGTCATGTTCGTGTTTCTTTTGAAATGCCAGAGTATGTTGCAGATACAGATGGAGTAGGTACTTTACGTTTGTTAGAGGCAATCCGTTTATTAGGTTTAGAGAAAAAAACGCGTATTTATCAAGCTTCAACCTCTGAATTGTATGGTAAAGTGCAAGAAGTTCCTCAATCAGAAACGACTCCTTTTTACCCAAGATCTCCTTATGCTGTGGCAAAAATGTATGCCTATTGGATTACAGTTAACTATAGAGAAGCCTATGGCATATATGCCTGTAATGGTATTATGTTTAATCACGAATCTCCTTTGAGAGGAGAAACTTTCGTTACACGAAAAATTACAAGAGCAGTATCTAAAATTGCATTAGGACTACAAGATAAAATCTATTTGGGCAATCTGGATGCAAAAAGAGATTGGGGGCATGCCAAAGATTACGTACGAATGATGTGGATGATATTGCAAGCTGATGCTCCAGAAGACTGGGTAATTGCTACAGGAAAAACCACTACAGTTCGCGATTTTGTATGTTTGGCTTTCGAAGAAGTTGGTGTAAAAGTCGCCTTTAAAGGTGAAGGGAAAAACGAAAAAGCATACATTACAAATATTGATTATGAAAAATATACTGCTGCCACACACAGCGATCATCAAAAAACGAATATCGATTTAGTCATTGGAAAAGAGGTGTTGGCTATAGACCCAAAATACTTTAGACCAACAGAGGTAGACGTATTGGTAGGGGATTCCACAAAAGCAAAAGAAAAGTTGGGTTGGGAATGTAACTATGATTTACCAGCCTTGGTAAAAGAGATGATGCAAGCTGATTTAAAATTAATGCAAAAAAAACAATTGTTAAAAGATGCTGGTTATGAGACCTTAAACTATTTCGAATAAAAAAAGACAAAAAAAAAGCAATAAAAATTGATTTTATGTTTGGTAGATTTAAAATCTGTATTATATTTGCAACCGCTTAGGGCAATTAGCTCAGTTGGTTCAGAGCACCTCGTTTACACCGAGGGGGTCGGGGGTTCGAATCCCTCATTGCCCACATCAAATACAATCCTGTCGAGAAATCGACAGGATTTTTTTATTTCATAAAAAAATGCATGCTTGCATAGCGGTTTTGTCGAAATAAAAAAAGGCTGCGCACGTAGTGCACAGGATTGTATTTGCAGGAGTGGTTTCAATCAGGGATATGTAATCCCTTAAATACAGTATTACTTTTGATTTAATAAAAAGACGCATGTCATCTCGACCTTGTGGAGAGATCTCTTTGTTTTCATTTCTCTTTTTTCTTGATACATACTGAATCAAGTTCAGCACAGACTTCGACAAAAAAAACAAGAGAAACCCTATGAAATTGCTGCGCACCATTCACTAGCTGTATACCATGCGTAGTTTTGCGCACTGCACTTCCAATTGACTACATCAGCTACCTTCAAATGAAATAGTATTTCATTTTCGGCAATGTTCATTATTTCTTGGGTTCTCGGGGAAACCCATATTATAAGGTAATGTTGAATGTTTTTTTAGATTTTTCCATTCCACTTATTTGCTTCGCGAGCTACTTTCAATTAAAATATATTTTAATTTCAGTAATAGTCGAAATGACAAGCATGTTATTTATGCTAACGTATGCCATCTCGACTTTAATGGAGAGATTTCTTTGCTTTCATTTCTCTTTTGTCTTGATACAAAAGAGACAAAAAATCAAGTAGAACCCTATGAAATTGCTTTGCACCATTCCCTTGCCGTATTCCATGCGTAGTGCTGTGCACCGCACTTCCATACTCACGCTCATTATTTCTTGGATTCTCGCGGATAACTTTATTATATAGTTATCTTGAATTTTTTTTAGACTTTTTTATTCGGCTATTTGCTTCGTGAGCTACTTTCAATTAAAATATATTTTAACTTCAGTAATAGTCGAAATGACAAGAATGTATATTAGCTTTTGGAATGTCATCTCGATTGGAATGGAGAGATTTTTTTGTTTTCAATTTTGTAATTTAAAAAAGGTGTAGTCAAAAAAATACCCCTCATTTGAGGGGTATTGTCATTGGTTTGCACTTTTATTTATATTACTTTAATGATTTTAAGAGCATTAAATGCTCCGTTTTTTAAAGGGTATAGATTTGTATTTAGCTCCTGTAGAAACTCTACTTTTAGCAAAAACATTTCAATACCACTCCCAGATGCTGGTGTTGTAAAACTAAGCGATAGGTCTGAACTTGAATCATCTATCGGTAAGGTTTCTACATTACTTATAGCCAATTCCTTTTCGCCCGATACGAAATCAATATTTGTATTCACAGCACTTATTGTTACGTGACTTGCCCCTTGAGGTAAAGCTAGCATCACATTTGGAATAAAACCGTTTATTGATATTTCTTTAGTTGTTGTGTCTAAATTGTAATCATTCAATAAAACTGTATCTAAAGGTGCGTTTTTGTTAAAATCGAATCCATTTAAGGCTAATTTACCCTCCGGTTCCTGAATACCGATACTTACTTTTCGGTCTCCACGCGCTGAAACTTTATCGGCATTTTTTACCTTAAATAAGGTACTTGATAAGCGCGTACTTTTCGTGCGGTCTTTTACATTTGAAACTACTTCGACTAGAGCGCGTCTTAATCGTTTTCCGCTTCTTGCGACTTCGCTAAACTCTTGATTGTTTTCACGAGTTCTCTCAAAAGCGGGATCATTTTGTATTCTGCTTTTTTGAATACCACCTTTGGTTCTTACGTAATATTGACCGTCGGCTTTTTTGTAGAAGGTCATCCCGTCTAAGGTTCCTTCAATTTTTAACAATGACTTTAATTTTGCCATGATTTTATAAATTTTAATTATTATTTAATTTTTGGACTGGACGCTGCTTTATGACATTTACTGCAGGTTATTTCATGTATCCTAACGCCTGAATCCGATTTCTTTTGTAAAAGTAAGATTTGGTCTATTTGCCTTTTGGTATGTTTTGGAAGGCTTTAAGAGCTTTTTGTTTCTCTTCGTAATCTTTCCTTTTTATGTCTTTTTTTCTAGTTATTCCTTTTTTATCTTCTTTGATTGTAGTGACTTACTATTGGGTTAGTAATGGCTTTGTAATGGCTTTGTAATGAAGTTGTATTGAAGTTTTGAGTGTTGAGTTTTGAGTTTTTGGTTGGTATTGATTGATGGTTAGTGAATTGTAGTGATTTATTTTCATTTTGTATCTTGGTGACCAAAAAAATACAATAGCTATGGAACTTACTCCTGAATTTTATACTGAGAATCCTTTTCAACTTGATGAGAATTTTCGTGTTGCAGGTGCATCGAAAATGAATACAAAGGACTTGTATGCATTATTTATTAAAAATATGATTGCTTTTGTTTATTTTGAAACTGATTTTCATAATTGTGAAATGTTATGTGATAATCCTTTTGCTGGACCTGATGAAGTGGGGCAAATACATCTTTATCAATCCTTTTTAATAGGAAATTTAACCACCCAATTCTACGATTCTGCCTGTTGTTCTCCATTATTAAACTTTTTTTATTATGATAATCATGTTTATAGTGCATCTACTTCTATTGATGCTATTTGTTATCGAGACTTTATAGCTAAACACCTAGCCGTTTATGCGCGAATAGACAGCCTTGTAGATCTGACAGCAGACACTGAAGCTGGAAACGGTTTTTTAACTTATTTATCAGCCTATGATATAATTTATCCTCATCTTAATGTGATTTCAATAGGGAATGCTCTTGAAGCTTATTTTATTGCTGCTTGTAAGTCTTTGTGTTGCTCTTATATTCATTATTCTGATGAATCTGCTTTCCTATCAGAGAGCTTTCAAAAAAAAATAGAAGCCGTTTTTTTGACTATGAAGTTTGATTTGCTTGATAAGGAAGAACAGGAGAAAATTATCGTTTTTAGCAAACGTTGGCTTACACATCGCTTTAAAGAATTTGCAATAAAAAAACATCTTCAATTTGCAATATATGAAACAGAAGGTGCTTTTATTTTTACTTCTGTACTAGAGGAATTTTCTACATATTTCTCATTTGCTGTCCCCCAAAATACTACTAAAGAATATCCAACTTTTATTTTTTCTTCTTATGGGGCTTTTCTTTTGTTTGATACTTTGGCTAAAGGCTTGTCTATAAAAGTTGCGGTGAGTTATGTATATCGATTGCTTTATGAAAATGACCTTATTGTGGTAAAGGACACCCCATTTAGAACATGGTTCAATAAACAGTCGTATTCCATCAAGCTTACAACCGCCACTGAAACTCTACAAAAATCGACTAGTAGTGAGCGAGAACAATATGTGGCTTTAGTTGCTAAATTATTGGGTGTAAGTATTTGAATTTTAGTAAGTAGGAAAATAGCAGTGTAGATTCAGCTATTTTTCCGGTAAACTGCTTTTTACTTTTTTGTGCTTTTTTGGTTTGTCTTTTACTTTTGTGGATATATTCTAATTAAGTTCGTTATGAAAGTATTTGCAACCACTGTAGTTTTTGAAAAAGAGTTAACTCAGTTTTTGGGATGTCATCGTAAAACTGGTAAGAAATATTACCAAAGAATACTAGTTTTCTACGGAAAGACCGCCTGGGGATTATTAACTTTAGCTGAAGTAGCTTCTTATTATCAAATAGCGGAATCGGATTTAAAATCTTTTGAACGTTAACCTGCGTTATGAAAAAAAGACCGCACTTGTTGGCACAAATTACTCCGCATGATATTGCTTTGTATCGAGAGGTTTGTTATGAAACTGCTCGTAAGGAATATAATATGATTTTGGAGGTTTTGGAGCGACGAGTTCGGTTTTTAACTTTTTATGATCTGTTAACCTTTTACGACCCGTATGATAAAGATGAGGCTTTGTTTTGGGAGCGTTATGAGATGCTTTCGGAACGGTAGTTTGATGGTGTTTGTATTGGGTTGGTATTTTTTAATTACTGATTTTTCATATTTTTATATTCTCCTGTTTTTCCATGCCTATTAAAACTATGGTTTGTTTTTTCTTTTTTTTACCTATTGATTAAGTACATACTAGACACTATCCCTGTAATGACTGCTTTTTTTTTAGTGGCGATGCTTCTGTAATTTTTAGTACAATATTTCGAAAATGAATGGAGGTAAATGGTTGTTGGGTTTCTAAATAATTGAAAAGAAGTATGTTGGTGTTTTAATTTCAACCTTCTTTTTTAAATAAGTAAGCGTACAATTGTTGCGCTACTTTTTTTGTATTTTTACAAAACGAAAATTTTGGTCAAAAATAACGAAGATTGCATGTAAAGCAGAATCTTGTCAAAAATATGGTTATATAAAAACGTATAATGAAAAACTTCGCATTAATAGGAGCTGCAGGGTACATTGCTCCAAGACATTTAAAGGCAATTAAAGATACGAATAATAACTTATTATGTGCCTTAGATAGGTTTGATAGTGTAGGCGTAATGGATTCGTATTTTCCTGATGCTCATTTTTTTGTGGAATTTGAACGTTTTGATCGACATATCGAAAAATTGAAACGCAATGGTGTATTTTTAGAGTATATCAGTATTTGTACTCCCAACTACCTTCATGATGCACATATAAGAATGGCGCTAAGAGCAGGGGCTCATGCTATTTGCGAAAAACCATTGGTGTTGAATCCGTGGAATATAGATGCCTTACAGGAAGTCGCAAAACAATATGAAAAATCCATATATACCATTTTGCAACTGCGTTTGCATCCGAGTATTATCGCATTAAAAAGTAAAATTAAAAAGCAACAAAAAAGGACCAAGCACGAAGTCGATTTAACCTACATTACTTCTCGCGGAAAATGGTATGATATTTCGTGGAAAGGAGATGTCGAAAAATCAGGGGGTGTGGCTACCAATATTGGAGTCCATTTTTTTGACATGTTATCTTGGATATTTGGTGCGGTTCAAATTAATGAAACCCATTTGCATGAAAAACATAAAGCTGCTGGGTATTTAGAGTTTGAAAGTGCGAGAGTACGTTGGTTTCTATCCATAGATGCTAACGATTTGCCTACAGCTATTCAAGAAAAAGGGCAGCGAACATTTCGATCAATTTCAGTAGATAAAGAGGGGCTGGAATTTAGTAATGGTTTTACAGATTTACACACGGTATCCTATCAAGAAATTTTAAATGGAAATGGTTTTTTAATTGAAGAGGCTAGATCTTCGATTGAGATTATCCATCAAATAAGAAATCAGAAAATTACAAATGATTTTAAAAAGCATCCTTTTTTAGAAAGTTAAGTACTTGGTTTTTAAAATGTTTTAAATTCATTTTGAAAATTATAAAATACAGTTATCTTTGTCAAAAAAAGAAAAAGAAGAACCCTCTTATAAAAAATATATTGCTATTAAATTTTTTATATTTTTCATAAATAGAAAACACATTATCATGAATATTGTAGTTTTTCGTTCCTTTTACATAGGCATAGTTTCTATTTCATTTTTCTCTAAAATGAGGGATTTTGTAATTCTGCTATTCGCTGTATGGTTGAAAGAGAATTATTTAAAACCTTAATATAGTTAATGTTAATAAAACGACTCAAAACGAACTTTAAAAGTTAATATGAAATTAAAATAATGGAAGAAATAACACTTATAAATAAAAAAATACTAGTCACAGGCGGGGCTGGATTTATAGGTTCAAACTTATGTGAAGCTTTATTACAAAAAGGGAATACCGTGGTTTGTTTGGATAATTTTGCAACTGGTAAAAGAGAAAATATTGCTCCGTTTCTAAAGGATGCAAATTTTAAACTCATAGAAGGAGACATAAGAAACCTTGAGGATTGTTTAGTAGCTACTAAAGGGGTTGATTTCGTATTGCATCAAGCTGCTTTGGGTTCAGTGCCAAGGTCTTTAAAAGATCCTATCACGTCCAATGACGTTAATGTATCTGGATTTTTAAATATGTTAGTAGCGGCTAGAGATAATGGTGTACAGCGATTTGTGTTTGCAGCAAGTTCATCTACCTATGGAGATTCTGAAAGCATGCCAAAAGTAGAAGGCGTGATTGGAAAACCGTTATCACCTTATGCGATTACCAAATATGTTAATGAATTGTATGCTGATATTTTTTCAAAAAGTTATAGATTGGAAACCGTTGGGTTGCGTTATTTTAACGTATTTGGGCGAAAACAAGATCCGAATGGTGCTTATGCAGCCGTTATTCCTAAGTTTGTAAGTCAGTTGATGAAAGGAGAATCTCCTGTAATTAACGGGGACGGAACCTATTCGAGAGATTTTACCTATATTGATAATGTGATTCAAGCAAATCTATTGAGTTTGGTAACCACAAAAAAAGAGGCAATCAATACGGTGTATAATGTAGCATATGGTGACCGAAATACCTTAAACGATTTGGTTGGTTATCTGAAAGAATATTTAGCTGAATTTGATAATAATATCGCAACTATAAAAACTATATATGGCCCAAATAGAGCAGGAGATATTCCGCATTCTCATGCAAGTGTTCAAAAAGCAAAAGAATATTTAAATTACAATCCACAATATTCTTTGCAAAAAGGCTTAAAAGAAGCGGTGCAATGGTATTGGAAAAACTTATAAGTATGAAAAAAAAAATAGCAATTATAGGATTAGGATATGTTGGTTTACCTTTGGCTAGATTATTTGCAACTAAGTATTCTGTAGTTGGTTACGATATTAATGAAGAGAGAGTTCAAGAATTAATGTCAGGTACAGATAGTACTTTAGAAGTTGAAGATAGTGTACTGCAAAGTGTTTTGGTAGAAAAACATTCTGATGAAATCGGACTATTTTGTTCAACCACTCTAAAAGACCTTAGGGAGTGTAACTACTTTATTGTTACTGTACCTACACCAGTAGATAAAAATAACAGACCTGTTTTAACGCCTTTAGTAAAAGCAAGTGAAACAGTTGGAAAGGTGTTGAAAAATGGGGATATTGTGATTTACGAATCTACAGTATATCCTGGAGCTACAGAAGAAGAATGTATTCCTGTTTTAGAAAAAGTATCAGGACTAGTTTTTAATACCGATTTTTACGCAGGGTATTCTCCAGAAAGAATTAATCCAGGAGACAAAGAACATACTGTTGAGAAAATATTAAAAGTGACTTCAGGATCTACACCTGAAATTGGAAAAAAAGTTGATAATTTATACAAATCTGTTATAACTGCAGGTACGCATTTAGCGCCTACTATCAAAGTAGCAGAAGCGGCTAAAGTGATTGAGAACTCACAAAGAGATATTAATATTGCATTCGTTAATGAATTGGCTAAGATTTTTAATTTAATGAATATAAATACTCATGATGTTTTAGAAGCTGCGGCAACGAAATGGAATTTCTTACCATTTAAACCAGGTTTGGTAGGAGGACATTGTATAGGAGTAGATCCGTATTATTTGGCTCAAAAAGCACAAGAATATGGCTATCATCCAGAAATTATTCTGGCAGGAAGACGTTTGAATGATTCTATGGGGAAATATGTGGCTGCAAATGTTGTGAAATTAATGATAAAAAAAGATATTCGAATAAAAAACGCCAAAGTATTGGTGTTAGGAATTACTTTTAAAGAAAACTGCCCTGATGTCCGAAACACAAAAGCGGTTGATGTGATTGGAGCTTTGAAAGAATATGATACAGACGTAACTGTTTATGATCCTTGGGCAAATGAAAGTGAAGTAATGCATGAGTATGGATTAAATTCTACAAAAGTATTACCTAAAGAAAAATTTGATGCCATTGTTTTAACGGTATCGCATCAGGAGTTTTTAAACATTAATTTTTCTGATATAAAAAATGAAAAATCGATTGTGTATGATGTAAAAAATATATTACCAATTGGTGTTAAGAATAAAACATTATAGTTAAATGAAATTAGCAGTTATAGGAAGTGGTTATGTTGGATTAGTATCTGGAACGTGTTTCGCAGAAATGGGAAATCACGTTACTTGTGTAGATATAGATCTAAAAAAAATTGAAAAGTTGAATAACGGAATTATTCCAATTTTTGAACCTGGTTTAAGTGCAATGGTTTCAAAGAATATCAAAAATAACAATCTATTTTTTACAACCCAATTAGGTGAAGCCATAAAGGATGCCGAAATAGTATTTATAGCGGTTGGAACTCCTATGGGAGATGATGGGTCAGCAGATTTACAATATGTTTTAGCCGTAGCGAAGTCTATTGGTAAAACCATGCAAAAAAGATTAATTGTTGTAGATAAATCTACAGTACCTATCGGAACTGCTGATAAAGTAAAAGCAGCTATTCAAAATGAATTAGATACTAGAGAAGTTACAATTGAATTTCATGTAGTTTCTAATCCTGAGTTTTTAAAAGAAGGAGCTGCTATTGCTGATTTTATGAAACCAGATAGAGTTGTAATTGGTTCTGATTCTGACTATGCAATTGGAAGGATGAAAGAATTATACCATCCTTTTTGTATGTCTTATGATCGATTTATAGCCATGGATATTCGTTCCGCAGAAATGACTAAATATGCTGCAAATGCGATGTTGGCAACCAAAATATCCTTTATGAATGAAATTGCGAATATTTGTGAAAAAGTTGGTGCTGATGCAAACAAAGTAAGGATAGGTATCGGTTCTGATCAAAGAATAGGGTATAGTTTTATTTACCCTGGAGCTGGTTATGGAGGTTCTTGTTTTCCTAAAGATGTAAAAGCTTTAAGAAAAATTGCAGAAGAAAATGGCTATGAACCAAAATTAATTACTTCTGTAGAAAATGTAAATAATAATCAGAAATTAGTAATAGCAAAAAAAGTAATTGGAAGATTTGGAGAAGATTTATCAGGATTCACTTTTGGATTATGGGGACTAGCATTTAAACCAGGAACTGATGATATGAGAGAAGCTCCTGCTATTTATGTAGTGAAGGAATTGGTAAAGCGTGGAGCAAAAATAAAAGCATATGATCCTAAAGCTATCGAAGAAGCTAAAGAGTTTTATTTGAAAGGATTAAAAAACTTAGAATATGTAGGTTCCAAATATGAGGTTGTTAAAGATGCTGATGCTCTCATTTTACTAACAGAATGGAAAGAATTTCGTTCTCCAGATTTTGAGGAAATTAAAAAGCAATTAAAGAATCCTGTTATTTTTGATGGTAGAAATCAATACAATGGTTTTAATTTATCCGAAAAAGGATTTGAATATTATCAAATAGGAAAAAAATAGATGAAAATACTTGTTACAGGAGCAGCTGGATTTATTGGATTTCATTTATCCAAAGCTTTATTAAGTAAAGGTCATATAGTCGTTGGCATTGATAATATTAATGATTATTACGATGTAAATTTAAAATATGCACGCTTAAATGAACTAGGAATTTCTAGAAAGCAATCGGAAAAATTTTTAAACAGGGCTACCGGAGCTGTTTATAAAGATTCATTTCAATTTGTTAGAATGAATTTAGAAGATCGTGAAAATTTACCTATCCTATTTAATGAAAGTGAATTTGAAGTAGTTTGTAATTTAGGAGCGCAAGCAGGTGTTCGTTACAGTATTGAAAATCCAGAAACATACATAGATAGTAATGTTGTAGGCTTTTTAAATATTTTAGAATGTTGTAGGCATTATAAAGTAAAACATTTGTTATACGCGAGTAGTTCAAGTGTGTATGGGGAAAATAAAAAAGTTCCTTTTTCAACTTCTGACAATGTAGATTATCCAATTAGTTTGTATGCTGCGACTAAGAAAAGTAATGAATTAATGGCACATACTTATAGCCATTTGTTTGGAATTCCTACAACAGGATTACGTTTTTTTACAGTATACGGACCTTGGGGAAGACCAGATATGGCCCCAATACTATTTGCAAATGCAATAACCAATAATTTACCAATAAAAGTTTTTAACAATGGAAATATGAGTAGAGATTTTACTTATATCGATGATATTGTGAATGGTATCGAAATACTGTTGAAAAATCCACCGGTAAAAAGTTTAGACAAACCACCATATAGAATTTCAAATATTGGAAATGGTAATCCAGAATCTTTAGGAGATTTTATTAAAGCAGTTGAAGATAGTTTTGGTGTTAAAGCACAAAAAATACTTTTACCAATGCAACCAGGGGATGTTCCTAAAACTTGGGCGGATATATCAGAAATTGAAAAACTTGGGTATAAAAGTAAAGTCCATATTGGAGAAGGAGTTCAAAAATTCGTTGAATGGTTTAAACATTATTATTAAGTATTGTGAAATGGGGAAAAAAATATTAATTACTGGTGGTGCAGGCTTTATTGGTTCTCATGTTGTAAGACTTTTTGTGAATAAATATCCTGAATATCAAATTTATAATTTAGATATTTTAACATATGCAGGTAATCTAGAGAATCTGATAGATGTAGAAAATAAGCCAAATTATAATTTTTTAAAATGTGATATTACAGATGATCAAAAAATAAATGAGTTATTTGAAAAATATAAATTTGATGCTATTATTCATTTAGCTGCAGAATCTCATGTAGACCGTTCTATAACGGAACCCTTTGCATTTGCTAAAACCAATATTATCGGAACTATGGTATTGCTGCATGCTTTTAAAAATTTATGGCAAGGCAATTGGGAAGGAAAGCGCTTTTATCATGTGAGTACAGACGAAGTATATGGCACCCTAGGGGAAACCGGATTGTTTACGGAACAAACATCATACGACCCAAACTCACCTTATTCTGCTTCTAAAGCAAGTTCGGACCATTTTGTTCGTGCTTATGGCGAAACCTATGGTTTGCCTTATGTGATTAGTAATTGTTCTAATAACTATGGGCCAAATCATTTTCCAGAAAAGTTAATTCCGTTGTTTATTAATAATATTATTAATAAGAAATCTTTACCAGTTTATGGAGATGGAAACTATACAAGAGATTGGTTGTATGTGATTGATCATGCAAGAGCAATAGCTACTATTTTTCATGAGGGAGGGAATGCAGAAACCTATAATGTAGGCGGGTTTAACGAATGGAAAAATATTGACTTGGTGCAATTGCTTTGTGATGTTATGGATGAAAAGTTAAACAGAGAAAAAGGTACTTCTAGGCAATTGATTACCTTTGTAAAGGACAGACCTGGACACGACTTTCGCTATGCTATTAATGCATCCAAGATACAAAAAGAATTGGGTTGGGAGCCATCTGTCACTTTTGAACAAGGGTTGGCAAATACTATTGATTGGTATTTTGAAAATCAAGAATGGTTGCAAAATGTAGTGTCAGGAGCTTATGAAAATTATTACAAAAAACAATACCACTCGTAATTATGAAAGGAATTATTTTAGCTGGAGGCTCAGGTACACGATTGTACCCATTAACTATTGCAGTTAGTAAGCAATTGTTACCTGTATATGATAAACCCATGATTTACTATCCTTTGTCTGTGTTGCTCTTAGCGGGTATCAAAGATGTATTAATAATTACTACACCACATGACCAAGAATCATTTCAGAAGCTCTTGGGAGATGGGTCGCAATTAGGTTGTTCTTTTCAATATGCAGTCCAACCAGAACCCAATGGATTGGCAGAAGCCTTTTTAATTGGTGAAGAATTTATTGGCACTGATAAAGTAGCTTTGGTTTTAGGAGATAATATTTTTTATGGTAGTGGTTTGGGCTCTTTACTTCGTAGTAAAACCAATATCAAAGGCGCATCTGTTTTTGCCTATCCTGTGCATGACCCAGAACGCTATGGTGTTGTAGAGTTTGATGCTGATAAAAAAGTGTTGAGTATTGAAGAGAAGCCGCAACAGCCAAAATCTTCTTATGCGGTACCAGGATTGTATTTTTACGATAATACCGTTGTAGAAATGGCAAAACAAGTACAACCCTCTGCTAGAGGCGAAAAAGAAATTACCACTTTAAATCAAATATATTTGGAACGAAACCAATTGGAAGTTGGTATCATGACAAGAGGAATGGCGTGGTTAGATACTGGAACTGTAGACGCTATGGAAGCAGCCAACGAATTTGTACGCGTAATTGAAAAACGCACGGATAAGAAAATAGCTTGTTTGGAAGAAATAGCTTATTTGCATGGGTTTATTGATAAAGAAACCTTGTTGCAAGCTGCAGATAAGTACGGAAAAAGTACCTATGGGCAATATATAAAAAGGATTGTATAGTTTTATGGAAGGAGTACAGCTTATAGATTTACCAAAAATAGAGGACCCTAGAGGTAATCTTAGTTTTTTTGAAAATACCAATCAGATACCATTTGCAATTCAAAGAACGTATTGGATTTATGATGTACCAGGAGGAGAACATCGAGGTAGCCACGCATTTAAAGAATCGCAAGAATTTATTGTAGCTTTATCGGGTAGTTTTGATGTGGTATTACATGATGGCAATAAAGAAGAACGTTTTTCTTTAAAACGTTCTTATTATGGTTTGTATGTGCCTAACATGCTTTGGCGCAGTTTGGATAATTTTTCTACCAATGCTTTGGCATTAATCGTATCTTCCATATCCTATGATGCCAATGATTATGTTCGAGATTTTGAGACTTTTAAAGATTTTAAGAATGCATAAAAAGACTACAGTTTTTGATTGTTCCATAATAGATATATCTAAAATATCTTCTTGTGTTGGTAACATTACTGTTATTGAGAATGATAATAATATACCTTTTAACGTAAAAAGAATATATTATCTGTATGATGTACCTGGAGGAGAATCTAGAGGAGGGCATGCTCATTATGAGTTAGAACAATATGTTATTGCAGCCAGTGGTTCTTTTGATGTAATTTTGGATGATGGGACTAACAGAAGAAGAGTAAGTTTAAATAGACCCAACTTGGCATTGCATATTGTACCAGGCTTATGGCGAGAGTTGGATAATTTTTCCTCAGGCTCCATAACTATGGTGATGGCATCCGAAGTTTATGAAGAAACGGATTATATAAGGGATTACAGTAAATTTATAAAAGAAAAATGTAAATGATAGAGTTTACTGAGTATACACATGAATTTCTTGATTATTCATGGAAATGGCTAAATGATTCAGAAATTAAAAGGTTAACCATGACTCAAGATTTTGACCGAGAGCAACAAAAAGAATTCTATTTATCATTAAAAAATAGAGATAACTATAAGATTTATGGAATAAAAATTAATGATATACCTGTTGGTGCTTGTGGTTTAAAAAATATTAATGAGAATGAAGCTGAATATTGGGGCTATATTGGAGAAAAAAAATATTGGGGTAAAGGGTATGGTAAACAAATAATTGATGAAATGATAAAATATGCACAAGATACTGGTATTAAAACTTTATATTTAAAAGTAGGTTTCACAAATATACGTGCTATAAAATTGTATTCCAAAATAGGATTTAAAGTTGATGAAATAAAGAGTAATAAAGAGATTATTTATATGAATTATCCTATTTCTTAAGTAGTTAAACAAGCAAACTTTAAAACAGAAGTTCAAGTATATAAACCAATAAACTTATTATTTTAATGTATAATTTAACTAAATATACACCTGATTTTAAAAATAAATGGAATGATTTTGTAAGCAAAAGTAAGAATGGTATTTTCTTATTTAATAGAAACTATATGGATTACCATTCTCATTTATTTATAGATCACTCTCTCATTATTCAAAAAAAAAATAAAATAGTTGCAATTTTTCCTGCAAATGAACAAAATGATCAGATTATTTCACATGGAGGATTGACCTATGGTTCATTAATTACAAGTACTGGAATAAAGACAAAAGAAGTACTTGATATTTTTATAAATATCATAAAATACTATAGAGATTTAGGTTTTAATAGCTTATTGTACAAGGTGATACCTTCAATTTTTCATAAATATCCGTCTGAAGAGGACAAGTATGCACTATATAGATTAAATGCGAAATTGGTAAGAAGAGATATATCATCCGTAATCAAATTAGATAATAAAATTAGGTTTTCAGAAACAAAAAGACAATCTGTTAGAAAATGTAAAGAAAACAATATTGATATAATCGAAAATAATAATTTTGAAGAATACTGGAGCTTATTAACTAATGTATTATCAAAATTTAGTGCAAAGCCAACACATACACTTCAAGAGATCAGTATACTTCAAGATAGATTCCCAAACCTTATAAGATTATTTGAGGCACGAAAAAAAGGCGAGTTATTAGCCGGTGTAGTTATTTATGATTATACTAACGTAGTACATACGCAATATATGGCGAATTCTTTAGAGGGTAGAAAAATTGGGGCATTGGATTATATAAATTATATTTTAATTGAAGAAGTTTATAAACAAAGAAACTATTTTAGTTTCGGTATTTCTACAGAAAAAGAAGGAAAATACCTAAATGAAGGATTAATACAGCAAAAAGAAATGATGGGAGCAAGAGGCATAGTTAATGACTTTTATTCTATAAGTTTGAAATGATATGATTAAATTTTTAGATTTACAAGCACTAAATGCCCAGTATGAAAAAGAACTAAAAGCAGCTGCAGCTCGTGTTATCGATTCGGGTTGGTATTTGTTAGGCAAAGAACTAACTACTTTTGAACAGAACTATGCTTCTTTTTGTGGTGTTTCACATTGTTTGGGTGTTGCCAATGGTTTGGACGCTTTGCGTTTGATTTTTCGAGGCTATATCGAAATGGGGGTGATGCAAGAAGGCGATGAGGTAATTGTGCCATCGCACACCTATATTGCTTCTGTATTAGCAATAACCGATTGCGGTTTAGTACCGGTATTTGTAGAGCCCAATATGGATAATTACAATATAGATAGTTACAAAATTGAAGAAAAAATAACTGCTAAAACCAAAGCCATCTTAACGGTGCATTTGTATGGGCAAATTTCGATAGATGATACTATGTTAACCTTAAGCAAGAAATATAATTTAAAGCTTGTTGAAGATGCTGCTCAATCGCATGGTGCTATATGGAACAATAAGGTTTCAGGTGGTATTGGTGATGCAGCAGGTCATAGTTTTTATCCAGGAAAAAACTTGGGTGCATTAGGAGATGCCGGTGCTGTAACTACCAAAGATATGCAATTGGCAGAAGTAATAGCCGCATTACGGAATTATGGCTCTCATGTAAAATACGAAAACAAATACCAAGGACTCAATTCTAGATTGGATGAGCTACAAGCAGCTTTTTTAAATGTAAAGTTACAATACATTCAAGATGACATTGCCAGAAGAAGAAAAGTAGCAGATTACTATTTAGAACATATTACTAATCCAAGTATAAAGTTGCCAACGGTAGTTGGTGCTACCCAACATGTTTGGCACTTGTTTGTAATACAAACAGTTCAAAGAGATGCATTGCAATTGTATTTACAAGAGTATGGTATACAAACTTTAATTCACTACCCAATTCCACCATACCAGCAAGGGGCATACCACACATTAAGAGATAGCCAGTTACCAAAAGCAGAACAATTAGCAAATACTGTTTTAAGTCTGCCAATTTACGCAAATCTTTCTAAGGAAGAACAAGTTTTAATTACTGATAAGATTTCAAAGTTTAATGAGTAAAGACACATCTTCATACAGACAGATTTTAAAAGCTACTTCTATTTTTGGAGGGGTACAAGTATTTAAAATTATAACAACTTTAATTAGGTCAAAGTTAATTGCTATTTTGCTTGGACCAACAGGAATGGGAATAGCAGGTTTATTAACTTCTACGACCAGTTTAATAGGATCTTTAACGAATTTAGGTTTAAGAACAGCAGCAGTTAAAGATGTGGCAAAGGCGAATGGCTCTGGAGATGTGAATAAGCTTTCGCAAATTGTTTCTGTTTTTAAAAAAATTGTATGGTTTACAGGTTTATTAGGTGCTCTAATAACATTGATTTTTTCTAAATGGTTATCAAAAATTACGTTCGGTGATTATTCGTATACTTGGTCTTTTGTAATGCTGTCTATAACATTATTATTAAATCAACTTACAGTTGGACAAAACGTTATTTTGCAGGGAATGCGAAAAATAAAATATTTAGCTTCAGCAAATATAATTGGATCTTTATTATCACTAATTATTACAATACCTCTCTATTATATATATGGGTTGGATGGTATTGTGCCTGCATTGATTTTACTAAGTTTCTCTACCTTTATTGTAGCATCTTTTTATAGTAGCAAAGTTAAAGTGTCTATCTATAATCCTTCTTTTGAGGAAATAAAAGATAAAGGTAAGGATATGATTAAACTTGGTTTTTTTATCAGTATTAGTGGTATGATAATGACGTTTACTTCTTATTTATTGAGGTTATATATCAGTAATGAAGGAGGGGTAGAAGATGTTGGTCTTTATAACGCTGGTTTCAAAATTATTGGGACTTATGTTGGATTAGTTTTTACAGCAATGAGTACAGACTATTTTCCTCGTTTATCTGCTATAGCGGATGATAAATTTAAACTTAGAGAAATTGTAAATCATCAATCAGAAATTGCAATATTAATTATTGGTCCCCTTATGGTTTTATTTATATCGTTTAGCGATTTTTTTCTTACTCTTTTATATTCAAAGAAATTTCTTCCAATAAATATAATGTTAGTTTGGAGTTCATTGGGAGTTATTTTTAAAGCCGCTAGTTGGCCTATTGGTTATATTTTTCTTGCTAAAGGTGAAAATAAAATATTTTTCTATAGTGAGCTAGCAGGAAATGTTTACACATTAATTTTTAATGTATTAGGTTACAAGTATTTTGGTTTAACTGGATTAGGTTTATCCTATCTTTGCTCTTTTCTTTTAGTTTATATTCAAGTTGGTATAATATCTTATTTTAGATATGGCTTTGTGCAATCTAAAGGATTTTTTAAAAATCTTTTTATATTTTGTTTGTTCTTAATATCCGTTTTATTTTTAATTTTTTTCAATGTTGATAACGATTTTTATATTTTAAGAATAAGTATAGTTTTAATGGTTATCTTATATTCTATATTATCACTAAGAAAAAAAGTTTTTGGTTAATATTGCTAAATTATGAGTTTATCTTTTAGATATTTATTTTTATTAAGAGTAATTTTTAATAAGTTAAGAAGCTGGTATTATACTAGAAAAATAACAGATGGAACTGGAAAAATAATATTTAAAGGGACTCCTGTTAAACTCGACTTGACTGTATCTAAAAAGGCTAAATTTAATTTAAATGGTAATTTAATTATCTGTCCACATAATAGAGGTCGAGAACCAATAAGAATTATTATTAAAGATAACGCGACTTTGATGATTGATGGCGAATTTACTATTGGAAATGGTGTTTGTATATCTGTATCGAAGGGAGGCATCTTAACAATAGGGGGTAAATATAAAGAGTCAGGTTCTGGAATAACAGCAAATAGTACTATTATGGTTAATAAAAAAATAGCCATAGGTAAAGACTTTGTTTGTGCATGGAATGTTTTTATAACAGATAGTGATTGGCATTATATTGAAGGACAAAACCATCAAAAAGATATTTTTATTGGTGACCATGTTTGGATTGCAAATAATTCTAACATACTAAAGGGTACCACCATTAAAAATAACACTATTGTTGCTAGTAATTCAAAACTTATTAATAAAACGTTTGAATCAAATACTATTATAGCAGGTACACCTGCTAAGGTGGTAAGAAATAATGTTAAATGGAAAAGAGATATTCGGTAAAAACACCATTGGTTTCAGTAATTATTGTTTCTTATAACTCTGCAAACTATATTCTAGAAACTCTTGAAAGTGCAAAAAAGCAAACCTATAAAAACTTAGAGTTAATTATAAGTGATGATTGTTCTAAAGATTCAACATTAGAGGTTTGTAGAAAATGGATAGAAGTTAATGGAGAAAGATTTTTGAAAACTGAAATAATTTCTTCTGAAATTAATACTGGTGTTGCTGCTAATTTAAATAGAGGAATTAAGGCTGCTAGAGGAGAATGGATTAAGACAGTAGCAGGTGATGATATTTTAATGGATTCTTGTATTGCAGATAATATAAACTTTGTAGCACAAAAAAAAGGGGTTTTAATAGTTCATTCTAATGTAAGACGTTTTAACAAAGAAGATATCTTCAATCCAGAAAATAGGAATAAATTGATGTTCAATCAAAATACTACTGAGGCCAAAAAACAATTTCAAATTCTTTTGCGATTTCCTGCAGTATATGCACCAGCTACATTTTTTAATAAGAACTTGTTTGATACCTTTTGTTTTTTTGATGAGAAAATTAGGCTTTTTGAAGACTTACCTATGTGGCTACATTTAACAAAGCAAGGTGTCCGTTTCTGGTATTTGGATAAGGTAACTGTAATGTATCGCGTCTCTGAAAACTCAATACAAGCAAAAATAAATAACAGTAAAATTTATTCCGAGTTTAGCTTAAAAAAAGAAAGATTTTTGAAAGATAATTATTATCACTTTTTTCCTTTTATAGAAAGAATTATAAAGTATTTAGAATACTACAGGAGAAGTTTATTTGATAAAATTGGTTTAAATAAAGACATTTGGTTAATAAAACTATTTGATACAATAGCAAGTTACCCCTTTAAAGTTTATTTAGCTAAGCAAAAAAAACAATACAAATAGTTTTCCTTTCATTTAAATAAAGCAAATATGGCAAAAAAACACTTCTTATTCATTATCCGAAGACTCACCGTTGGTGGTAGTCAGGTAAATTTGTTATCTATGGTAACGGAATTATCTAAGCGAGGTTATGCAATAGACATTCTTTCGGATTCTGGTATTTTGGTAGAGCATTTACCAAAGAACGTGGTGTGGCATCCTTTTCCTTTTACTACCTTACGACACCCCAACTTACGTTTTTATACATATGTTAAAAGCTTGGTTCAAGAAAAGAATATAGATGCTATTATACCTATAGATCCAATACTATCTATAGAAACGCAATTGTCTTATGTGTTTCATAAAAAGCCAATTTATTCTTTAATAACTGCACAAAATGTACCTATCTGTTATCCAGATAATTGGCCAACCATTTTTGTAAATGAAGACGTAAGAAATACTTATATAACTAAGTTTAGCATACAACCAACCTATTATATTAAAGAACGATTAGATACTAGTCGTTTTCGACCAGCAAATAAAAAAGATAAGTCTGTTTTACACTTTAGTTTGGTTTCTAGATTAGATAGTATAAAAGAAACGTCTATACGCACAACGCTAGATTTTTTTTGTTATCTAAAAAACTCTCATCAAAATTTAACATTCCATGTGTATGGTAATGGGAATTTATTAGAAGAGTTACAAGAAGAATATTTGGAAATCCAATTCCATGGAGAAGTTTTAGATATAGAAAGTAGAATGCAGCAAAGCCATGTAGTTTTTGGTATGGCAAGTACCATTATACAAGCTATGGCTACTGAGACCCTTAGCGTTGTTGTAGGTGATAGAGGTTTAATTGACGTAGTTAAACCAGAAAATATTGATTACTTTGCAGAAAAGCATTATAACGTTCATAATAAAGAAGGAATTACTTATAAAGTTATACAACAAGAAGTTTTTAAAGCTCTTAAAGATGAATCACTTTTACAATTTTATGGCAATTACATTCAAGCAAATTATGCTGTAAGCATTGGTATTGATAAATTGCTTCAAATTATAAATAAAAAATATTATAGAGGTAGTTATCGTAGAGTTCTTTTTTCTATTTTTTGTTATAAATTTAATGCTTTAAAAAAACGATTTATATGAAAAAGATTATAGTAATTTTGTACACTATTTTTGATAAAATAGTTTTTAAAATTATTGGAGCTAAAAAAGAATACTATCAGCCTTGGTATTTAAATTATAAAAAAGCAGGTTTACGTCATTTACGAAATAGCTTTTGGAAAAGGCGAGGTGCACTTATACATAAAACAAGTCGTTTTTCTTTTAATATTAAGATTTTACAACCAAAAAATTTAGTTTTAGGAAGTCATTCTAAAGTGTTAAATAATGTAATTTTAGATTGCAGAGAACAATTAGAAATTGGGAATTATACACAAATAGGTTTTGAATCTATTCTATTAACAGGGAGTCACAATTTTTATGACAATACACAGCCTATTACAAATCAAGGAATGTCTTATAAGCCTATTAAAATTGGAAATAATGTTTGGATAGGAGCAAGAGTAATTATATTGCAAGGCGTTACTATAGGTGATGGTGTTATAGTTGGAGCTGGCTCTGTGGTAACTAAAGATTTAACATCAAATGCCATTTACGGAGGAATACCTGCTAAAGCGATTAAGAATAGGTGATTTTTTATACCATTAGACTTAAGGAATAACTTAAATATTTACTGAATTATTTTTAAAAAAAAAGACAGATATTATATGTGTGGAATATATATTACAAATATACCTTATGAAAGCGAAAAAATAATTAATAGCTTAAAAAAAATAAATTTTCGTGGACCTGACAGTTTAGATGTAAAAAAAGTAGGGAAAGTTACCCTTGGGCATTTAAGGCTTTCAATATTAGATTTAGAAACAAGAGCCAATCAACCGATGTCTTTTGAAGAATTGAGTATTGTTTTTAACGGAGAAATATACAATTTCAAAGATATTAGAAACGAATTAGAACAATTAGGATATGTGTTTTACACAAAAGGTGATACAGAAGTAATTTTAAAAGGGTATAAAGAGTGGGGTAATACAATTGTATCTAAGTTAAATGGTATGTTTGCTTTTGCAATATTAGACGAGAAAAAACAAGAAATCTTTTGTGCAAGAGATCGATTGGGTCAAAAGCCATTTTACTATTATTATAAAGACGGTAATGTTGAGATATGTAGTCAACTCACTTCAATAATGGCTAAAAATGAAATTAATGAAGAGTCTATTAGTATATACCTGGACTGTGGGTATATACCAGCACCATATAGTGTTTATAAAAATATAAAAAAATTGCCCGCTGGTAAAACAATTACATTTAACTTACAAACAAAAACTTACAAACTAGAAGAGTATTGGAGTTTGAAAAAAGTTAAAGAATTAGATATTTCATATAATAAAGCAAAGGAACAACTTCATGACTTATTAAAAGATGCCGTTAAGATTCGTTTGCAGTCTGATGTGCCATTTGGAGCCTTTTTATCAGGAGGTATAGATTCTGCTTTAATTAGTAGCATTGCAGCTGAAATTTCTGAAGATAAAATTAATACTTATTCCATTGGTTTTTCTGATCCAAAATATGACGAAAGCCAAATTGCAGCAGCTTATTCTAAAATTTTAGCAACTAATCATTCTCAAGCCATATGTACTCCAGAAGATTTAATTGCCCTTGTACCCAAGCTTACACAAGTATATGACGAGCCATTTGCCGATAGTTCTGCAATACCTACCCTTTTATTAAATAAAATGACTAAAAATCACTTTACAGTTGCAATATCAGGCGATGGTGGTGATGAGAGTTTTCTAGGATATAGACATTTTGACTTCATTTATAAAGTCAAGTATTTATTTTTAATACCTTGGCTGATACGAAAAATGATGGCCAGATTAGTATCATTTCTTATTCCTAAAAAAAGTAAAAAACTAGTAAAACTTTTAAATCTTAAAGATGAAAATCAATTAATAGAAGGAATTTTCATTGGATTTAAATCGCTGACAATTAGAAGGAATAATACTTGGTTAAATACATTCAATAAAAAATATAAATTATTATCAAATAACTTATTACAAAAAACAGCAGACTTAAATATTTTACTATGGTTAGATAATGATAGCAATGTTAAAGTAGATAGAGGTAGTATGGCATATTCAGTAGAGGTAAGGAGCCCTTTCTTGGATTATCGTATAGTAGAATTTGCAAGACAGTTACCTATTAGATATCGATACAATAAAAATGTTAAGAAAAGAATACTAAGAGATATTCTTAAAGAATATATACCGCAAGAGGTATTTGATCAACCAAAAAAGGGATTCTCTATACCTTTAGGAGAATGGTTAAAAAATGAATTAAAAGAGGAATATGATGCTTCTGTAACTTTAGATCAACTAAAAAAAATTCCGAATTTAAACTTAAAAACTATAGAAAAATTATATAATGAACATCATAAAGGTATAAATGATAATTCAGCTTATTTATGGCGCTTATTTGTGCTATGCAAATGGTTGCAGTTAAATAAATATTATCAGTAAATTAAAAAAATGAAAATTTTATTTATAGAGGAAGGAAAGCCAAATAAATCGGGTGGCTTTGGAGGAAGTTTTTTTAGTATGTTAGAAACAATTTCTTTATTAAAAAATAATCCAAATTATCAATTTGCTATTATTACGTATTATGAAGTGCCTATTATTTACGATTTAATTGATTTAAAAAGGATTGAATATAGGTATTTAATATCTTTTAAAGATTTTACTGAGAGTATTTCAGGTGTTTCTAAAAATAAAAATAAAACCAGTAAAATTCCTTTTTTTATTCGTACTGACTTTGCTATGTATAGAGAGTTAGGAAGAGTTAAGAATTATCTTAAATTGTTTACTGAATTGAAGCCTGATTTAGTTTGGGGTAATGATATGACATCTGGTAATTTTTCAGCTTTTATGAGTTCTAAATTAAAGGGGTTGAAATATTTACAACATCAACGTGCTGAGTTGACAAGTATAAGTTTTAATTATTTTTTAGCCCTTTTATTTACAAATCATTTTGTTGCAATATCAGACTATGTAAAATCTTCCATGATATCAAATTCTTTAACTGAGTTTTTATTTGGCAACAAAATATCAGTTATTTATAATTTTAATGCGAATTTTAAAAAAATAAAAAAATTTGAACTAAAAGAATATGAAACTGTCCGTTTTTTATTCATGGGGCGTTTAATACCAAAGAAAAATATTGAAGAATTTTTGAACATTATTCATGTTTTTAATAAACTAAAACCACATGTTATTTTCACAATTGAGATTTTTGGTGATTGGGGAAGTATTGACTATGAGAATAAAATTAAAACACTGGCTAAAAACTTAAATTTATCAACTAAACTTAATATACATCCATTTACAAAAAAAGAAGATATATTTAAAACTAATTGTATGAACTTTCTGTTTCATACAACTACTAAAAAAACACCAGAACCATTTGGTAGAGTTCTATTAGATGCTATTTATTATGGCGCCATATCTGTAACCAATGGCTATGGAGGAGCAGGTGAAGTTATAAAAGATACTTCTAATGGTATGGTTTATGACTCTGAAAAAATTGAGTTGACAATTGAAAATATTTATAAACTTATACAAAATCCAAATTTATACAATTTAGCACTAAATACTAATTATAAATATACATCTGCAATTTTTTCAGGAAAAAAACAGTCAAATTTATATTATAAACTATTAAAGCATTTAGAATGAATAGGCTAACTTTAGTTTTATTAATTATAATAGCATCTGTAGCAGATATTTTTTTGTATAGAGTAGGCTATGTTCCTGTGCAACCCTCTGCAGGTATAATACCTTTGTTGGTAGTTGTTGTCTTTATTCAAAAAAAAAAGGTACGTTATATTTTTAAATGGCCTAAGCGTTCTTTTCTTTTATTTTTATTTTTAACAGTTTTAAGTATATTTTATGCAACATTCAGTACATACGAAAATGTAGGTTATTTTATAGGGCTTATTTTAATGTCCTTATTAATTTACATAGTTTCTTTTCTTTATTTTAGAAGTACAGGAGAAAAAACAATGCGACTAGTTTTGATAGGCGCTTTGTGTTTATTGGGTGGTAGCATGTTGTTTGATGTATTTTTTAAGGCAGGTTCTGTAACTAGAGGTGCTGGCTTTGCAGAGAATCCTAATAGTGCAGCTATACGTATAGTTTTTATTATAATTGTATTGTTGCAACTACTTCAAAATAAAAAGTCAAAATTAATTGCACTAAGTATTGGTTTTTTCTTGGTATTTCTTACTCTATCTAGAAGTGGATTGTTAATGATTTCTTTGGTTGCCTTTTTTTCTTTTTTAACTGATTTCAATTCGAATTATAATATTAAAAATGTTCGAAAAAAACTTCCTAAGACTATTATTACTTTATTTGTTATGGCATTAATATTTTCGATTTTAGTAGGTGTAATGATCAAATTTATTCCCGCATTTCAATCAGAATCTGTAACCTCACGAATAGGAAAGCTTACAGGAGAGCAGGCATTAATCGATGAAGGGGATACTGGACAAGGAGGGAGAGTGTATATATTAGAAAACTATTTAAAACTATTTATAGAACAACCTTTGGGTTATGGAACAGGAATGAGTGGGAATAAAGAATTCTTCCATGCTGCAACACATAATATGTTTTTACGTGTTTTAATAGATTTTGGTATTCTTGGTTTTCTTGTTTATTTTAGTTTCTTGTTTAAGGGTTTAAAATACGCCTTAAGAAATAAAGCTACCTATATGCTTTGTTTCTTTATGGTTTTATTCTTAGCATCTTTTTTTACAAACACATTGTTTGAAAACAGAACTTTTATTATAACACTTGCCATTTTAGATGCGCTAAACACAAAAAAATATAAAAAAACTTAAAAAATTGAAAAATATGATAAAGCAAGTTGTAAAAAAAATTAAGTTTTTTAAAAACTCAATAAAATATGCTAGAGAAATAGTTGTAAAAGTTGGTAGTAATACTAAATTATCTACACATGAATTTGGTAGTGAACCTTTTTTAATTACAATAGGTAATAATTGTCACATAACAAAAGGTGTCAGGTTTATAACACATGATGGAGGTGTTTGGGTTTTTAGAAAGGAATATCCAGATATGGATGTTTTTGGTAAAATTATAATTGGAGATAATGTTTATATTGGTAATAATGCTACTTTAATGCCTGGTATAACTATAGGAGATAACGTTGTAGTAGGTGCTAACGCTTTGGTAACAAAAAGTATACCTTCTAATGTAGTAGTAGCCGGTGTTCCAGCAAAAATTATTTCGACACTATTTGAATATAAGAGTAAAATGGTGGAATTAAATTTTAAAACAAAAGGCACAAGCAATGAAGAGCGTAAAAAACTTATTTTAAACAAAATTAATTACTTAGGTTTGCAAAAGAAATCGCTATAATTAAATTACTATGAAAAATAAAAAAGTTTTTTTTATCATTAGTAGAATGAATCGTGGAGGAGCACAAAAGGTTTTCCTTAATATTGTGAATTATTTGGCTAAAGAGAGAAATGATATTTATCTTGTTTTATATAAGTCTGAAAAAGATGACGCTTATCAGAAAAGATTAAATAAAAATGTAAATCTAATTGTTTTAAATGCTACTGCTAAATTTGGTTTTATTAAACTTATATCGCTATTAAAAAAACATAAGCCTAAAACTGTTTTTTCCACTTTAAACTATATTAATATTTCTGTTTCTCTTTCTTTGATTTTATCAGGTATTAAATCAAAACTTATATTAAGAGAAGCAAGGCCTCTCTCTGAAACCTCTTCTTTCATAATTTTTTTACAAAAATTAGTATATAAGAGAGCAGATTTTTTATGGGCAATAACACCTGATATAAAAGAAGAGGTACTTAGAGCATTTAAATTTGATGATTCAAAAGTAATCTTAGCACCAAATCCATTAGACCCTTTAACGAAAGAACATTCACCTAAAAATTTTGAAATAAAAAATCAGGTTAAAATTTTATATGTTGGGAGGTTAATAGGTAGAAAAAACCCTTCATATGTAATAGAGGTTCTTTCGCGTGTAAAAGCTAAGAACTGGTCTTTAAGTTTTGTTGGAGCTGGTGAACTAGAAAAAAAATTAAGGGCATTATCAATAGAAAAAAATCTTACAGATAAAATTAAATTTATTGGATTTGCAGAAAACCCATATCAGTATATGCGAGATAGTGATATTTTCTGTATACCTTCTAGATACGAAGGTTTTCCAAATGTGTTAACTGAAGCTCTTTCTTGTGGTAATTTAGCTATTGCAAGTGATACTATTGGAGGGGGTTCACGTTTTATTAAACAACTTATAGATACTGTTGAAATAGTTGACTATGAAAATTTTGATATGGTTGCAGAGTTAATAGACTTCTATATTCAAAATAAAGAAAAGCTTGTTAATAAAAAGCAAATTAGCTTAGAAAAGGCAAAACAATTAGAAGTTTCTAATGTCATAAAAAATTATTTTAAAACTGTTTTAGATTGAAAAATATAGTATATCTCACGCAATATGCTGTTGAAGGGCAAATACAATCACAGTTTTATAATTATTCAAGGTTTATTGATAAGAATCAGTTTAATGTTAAAGTATTTTATTTGTTTCCTTTTCAAAAAGACAATTCTTTAATAAAAGCATATTCTAAAAATGGTATAGAAGTTTTTAGTTTAAACTTTACAGGGGCAAGAATATCATTATCTAATTTATTTACTTTTATTAAAGTTTTTTCTAAATTAAATATAGATATAGTTCACTCACAGCATCCGATTGCTGGATTTTATAATAAAATTGGTATAAAAATTCTTAATTCTTATAGAAGAAAAAAAATTAAAATTATAACTGAACAAAGATGTAATAAAAAAAATTTGTCTAAATATGCTCAAATATTAGAATTAAATACTCATTTTTTATCTGATTTGGTCATTAATTCTTCAGACAGTGTTGAACTATCTTTTTTTAAAACGGTTAATACATATAATGATTTTATTAATAAAAAAAAATGCAAACATATAACATTATATAACTCCATAGACACTTATTATCTAGAACCCTTTAAAAAGAAAACTTTAACAAATATAACCGATAAAAAAGTAATAAATATCTGTTTTGTAGGTAGATTAGAGAGTGTAAAACAACCTCTAGCAATTTTGCAAGCGTTAAAATTAATTTCTGAATTTAAATTTCATTTATTTATTGCTGGAGAAGGAAGTTTAGAGCATACATTACAAAATTATATAAAAGAAAATGAGATGGAAGGTTGCGTAACAATGTTAGGTAATATTTCGAACATCCCCAAATTATTAAATTCTTGTGATTTGTTTGTGAATTATTCAAAACATGAAGGGTTGTGTAAAGCTATTTTAGAAGCGATGTCTGTTGGGCTACCAGTAATTGCATCAAGAGTTTCTGGAAATATAGAGGTTATTGGAGCTAAAGAAGAATTTGGCTTATTAGCTGACAGCAATAATATCGAATCTTTAAAAGAAAATGTTGTAAAGTTGATCACTAGTAATAATTTGTATAAAATTTACAGTTTAAAAGTTTTAGATAGAATTAATGATTTTGAGGTAAGAAATCAAGTTAAAAAAGTTGAAAAAATTTATAGTACTCTTTCATTATGAAACCTTCTGTCAGTATAATTGTCCCATATTATAATGAAATTGATTATTTTGAGGAAACTTTAAAATCAATTAAAAATCAAACTTTTTATGATTGGGAATTAATTTTAGTTGTAGACTCTGAAGATAAAAAAATGAAAGATTTTGTCACAGTTTTGACAAAAGGGGATGATAGAATTAGACTAATTTTTAACTCAAAAAACTTAGGAATTACCAAGTCTTTAAACAACGGATTAAAAATTGCTAAAGGTGATTTTATAGCACGACTTGATGCCGACGATGTAGCTCATAAAGATAGGCTTTATGAACAGCATAAGTATTTATTAGAGCACCCCGAAATTGGAGTTATTGGTAGTTGGGGTATAATTATTGATTCCTCAGGTAAACATATTGGTAAAATAGTAAGAGCTATTACAAATAAAGAGATTACAAAAAAATTATTATTTCAAAATCAATTTATTCATTCTTCAGTTATGTTTAGAAAATCTCTTGTTACAAAATATGGTGTTTATGATGAAAATTTTTTGAGATCACAAGATTATGAATTTTGGTTACGTTTGAGAAAAAAAACAAAATTTTATAACTTAAACAAACCGCTTATTTATTATAGGAGTCATAGCGGAAGTATTACCCAGACTAAAAATATAGAACAAAGAGTTTTAGGAATAAAAATGATGTATAATTATTATAAAAAAGAACATCATGATTTTTCAAAATTGGAAAAGTGTAGAGTTTTTCTTTTTTTTATGAAACAATTTTATAAAATAATCTTAAATTGTTTTTTTAAATAATGAAAAAATTAGTTAGAATTACAACAATACCACTTTCCTTAGAAAAACTACTTGAGAATCAATTAGTTTTCATGAAAGAATTCTATGATGTTACTGCTATTTCTTCTGATTACAAGAGATTAAAACAGTTTGGATTGGAACAAGGTGTTAATACATATCATATTGAGTTAACTAGAAAGATAACCCCATTAAAGGATTTAAAAGCAGTATTAAATTTATATAGATACCTCAAGAAACACAAACCTTTTATAATACATACTCATACACCAAAAGCAGGTATTGTAGGTATGTTGTCTGCAAAATTGGCGAATGTGCCATTTAGATTACATACGGTTGCAGGTTTACCTCTATTAGAAACAAATGGAATAAAAAGAAGAATTTTAGACATGGTTGAAAAATTGACATATAGCTGTGCAACAAGAATTTACCCAAATTCATTTGGATTAAAAGAAATTATTCTTAAAAATAACTTTACTAAAGAAAGTAAAATAAAGGTGATAGCAAACGGTAGTTCTAATGGTATAAATACTGAATATTTTAACCCTAGTAAATTTTCAAAAAAAAAAAGAAATAACCTAAAAAAACTTTTAAACATAAAAGAAACTGATTTTGTATTCATATATGTTGGGAGAGTTGTTGGCGACAAAGGTATTAATGAACTAGTCGAAGCATTTGATAAATTATCCAAAAAACAAGACAATATTAATTTGCTCTTAGTCGGTTCTTTTGAAAAAGAACTCGATCCCCTTGAAAAACAAACAATGAGGATTATAAGTTCTAATTCACAAATAATAACTGTAGGTTTTCAGAGTGACGTTCGCCCTTACTTTGCTATTGCAAATGTATTAACCTTTCCAAGTTATAGAGAGGGGTTTCCAAATGTAGTCATGCAAGCAGGAGCTATGGGGTTACCAAGTATTGTTTCTAATATCAATGGATGTAATGAGATTATTGAGGATAATAAAAACGGATTGATTATTCCAGTAAAAGACACAGGTGCTTTGTATAAAGCTATGATAAAAATTATGAACGATAAAGAAATGACAAAGGTTACTAGACAGATGATAACCAATAGATTTGAACAAAAAATAGTATGGGAAGCATTGTTAGAAGAATATAAATCATTAATGATTAAACATGTATAAACATTTCTTCAAACGTTTTTTCGATATCGTAATAGGGCTGATTGGAGTTGTCGTATTTTCTCCTTTTTTTGTGATAGTCTTTATTGTATTAAGTATTTCTAATAGAGAAATTCCTTTTTTTTATCAAGAGCGTCCAGGACTTCATGAGAAAATATTTAAAATTATTAAGTTTAAAACCATGAATACTAAAAAAGATAAGTTTGGAAATTTACTTCCCGATGATAAAAGGTTAACGAAAGCTGGACAGTTTGTAAGAAAAACTTCATTAGACGAGCTCCCGCAAATTATAAATTTGTTAAAAGGAGATATGACTATTATTGGGCCTAGACCATTATTACCAGAGTATTTACCACTGTATAATGATAGACAAAGAAAACGTCATCTCGTTAAACCAGGTATTTCTGGTTGGGCACAAGTAAATGGTAGAAATGCAATAAGTTGGGAGCAAAAATTTGAATATGATGTTTGGTATGTTGAAAATTATTCTTTTTTCTTAGATGTAAAAATTTTTGTAAAAACTTTTTTAAAAGTTTTTAAATCAGAGGGAATTAGCAAAGAAAATCAAGTTACCACAGAAAAATTTACAGGTAATGCATAAGATTTGTTTATATGGAGCAAGTGGTCATGGAAAGGTTATAAAAGATCTTATTAAAAGTACAAATAAAGATGTAGCAGTTTTTATTGATGATAATCCAGCCTATACTAAAATTCATGATTCATTAGTTTTAAACTCGAAATACATAAATGATTATCAACACTATAGTTTTATAATTAGTATTGGGAATAATGAAATTAGAAAAAGAATTAGTAAAAAAATAAATGTTAATTTTACAAAAATAATACATAAAAATGCAATAGTTTCTCCATATGCAAGTATAGCTGAAGGTACAGTTGTAATGGCTGGAGCTATTTTAAATTCAGATGTACATGTTAAAAAACATTGTATTGTTAATACTAATGCTGTAATAGAACATGATTGTACTTTAGATAATTTTGTTCATATTTCACCTAATGCTGTACTTGCTGGTAACGTAAAGGTTGGAGAGGGTACTCATGTTGGAGTTGGTGCTTCTGTAATTCCAAATATTACTATTGGCAAATGGGTTACTATAGGTGCAGGAGCTGTAGTAATAAAAAATATTCCTGACTATGCTGTAGTCGTTGGAAATCCTGGAGCAGTAATAAAATTTAGTAAAATTCATGAACAATAACAAAATTTGGTTATCCTCTCCACATATGGGAGGTACAGAACAAAAATACGTTCAACAGGCATTTGATTCCAATTGGGTAGCACCTTTAGGACCTAATGTAAATGGATTTGAACAAGACCTAGAAAATTACATTCAAGAAAACTCAAACGTTGCTTGCTTAGCTTCTGGTACAGCTGCATTACATTTGGCACTAATTCTATCAGGAGTTAGTTATGGAGATGAAGTACTTTGCCAAAGCTTTACCTTTTCTGCTTCAGCAAATCCTATTGTATATCAGGGTGCTTTACCTATTTTTATAGATAGTGAATCAGAAACTTGGAACATGTGTCCAAAACTACTTGAAGAAGCTATTTTAGATAGAATTTCACTTGGGAAAAAACCTAAAGCTATCATTGTAGTTCATTTGTATGGTATGTCAGCTAAAATAGAGACCATTTCTGAAATTGCAAAAAAATATAAAATTATACTTATTGAAGATGCAGCAGAAGCTTTAGGATCAAGTTTTAAAGGAAAAAAATGTGGTACTTTTGGTGATTTTGGAGTCCTTTCTTTTAATGGAAATAAAATCATAACTACTTCAGGAGGTGGTGCATTGGTTTGTAGTTCAAAAGAAATGAAGAAAAAAGCAATTTACTTGGCAACACAAGCCAAAGACGATGCCCCACATTATGAACACTCACAAATTGGTTATAACTATAGGATGAGTAATATTGTTGCAGGTATAGGAAGAGGGCAGATGGAAGTTTTAGAAAAGCATATTAATTTAAGAAGAAAAAATAACCAATTTTATCAAGAACTATTTAAAGATAAACAAGGAATTACAGTATTTAAGGAGGTATCTCAAGATTATTTTTCCAACCATTGGTTGAGTTGTATATTGATTGATGAAAAAGAAATAGGATTATCAAGAGAAGATGTTCGATTATCTTTAGAAAAGTATAATATAGAATCTAGACCTTTATGGAAACCAATGCACTTACAACCTGTATTTAAATCCAATCCAT
Organism: uncultured Polaribacter sp.; assembly: GCA_964565055.1. Lineage (GTDB taxonomy): Bacteria > Bacteroidota > Bacteroidia > Flavobacteriales > Flavobacteriaceae > Polaribacter. Next base: position 70,255 of record CAZMDC010000005.1, on the reverse strand, counting down.
TTTACGGAAATAATATCTCAGAAAATTTATTTAGAAATGGACTTTGTTTACCTTCTGGATCTAACTTAAAAACAGAAGAACTAGAACGAATTACGATAGCTTTAATGGATTTGTTGTAAATTTGTTTACAAATAACTTATAGAATGTTAAGAAGTTTTTTATTGAGAACCCTAAATAAATATGCCTCTCGTTGGTTAGTATTGGCTATAGATATTTTTTTAGTCTGCTTTTCATTTATTGTTGCTTATACCATTCGCTTTAACATTAGTTTAGATTTTAACACAGTACAGTTTTTTGTACAGATTCCAATTGTTGCCATTTTAGCGTTAAGTAGTTTTTTAATGGTGGGATCCTATAAAGGGATTATACGTCATACAGGTACTAAAGATGCGTTTAATGTTTTTTTAGGAGTAACAATACTATCTATAGGATTGGGATTTTTAACAACATTAAATGCAGTTTTAAAAATAAGCTCATTTTCAATACCAAGTTCTATTATTATCATACATTATTTGGTTGCCGTGTTTGTTTTGATTATTAGTCGATACGTTTTTAAGGCCTTTTTTGATGTATTATCTACAGAAATTCATACCATAAAAAATGTATTGATTTTTGGTGCTGGGGAAGCAGGAATCATCACTTATGGTGCATTGAGTAGAGATAAAAAATACAATTATGAAATTTTAGGATTCATAGATGACGATCCTAACAAAATAAATAAAAAAATAGACCGTATTAAAATCTATGAATTTATAAAAATTGATAAAAATTTTATTAAAAAATATGAATTACATGAAATAATTATATCTACACAGAAAATAAGACCTTCACGTTTATTGGAAATAACAGATAAATTGTTGGATTTAAACATTAATATAAAGATAGTGCCTCCCCTAGTAAATTGGATTGATGGGAATTTACAAGCCAACCAAATCAAACAGATTAATATAGACGATTTATTGGGTAGAGATACAATTGAAATTAATAACCCAGTTGTAAATCGAGATGTGGATGGAAAAGTAGTACTAGTAACAGGAGCAGCTGGGTCTATTGGATCTGAAATTTCTAGGCAATTGAGTCGTTATAAACTACAACATTTGGTTTTGATTGATCAAGCAGAATCTGCATTATATGATTTACAACAAGAATTAAATTTAAATGGGAAGACTAATTTTTCTGCCCAGGTAGCAGATGTTCGTGATAAAAAAAGAATGCGAGATGTTTTTGAACAATTTCGTCCACAACGTATTTTTCATGCAGCTGCCTACAAACATGTGCCTTTAATGGAAGAGAGTCCTTATGAGGCTATAAAAATAAATGTTTTAGGGACAAAAAAAATGGCAGACTTGGCTCTGAAATATAAAGTAGAACGTTTTGTGATGATATCTACAGATAAAGCGGTGAATCCAACTAATGTAATGGGAGCTACCAAGAGAGTAGCTGAAATGTACATAAGTTGTTTGAGTAAAAAACAAAAAAATACCAAGTTTACTACCACCAGATTTGGAAATGTATTGGGTTCAAATGGTTCTGTAATCCCTTTATTTAAAAGACAAATTGAAAATGGTGGCCCCTTAACAGTAACACATCAAGACATTACTCGATATTTTATGACCATTCCTGAAGCTTGTCGTTTGGTTTTGGAAGCTGGAACTATGGGTAATGGAGGAGAAGTTTATATTTTTGATATGGGAAAATCTGTAAAGATTTTCGACATGGCTAAACGTATGATTTCATTATCAGGGTTACAATACCCAGAAGATATTGACATACAAATCACAGGATTACGACCAGGGGAAAAATTATATGAAGAATTGTTAGCGAATGGAGAAAATACCGTTCAAACCTATCATGATAAAATTATGATAGCAAAAACACAACCTATTGATGATAAGGCAATTTTAGAAGTGGTTAGCACCTTGTTAAAAAAGAAGAACTTGCTCAATAATACTGAAATTGTAGGGTTGATAAAAAAAATTGTACCCGAGTATATTTCTAATAATTCGGTATTTGAAAAGTTGGATAATAATTAGTGTTAAAAGAGATTTATTGCTACTTTTGAAAAAAATATTTTTATGAAAATTTGTTTAAAATTTCTATACTTTTTAGTGTTTTTTTATGTATTCTCATCTTGTGTCTCAAAAAAAGACATTGTGTACTTTCAAAATGATGAAATAGATCAATCAAAAGTTTCTAATGATTTCGTAACTGTATTTAAGCCAGATGATTTGCTTCAAATAACAATATCTGCAGAAAATATAGAATCTGTTCAACCTTTTAATATGCCAGTTACTAGTTTTATGCAATCAGGTGGAGGTAATACTGTAGGTCAATTACAACAACTAATGTATTTAGTTGATTCTGAGGGATTCATAGAATTCCCAGTCCTTGGTAAGTTAAAGTTAGGAGGGAAAACTAGAGAAGAGGTTATAAAAATGTTTAAAGAAAAATTAGATCCAGATTATGTAAAAAATCCTACAATCAACATTTTTATTTCCAATTTCAAAATTACTATTTCAGGAGCAGTAAATAAACCAGGCACATACTTTGTTGCTAATGAAAGAATAACAATTTTTGAGGCGTTTGGTTTGGCAGGAGACTTGAATATTTCTGGACAACGTGCAAATATTAAATTAATTCGAGAAGAAAATGGTTTAAAAAAAGAATACATTATGGACGTAAGATCTAAAAAAATCTTTACTTCACCAGTATATTATTTGCAACAAAATGATTTGATTTATGTTGAGCCAAATTATGCAAGTATACAATCTGCTTCTCAAAACTCTAATACTTTCTTATTTATTTCAATTACGAGTTTGCTTATTACAGTAGCCACTTTTTTATCTAGATAGCTTTATGGAAGAATATAATTATGAATCTGATAATATAAATATTCAACAAGAACTTGAAAAGTATTTTCGCTTTTGGCCTTGGTTCTTACTTACTTTAATATTATCAATATCAATTGCTTATGTATACTTAAGGTATTCTACTCTACAATATAAAGCTACAGCTTCAATTTTAATAAAGGATAACCAAAAATCAGGTGTGTCAGATGAATTAAAGGCAGTTGCAGACTTGGGTATTGTTGGCGGCGGTTCGGTTAATAATCCTGATAATGAAATTGAAATTTTAAAATCAAGAAAAATAATTGGAGCAGTTGTTGATAGCCTAAGTTTGCAACTAAGATTTTATACAACTGGGAATATTAAGGTTACAGAAAAATATAAAAATTTACCTTTTTCTATATTATATGACTCAAAAGTTGTAAAATCAATAGAAAAAGACACAACTATTGTTTTGTTATTTAACCAGAAAGACGCAGTCGGTTTTAAAAACCAAACAAATGATGAAGTTATTTATTACGACCTCAATAAGCCGATATTTACAAAACTTTTAGGAGACATTTCGATTAGTTATAATGGAGATAAAGTATTAGAAAATGAATTTGTTGTTAATTTTAAAAGAAGGGATAAGTCAATTGATACTTATATAAATAAAGTTAAAATAGAAGCAGTAAATAGAAATTCTAGTGTTTTAAAACTTACATTACAAGATCCAATACCCGAAAGAGCTGTTGACATCCTTGATGAATTAGTGCAACAGTATAATTGGGACGCAATAAAAGACAAGAACTTAGTTTCGCAAAAAACAAAAAGTTTTATTGAGGAAAGATTAGATGCTATTGGTAAAGACCTAGCAATTATTCAAGATGATGTTAAAAACTATAAAGAAAACTACGGTATTGTTGAATTGTCTAAAGAAGGAGAAATGGCACTTCAAAAAATGCAAGAAAGTAATTCTAAAGCTGTGTCTTTAAATACACAATTGAGTTTAGTCTCTTGGATAGGTGAAAAATTAGTCATCGGTTCTAAACAAAATGAGTTATTGCCAACAAATATTGGATTTGAAGATTTAGGTATAATTCAGCAAATAGAAAATTTCAATAATTTAATAATAAGTATTCAGAATATAAGTAGAACTGCGGGTAGCCAAAATCCTAAATTATTAGAATATAATAAACAATTAAAGTTTTTAAAAAGGAATTTAATTGAAAGTCTAGAAAATTCAAAGACAGCAATAAATATACAGTTGCAGCAAGTTGAGAACGAAATTAAAGAGGTTCAGGCAGACTTAACTAATGTTCCATTAATTGAAAGACAGATAATTGATATTGAACGCCAAAAACTAATATATTCAGAATTATATTCTTATCTTCTAAGAAAAAAAGAAGAGACAGCTATTTCTTTAGCAGTTACTGTACCAAATGCAAAAATCATAGATAACGGATATTCTACAGGCAGTCCTGTTGCTCCAAAAAAAGATATTATATATTTAGTAGCTCTTTTTTTAGGTGTATCAGTTCCTTTTATAATAGTTTACTTAATTAACTTTTTTGATACTAAAATTCATTCTCGTAAAGATATTGAAACTTTAACTTCAATACCTTTTATAGGAGATGTACCGCATTCGGAAACCGAAGAGAAAGTTGTAATTCGTAAAGAATCGCGTACCAGTACAGCAGAGGCTTTTCGTTTGATACGTACCAACCTAGGATTTATGTTGCCAGAACCTGTGGATGGTTTGGGTAAAACTATTTTTGTGACATCAACAACGAGTGGGGAAGGAAAATCTTTTATTTCTATCAATTTAGCAGCAGCTTTATCGTTGTCTAATAAAAAAGTATTGTTATTAGGAATGGATTTGAGAGCACCAAAAGTAACGGAGTATTTGGGCATTCCAGAACATAAAGGGATTACCAACTTTATTATGAACCCTGAAGTGAGTATTAAAGACATTACGTTTAGTATTCCAGAGATTAATGGACTTGATATTATTGCGTCAGGTGTAATACCTCCCAACCCTGCAGAACTATTATTAACTTCTCGCGTAAAAGAGTTGTTTGATACCGTGCAACAAGAGTATGACTATATTATTGTAGACACAGCACCAGTAAACTTGGTAACAGATACCTTGTTAATCTCTAAATATGCAGATTTGACCTTATA
>CAZMDC010000005.1:60677-65146 GCA_964565055.1 uncultured Polaribacter sp. | reverse complement strand
AGCGGAATGGAGAAATCTGAAAAGAATCCGTAAATGAGATCTCTCCACAAAGTCGAGATGACAGAAGTTAGTATAAAAGTATTTTTATTATTTTTTGATCTAGGTGAATAAGCGGAATAGATTTTTTTTTAATACTTATTCTTTTTCCCATTGCTGCAAAAAGAATCAAAAAGATCTAGTCCTTGACTTTTCAACGGTCAATTACGTTTTAAAAATCTAAAGAAAAAGAACTCGGTGTACCACCTCAAACAGCTTTTTCTTTTTTACGATTTTCAAAACTATTGACACTCGTCTGCAAAGTCTATGGACTTTCGAATACTAATCCAATTTTGTTAATTCTTATAAACATCTTTTCACTATGTTATCTTGTCAAGCTCTGTAATGGCTCAGATGACAGTCGTTAGTTTGAAAGTATCCTTGTCATTTCGATTATTACTGAAATAAAAAGGAATTTTTATTGAAACTAGCTAGCGTAGCTAAATGCGTAATGGAGAAATCTCTTTTTTTTATACTAATACTTTTTTGCTTGATCAAAAAGTATTCAAAAAATCAAGACTCACTTTTATTTTACTCAAATTCTATAAGTTATTCCACTATCGCGCCCAGACCGCAAGCTCTTTGGGCACTTAGCCGTTTTATAACTTTTGAATTTTTACGCAAAATAAAATAGGTCGGTTACCTGTGTTTATGAAACTTCCTAAACGAACATCACTAGTTTTATCGTAAAAGCTAGTAGTGAAGAAAGTGTAAAGACGTCTAGGCTGTTTGAGCCTTGCGAGTTCCTAGACGTTAACGAATGAACAAATAGCTTAAGATAAAAGTAGGAAGTTCTAGACTTTTTGATACTTTTTTGGATATGAAAAAAGTATGTGAAATATAAATTAAGATCTCTCCACAAGGTCGAGATGACATACGGCTTGTTTTTTCGAATTTAGTGTCAGAAGGTTATTGTGTAGAAAAAAAATATATTTGAGATCTCTCCATTGCAGTCGAGATGACAGTTGGAATTTTAAAACATCTTTTCTAAAAAGTTTTTTATCAGTTTTAGTATAAAATCAGAAAAAAAGAAAAGGTTGTTATAAAAACTTCTGATTATTCTCTAATAAATGTTTAATGGCTTTTAAATTCTTTTTAGTACCCACTTTTTGAAGTAAAGCTAAATGATTAAAGTGGTGTGCATCAGTACCTACAAAATCATAAAAGTTTTCGTTTAAAAGTCTTGTTGTTGTTTTTTGCACTCCTTTTCCATAATGTTCAGTTAATGACAATAAATTCAGTTGAAACAGGCAACCAGAAGTTTTTAATTTTTGGTATATTTTAAAATTGTTATGATAGCTTACATAACGTTCTGGGTGTGCCAAAACAGGTTTATACCCTTTCAATTGAATCTCAAACAACATCTCAAATAAATTTATTGGAGGACTCAAATACGACATCTCCACTAAGATGTAATTTTCTTTTAATGTTAAAATATCATCTCTTCCTAAAAGAAGAGAAAATTGTTCATCTAACATATATTCTGCAGCTGCTTGAATTGAAATATGTGTCAATCCTCTTTTGGTTAATTCATTTTGAACTTCTTTTAATTTGTTTTTAATGGTATTTGATGAATTAGGATATACATCACCTAAAACATGTGGAGTGGTAATGAAATTGTGAATCCCATAAGAAGCCATTTTTTCAATTAAGGCAATCGAGTTCTCTAAATCTTTAGCACCATCATCAATACCTGGCAATACATGTGAGTGAATATCTACAAATTCTTTAGGGAAAAATTCATTTAAGGGAATTTCTTTTTGCTTAAAAAAAAACATACAAATAATTAAGTTTTCACAAATTTACGATTTTAACGAGAACTGCAACATGAAAAGTAGTCGTAAAGGTTATACTGATTTGTTCATTCTTATTTTTGTCATCCTGAACCTGTTTCAGGATCTCCTCTTAATTTATAAGTAAATGAATATCTTACACCGAATCTATTTCTATGATTATAACCCACTTTGGATCAGACAAGGTTTGAAGTCCTACAACAAATTGGGATTAGTGATTTCATAAATATTTTTAACAATAAGTTTCAAATAGAAACAACAAAATCAACAAAATAATTATTTCTTTAAACTAATGAAAAGGGCATATCATAAGTATTGGGTTTACATTTTGACGAACAAACCCAATGGAACGTTATATATTGGCGTAACAGGAGGAATAGATGATCGAATGGAACGTCATGTAGCCTCTGAAGGAAGTGCATTTACATCTAAGTACAATTTGAAAGTACTGGTCTATTATGAGGAATTTCAATACATACAAGATGCAATTGCTAGAGAGAAGCAACTTAAGAATTGGCATAGACAATGGAAAATAAATTTGATAGAGATGGGGAATCCAAATTGGACTGATTTATGGGACACTAGTTCGTTTCTTTTGAAGAAAGATGTAAAGGATTAGAACTAGACCCTGAAACCAGTTCAGGGTGACAAGTTAGTATATGATGATGAGTCTGAAATAAGTTTAGGTTGACAGCTTTGAAAATCCTCAAGAGCCTGAAACCAGTTCACAGTGTCAATATTTACTTACGAAAACGATTGAAGTTATTTTAGCTATTGTATATACTGTTTACTTACAATATATTTGATAAAAATAGAAGTTTTATGATTTTAATAGCAGATGGTGGTTCAACAAAAGCAGATTGGATTGCACTAAATCAAGATAAAGAAGAAGTTTTTAGAGTTCGAACTTTAGGGTTGAACCCAGCTGTTGTTGCTGAGGAAGAATTGGTGAATCGTATTGTAAATATGTTTCAACTAATTCAGATCAAAGCAGCTGTAACACATATTTATTTTTACGGAGCAGGTTGTGGAACTCCAAAAGCTGTTGCTATTTTAAAGAAAGTTATGGAAGGTATTTTTGTAAATGCAGCTGTGGTTATTGAAGAGGATATGCTTGCAGCTGTTTATGCAGCTTCAGGAAATAAGCCTGCAATGGTTTGTATTTTAGGAACTGGATCTAATAGTTGTTATTTTGATGGTAATGAAATGCAAATGATTACACCATCTTTAGGTTATGTGTTAATGGATGAAGCTAGTGGTAATTATTTTGGCAAAAGACTGATAAGAGATTATTATTACAAGCACATGCCTAAATATATGGTAGAAAAATTTGAAAAAGATTTTGTGTTAGATGCAGATACCATTAAGCATAATATTTACAGAGAACCAAATCCAAATATGTATTTGGCTTCATTTGCAAAATTTATGTTTGATTTTAAAAACGAAAAATATGTGCGTAGATTAATGAAAAAGGGTTTTGAAAAATTTTTTAAATATAGAGTCTTGCCTTATAACTTATCTAAAGAAACACCTATCTATTTCATTGGTTCAATTGCCCATTATTTTAGAGAAATATTAGATGATGTTGCAGCTAATTATGGTTTAGAAATAACAGATGTAATTCAAAGACCTATTGATAATTTGTTGGCATATCATATAAAGAATATGGAGTAATCTCGACTTTCGACTTTCGAACATCGACTTTCGAACATCGATCATCGGAAATCGAACATCGAACAACGGAAATCGAACATCGATTAAAAAAAATAAATATGGATTGCAAATTAGAAGTATGGAAATTAGCACATCAACTTACTTTAGAAGTGTATAAAGTTTCAAAGACATTTCCTAGTTCAGAACTTTATGGATTAACTTCTCAAATTAGAAGAAGTGCCAGTAGTGTTCCAACAAATATTGTGGAAGGGAATGAAAGACAGCATAAAAAGGAGTTTATTCAGTTTTTATACATTGCAAAAGGATCGTTAGAAGAAGCCAATTATCAATTGTTTTTAGCAAAAGATTTAAATTATATTTCTGAAAAGCAATATGCTCCTTTATATGAAATATGTACCAGAATTAAAATGATGTTGTTTAAGTTGATAAAGTCTTTGAAGTAATTTTTCGACTCTCGAACATCGAACATCGAACATCGAATCTCGAACATCGAGTATCGGCTTTCGAACAACGGAAATCGAACATCGATTAAAAAAAATAAATATGGATTGCAAATTAGAAGTATGGAAATTAGCACATCAACTTACTTTAGAAGTGTATAAAGTTTCAAAGACATTTCCTAGTTCAGAACTTTATGGATTAACTTCTCAAATTAGAAGAAGTGCCAGTAGTGTTCCAACAAATATTGTGGAAGGGAATGAAAGACAGCATAAAAAGGAGTTTATTCAGTTTTTATACATTGCAAAAGGATCGTTAGAAGAAGCCAATTATCAATTGTTTTTAGCAAAAGATTTAAATTATATTTCTGAAAAGCAATATGCTCCTTTATATGAAATATGTACCAGAATTAAAATGATGTTGTTTAAGTTGATAAAGTCATTGAAGTAATTTTTCGACTCTCGAACATCGAACAACGGAAATCGAACATCGAACATCGACTATCGATTCTCGAACATCGAACATCGA
>CAZMDC010000005.1:0-60577 GCA_964565055.1 uncultured Polaribacter sp. | reverse complement strand
CTAGAAGGGTTGGCATTATAAGCGTCTAAAATAATGGTATTGGTTTTTTGTTTTATGATTTGAGAGCGATTATTATCTGGTTTGTACTCAGAAATAGCTTTATCTATGAACTCTGATGACACTTTAAAATAATCGCCAATGGTTACAGCAATTGCAATGTTAGTATAGTTATAAGCACCAATTAAATGACTTTGTATTTGTTTATTTTGATAAGAGATTTTTACGAAAGGATTCACTTCTAAAAAAGAAACACTTTCTACAAATGGTATGGTTTTTATGGTACGTGTTTTTTCAACTTGAATAGTATCATCAGGATTAATAAAAGCTGTTTTATTATTTTTTTCGAGAAAAGTATACAACTCGCTTTTACCTTTAATAACACCTGCTACACCTCCAAAGCCTTCTAAATGTGCTTTTCCGAAATTCGTGATGTAACCATAATCAGGTTCACAAATAGTAGATAAAAATGCGATTTCTTTTTGGTGATTCGCACCCATTTCTACTATACCCATTTCTGTGTCTGGAAGCATACTTAGCAGAGTTAAAGGAACTCCTATATGATTGTTCAGGTTTCCTTTTGTAGCCACAGTTTTGTATTTTTTGGCTACAACAGCATGAATTAATTCTTTGGTAGTGGTTTTTCCATTACTACCTGTTAAACCAATTATGGTTGCTTTTAGTTGTTTTCTGTGATAATTTGCAAGGTTTTGTAGCGTTTCTAAAACATTATCAACCAGAATTATATTGTCTTTTGTTTTATATGCTACTTCATCAACAATAGCGAAACTTGCACCAAGTTCTAGGGCTTTTTCTGCAAAAGTATTTCCATTAAAATTATCACCTTTTAAAGCAAAAAACATAGTGTTTTGTCTAATACTTCTAGTGTCTGTATCTACTAAATAGTGTTTGGTATAGTTGTGATATAAATCCGGTATTTTCATAAAATAAAGATAAAAAAAAGCCTCATTATTTTCTTAATAATGAGGCTTATTTTTTTTTAAAACTTACGACTATCTACGAGCATTTCTAGCTTTTCTTTTGCCTGAACTCATTGGGCCTAACTTGTCTGCTACACATCTAAAACCAATGTAGTTTGTTGCCATGTATTCTGGTAAATATCTTCTTTGAGCTGGGTCTAACCAATATTCTCTATCAGACCAAGAGCCGCCTTTATACACTCGGGTTCTATCACTTATTAAAGTAGTTCTTTTTTTGGCATCGTTTACTAAAATTACTTCGCCAGTAACTGGATCAATTTCTTTTGTTGGTCCTTTTGGTGAGTTATACATACTTGGTCTTTCTTTGATTTGATCTTCATCATCTTCATAAAAACGACTTGAGTTTGCATCTCCATCTCCAATATCTGCATTGTCTGCTCTTGCAAAGTTTCTTCTCATAAGAGCATCATTTTTGGTAATAGGAACGTATTTTATTTCACCAGGTAAATATTTTGGAACAATTTTTCCATTTGGTAATGTATCGTAATCTGTTTTTGAAAAATTATCATTTTCTGCAAAAACTACATTTCCTTTGCTGTCTATTAATTTTTTGGTAAATAAATTTCCTCTAAAGTAGTTAAAATCATTAGCCTCATTATCTATTAAAGGTCTATATACGTCTGCAACCCACTCTGCAACGTTACCAGACATATCATACAAACCAAAACCGTTTGGTGGATATGATTTAATTTCGTTAGGAATATCAGCCCCATCAGAACTCCAGCCAGGTAAACCACTATAATTTCCTTTCCCTTGTTTAAAGTTTGCTAATTGGTCTCCTTTATTTCTTTTATTTTTTGCTCTGGTATATTTTCCATTCCAAGCATATTTCTTTCTTCCTCTAATATTGTTATACTCTCTGTTTTCAATATTTGCTTTGGCAGCAAACTCCCATTCAGCTTCTGTAGGTAAACGAAAACGTTGTGTTAAAATACCATCTGCTTTAGTAATTTTTCTACCTTGAAAAGCATTTCTAGAAGGTCTTGGATCTCCTCTTTTACGAATCGTTCTACCAACTCCTCTTTTATAAATGGTAGTATCTCCTTCAAATAATTTAGAATCATCCACTAAAAAAACATCGGTATCAAAGAAGTTACTTATGGTGTCGTTTTCAAAAATATTTTTAAGGTTACCTTTATCTATTAATTTTTTTAAATTTACTGCATTTGTTCTCCATTTACAGTATTCATTTGCTTGTAACCAACTAACGCCTACCACAGGATATTCTGAATATGCAGGATTACGAAAATAATTTTCAGATAAAATATCTGTATTTCCTAAACTTTTTCTCCATACTAAAGTATCTGGTAAAATTGATGTATAAATGTTTTTATACTTTTCTTCAGAAGGAGGAAAAACATCTTTCATGTACTGTACATATAAAAAGTACTCTGAGTTAGTAACCTCAGCTTCATCCATATAAAAAGAACGAACATGAATTTTATTTGGTGTTGTATTCCAATCGAACATTACATCATCTTGTACTTGTCCCATTGTAAAAGCACCACCTTCTACACCTACCATTCCTAGAGGAGTTTCTTGGCCTTCAAAAGAGTTTCCTCTAATGTAATTCCCGTTTTTTGGATCGTTAAAATTTAACCCTGTTAAACGCGATTTACTTGAAGTTGAACTTTTACAATTTGCAAAAAGCAAGGCTGTAGCTACTATGAATGTTATTTTAAATATGTTTTTCATTCTCTAATTTAAAATTGATGAGGGTTTTTATATAGTGATGCAATTTACAATAAAAATCTACTTTTATACAAGCAAATTTAATTTTTTAACGCACCTATTTTCTGCATCTATTCTTACAAACGATTACTTTTTTACTTTAGTATACTTTATCTTTGTTTCCTTTAAAATATCTAAAGATTATTTGCGTTATTTGATTACTTAAAATGATAAAAAAAGGATTTTTTTTAGTTTTTAGCATTTTTTTGCTACAAGTTACCCAAGCTCAGGTAAATAACTCAGTGCTTTCTACTGGAGATTGGTATCAATTTTCTATAGATACAACAGGAGTTTTTAAAATTGATAGAACTCTTTTGCAACAAATTGGAATTTCTACGAGCAATTTAAATCCAAAAAAAATTCATATTTATGGAAATGGTGGGCAACTTTTACCAGAACTAAATAGCGAATTTAGATACGATGATTTGCAAGAAAATGCAATATATGTTGCAGGTGAAAACGATGGGAGTTTTGATGCCAATGATTATATATTATTTTATGCAAAAGGGCCTCATGATTGGGAAGTAGATGCTGTAAATAATACAGTAAGGCACAGACAAAATATTTATTCAGATAAAGGGTATTATTATATTACTGTAAATGCAAATGATGGAAAACGTATACAACAAAAACCACCTGTAACAGCAGTTGCAACCTCTCAGATTACAGTGTTTGACGATTATACTTTTTTTGAAAAAGAAGAACGTAGTTTGTTGGCAGTAGGTACTCAATGGTTTTTTAGTAACGATTTTAATATAGAAAATACACAACAATTTACAATTCCTTTTCCTAATGCAGTAGCTAATGAGCCATTGCTTGTAAGAACAAGAGGAGTTACCAATTCTGTAGTGGCATCTTCTATGGATGTTGTTGTGAATAATCAACCTTTATTTAGTATCAATTATCCATCTACAAATCCATCTTCGTTAACCAAAGCTTTTGCCATAGAAAGAAGTGGAACTATGGTAAATAGTTTATCTACAATTGATGTTTCTATAACTTATAACAACAATGGAAACCCTTCTGCAAACGCATTTTTAGATTATATAGAGGTTATTGGTAAAAAGAATTTAAATTTTACTGATTTTCAATTTTCATTTCGAAGTTTTGCTCAGGCAAATGCAACAGAAGCTGTGGCGTTTGAAATAGCAAATGGAAATACAGCTTTTCAGGTTTGGGAAGTTACTGATTTTTTAAACCCTAAAATTATACCTAATGAAAGTGCTGCTGCCAATTTTTCATTTACTGCAACTGCTGGCGATTTAAAAGAATATGTGGTATTGCATGAAGATGATTTTTATACACCAGAAACTGTTCAAAACTCAAAAGTTACGAATCAAAATTTACACGGTTTAAAAGATGTAAATTATATGATCATTACAAATTCAGCTTTGTTTAACCAAGCGCAAAGATTGGCAAATTATCATCAAGAAAATTCAAATTTAAGAACACAAGTAGTGCTGTTGGATGAAATTTATCACGAATATGCATCTGGTTCTAAAGATATTACAGGAATTCGAGATTTTATAAAACAACTATACACTACAAACTCATCACCAGAAACAAAATTGAAATATGTTTGCTTTTTTGGAGATGCCTCTTACGATTATAAAGACAGAATTGCCAATAATAACAATATTGTACCTGTAAAATTAGCTGACATTAGTTTCAATTTAGCGAGTTCTTATGTTACAGATGATTTTTTTGTGATGTTAGATGCCAATGAAGGCACAATGTCTACTTCTCATACTGTGGATGTGGTATCCAGTAGAATTACTGTTTCTACAATTGCAGAGGCATCTGTTGTGGTAGATAAAATATTGTCTTATTACAGTAAAGATGCTATTGGTGATTGGAGAAATACAATTACGTTATTGACAGATGACATTGATGTGGTTGGAGATGAAGTTATTGAGCAAGGTGTAGAATTTATTGCTGATGAAATTAAGGATAACAAGCCTGTATTTAATGTCAATAAAATTTATGCAGATGCCTTTGTGCAAGAAAACTCTTCAGGAGGTGAACGTTATCCAGAAGTGAACGAAGCCATAACTAATGCCATTGAAAAAGGAACGTTGGTTTTTGATTATTTTGGTCATGGAGGAGAAGATGGTTTTGCTTCTGAGCGTATTTTAGATGTTTCTCAAATTCAATCGTTTAACAATCTAAATACACTTCCTTTATTAATTACAGTTACTTGCAACTTTTCAAGATTTGACAATCCAAATAGAATTACAGCAGGTGAAATTACCTTTAAAAAATCGGATGGTGGAGCTGCAAGTATGATTACAACTACTAGAGAGGTTTTTGTTTCTACTGGTCAACGATTTAATGAGCAGTTAATTCGTGTTTTACTCTCTTTTAACGGAGAAGATTACTCAATTGCAGAAGCCTTAGCAACAACCAAAAATCAATTTAACAGTACACAAAAATTCTTTATTTATTCTTTTGGAGATCCTGCCATGAAATTGGCAATTCCTAAGCCTAATGTAAGAATTACTAAAATGAATGATGTACCAATTACCCAATCTTTAGACACTATTAAAGCATTGTCAAAAATTAAGTTTGAAGGTGTAGTTACAGACGATTCAAATTCGGTTTTAACCAATTATAATGGAACATTATCAACCACTGTTTTTGATAAAGTTATAGAAAAATCGACATTAGATAATGATGGTTTTGGCGTAAAAATGAATTTTGATACCCAAGACAGTAAGCTTTTTAGAGGAAAATCTACAGTTGAAAAAGGACAGTTTAGTTTCGATTTTGTAGTACCTAAAGATATTAAAATTGCTTTTGGAAAAGGAAAATTAAGTTTTTATGCAGAAGATGGAACAACTGAAAAAGCAGGCGCAAACTTCGATGTTGTTGTAGGAGGTATCAATCCAAATGCTCCAGAAGACAAACTAGGTCCAGAAATTAATTTATTTATGAATGATGAGTCATTTATTAATGGAGGAAATACCAATGCATCTCCAAATTTAATTGCAGTATTAACAGATGCGAATGGAATTAATACCTCAATAACAGCAGTAGATCATGATATAGTAGGTATTTTAGATGGAGATACAGCCAACCCAATTATTTTAAATGATTTTTATCAAACTGAATTAAATGATTTTACAAAAGGAAAAGTGAATTACACTTTTAGAGATTTAGAAACAGGGCCACATACGTTACATATAAAAGCTTGGGATACTTACAATAACTCCTCAGAAGCTACGTTAAACTTTGTGGTAGTGAGTGATGCCATTTTAAATTTAGAGAATGTTTTAAATTATCCAAATCCTTTTGTAAATTACACAGAGTTTTGGTTTAATCATAACAAGCCAAACGAACCTCTAGAAGTACAAGTACAGATATTTACAGTATCAGGAAAGTTGGTGAAAACCATCAATCAAAATGTACAAACAACAGGTAACCTATCAAGAAACATTACTTGGAATGGTTTAGATGATTTTGGCAACAAAATAGGAAAAGGAGTATACGTTTACAAGCTAAGTGTTACAGCAACTACTACAGGCTTGGTATCAGAGAAATACGAAAAATTAGTAATACTTCAATAAAAAGTAGATATTTGTAATATAAAAATTTAAAAAAAGAGAATGAAAAAATTAGGATTTTGTTTAGTACTTTGTGCTTTAGTTAGTTTAAAATTTAATGCACAAACCAACACACAACAAACAGGTGCTATAACAACAGCAGCTCCTTTTTTATTAATTGTTCCAGATGCTAGAGCAGGAGGAATGGGAGATATGGGTGTAGCAACTTCTGCAGATGCTTGGTCTTTGTTTCATAACCCAGCAAAAACAGTTTTTGGAGATCGTCAAATAAAAGCAGGTTTAACCTATTCACCTTGGTTACGTAATCTAACTGACGATATTTTTATAGGAGCAGGTTCATATATTAACAGATTTAGTGAAAATGCAGCTTGGGGTGCAGAGTTTCGTTACTTTTCTTTAGGGCAAATCGATTTAACAGACAGTCAAGGAAATCCTAATGGGCAAATCAACCCAAATGAACTTGTTTTTACAGGTTCTTACGCTTTAAAATTGAGTGAAACTTTTTCTATGGGTGTTGGTTTAAAGTACATTCGTTCTAATTTAGCTTTCAATGGTACTGCAGGAAATACGCTGCAACCTATCAATTCATTTGCAGTTGATGTGTCTGGATATTATCAATCTTTCGAAGAAAATTATGGTAATTTTAATGGACGCTATAGAATTGGTTTTAATATTTCTAATATTGGTCCAAAAGTGTCTTACACACCAGGTGAAGAAGATTTTATTCCAACAAATTTAAAACTTGGTGGTGGTTTTGATTTTATTTTAGACGATTACAATATCATTTCAACTAACGTTGAATTCACCAAACTTTTGGTACCTTCTCCACAAGCAGATCGTTCTGATGAAGAAAAAGGTTGGATTCAAGGAATTTTTGGTTCTTTTGGAGATGCTGAAGATGGATTTTCTGGAGAGCTAAGAGAAATTACCTATGCACTTGGTGCAGAGTATTTATACAATAATGCTTTTGCTTTAAGAGCAGGGTATTTTCATGAAAGTGAAGAGGGAGGAAATAGACAGTTTTTTACTTTAGGTACTGGTTTTAGAGCCAATGCCTTAAATGTAGATTTATCGTATTTAATCAATTCATCAGATGTGAATAACCCACTAGAAAACTCACTCCGTTTTTCATTAACCTTCGATTTAGGAGAAATTTACGATAACTATTAAAAAAACATATTTTTTTAGTAATTTTATAACACACAAAAGCAGTCGATTTAAGACTGCTTTTTTTGACTATATATATGAGAACATTAGAAATAAAATCAACAGCAACTGTTTATAAAGATATTTCAGAATTATCTACTGATGATACTATATTGATGCAAAAAGCTATTGAAGCTAGAAAAAAAGCTTATGCACCCTATTCTAAATTTAGTGTAGGTGCAGCTTTATTGTTAGAAAATGGAGCAATTGTTTTAGGAAGCAATCAAGAAAATGCTGCTTATCCTTCTGGCTTGTGTGCAGAAAGAGTGGCCGTATTTAAAGCAGGTTCAGATTATCCTAATGTAAAAATTTTAAAATTGGCTGTCACAGCAAGTTCAACAATTGCTAATGTTAACAAACCTGTTGGGCCTTGTGGAGCTTGTAGACAATCGTTATCTGAGTACGAAATAAAACAACAACAACCTTTCGAAATATTATTTATGGGTGAGGTTGGTGAGATTATAAAAACAGATTCATTGGCATCACTACTTCCTTTTTCATTTGATAGCGCTTATTTGTAATGAAACCAGATATTGCCAATAGAAAAGATATAAAATTCATTATCAGTAGTTTTTACGATAAGTTACTTGAAGATGAAAAAATACTGCCTTTTTTTACAGAAATTGTAGCTAAAAATCAGTTAGAACATCATTTGGATGTGATTACAGATTTTTGGAACGATATACTTTTTGATACCACAACTTACAAGGCCAATGTAATGCAAAAACATCTCGATAAACATGCATTTATACAGTTTAGAAAAGAACATTTTAATATTTGGGTGTCGTATTTTTTGGAAACTATACAAGATTATTTTAAAGGACCTAAATCTGAGCTGATGAAAGTCAGAGCGCAGTCTATTGTAACAGTAATGCAATTAAAAATGAAGGTTTATAATACTAAAGAATAGCGATTTTTATAACGTTGAATTTCGTGAATGAGAATTAATTGACTTCCTTTTGCAATAAAATACTGTTATTTTTAAAAAAACTATTCGCAAATGATTTCATCTAAAATAACAGGTACAGGAGCATTTATTCCTTCACTAAAAAAAGAAAATAACGATTTTTTACATCATAATTTTTTAAATGATGATGGTTCTGATTTTGCTTCTTCTAATGCTGTTATTATAGAAAAATTTAAAGCCATAACAGGTATTCAAGAAAGGCGTTATGCAATTGAAAAATACACAACATCAGATCTAGCTTTTTTTGCAGCTGAAAAAGCGATAGAAGATGCAAAAGTTAATGTAGAGGAATTAGACTATATTATTTTTGCTCATAATTTTGGTGATATTAAAGAAGGCACTATTCAAAGTGATATGGTGCCTAGTTTGGCTACAAGAGTAAAGTATAAGCTAAAAATAGAAAATCCCAATTGTGTAGCTTACGATATTTTATTCGGTTGTCCTGGTTGGGTAGAAGGTGTTATACAAGCACAAGCTTTTATAAAGGCAGGTATTGCAAAAAAATGTTTGGTTATTGGTGCAGAAACATTGTCTAGAGTTGTAGATAAGCACGATAGAGATGCTATGATTTATAGTGATGGAGCAGGAGCTTGTGTTGTAGAAAAAACAGATGATGAAGCATCTGGAATTTTGAGTCATGCCACCCAAACTTTTGCGAAAGAAGAAGCCTATTTTTTGCATTATGGAAGTTCTTTCAATAAAAATTTAGATAAAAATACACGTTACATAAAAATGTTTGGGCGTAAAATTTATGAATTTGCAATAACAAACGTACCAACTGCAATGAAAATTGCACTAGATAAAAGTGGTTTAGCTATTAGTGATGTAAAAAAAATATTTATACATCAAGCCAATGAAAAAATGGATGAAGCCATTATAAAAAGGTTTTATAGATTGTATAAAAAACCAGTTCCAGAAGGCATTATGCCTATGAGTATTCATAAGTTAGGAAATAGTTCTGTAGCAACTGTACCCACTTTATTAGATTTAGTTTTAAAAGGCAAAATAGAGCATCAAAAAGTATATAAAGGAGACGTATTAATTTTAGCTTCTGTTGGTGCAGGTATGAATATTAATGCAATCGTTTACAAATACTAAATTTTTTGTTGCACTTTCTTTAAATTATATGGCGATTACTAATTTGTTAGAAAATTCTATTTGGGAATAAGGTAAATCTAATCTCAAAATATTATTTTTGCGCATGCAACAACAGAACGTACTTATTTTAGATTTCGGATCGCAATACACGCAGTTAATTGCGAGAAGAGTAAGAGAATTAAACATCTATTGTGAAATTCATCCTTACAATAGTTTTCCTAACAATTTAGACAATTTTAAAGCAGTAATTTTATCTGGTAGCCCAAACTCTGTTAGAGGAGAATTGGTTTTACATCCAGATCTATCTGCAATAAGAGGTAAAAAACCTTTATTAGCAGTTTGTTATGGAGCACAATATTTGGCACATTTTTCTGGTGGTAAAGTTGCAGAATCTAATACTAGAGAGTATGGAAGAGCAAATTTATCTTACGTTAAAAAAGAAGAAGCATTTTTTAGAAATATTATAGAAGGTAGCCAAGTTTGGATGAGCCATTCAGATACCATCAAAGAACTTCCTACAAATGCTGTGCTGTTAGCAAGTACTGCAGATGTTGAAAATGCAGCTTATAAAATAGAAGGTGAACAAACCTATGGAATTCAATTTCATCCAGAAGTTTATCACTCAACTGATGGAAAACAATTATTGGCAAACTTTTTGGTAGATATTGCAGAAGTAGCACAAAGTTGGACTCCAGATTCTTTTGTAGAAAGTACAGTTGCAGCTATTCAAGAAAAAGTAGGAAATGATAAAGTAGTTTTAGGGCTTTCTGGAGGAGTAGATTCTTCTGTAGCCGCTGTTTTATTGCATAAAGCTATAGGTAAAAACCTGTACTGTATTTTTGTAAATAACGGTTTGTTGCGTAAAAATGAGTTCGAAAGTGTATTAACACAATACGAAGGCATGGGTTTAAACGTTAAAGGTGTAGATGCAGGTGATCGTTTTTTATCAAAATTAAAAGGAATTACAGATCCAGAAGCAAAAAGAAAAGCTATTGGAAATACATTTATAGATGTTTTTGATGATGAAGCACATCAAATAAAAGACGTAAAATGGTTAGCACAAGGTACTATTTATCCAGATGTTATTGAGTCTGTTTCTGTAAATGGAGGGCCATCAGCAACCATAAAAAGTCATCATAATGTAGGTGGTTTACCAGATTTTATGAAATTAAAAATTGTGGAACCTTTACGAATGATTTTTAAAGACGAGGTAAGAAGAGTAGGTGCATCTTTAGGAATAGATAAAGCACTTTTAGGACGCCACCCTTTTCCTGGGCCAGGTTTAGGAATTCGAATTTTGGGTGATATTACTCCAGAAAAAGTGCGTATTTTACAAGAAGTAGATGCTATTTTTATAAATGGCTTAAAAGAAGAAGGCTTGTATGATGATGTTTGGCAAGCAGGAGCTATGTTATTACCAGTAAACTCTGTTGGAGTAATGGGTGATGAACGAACTTACGAAAAAGTTGTAGCTTTAAGAGCAGTAGAAAGTACAGATGGTATGACAGCAGATTGGGTAGATTTACCGTATAAATTTTTGCAAAAAGTATCAAATAAAATAATCAATCAGGTAAAAGGTGTAAATAGAGTAGTTTACGATATTAGCTCAAAACCACCTGCAACTATAGAATGGGAGTAGAACATATGAAACATATTAAGTTTTTTATTTTTTTATGTATTTTAACCTTTACAGTTTCTTGTGGGCAACAAAAAAAATACATTCAGTATAAGGTAAAACGTGGAGAAACCATGAGTGAAATCGCTCAGAAGTTAAACATGAATACTAAGGATTTAGTTCGTTTAAATCCTGATGTAGTAGACGAGCCAAAAGCAAATTCATTTTTAGTAGTTCCGCAAAAAAAACTATTTGCTTTTAAAAATAAAGATTTTGATAAAGTTTCTGGTATTGATGGTGTTTCTTCAGATTCAATTCAGGGTGTAGATAGCTTATCAATAAAAGAAGATTGGTTAGAAGAACTAAAAAAAATATTTACAGTTTACGAAGTTAAAAAAGGAGATACTTTTTACAGTTTGGGGAAGTTGTACAATGTTACAAAAGAAGATTTATTACAGCTTAACCCAGAATTAAAAGAGGGTTTAAAAGAAGGAATGATTTTAAAAATAAGAAAAATTCCAGCTGTAGTTACTGCAGATGAATTTTTGTATTATGATGAAATAGAACGTAATATAAATTTAAAAGCAGCCTTATTGTTACCTTTTAGAGCAGAAAAGTATATTGTAGATTCTATTGGTTTAAAAGAAACTTTTGCTAGTAATGCTACATTAGTAAATATTGCTACAGATTTTTATTTGGGAGCAGAAATTGCTGTAGATTCTTTAAGAAACCAAGGTATAAATATTACACTTAATGTTTATGATACAGGTGATAGAAGGTCTAATAAAATAAATACCATACTTTCTGAAAATTATTTAAACGAAAATGATGTAATTATAGGGCCATTATATTCAGAAGAGGTTCAAACAGTTTCTTCAAATACAGACGTACCTGTAATTTATCCTGTGTATTCAGATGAGCAAGCAGGGTTTTATGCATCAAACATTATTAAAACAGCACCAGATAAAAATGTTTTTAGAGAAGAGTTAGAAAGATATATTAAAGAAACACTTTTTGATGGCAACATTATAATTGTAAGTGATGAAAAAAGTAAGTCGTTACAAACATCAAATATGATGAAAGCCTCTTTAGAATCAAGTGCAAATATGTATACTACTTTTATTCTATCACCAGAAAACGGATATATAGAAAAGAGTAAATTCTTAGAAATTTTGAAGCCAAATACAAATAATTGGGTAGTAATAGCAACAGATAATACTATTGTAGTTTCTGATGTAATTAATAGTTTAATTAGTTTGCCAGAAGAAACTACAGCTAAAATTTTTACTTTTAACAAAGGGCGAGTTTACAGTACAATCGATAATCAAAAATTAGCAAAACTGGGTTTTACTTATGTAAGTGATGATTTTGATGATGCTAATTCACAGTCTACTAAAATATTTAACAAACAGTACCTTCAAAAGAATAATACTTTACCTTCATTTTATGCTACAAAAGGTTTTGATATTACTTATGATGTTTTAATACGTTTGGCTTCTGGTAAAAAATTAAAAAGAACCTACAGAGAAGGTGTTTCTCACAGAGTAGATACTAAGTTTGATTTTAGAGAGAACTCTACAGATAATAAAGGACTTTTTATCATTCAGTATAATAAAGATTTAACACTTACAAAGTTAAAATAATTGAACAGTTCCTTTAGAAACTAAACGTTTTAGAAAAAGTGTAACAATAAAAAATCCGCTAAAAGCGGATTTTTTTATGTTA
Organism: uncultured Polaribacter sp.; assembly: GCA_964565055.1. Classification (GTDB taxonomy): domain Bacteria; phylum Bacteroidota; class Bacteroidia; order Flavobacteriales; family Flavobacteriaceae; genus Polaribacter. Next base: position 47,674 of record CAZMDC010000005.1, on the reverse strand, counting down.
TAAAAGTAAATCTTACTAGATTTTTTTCATTTGTTGTTTCATCATTTGCATTTGCTCTTTAAGCATGCCATGTTTGTCTAATTTTTTAGCTTCAGCCATTAAATTAGTCGCTTCTCTTTTACGTCTTTTTGTCATTGCAATTCCTGCTAGTTGTAATTTAGCCATTGCTAAATCATGATCCATTGCTAAACCTAAACGAACTGCCTTTCTTAAATACTTTTCAGCTTGAGTAATATTGGTTTGGCTTAACATAATGCCATGTAAATAGTTATAATACCCTTGTTGTTTTTTAGTTAAAGCAGCTTCTGGGTTTTTAATATACGCTAACCATTTTTGAGCTGCAGGAAAGTTTTGTTTACGCAATTGTAAAAATGCCAACAAAATAAACTCGTTTTTAAAGTATAGTAAAATAAAAATTCCAGCTAGTAATAAGATAGAAATTCCGTTCAATATATTTACTTCCGTAAATTCATAAACAGACCAAACTGTAATAATTCCGGCTAAAATTAATTTAATATTTTTATTAAACATTTTGTGTTGTTATTTTTCTTTTCGATTGTTATCGAAAGGTTATTTTTTAGTGAACTGCAAAAATACATTTTTATTGCAAAAAGAGCAGCTCTGTATTGGCTAATTTTCTAACTAAAGCTCTATATGTTAATTCGATTTTTTATAGTGCTTTCTGTATTTGAACCACGCTAAAGTTCCTAAAATAGCTACAAACCCTACAGAATAGTATACAGAGCTTGGCGTAATTACACGATCTCCACTAGCATAAGAATGCAAGCCAGATAAATAGAAGTTTACACCAAAATAGGTCATCATAATAGAAGCATAAGCAATCACTGTCCAAAGATTAAAGGTATACCTGCCACGTAAACCAGGAATTAGACGCATGTGCAATACAAAAGCATAAATCATAATAGAAATTAGAGCCCAAGTTTCTTTAGGGTCCCAACCCCAATAACGACCCCAACTTTCATTGGCCCACATACCTCCTAAAAAGTTACCAATGGTAAGCATTACTAAACCAACTGTTACTGCCATTTCATTAATAACTGTAATTTCTTTGATGTTTAAGTCCATTTTCTTTTTGTTATTCTTATTGGTAAATAACATTAAAAAGAGGGCAAAGATTCCTAAAATCATTCCTAAAGTTAAAGGGCCATAACTGGCTACAATGATAGAAACATGCACCAACAACCACCATGAATTTAAAACCGGTTGTAAGTTGGCAATTTCTGGATCTAACCAATTCATGCTTGCTGTAAACAAGATAATTGAAGTTACAAAAGTGGTTGCAGTAATGGTTAATGCCGATTTTCTACCTAAGTAGAATCCAAATAACATGGTTGTCCAAGCCACATAGATGATTGATTCGTAGGCATTACTCCAAGGCGCATTTCCACTAATGTACCATCTTGCAATTAAGCCTGCAGTATGGAGTAAAAAGAATGCAATAGTAACTCCTATTAAACCTTTTACCACATAATTTATCCATTTTTTTGTACTAAAAATTTGTGCGATTACAAATACAATTAACAGTAAACTAACCAAACCATAGTAACGTACCAATTTTGTAAATACATTGTATTTGTTGTACGCAATTTCTAATTCAATTTTTTTATCTGAAGGATATACAGCTGCACCATATGTTTTTTGATATTTTTTAATACCATCTAATACTTGATTCGCTTTAGAGTAATCGTTTGTTTTTTTAGCCGTTTGTAATAATTGCACGTAAAGGGGCAAAGATTTGCGTACAAAAACTGTGTCTGAAGCTTTAAAACCTTTTTGCATTAGCGTTTCTGGTTGAGAAACCCATTTGTTATTTTCATCATTTGGAATCGGATAAATTTTCATGATGCCTCCTCCAATAGCACTGTATAAAAGTCCAACTCTTCTATCAATCTTAATTAAATCTTTTTCAAATTTATTTTTAACATTATTTTTTTGAGCTTCAGCAACTTGTTCTCTAATTAAATAGTCTCCTCTGTTGGTAAAAAAGTCTGACAAACGTGCGTATTCTGCAGTTTCTGGTAAGCCTAATTGCTCACGAATCTTCATGTTTTCTTCCTCTAAATAAATGGCTGGAACTTCGTACCAAAGTCTAGAGTTTTCTATAATTGATAACAAAACTTGACTAGGTTGCATGCCATGTAAAGTTTCTGTTTGGCTCACTTTACGCACCAATTCAGAAGCAAAAGTATGCGCTGGTTTCATTCTACCTCCTGCATCTTGAATAACCAATTTATTAAACTCTTCTGCATGAGCTAAAGAAACCAAGTTGGCTTTTAAAATAGAATCTATTTGCTGATTTGTAACACGATTTTCTTTATGCGGATCTTGTTTCTGTGGCGTACTTGTTTGTGTTACAGGTTCGTGCACATGATTAGGATCACTATGATCGTGTTCTGCTTCTTGTGCAAAACTAAATGATGAAAGCAAAAGTGCTAACATTATAGACATGGTTGCTTTTTTCTTTCTTATTTTTTTGAGAGAATTTTTTAACGTATCAAAACGCGTATATTTTGCAAAGAAAATACAAATCATACCTGTATATAAAAGTGAATAGCCTAAATAGGTGATGAATGTTCCCCAAAAATCATGATTTACAGACAAATGACTTTGTTCTTTTTCTCCTGATAAATCATAACTCGCTTGAAAAAATTTATAGCCTTTATGATCTAAAATATGGTTCATAAAAATTCGATAATCAAAAGTTTCTTCAGTATCAATTACTGTAACTTCACTCGCATAAGAAGCTGCACTTTCTGACCCTGGGTACTTTTCTAGTTGAAAGTCGTTTAGTTTAATGCTAAAAGGGGCTTCTAAAATTTTGGCTCCATACCACATTCTAAAATTCAAGTTATTTACAGAAAATTCTTCAGCATTATCATTATTAAATTTACCTCCAGTTAATTCTACTCTTTCAGTTTTATCATTAGAAGTAACATCTAAAACAATAACATCTAGTTTTTCGTCATCTTTGGGCCCACTAACAGTTTTCATAGTTCCCTTTTTAGGGTATTCAGGAACTACAAAAGGCAACCCTGCAACATTATATAAAGCTCTTAAATTAAAGTTTTGAACACTGTCTTTAGCCACCAAACCATCTGTCATTGTAGCCATAACTTTATAGTTACCCTCAGATTTTGTTTTTATTTTTAAAGAATCATTTCTTTTAAAAATATTGATTGATGCATTATCATCTGTGGCATTATACCCTACTAAAATATTATGAATATTAGAAACAGTTCCTGATTTTATGTAATGCTCATGCCTGTTTCCACTAGAAGATTCTACGATAAATAAATATTCAACCCCATTTTCATCATCTACTAATTTTCTTTCTGCCCAAGGAATGTAATCTACTAAATCAATTTTGTAATCTGTACCCTTAAAATCATCTGAAAAAGACCAAGAATTAGAACCCCAGGCACTTAATAAAATGGGTTCGTGTTTGGTTTTTTGTACTTCACTATTGTCTACAATAACATTAACGTAAGTGGTTTCTGATAAGAATGTATTGGTGGTTTCACCTTCATCAATCAACATTATCCCTTCATAACCTACATATCTTGTAACAGCTGCACCAATAATGATGAATAAGAAGGCTAAATGAAACATTAACACAGGCCATTTTTCTTTTTTATGTAACCTGTATCTAAAGATATTACCAAAGAAATTAATTACGAAAAAAATCATAATTACTTCAAACCACCATGCATTATACACTAATGCTTTTGAAGTTTGTGTACCAAAATCATTTTCTATAAAAGTGGCAATACCCATTGCTGCTGCAAATACGATAAATAAAACTGCCATTAAACGCGTAGAGTAGAGAAAATTTAGAAAGTTTTTCATCTGAAAAAATTATGCTTTTAAAAGAGTTACAAATTTAAGCATAAAAGCACAAAAAATGGATTAGTTACAGGTATATTTAAATGTTAAAAAACGAATAAAAATTTATGAACAAAACACATATTATACCCAATAGTATTAAAGATAAAGTACAGGTGGCATTAGATTATTATCCGCAATTAAAAAATATTCATATCGAATTTAAGATAAAGAAGAATATAAAAAAATCTACGATGCAAGCAAGACCTACTTTTGATAGTTTTTTTAAACCAAAGAAAGATAGAAAGTTCTTGATATTAATTAGTAAAAAATTTAAAATTGCTGATAAGTCATTTTCTACTTTAGATATTCCTGATGATATTTTTATTGGTTGGATTGGTCATGAATTGGGGCATATTATGGATTATCAAAATAGAAGTAGATTCAATTTAATTTGGTTTGGGATAAAATACTTGTTTTCTGAAAATCATATTGTTGAGGCAGAAAGAGCTGCAGATAAATTTGCCATTCAGCATAAAATGGAAGCCTATATATTAAAAACAAAAAACTTTATTTTAAATCATGCAGATATTTCTGAAGTTTACAAAAACAGAATGAAAAAGTATTACTTATCACCAGAGGAAATCATGCACCTTATTGAAGATAGAGATCGAATTGAAGAAAATTTAGAACAAGCCATTTAACATTGCTTTTGAATTAAGATTAAAAACTAAATACACCATTTAAAAAAATAGATAAATATGACAACAACTATAAAAGCTTACGGAACTAAAGCTGCAAATGCAGATTTAAAAAAAATAGATATCGAAAGAAGAGCACTTCTAGAAAACGATGTAAAAATTGACATTTTGTATTGTGGAGTCTGTCACAGTGATATCCATGCAGCAAAAAATGATTGGGGTAATACAAAATATCCAATAGTACCAGGTCATGAAATTGTGGGAAAAGTATTGGAAGTAGGTGCTAGTGTAAAAAACTTTGTAAAAGGAGATTTGGTAGGAGTAGGATGTATGGTAGATTCTTGTCAAGAATGTTCTGCCTGTGAAGAAGACTACGAACAGTTTTGTGAAAACGGAATGACAGCAACCTACAACAGTAAAGACAAACATTTAGAAGGAAGAACTTATGGAGGATACTCTACAGCTATTGTTGTAAGAGAAAAATTTGTACTTAAAGTGCCAGAAAATTTAGATTTAAAAGCAGTTGCTCCATTATTATGTGCAGGAATCACTACTTTTTCTCCTTTAAATCATTGGAAAATTAAAAAAGGAGACAAAGTAGGTGTTATTGGTTTAGGTGGTTTAGGACACATGGGTATTAAGTTTGCGAGTAGCATGGGTGCTGAAACTTATATGATTACAACCTCTAAAGAAAAAGCAGATGATGCTAAAAGATTAGGTGCAGATGCTGTAATTATTTCTAAAAATAAAGAAGAGATGAAACAGCATATGAGCAGTTTCGACTTTTTACTAAACACGGTTCCTGTAAAACACGATATTAATCCGTATTTGCAACTCTTAAAAAGAGATTCAACTATGGTAATGGTTGGGGCAATAGAACCTTTAGAACCCATGAATGGAGCCAATTTAATTATGGGAAGAAAAAGAGTGGCAGGTTCATTAATTGGCGGTATTAAAGAAACTCAAGAAATGTTAGATTTTTGTGGAAAGCACAATATTGTATCTGATGTAGAAATGATTAATATGCAAGATATCAATAATGCTTTTGAAAGAGTTATAGCTAGTGATGTAAAATATCGATTTGTAATAGATATGCAGAGCTTAAAATAAACACAATTTAAAATAAATTTAAAAAAACCTCAATTTTATATTGAGGTTTTTCTATATTCTAAAAGTATTCTTTTATTAATTTACAAAGGCTTCCCAGTCAGCAAACTTATCTTCTTTCATTACGCGTTCCATTTTTACTTGGCCTCCTTTTTTCTTATTTCGATCACTCCAGGCATAAAATTTATCTACAGGTATAATGTTTACTTTTACTCCTTTTAAAGCTTTACTTCTGGCCACTTTGTAATTTTTATTTGCAGATTTTAGAAAAGCATCTAAAGTATCTGCTACTTCTTTTTCGTCTTTATTTAAATCGGTTCCTAAATACCAAGAATGGTAAAACTCTCCATCTTCAAAACGTTTCGCACAAATGGTATATTCAGATATTTTAGTAGAAAACTGTTCTTCTAAATGTTGCATGGCATCATCCATTTTATTAACAGACAATTGAGAACCTACAGTGTTTAAAAAGAATTTAGTTCTACCTGTAATTTTTATTTCTGCTTTTTCAATATCCGTAAACGCAATAGTATCACCAATTAAATAACGCCAAGCACCACTAACTGTAGAAATGATAAGAATGTAATCTTGGTTGAGTTCTACCTCTTTTAAAGTGATAGCAGGTGCATCGTCTTTTAGAGAACCATCTTCCTTAATATAATCAGGATTCATAGGTACAAACTCAAAATAAATACCATTGTCTGTGTTTAATTGCATGGCATCAGTTTCTGGTCTTGTTTGTGTAGCAATATACCCTTCTGAAGCCAAATAGGTATCTATTACTGTAACTGGTTTTCCTAAAAGCGCATTAAAACTTTTTTCATAAGGACTAAAAGCCACACCTCCAGAAGTATACACTTGTAAGTTTGGCCAAATTTCATGAATGTTATTCAGGTTATGATATGCGATTACTTTTTTTAACATCAATTCTATCCAAGCAGGAATTCCGCTTAAAGCACCAATATCCCAATTTTTTGCATTTTTTGCGATGTGTAAAACACGTTCATCCCAATCCTCAATTTTAGCAATATCTTCACCTGGTTTGTAATATCCTTTAAACCAAAAAGGAATGTTACTTGCACTAATTCCGCTAATTTCTCCTTCTAAATGCTCGTCTTTTTCTTGTAAATCTGTAGAGCTTCCTAGCATCATGATTTCTTTTTCAAAAAAGTCTGATGGCAAATCGAAATTGTGTAAAGAAAGTACTTGTTTTATTCCTGAGCTTTTTATAGCATCAATCATTTCATCAGTAACAGGTATTCTTTTACTAGTTTTTCCTGTTGTACCAGAGCTTAAGGCAAAATAAGAAGGTGTGTTTGGCCAAGTAACATCTGTTTCACCATCATGTAATTTGCTCCACCATTTTTTATTGATTTTATGATAATCGAAATACGGAACTTTCTGAGCAAATGTTTTTGGTATGTTTTCGCTTTCTAATATTTTTTCGAATTCATAATGCTTTCCAAACTGTGTTTTTTTAGCAGTTTCTAAAATATTTTTTAATAGTTCTTCTTGTGCTTCTATATGATTGGTGTCTGGTAAAATAGTGTCTGTTAAATTAATAACTCCTTTTATTAAGTTTCCTAGTATTGGCATGGTTCTAATTTTTATACAAAAATGCATTTAAATTGAAATAAAACTTAACTCAATACATAAAAAAAGGGATGCAATTAAAAAGGAATTATCAACAGAAAATTTTAGCGTTAATATTTATAGCATATGTGCTACAAAATTTTGTTGATTTTTATTTTCTTTAAGGAAATCGAAAAAACAATATTATGGACAGTCAAAATAAAAACGAGCTTGATTTTATAAAAGCTTACGAAAAAAAAGGGTTTACAAACTCGTATAGAATTAGTGGTAATAAATTGATAGAAAATGGGTCTAACCACGAATTTAATCCAAAGGATATTACAGTGGTTGCAAAACATAGATATGAAGGACAAAGTAATCCTGATGACATGTCTTTATTGTATGTAATTGAAACTAGCAAAAACACTAAAGGAACTATTTTAGCAGCTTATGGACCCTCTGCAGATAATGGAATGCTGGAGTTTTTTAATCAAATTCCTGAGGAAAATATTTCACAATCCAAAAGTATTTTAAACTCTTAATTATCTAAAGATAAGATTTTTGAAAACAAAAAGAATAGCGATTGCTATTCTTTTTTGTTTTTTCTTTTGTTGTTGTAATAGGTGGTTGCTATTAGCACAACACCAATCAATATACTATAGTAAAAAATACTTAAGTTTTTACCCTGAAACATAAAATAAAGTCCAGAAACAATTGCTAAGACACCAATGAACATTAAAAAATAGTACGTTATCTTTTTCATCTGTATTATTTATTATTCGGAATTGGAGGAGGTCCATCAGGAATAATTGCCTTATAGACTTCATCTCCTTTTCGCTCTTTGTATTCTGCTTTTACTTCTTTTACTAAATCAGGATTTTCAAACAAATCAAGCATAGTCATAGACATAGCTTTGCTTGCATATACCATTCCTTTATGACCAATACTCATGCCTCCACAAGCCACAACAGCCCAAGAATGCCAAGGAGTATCTATAGGTGCAGTGGTAACTTTTAAGTTAATGTTCGCTACATTCCAACTCACATCTCCTACATCTGTACTTCCACCACCAGAATTTTCTAAGGTTGTTCTTAAAGGATTGATTTTAGCATCCATTCCCAATTGCTCTTTTCCAGTAACTTCTTGAATTTTTTTTCCGAATGCAATTTCCTTATCAGTATAGTTTATGGGTCCTAAAATCTCTAGATTTTTTTGCATGATTTCTCCACCAGTTCTATTGACTAACACTTCGTAAATACCAGAAATTAAAGACACTTTATAATCTACATTTGCCATTATTGCAGCACCTTCTGCCATTTTCATTACTTGTTCGTAAACTGGCATCATTCCAGAACGTTTAGAATCACGTACTCTAACCCAAAGGCGAGAATAATCTGGAACTACATTCACAACTTGTCCACCATCTTGGATGTGATAATGCATTCTAACAGTTGGTTTAACATGCTCTCTGTAATAATTGATTCCTGATGTATACAATTCTAAAGCATCAGATGCAGAGCGTCCATTCCAAGGATCTGCAGCAGCATGTGCAGCTTGTCCAAAAAACTCGACTTTAAAATCGACCAAAGCCAAAGAACTTTGTACATCAGCTTCTGTAACAGGAGCTGGATGCCAACTGATATTTACATCAACATCATCCCAAAGACCAGCATTTACCATCCAAATTTTTCCAAAGAATTTTTCTTCAGATGGTGTGCCAAAAAATTTAACTGTTCCTTTTATTTTACCTTGTTCAATTAATTCTTTTATAGCAACTGCAGCACCTAAACTACCAGCACCAAATAAATTATGTCCACAACCATGACCAGGATTTCCTTCAGTAATTGGTGACTTTGTAGGTACTGGGTTTTGTGACAAACCAGGTAAAGCATCAAATTCGCCTAACACACTTATAACAGGTTTTCCTGAGCCATAAGTAGCAACAAAAGCAGTTGGCATTTGGGCAACACCTCTTTCAACAGTAAAACCTTGCTGCTCTGCATAATCAGCTAATATTTTAGAAGATTCAGTTTCTTCAAAGGCAGTTTCTGCTGCTTGCCAAATATCATCGCTAATTTTAATTAATGCATTTTTATGTTTTTCTATCGCTTTTAAAAGTGCTTTTTTATTTTTTGTAAGTTGTTGACTTTGAAGTGTGAAGATTGAAAATAGTAAAAGAGGTAAAATCCCTTTTCTTAATGTGGAGTTTTTCATGGAATCGTTGTTTTCTCAAATATACTGAAAAAACAACTTATTTTTTTATTGAATCTTAGGTGTTTAAATGTTTTATTTCAATAAGTCTGCCTTAATCTTATTTACATATTTTGTGGCTATTTTCTTTGTTTTAAAATAATACATCAAAAATATTAGAATTGATACAAATACTGAAGAGAAAATAAAGAAGGTAATATTGTAAAACATTGCTAGTATTATTAGAGATGATAGTATACCAATGGTTAATGAAAATAAAATAAACTTGGTGAAATTACATAAAATTGTTATTCCAATTCCTCTTTTATTTTCTGATGCAATTAACTTAGAATTTACAGCAATATTTGTTTCCTTTCCTTTAAAAATTATGGGAACATTTAGTTTTATGTTACTTGAAAATCCAAATTCAAATAAATCTGATTTTTCTAGATGTCTGATTTCTGAAAACTCTTTTAGAGTTAGATTTTTAATAAATACTTTAGACATTTTAATGTGCATAACAAAAAATATTTACTGATTACATTTTACATTATTCTGCAACACTATCAATTAAAATGGTAATCAAATCAATTGCAGCTTGCGCAATTTTTGTGCCAGGCCCAAAAACACCAACAGCACCAGCATCAAATAAGTATTGATAGTCTTGAGCAGGAATAACTCCACCTACAATAACCATAATATCTTCTCGTCCGTATTTTTTAAGTTCAGCAATTACTTGGGGCACTAAGGTTTTATGCCCAGCAGCTAAGGAGGAAATCCCTAAAATATGCACATCATTTTCTACTGCTTGTTTGGTTGCTTCTTGTGGTGTTTGAAAAAGTGGACCAATATCAACATCAAACCCTAAATCTGCATAACCAGTAGCCACTACTTTAGCACCTCTATCATGCCCATCTTGCCCTAATTTGGCAATCATAATACGTGGTCTTCTACCTTCTAATGCTGCAAATTTATCTGCAAGTTCAGTAGCTTCTTTAAATAATTTATCGTCTTTTATTTCTTTACTATACACACCAGAAATGGTTTTAGTTACAGCTTTATGTCTGCCAAAAACAGCTTCTAAAGCATCTGAAATTTCACCTAAAGTAGCTCTGTTTCTAGCTGCTTTAACAGCTAAATCTAATAAATTTTCTTCACCCGATTTTGCAGCATTGGTTAAATCTACTAAACATTTTTGAACTTCAGCTGTATTTCTATCCGCTTTTAATTGCTGTAAACGTTCTATTTGAGATTTACGAACAGCTTCATTATCAACTTCTAAAATATGTAAAGGGTCTTCTTGTTGTAGTTTGTATTTGTTAACACCAACAATTACATCTTGTCCACTATCAATTTTTGCTTGTTTTTTAGCAGCAGCTTCTTCAATTCTTAATTTCGGAATTCCTTTTTCAATAGCCTTGGTCATGCCTCCTAAATCTTCCACTTCTTGAATCAATTCCCAAGCTTTGTTGGCAATATTCTCTGTTAACTTTTCAACATGATAACTTCCTGCCCAAGGATCAACTGTTTTTGTTATTTGCGTTTCTTCTTGTAAATATATTTGTGTGTTTCTTGCAATTCTTGCAGAAAAATCAGTAGGCAAAGCAATGGCTTCGTCTAAAGCATTGGTGTGTAAACTTTGGGTTCCTCCAAATGCTGCAGCCATAGCTTCTATAGTTGTTCTGGCTACATTGTTAAATGGATCTTGTTCTGTTAAAGACCATCCACTGGTTTGACAATGCGTTCTTAAAGCTAGAGATTTTGGATTTTTTGGATTGAATTGTTTTACAATTTTAGCCCATAACATTCTAGCAGCACGCATTTTGGCTATTTCTGTAAAATGATCCATACCAATTGCCCAAAAGAACGATAATCTTGGAGCAAAAGCATCGATATCCATACCTGCTTCCAATCCTTTTTTGATGTATTCTAAACCATCAGCTAAGGTATATGCCAATTCAATTTCTGCAGTAGCTCCAGCTTCTTGCATATGATATCCAGAAATAGAAATGGAATTGAATTTAGGCATATGATTACTGGTATATTTAAAAATATCCGCAATAATTTTCATAGATGGAGAAGGAGGATAGATGTACGTATTACGCACCATAAACTCCTTTAAAATATCGTTTTGAATGGTTCCAGATAATAATTCTGGAGCTACTCCTTGTTCTTCTGCAGCAACAATGTAAAATGCTAGAATAGGCAAAACAGCACCATTCATAGTCATTGAAACCGACATTTTATCTAAAGGAATTTGATCGAACAACACCTTCATGTCTTCTACAGAATCTATAGCAACTCCTGCTTTACCCACATCACCTTGCACACGTTCATGATCTGAATCGTAACCCCTGTGTGTAGCTAAATCAAAAGCCACAGAGAGTCCTTTTTGCCCTGCTTCTAAATTTCTTCTATAAAAAGCATTACTCTCTTCTGCAGTAGAAAAGCCTGCATATTGTCTAATAGTCCAAGGTCTGCGAACATACATTGTAGAATAAGGCCCTCTTAAATTGGGTGCAATTCCTGCAACAAAATCTTCGTGTTTAAAGCTCTTATCTTTTTGCTCTAAGTTTTGAGCTATTTTTATTTGAGATACATCTTTTCTACTCATTGTCTAAACGTGTTTTTTCAACTGTTTCAGAAAGTCGTTTTCTAACAATTGGAGTGATTAATGTTTTTATATTTCTTTGTTTTACAAAAGGATACAACTCTACATCTTGTTTCATTTTATCAACTTTGTTGATTTGCATGTTAGTACCTAATAAAACAATTTCGTTAGAATTAAACTTTTCCTCTTCTTTTGCAGCAGCTTCATTTAGTTTTCTTTGAATAACACCGGCTTTTAATTGATGTAAAAATCCACCTGCTTTTTCTATTTGTTGAAAAATGGCTAAAGCTTTTTCTGCCAATTGATGGGTTATTGTTTCAATATAATAGGCACCATTAGCAAAAGTTTGTGCTTCTTTTAAGTAGCTTTCTTGTTGTAAGATTAATAATTGATTTCTAGCTATTCTACTGCCAAATTCGTTTGATTTATGGTAAATTTCATCATAAGAAACATTTGAAACAGTATTAGAGCCACCTAAAATAGCACTCATACACTCAGAAGTAGTTCTGAGCATATTTACATTATAATCATACAACGTTTTGTTGCGTAAGCTTGGTTGTGTAAATATATGAGCGGCTTTGTTTTCTACATCATATTCGTTAAGCAAAGCTTCCCATAAAATTCGAAAAGCCCTCAATTTTGCAATCTCAAAAAAGTAATTGCTGCCTACTGCAAAATTAAACGTGATTTTAGCAGCAGCTTCTTTACCAAAATGATTTAAATATTCATTGGCATGAGCCAAAGTATACGCTAGTTGCTGTGTACTATTTGCACCTGCGTTTTGATACAAATCTCCAGAAACAGAAATACATTTATGAGATGCAGCTACAATTTTTTCTAATTGATTGTGATCTGCTTTTAAATTGAAAAACCAATTGCCTGTCTCTGCCAAGTTGCCAATAATATCTACTTGAATATAAGTATTATTTGCATCACAGAAATCAGCGAGTTTGGTTTGAAAATTAGCATCTAAAAAAGAAAGTGTAAAATATAAAGGTGTTTTACCTGGAAAACTTTTAAGTAATGTTTTTGGGTCAAAAGGTTTTGAAGCTTTAAATTGTATGGTATTGGCTCCTCTTTTTAAAGCATCTAATGCTAAAGAATTGGCTATTTTTTCATCATCTATAAAAATAGATTGACAAATATTAAAGCCTTCATTTGGAAGTTTAATAGAATTGGCTGTCTTGTCTTCTTTGTTGTAAAAAGGTTTAACAGTAATACCTTCATCTGTATGCCAAAGCAAAGTATCATTATAATCTGCACCTTTTAAATCTACCTGAATTTTTTGTTTCCAAGTAGCTGCAGATACAGGTTTAAACTCATCAAATAGAAATGTATTCATTATTTTTTTATGGTATCAAATTCAATAATATAAATGTCTTCGTTTTCTTTTTTCATCAAGTATTTTTCTCTTGCAAAACGTTCTAATTCTAAAGAATCTTCTAGCTTCTTTATTGTTTCTTGATCTTTTGCAATTTTATCTTTGTAAAAAGAAATGGTATTCTCTAAATCTTCGATTTCGTTATCGAATTTTCGGTGTACTAAATAAGAGTTTTCATCAAAAAAAAGCATCCAAACTATAAACGGAATTAAAATCATCACAAAAATATTTGTGAAAAATTTAAAAAACATGTTATTTTTTATCCGCTTAAAAATACTCATTACAAGCGCTCGTTTATTACACTTCTTACAATATCAATGGCCACAGTATTGTACCTGTCATTAGGGATGATAATATCAGCAAAATTTTTAGTAGGTTCTATAAATTGCTGATGCATAGGTTTTAAGGTGTTTTGATAACGATTTAAAACCTCATCAATATCTCTACCTCTGTCTTTAATATCTCTACGAACTCTACGAATTAAACGTTCGTCTGTTTCTGCATGTACAAAGATTTTAATATCGAATAAATCGCGCAATTCTTCATTATTAAAAATTAAAATCCCTTCAACAATCACCACTTTTCTAGGATGTGTTTTAAAAATATCTTTTGTTCTGTTATGCGTTACAAAAGAGTACACAGGCTGGTTTACCGTTTTTCCTTTTTTTAAGTCTTTTAGGTGCTTTATTAAAAGCTCAAAATCGATTGCTCTTGGATGGTCGAAATTGATTTTTGTACGTTCATCATACGATAAATTATCGGTTGCTTTATAGTAAGAATCTTGTGATATTACACAAACTTCATCTGTGGGTAATTCTTTTACAATTTGATTTACTACTGTAGTTTTTCCACTTCCAGTACCACCTGCAATTCCAATGATGAGCATAAATTTTGATTGATTTTGTTTGATTTATAGCACGAAAATACTAAAGATTTTACAAATTCATAAAATTATTAATCTTTATGTCTTTTGCTTTTAAATCGAACATTAAATTGTACAAGCCAAAAAAGGTTCTGTTCATGTAGATAAAGTGCTTTGAGCCTCTACTAGCATTGTAAGAACGTAGCTCTACATTTTTTGAATATCGCTCTCCAAACTCAGAAATTTTACCGAAAAAAACTTCATCAGAAAAATCGAATTCTTCTGCATGAAAAGGTTGTGTAAAAATAGAAAGCATTTCGTGAAACATTGCTTTAAAAAACTCAAATTCTTCTTTTGGATCTTCTTTTCTTAAAATGTCTAATTCAAACATTTTTTCCACAAAAAGTTTTTTATCATCTAAAGTTTCCTGTTTAGCCAACACAAAATAAGGGTTGTAAAACTCTAAAGGAATGGTTTTCATACAGCCAAAATCTAATGCAATAAGTTCTCCTTTTTCAGAAACTAAAAAATTTCCTGGATGTGGGTCTGCATGTACTTTTTTTAAGTTATGAATTTGGTACATGTAAAAATCCCAAAGTGCTTGACCAATTGCGTTTGCTTTTTTTTGGTCTGTATTTACAGCAGTAAATTCAGATAAATGCACACCTTTCATCCAATCCATAGTAATGATTTGTTTTGAGGATAATGCTGGATAATAGGTAGGAAAAGCTAAATTTGGTATTTGGCTGCAGGCATCTACAATTTCTTGACTTTGTTGTACTTCTAAAATGTAATCTGTTTCTTCTAAAAGTTTGTCTTGTACTTCAAAAAAGTATTCATCAGAAGTTTTGCCTTTCATGTTAAACATTCGAATTACAAAAGGTTTTAGCAATGCTAAATCTGATTTTATACTGTCTGAAACTCCTGGATATTGAATTTTAACAGCCAAGTCTTTGCCATCTTTTTCAGCTCTATGCACTTGCCCAATACTTGCTGCATTGTATGCTTTTACATTAAATTTATCATAGATTTCTGACGGAAATTTACCAAAACTTTTTTTGAAGGTTTTTAAAACTAAAGCTTCAGAAAGTGGAGGGACAGAAAACTGAGCTAATGAAAATTTCTCTACGTAAGCTCTTGGTAAAATGCTTTTTTCCATACTTAGCATTTGCGCAACTTTTAAAGGGCTACCTTTTAAATCTTTTAAGCTGTCGTAAATGTCTTCTGCATTGTTTTTGTTGAGTTGCTCTCTGGCATTTTCTTCTGTTTTGGTGATTTTATCACCATAATACTTTAAATAATTTACCCCAACTTTAGCACCCGTTTTTACTAATTTAGATGCTCTTTGAATTTTTGTGATGGGAATTTTACTTGCTTTTTTCATACCTTAATCCGTATTTTTTTGGAACTTTTCTTTGTATACAAATTTGCCTAAATCAAAGACATTCTTTAGGAATTTGTTTTCTATTAACTCGAAACTGGTATTGATTGATTTTTCTATAAAAATATCTGTTTTTTCATAAGATTCTGAGGTGTCTTCTAACCAAAATTTAATAGTGATTAACAACTGAATCCATGCAGATTGACTAATTAAATTGCCTTGTACTTTTTCTAAACCATCTATAGGTAAAATACTTTCTGATAAGTCTAATTGGTCTATAAAAGCAATAAAACTCTTTTTTAAACTCGATAATGTTTTGTAAGATTTTAGTTGATTTTTACATCCTTTTAAAACCACTTCTACATAAGCTCTATTTAAATTTAAGTTTTCAAAAAAGGTGAAATAAAGACTTATAAGTTTGTTTTTGCCATCGAAAGAAATAAATTCTTCACTTTCATTTAAAACCTCTAAAGAGTTTTTAAAAAGCTCATTAAAAATAGTTTTTTCTACCTTTTTTAACGTTTTAAAGTGTTTGTAAAAATTGTCTTCGTCTAAGTTAACTTGCTCACAAAAATCTTCTACACTTTCTGGTTTAGATTGGTTTTTTGAAACCAAATCCATATAAAGTGTTAAGATGTCTAATTTTGAACTATTTTTCTTTTTTTTCATCTCTATGATATCTTTTACAAAAATACGAAACGTTTGGTTGTTGAAAGAAAATAGCACTGTTTAAAAACAAAAAACCAAGTTAAAATTTTAACTTGGTTTGTTTATAAATAACAAGCGATTGTTATTTTATATATCAATATGTTTTAAAAATATGTATAAATGAAATTTTACTTTTAAACTCTTGATTTTAAGAAAATATCGATCTATTTTCTTTCCCAATTTTTAACAGCTTCCATATCACCTTTAAGTGCTAGTTTTGCTTGTATTTTCCACCCAGATAAATCATAAATTTTAGCATTTACACCAGCATCTGTTAAAAGTTTAGTCATGTCTTTAATAGTCATTTTTGCTATTTGGTTGTAAGACGTTATGTTTAAATCGTTTAACGTTTTTTCTAAAACTGGACCAATACCTTTAATAACTTTTAAATCGTTAGTTTCATCAACTTTTTTAACGACTATTTTCTCTGCTACAGTAACTTCTTTTTTTACAACTTTTTTCTTTGCTGTTTTTTTAGTTTTTACTGGTTTAGCATCTTCTAACTTTTCGTTAACTGTATTTAAAGCGTCTTCAGTATAATCTTCAATTTTACCTTTTACTTCGACTATAGTTTCAGAAATATTTTTCTTTAACGTATTAGACATTTTTTCTGCTTTCTGTACAAGCTTATTTTTAGCTACTTCTTTTTCGAATTTGTCTTTCATTTCTTCAGCTTTTTCAACTAAAGGATGTTCTGAAACTCTTTTTTTAGCATCTTCTACCATTTTTGGATCATAGCCAACTAATGTTTTTAAACGCTCTGAACTATTTTCTAATTGTTCTTTAATAGATTCTGCAGTTTCTACAACCATATTGATTTGCTGCTTTGTTAAAGGTTCTGTTTTTTTAACCAACTTTGCAGTTAATTTTTGCCATTTTTCTCCAGTTTTAACTGTAGACTCAATTGCATTAAAAGAAGCATCAATTAAATCGCTATTAATTCTTTTTACAATTGCTTTAGCTTTCCCTAATTTATCTTCTTGTTTTGTTTTAGACTTTTTAGTTGCCATAATATTTTTTTTAATTATTTTTTATTTTGATGTAACAAACTTACAACATGTGAGTTGCAGTAGAGTTGCAAACTAGTTTTTACTAAAAAAAGATTTCGTTTTATTGAATTTCTTTGTAGCTATTTCTTTTCCTTTTTCTAAAGTATTAAAAAATTTATCTTGTTTTTTTTCAGAATATGCTAACGTGTTTTTTATGGTTTTAGCTGTGTGATTTTGTAATTCTTCTACCTTATCAATAACTTTTAAAGCTACTTTTTCAGTGTTTTCTAAAGCTATTTCGTTTAACTTAGTAGTATTATTTTTGATGTCTTTTATTGTTAGTGTTTTCATCTTAAAATTGATTTAATTATTAATTTTTAAACAAAAATATAGTACGCGAGTTGCAGATGAGTTACAAAGAAGTTAAAACAATAAAAAATAGATGTTTTTTTAAGATTAAGAGATGGCTTCAATATCTTTAAGTAGCTTTTTGGTTTCTGGTAAAGGTGAAATACCATACTCTTCTTCCAAAACAACTTCGCATTTCATATAGGATTTAATGGCTTGTGGTCTGTTGCCTTTTTCTATATAGGCTTGCATTTGTATTCTGTAAGCATCTTCCCAAGCAGCATCTATTTGTAAGGCTTTTTGTGCTAAACGTATACTTTCTAGAGGGTTTTCTTTAAGTAATATTTCTGCTAAAGTTATGTATGCTCCTAAAATTAATAGTTGCGATTTTTCTCTTTCTTCAGAAGTCCAATCTTCATAAATTCTATTAGGTAAATACGTGCCTTTGTACAAATCTATTGCATTCTGATAGGCTTGTTTAGCAATATTATTTTGGTTGCCAAAACATTGATTGCCAATAATTATATATTTCTCTAAAGCTTCTACATCAACACAGACTTTGGTTAAATCAATTTGATAACTAACACCTTGCCTTAAAATAAATTCAGGCTCAGTTCTAGAAGCTCTGTTGGGTTCTAATACTTTATTGATGCCATGTAAAGCCACTTTAAAATCACGATCATTCCAATCTTCCCAAAGATTGTCCATAATTTTTTCTTTATGAAGTGCATTTCTTTGACGATATGAAACTAAATATTGCAGTAATTGAATCGTTTTATCTCTTCCCCATTCTTTAGCGTCAATTTTTTGTTGCGCTCTCCACAGATTAAAACCTCCTAATGTTTCAATGCGAATTGCTGCATTTTTTACAAAGGAATTTAATTCGGTAAGTTGTTGAAGGAAGTCTGACATGGAGTATTCTATTTTTTATTAATAGCATCCATTTTTGTAGATAGTTTTTTGATGTCTGCTGATAAACTCTCTATTTGATTCTGAATTTTATTAAAATCTGATCTTGATGCAGCTCTCCATTGATCTACTTGTACTTTTTCTGATAATTCTTCCCCAAGATTATTAATTTGATCTTGTAATTGATCTTGAAAGTGTTCGAATTGTTTTTT
Organism: uncultured Polaribacter sp.; assembly: GCA_964565055.1. Taxonomy (GTDB): domain Bacteria; phylum Bacteroidota; class Bacteroidia; order Flavobacteriales; family Flavobacteriaceae; genus Polaribacter. Next base: position 28,860 of record CAZMDC010000005.1, on the reverse strand, counting down.
AGGATCTTTTATGGTGTCTCTTAGTACTTTTGGACCAACATCCTTTATGGTTTTCCACATAGAAAGACTTTTGCCAAGAATACTTTCTTGTTTTTCTGATGATTCGTGTTTTGTTGCTTCCTCTGTAAGTTCAGCTAGTTTTTTTTGCATAAAAATTAATGCATCATTAAAATCTGAAAAACGTTTTTCGTCTCCATCTTGAACGTGGGTAACTTTTCCTCTCCATTGAACTTTAGATTCATCATTTTCTTCAAAAATTCGCTGTTGAAAACGAACCATAAAAGATGCGTTTTGTTCTTGTTTTTTTGTCATCTTATTAAATTTTAACCAGGTTCTTTTTCAGAACCAACTTCGTATCTAATTAAACCTTTAAAAGCATCATTTACGGTATTTCCTTCATACAACACTTTATAAATTTGATTAGATATTGGCATATCAATGTTGTACTCTTTAGCTAACTCCATCACTACTTTTGCTGTTTTTACACCTTCAGCAACTTCGTTCATTTCATTAATGATTTGCTCTAAATTTTTACCCTTTCCTAATTGATACCCTACATGATGATTTCTACTTTTAGCAGAAGAACAAGTAGCTACTAAATCACCCATGCCTGCTAAACCATAAAACGTGCGTTGTTTACCACCCATTGCTGTTCCTAATCTAGTAAGTTCTGCTAGCCCTCTTGTAATGATTGCTGCACGTGTATTATCTCCAGCATTAGCCCCATCACCCATACCTGTTGCAATGGCTATTATGTTTTTTAGAGCACCTCCTAATTCGCAACCAATAACGTCAGAATTTGTGTATACTCTAAATAAACCAGAGCTAAAAACATCTTGCAACTTAGAAGCAATAGTTTTATCAACCATAGCAATAACTGCAGCTGCAGCATTTCCAAAATGGATTTCTTTAGCTAGATTTGGTCCTGTTAAAACTCCTGCAGGATGACCAGGCATAATTTCTTCTATTATTTCTGTCATTCGCATTTTTGTGCTAATTTCTAACCCTTTTGCTAAGTTTATAATAGGTACCCAAGGTCTAATGTGTGGTTTAGCTTCCAATAACACTTCTCTAAAACTTTGTGCAGGAACTCCCATAACAATTACATCTGCTTCTTCAACAGTTTCTTTTATAGAAGTTGATGCTTGCAAACTTGGAGTTAGTTTAGCTTCAGGTAAATATTTTTCGTTTGTATGATGTTCGTTGATTTCATCTACAGTATCTTGGTTTCTTGCCCAAAGTATGGTTTTACTGTTTTTTGCTGTTAATGAAGCAACTGTAGTTCCCCAAGAACCACCACCTAATAAGCCTACTTGTAATTTCATAAATATTATTTTGGTGATTAATTTTCTAATTCCTTAACAAATAAATTTCTTACCTCTTCTATGTAGTTATCTAAAAGTTTTGGTTTCCACTCAGAGGTGTCAACAGGATCTAAAACTACAACCTCAATGTGGGTTGGACTAAACATATTGCTTCCTTTTGGCATGGCCATATATGCATTTTTAATAACAATTGGTACAATTGGTACACCTGCTTTCATTGCTAAGTGAAAAGCTCCTTTTTTAAATACGCCAAGCTTTTTACTACCACTTCTTGTACCTTCTGGTGCAATAGCCACAGAAGTTCCATTTTTAAGTACATCAGCAGCATTTTTCATTGAGGCTAATGCTTTTTTCTTGTTAGATCTATCAATAAAAATAGCACCCATAGCTTTAAAAATTGGTCCAAAAGGAGTGAGTTCTAACTCTTTTTTAGCAACACCTGTAACATCTTTTCTAAGTAACTTTAATATTACAAAAAAGTCTGCAGAAGATTGATGGTTAAAACAAAACACAGCAGGTCTATGATCTTCTAAATTGTGTTTGTTTTTTACGTTAATATCTAAGCCAGCTAGTGTTGTGCCTAAATCACCAATACTAGAAATAGTGGTATTTATCCCTTCTTTTTGAGACATTGCTAAAGTACCCTTTACGATTCCTTTTAGAGCAGAAGGATATAAGCTTGCTGCAGCTAAACCTGTTCTTAGCCCGTTAACTAAAGGTTTTTTTCTATTTTCTTTAAATCGTAAAATTTTCCAATCGTTTTCAAAAGCGAGTTGAGATAGTTTGTTATCTGGATTTGTAGCAATAGGTTTTCCAACAATTTCTAATAATGGATAGTCGTCTATACTATCTGTATAAAAGAAACTTTTTGACAGATCTATATTATTTGCTTTTGCAAATTTACGACCTGCTCTAGCTTTACCTTCAGACCAACACATTTCTGATATTAGCCCTGTAAATTTTCCTTTTTTAACTTCCATTTCTGTGCAGTAAATATCCTTGATACCCAATTCGTTTGCTACAGGTGTTACTTGATAGCGAGTTGCAGCAGAAATAATAACTACTTGATGCCCTTTTGCAAGATGTGAAGCAATTAAAGTCCTAGATTCTGGGTAAATAGTTGCAGCTAAATGGTCTTGAAAAATTTCTTCTCCAAGTTCTTTGAACTGTTTTTCTGAAATTCCTTTTACACCTATAGCTGATATTTTGGTAAGGCTTTCAAAGTCTCTATTACCAATAGCATAAGCTATTAAAGTAATAAATTGTGATAAAAGTTCTTTTGATGTTGATTTGCCGCTTAAAAATCTAGATTTTACAAACTGTTTGGCAGAAAAATCGTTAATTAGAGTTCTGTCTAAATCAAAAAAGGCAGCAATATGAGGTCCTTCCTCTTCTTCTAAAACCTCCTCAGCAATACTTTCAATTTTTGCACCAGGAACTTTCTCTTCAATTTTATTTTTTTTATTTGAATTGCTTTTAACATTGTTTGTAGTTTCTAGCTCCTGAAGAAAATCTAACCTGTTGGTAAGTTCTTCTAACTGATTCATCCATTGCTCTAATCTTTTAAAATCGATATAATTATTTTCTGGAATGAGTTTACTGTTTTTAGCAAGTCTTAATGCGCTTATTAAAAAGGGTTTAGATACACTTTCTAATCTTCTAATTTTATTTTTCCAATGCAGTTCTTTACCTTTAAATAAGCAAAGTTCTATAAAATCTTCATCAGAAAATTCATCTTCTAAATCCCAAGATTGTAATGTTTTGCAAACGACTTTATTTGCCTCTAAATAAATTAACAACAATCCTTTAGATACAAAAAGTTCTTGACTAGAAAGTAAATCTTCTAAATTTCCTTCAGGATTTTCTATTATAGCTCTCCAATTTTTGTCAAATAAATCTAATTCGGCTTCAATTTCTGAACTAAATTGAGGTTTGTTGGTATAGAAAAACTCGAATTTAAATAAATTACGAAGACGCATTATTTCTTCCCAAAAAGATAAAATTCTGTTTTCTTTTTCATCTTTAATTTTAACCAAAGCCATTTCTATAAATGCTCTATGGTATAAATGAGCAGCAGCCATGTTTGCATAATAGGTAGCTGATAAAAATTCTGAGGATTCTAAAGTATATTTAGTTTTATAACCTGCCTTATTTTTTTGAACTATGCCTGCGCTTTTGAGAAGGTTCAACGCTTTTTGAACTGATGCACTAATGCTTTTTCCACGTTCTATAAGAACATCGTTCTTGCGTTGTTCTATGTAGTTCATCAATTTGATGACACTAAACTCTATCTCCTTTTTGGTAAGCGCAAAATTATTTAATAAAACATTACACACTAACGAAACTGTAGTTACTGGTGTAATCATATTTGCTTTATGAATCAACTCAAAAGCAAAGCGTGGTAAGTTGTACTTATCTGAATAACTATCTTCATCAATATCTGGAATAACTGCATTTTGGTGTTCGCTTGCATCTACAGGTTCTCCAAAACGTATGGCTGCTTTACCATATTCATTACCTAGTTTTCTAAAATAATTTATAAAACCTTTTACATCTTCAGATTTTTTTTCTTTTCCTATGCCTTCTTCAGTCATTTGTTTTACATCAGGAATCAAATCATATACAATAGAAACTGGCACATATTTTATGTTTCTAGAGCTTTCTTTTTCACCTTCCATGATGTATTTTAAAATACCCATTTGTGGATACACAATTTTTCCAGTTCTTGAGCGAGTACCTTCTATATTCCATGTTAAATGATCACCATGTTCAATCATACAAGAAATGTAGTGTCTTAAAGCTGCTTTGTAAATTTGATTGTCTTTAAAACTTCTTCGAATAAATATTAAACCTGAGTTTTTACCCAATTGCTTAAAGCCTGGAAAAGCTAAGTTGATACCTCCAAAAGAATAAGGAATTGGCATTCCATAACGTGCTAAAGTGGTAACTAAAACTACAGTATCTAAATAGGTTTTATGAGTTAGAATAAATGCGACCGAATTTTGACGCATTAATTTCATTAATTTTTTTATTTCTTGAGGATCTATATCAATTTTGTTATTGTATGCTTTCGACATCATAAATTGAAATCCTTTTACAGACAATAAATTGGCTATAGGATGTTGTTGGGAATACAATTCTTGAATACATTCTTCACCTTTTTTTTGTACTTCAGCAAGTGATGTTTTTTCAGCCTTGGCAATATCTGCAAGCTGTTTTTGAAAATTAGGGTGATTGATAATGTTTTTTAAATTGTGTTCCATAATCAATTAAAAAAGAGGTTTGTAAATTTTGAAATTCCTTTTTGTTCCCAGAATTCTGGAAAGAAAAGCGATTCAACTTTTTCAACAATAGATTTTTTTGCTGAGGTTTCTAAATTAGCATTTAAAGCATTTGCAACTGTTAATAATACTGTTGCATTTGCACCCATACCACAATGACTTCCGAAAACTTCTACATTTTTAATATCATCTCTATAAGTTTCTGCTTCCATACAATTTTTCCAAGGAATTAAACCATCTGTTTTTGTGTATACGCAAGTAATTGGTATTTTAGGTATGGCTTCTAATTCTTTTATAAACTTTTCATTTCGTTCTTTTAATTTTGTTCCTCTTAAAAACTCAAGAGAGCTAATTACAGGGGTTTTCATGTTTTTTACTCCCCAAACAGGAGACCCAATAGTTATTAATTGCGCTACTTTTTCTGGGTATCTATTTGCTATTATTTTTGCGAAAATTCCACCTCCACTCCAGCCAACTAAACTTACTTTTTCTTGATGTTTTTCGTAGATTTCATCGAGTTTTTCGATAAGTTTTGGTAGTGATTTTGAGTTGATCATATTTATGCCTAAATCCCACTTATACGTTTTAAACCCTAGAGATTTTAAATATTTTCTCACAAAAGTTGTTGAATTATCATTACCCAAATAAGGAGGCATTAACAAAACAGGTTTCTCTTTGTCTGATTTGTGTTTTGGAATAAATGGATACAGCCAAAACATAGAAGTCCATTCAGCTACAGCTCTGGTTTCCAAAAGCACATTGTATAATGGAGGAGGAGGGATGTTGGCATTTATTCTATTGATTTCTGCTTTAAAGTTTGTTATAATGTTAGCAACTGTGTCTTTTTCTACTTCTTTAAATTCTTCGTTTTTGTATATCTTTTCTAGTAATAAAACAAGGGTAATGTAATCTCTATCTGGCCCAAAATCTTCACAAATTGAAATACATTCGTTACTTAGAATGTTTAAATTTTCTTTATCGAGCTTTACTTTTTTTACAATTTTAGAGACTTCTTTGTAAAAAGGATGTCTATCGAAACTGCTAATAATTATTTTTTTTGCTTTTGCTAAAGAAGCACCTTGAGCAACAGCAATAGCTACAGCTAACTTTGAAAATGATTTATATACAATTCTATTATTCTCCATGTTTTAATTTTTGACCTCTATTCTTTTATTTAGCCAGTTTAATAAATCTTTTTGAACTTCTTTTTTGTTAACCTCGTTTAGCATTTCGTGTCTACCACCTTTATATAACTTTAGAGTTACATCTAAAACTCCAGCTTTTTTATAGTTTTTAGCAACTTTTTTAACTCCTTTTCCCATTTCTCCAACAGGATCTTTATCTCCAGAGAAGATGTAAATTGGTAAATCTTTGGCAGTTTTTTGGAATGATTCTTCAAGATTTACTTTTTTGCTACCTTTTAAAATATCTAGAAAAACACTTAACGAGAAATCTTCTATTCGCAAAGGATCTGCTTCAAATTTATCTACTTGTTTTTCATCGCTACTAATCCAATCTACTTTAGTTCTATTGGGTTTAAACTTTTTATTAAATTGATTAAAAAATAGATTTTTTAAAACTTCATTGCTTCTGTGTTTGCCATTAAATTTACTAAAAACTTTTGCGCTAACAAGTCCAATTGTACCTAAACCTTTCATAAAGCTGGCAGTACCAGATAAAATTAAAGCTTCTAGATCTTCACTAAATTGTAGTACATAAGCTCTGCTTAGTAAAGAACCCATGCTGTGACCTAAAAGTATAATTTTTGTATTGGGGTGTTCTTTTTTAATAATTTCAGTAAGCTTTCGCATATCATAAATAGCATCAGCAAAATAATCATCACCATCATAAAACCCTAAATGCACATTTGATTTTACAGATTGCCCATGAATTCTATGGTCATTAGCATATACATCATAGCCTTGTTTTTGTAATTTTTTTGCTATTGATTTATATCTTCTTGCATGCTCTCCAACTCCATGAGAAATTTGAATGATTCCTCTAAAAGGTTTATCATTTTCAGCTTTCCATTTATAATAATAAATGGTTTCATTTTGTAAAGATTGATAAGTGTTTGTTGTATAGCGCATTATTTAGTTTCTAGAACTTTAGCTAATAATTTTAAAAACTTATCACAGTTTTTTTTAGTACCTGTAAGTTTTATTCTATCTTGAATAATAGCTTCTTTTAACAACAATTTGTTTTTATGCAAGTTAATGAGGTTTTCATCATCAATTTGTAGTTTAACTAATGATTTTTTACTAACTTTTTTTCTTACAGAAACTGTATTTACTGTAATGTTTAGTTGATAATTAATTGGTTTTTCATTTAATTTTACCTCAAAATCATAAATTCCTAAATGCGCGTTTTTTAATTTGTTGTTTTCTTTTAGAACCTTTTTTAGCCTTGTAAAAAAAGGAGTACTTTTAATTTTTTGTGGTGTAGCAGTTTCTGTTTGCTTTTCTCTTAGTAAAATTAGTTCTTCTAATTCGTTTGCAGCTTCTCTTATATATCTAGAAAATACATTTGCGTCTGGCATTGTTTTAGCATCAGAAGTAGTGGTTAAAGAAACTAGTCCATTATAGCTAAATGCAGCTATTATTAATCCAAATCCATCTAGAACAGGCGTTAATCCAAAAATAGACAATACTTTATTGCCTCTTAAATATAAAGGCTCTTGTGGACCAGGAACATTTGTTATAGTTACATTAAATGGAGGTTTATGAAATTCTTTGATGTTATATTTACTATACAAACCTGCAGCTAAATTAGCCAAGCCAAAAGGCACAGCATCTGCCATTTTAGACAATGCTTTAGCTCCAACTGCTTTATGTCTAGTTTTGCCTAAATTAGTTTGATCTTGAATATATTCTAGGCGATCAATAGGATTTTCGATATGAGTAGCAATACGAACCAACATGTTAGAAATTTGATTGTTCATTTCTTGTTTTTCGCCTTTTACACGAATAGAAATAGGTACATTAGCTACTAGCGGTTGTAATGGTAGTTTTTCTTTTTCTGATAAGTATTTACGTATGGCCCCAGCACAAATTGTTAAAATGATATCGTTAATACTTACGTTCATTATTTTTCGTAACGTATTAATTCTCTCAAACGATAATATTGCTGTGCCCCATGTTCTTTTTGGTGAAACAGAGTTATTAAATATAGTATTTGGAGTAGAAAGTGTTTTTTGAATAGGTTTTTTTAAGCTAATTTGAGTTTTGATATTTCCTTTTAAATAAGAAAAAGCAGTTTCACCTAATAACTTTGGAATTCTCAAAGGATTTTTAAAAAAACCAACAGAACTTTTTACCAATAAATCTAGCTCATCTGGTAAAGGTTCTGGTTCAAAAAATTTAGGTTTTGGAATTTTTTTATTTTTGTCTGTTTTGTTTTTATCAAACAAAATACTCATAATGCCAACTCCAGAACTTCCATCTATCATTACATGATGCACTTTAGAAACAATGGCTACAGATCCTTTTGGTACTTGAGAAACGTTATCTAAACCTTCAATAAAACTCATAGACCATAGAGGTCTTCGCAAATCTAAAGGACTGCTAAAGATAGAAGATGTCATTTCTCTTAAAGTACTCCAATCTGCAGGTTCTGGTAATTTTAATCTGTTGATGTGTAAATCAATATCAAAATTAGGATCATCTACCCAATAAGGGTAATCTAGATTCATGGGTACATTTAATAAGCGTTTTCTAAATTTTGGAATCAAATGTAATTTAGAGGCAACAATATTTTTAAATTCTTGAAATTCTAGTGAATCTTCAATAACTGTTAAAGTGGCAATATGCATTGGGCTAGTTGGAGATTCTGCATATAAAAAAGCAGCATCAGTACCAGATATTTGTTGAACGGAACTGTCTAAAGCATTTTCTAAGAAATCTTGAATTACTTTGGTTGGCATGTTTTTTAATAAATTTACAGATTAATAACTGCGTGTATTTTAAATTAAAAATAAAATTCGCAACTCTCTGCAAGATAATTAATTTAAACTACAATTTCTAGTGAGAAAAAAGTGTTTTTTAGTTGTTTTTGAAGAAGATTATTAAAATACAAAGTATAATTTCTTTCATTTTCAAATCTATATGCTTACAATTCGAAAATAGCTTTTGTATAAAACAAAAAAAACCTCAAAAATTTCTTTTTGAGGTTTAATCTTGAGCCAATGGAGGGACTCGAACCCACGACCTGCTGATTACAAATCAGCTGCTCTAGCCAGCTGAGCTACATCGGCTTTTTTCAATTTTTAGCACCGCAAATTAAAAGTAAAATAATGTTTCACACAATATAAATTTCACTTTTTTTTTAAGGTTAAAATAATAGTTAAATATCGTTTTGACTTTTAGTTAACTAACCGCTTTTTTATAAGTTTCTAAACAGCGTTCTCTAGCTTCTTTGTGATCTACAATTTCTTTTGGATAAGAGGTTTTATTGTAATTTGGTACCCATTTTTGAATGTATTTGTAGTCTTTATCAAATTTTTTGATTTGCGTTGTGGGGTTGAAAATTCTAAAATAAGGTGAGGCATCTACACCAGAGCCTGCAACCCATTGCCAATTTCCTACATTGCTTGCCATTTCATAATCGTGGAGTTTTTCTGCAAAATAGGCTTCACCCCATCTCCAATCTATGAGCAAATGTTTGCATAAAAAGCTGCCTACTAACATTCTAATTCTGTTGTGCATAAACCCTGTTTCGTTTAACTGACGCATACCAGCATCAACTAAAGGATAACCAGTTTCGCCTTTACACCAAGCATCAAATTCGTCTTCATTATTTCTCCATTCAATTCTATCGTATTTACTTTTAAACGCTTTGTCTTTAGTGTGAGGAAAATGCCAAAGAATTTGCATAAAAAATTCGCGCCAAATTAATTCTTGCCAAAACACTTCGTTTTTTTCTGCAATTGCTTTTTTCATCATTTTACGTATGCTAACTGTTCCAAATCTTAAATGTGGCCCTAAACGTGATGTTGCATCTTGTGCAGGATAATTTCTGGTGTCTTCATACTCTTGAATTAGAGTAGGGGTAACATCGTATTTTTTGATTTCTTGACTCGATTTTTTGAAGCCCATATCAGAAAGTGACAAGTTAGGGAGTCTTGTGTTTTTTACAAGATTACCTAAATAATCATTGGTGTAATAAATTTTTAAATCAATTTTTTTAAATTCTTCTTTCCATAACTTCATGTATGGAGTGTATACTTTGTACGGATCTCCGTCTTTTTTTACAACTTCATCTTTTTCAAAGATTACTTGATCTTTGTATGTTTTAAAATTAATGTTTTCTGCTGTTAATACATCGTTAATTTCTTGATCTCTTTGGGTTGCATAAGGCTCATAATCATGATTTGTGAAAACAGTTTCTATAGTGTAATCAGCAATTAACTTTTTAAAAACTTCTTTTGGTTTTCCATGATAAATAGCAATGCTACTTTTGTATTGTTCTTGGATTTCGTTACGCATTTCTTGTAACGTGTTAAAAATAAAGGTAACTCTGGCATCATCTTCTGGTAATTTCTTTAATATTTCTGAATCAAAAATAAAAATGGGAAGTACTTTGTTGTCAGATTTTAAAGCATTGTAATATCCTATATTGTCATCCAAACGTAAATCTCTCCTAAACCAAAAAATGTTTACTGTATCTTTCATATTACTTGTATTCTCCAAATAGTTCTTCTAACTTTTTTTGTCTGTAATTAAATATTTCTTCTTATTTAGGTTTTACTAAAAAAGGATGTGCTAATCGTCCTAAAAAACCAAGAGGGACTTTGTAGTCAATAATATCTTCCATAAGTACACCACCATCAATTTCTTTGATAAAATGTTTGTGATGCCAAAGTGAATATGGTCCATACATTTGCTCATCTACAAAATATTTTTTGTCTTCTATGTGTGTAATTTCTGAAACCCATTTTGTTTTGATACCTAGCAAAGGAGTAACAATATATTGAATGATTTGGCCTGTGTATAATGGTCTATCAATTTTAGAAACAATATCAAAACTCATATAATCTGGAGTAATTACTTTTAAATTTTCTGGATTTGATAAAAACTCCCAAGCTTTATCAAGCGAAATTGGTAATTTTTGAGTTTTGTGTAATGTATATATTTTCATAACATTTATTTTATGAATAGACTAGTTTTTGTTTTTGAATTAAGTGATGAACTGCATCCCACAACTGTATTCTGTCTGTTAAAGATTTTTTTGCAACGACTAAGGTTTCTTGCCATTTTTGACTGTTTTCTCCACAAAGTTCTGAGATCATTTGTAAAGATAAAGGGCCATGTTCATCTCCATCTAATTCTATATGTCTTTCTAAATAGTATTTTAGTTTATTGTATTTTTCATTATTAGTATCAGTGTTTTTTAGAATTTCGAAAAACATATCTGGTATAATGTCTTCTCTACCAAACGTAAATGCAGCTGCAATTTTATGAGGTTGGTTTGTGGCTATAATAGCAAAAGTGTTTTTTACGAAATTTGCTATTTGCTCATCAATTTTTATTGTGTTTAAAGCACTTTCTATGCTGTGATTTTCCTCAATTAATTTTACAAACTTTTGTATTTCTGAAGTATTTGCCTGAACTTGATTCATGGCATCTAAATACATTTCAAAATGACTTTTTGGTTCTCCATTTTCATTAATATCACTTTCTTCTCCGTGAACAATCTCATTTATAAACCTAGCTAATACAGGATGTTTTGGAGGTGTCCAAGGAACTTGAGTGTTAGTAAAATGATTTTGCAGACTTTTTAGAAGAGACATAAAATCCCAAACTGCAAACACATGGTTTTCCATAAAAACTTTTATATCATCTAAAGAGTTTAGATTTTTGAAAAGCTTATGTTGCTTGAGCATATTTCTTAAATCTAAAATTTCTTCTTCAATATATGATATGTTGTTCATTTTAAAAGGGTTTAATTTTGTGCAAAAATATACAGATTTAATGAAGTTGCTATACACAACCATAGGATATATGGTAATAAAAAGTATTTGTATGACTTTAAATTAGATGTAAAAAAGTATGTAAATAAAATTATTGTAAGTAAAGTGATGTTTATGAGACCTAAAAATATGAGCTGTTTATTGAAAAAAATAAAATTCCAACTTACATTTAAAATAAACTGACTTAGAAAAAGGGTTCTATTTTTTAGAGTATTTTCGGTTGCAAAAAGTTTCCCTAAATAAACTGAAAAACAAATCATAATAAATGTCCAAGCTACACCAAAAACCCAGCCTGGAGGTGTCCAAGGTGCTTTATTTAGGTTTATGTACCAATCTTTCATTGGTCCATTATCCATAAAAAAATTGCCTATAGCTAAACCACTAAAATTAATCACTATAAAAAGCAGTGTAAATTTTAGTTGATTTTTCATTTAATTGTTTTTTAAAGCTTCTATTTTTTTTAGAATATTATCTGCTTCTAAATATTTTTGATCGCTATCGCTTCTATTTACAGATTGTAACTTAAAGCCTTCTTCCATCAATTTTTTATACTTTTCTTGCAATTTTTCTACTTCAGATTTCTTTTTAAATAGTCCAAACATAATTAAGATAGGTGTTTTGTTATTTTAGAACTTAAAGGCTTTGTTAGTGAAAAATAATAATCGATTAATTTTCCTTCTGGTGAAACTAAGTATTTTTGGAAATTCCATTTTACAGAAGAACTTTTTTTACCATTAAAATCTTTATTTGTTAACCAGCTATATAGTGGGTGTTGGTTCTGACCTTTAACATCTATTTTTTCTGTAATTAAAAATGAAACTCCGTAATTTACTTCACAAAATTCTTCAATTTCATCTGCAGAACCAGGCTCTTGACTACCAAATTGATTGCAAGGAACACCTATAACAACTAAGTTGTCTTTGTATTCTTGGTGTAATTGCTCTAAACCTTTGTATTGTGGAGTAAAACCACATTTAGACGCAACGTTTACGAATAAAATATGTTTGTTTTGAGAGTCGTTAAGATTGATAGGTTTACCTTGTAAACTATCAATCTTAATATCGTAGATATTAGTCATAATAAAGATTTTTTTATATTTTGAAGCTTACAATACCACAATCTAATTCAAAGATTTGCCCAGAAATTGATGCGGCTTTATCTGAAATTAAAAAGGTTGCTAAATCTGCAACTTCATTAGGTTGTAAGTATTTTTTAAGCGGATGACGTTCTGTGATGTTTTCTATCATTCTGTCATTTCTAAGTAACTTAGAAGCTAAATCTGTATCTGTAACAGTAGGTGCAATTGCGTTAACACGAACAGTTGGTGCTAATTCTGCACCTAAAGATTTTGTTAAACCTTCTACAGCAGATTTTGCAGCAGCAACGCTTGCATGAAAAGGCATTCCTAATTTTGCTGCAACTGTACTAAATAATACTATAGATGGTTTATTTCCATCCTTTAAAGTAGGTAGAAAATGCTGAATTGTTCTAACTGCCCCAATTACATTAATCTCAAAATCGTCTCTAAAATCATCTAGTTTTAGTCTCGAAATTGGTTTTAGATTTATACTTCCAGGACAATATATTAGAGCGTCTACATTTTCTAATTTTGGTAAATCATCATTTAAGATATCTAGAGAATAATGCTTTAAGTTATTATGGGACTTTTCTGGTTTAGATCTGCTAATATTAATTATGTTGTTTTCTTCTACTAAAGAATTTACAATAGCATTTCCTATTCCTTTACTTCCTCCTATAATTACTATATTTCTCATGATGCTTTAACGTCTTCCTTTTAAGCGTTTTTCAATTTTCTGTTTTACAGCTGTTAAACGCTTCATATGATCCATAATTTCTGGATCTTTCTCTAATTTATATACTTCATTTAACTCTAAAATAAGTGCTTTTACTTCTCTAGAGGCTAAAATTCTATCGCTCGTGGTTTTAAACGAAAATTTCCTGTTCTCGAACTCAGTAGCTCTTTCTAATAATTCCATTATGTATTTTTGCTGATTTTTCTAATTTGGCAATATAAATATAAAAGTTAGAAAAACAAGAAAAATAAGAACTATTTATGCTGCTGTTAATGGTTTACCTTTTAAACGCTTTTCTATTTTTTGTTTGATAACAGTTAAACGCTTCATGATATCCATAATTTTTTTGTCTTTACTTTGCTTGTAAATTTCATTTAAGCTTAGTATCAAAGACTTTGCTTCTCTTGAGGCCATAATACGATCACTAGTTGTTGGAAACCTCATTTTTCTGTTCTCAAATTCAATTGCTTTTTCTATTAACTCCATAATTAATATTTTAAAGTGTTTTGTAATTCTACTATTTTCTCTTGATTGTTAAATTTACCTCCAAAATATGAGGTTACTGTAGATGAGGTATCGTCTTTAATGCCTCTAGATGAAACACATAAGTGCTTAGCATCTATGATTACAGCAACGTCTTCTGTGTCTAAAATTGACTTTAGTTCTTCTGCAATTTGATTAGTTAACCTCTCTTGAACTTGAGGTCTTTTTGCATAATACTGTACAATTCTATTTAGTTTAGATAGGCCAATTACTTTACCTGAAGAAATGTAAGCAACATGTGCCTTACCAATAATTGGTACAAAGTGATGTTCGCAGTTAGAGTAAAAAGTAATATTTTTTTCAACCAACATTTGGTTGTATTGATATTTATTATCAAACAATGCTACTTTTGGTTTATTTGCAGGATTTAATCCTGAAAAAATCTCATCAATATACATTTTTGCAACTCTTTTTGGTGTGCCTTGCAAAGAATCGTCTGTAAGATCTAAGCCCATTACATCCATAATTTCTTCAAAAAGAACTGCAATTTTTGCTTTTTTATCTTCATCAGAAAGTTTAAACGCATCTTTTTTCATGGGAGTTTCTAGTCCTGTAAATAAGTGGTTGTCTCCAACTTCTTCAAATGAAAAACCGTTTAGTTTTTGTTCTTGCTCTTTTTCTTTTAATATTACTTCTGTAATCATGGTTATCTTTTTTATGTGCTGTCTTTAAGTACTCTAATCTTAAAAGCAAAGCACGGTTAGTTATCTTTTTGCAATAGAGTTGTTAGATATTGATTTTTGTCTAGAACATTTAAATCTACCTTTTTCAAATGTTCTTAATTTTTCATGTTTTGTTTTTCTTCCTTGTACTCTTTTTCTCCACATTCTAAAACTGCTAGGTTTCATTTCTTTGCGCATTAAGTCTATAACTTCTTGCTCTTTTAAACCAAATTGAAATTGAATTGCCTCGAAAGTTGTTCTATCTTCCCAAGCCATTTCTATTACTCTGTCTATTTCTATCGTGTTTAAGTTATTCATTAAAAGCGTTTTTATTATTGAAAATCAAACTGTTTATCATTCTCGATTTTTAAATCGATAAGTTTGTCGATAAATTTCTTATTTTCTTTCAACAATTTATTACTTTTAAATCGCACAAAATTACCTTGAGCATGAATACTAAAACCATTAGTTTTGTAAATATGTAATTGATAAAAAGGAATTGCCCAACTATAGTTTTTTAAACCTTTATTTATGTGTACTAAAAGCCCTTTTTCTCTCAGCTCTATGTTTCCATAATTAATATCAGCAACAGTATTCATTATATTTTTGAAACCAATGCTAACATCATCAATCATCATTCTTTTAGAGCCAGTTCCTTTTAACTTAATTGATTGAAAAAAAGAGTAAGGTTTCCCTAATAAATCATTAATGGTTGCAGTTACATCTTTATTGTTATGTGTTGTATTAAATATCACACATCAAATATAATTAAAATATATTTTGTTCAACTATATTTAAGTAACATTAAACAAAAATTAACAAATATTTAGAACTTATTAAAATTGCTTTTTAAGAGTTTTTTAGCAATTTTTTTTGTCTATAAGTGTGTGTTTGTTTAAAATTCTAAAATTATCTTGTAGTACTTGATTCGTTTGTTTCATATCCCATAAAACTTTACTAGCTCTTTTTCTTGCAGCTTTAAAATCTACTATAGGTTTTGGATAATCTACTCCTAGTGTAAAGTTATTAAACTGCTCATCTAAAGGAGTCATTAAAAAAGGTTGATGAATAAATGCTGTAGGTAAGTTTGCTAATTCTGGAACCCATTCTTTAATAAATATGGCATTTTCATCATGTTCTAAGCTGTTTTTAATAGGGTTGTAAATTCTTAAATCATTAATGCCAGTTTCTCCTGCTTGCATATTAAGTTGAGGAAAATGTATACCAGGTTCAAAATCTAAAAATAATTGCGATAAATGTTTTGATGCATCTTGCCAAGGTTGCCATAAAATATGGGTAAAAAAAGAAACTAACATAGAACGCATTCTAAAATTTAGATACCCAGTTTCTGCCAAACAACGCATAGAAGCATCAATTATTGGATAACCTGTTTTTCCTTTTTTCCATGCTTTTTGGTACTTTTTAGAAATATTTTTCTTTAATTTTTGATATCCTTTATTTAAACTTTCTTCTTCCATGGTGTGCTCCATTTCAAACTTTTGAATAAAGTGAGCTTGCCATCTAAGCCTAGAAATAAATGCTCCTAAAGGTTTTTTGTTTTCTTCATTTTTTAATGTAATTGCTGTTTGGTAAATTTGTCTAATAGAAACATTTCCCCAAGCAATATATGGAGAGAGCCTGCTACAGCTTTTTCTTGCTAATTTGGGTTTAGAAATATGATTCATGTAGTTTTTAAATCGATCTTCGAAAAAACTATTGGCGTATTTCCATGCCATTGTTGTACCTCCTTTTTGAATATTGTCTTGGTTTGGAGTTGATAAGTCTGCTTCTAAAAAATACTTTTCTAATTTTTTAACTTCATCAATATTTAAAAAAGAAGTTTTTTTAAAAGTTGTTTTAAATTGAGGTAGATGCATGTAGTTTTCCCATTTCTCAATCCAATCATGTCTATTTAACAAGCCTCTTAAAACTCCGTTATTTGTATTTTCAACCCAATTGATAGAATTGTTTCTGCAATATCTTTTAAATTCTTTATCTCTATTAAATGTTAGAAGTAATCCTGTTTCTTGATGCGAAAAAACAGTATTTATTTTATAATAATTTTGTAATTGATTTAATACTGTAAGAACTTCTGATGTAGCTATTAATATTTTTGTATTATATTTCTCTAAATTGTTGTTTAAATCTATTAAAGACTGTTTTATAAAATTCCAATGACGTTCTGAATAATGAGGGTCTTGTATAAGTGTTTTTTCAAAAACGTATATTAACAATGTGCGATTTGAAGATGTTAATGCATTGTGAATAGCCTCATTATCTTGCAGTCGTAAATCACGTTTAAACCAAACTATATTTATTTCCTCTCTATCAGTATTCATTTATATTTTCGATAATATGGTTTGCTTTTTCTTTAATCTTTGCTCTGTCTGATGTTGACATTTTGTTCAACACACTATACATCATTTTCATTCTAAAGTTCGATGACAGCTTTTCTTGCTTTTCCTCTAAAAAGTTCCAATATAATGTGTTAAAAGGGCATGCATCATCTCCAAACTTTTTTGTTTTTTTGTAGCTACAACTATCACAGTAATTACTCATTTTACTGATGTAGCTTCCACTTGAAACATAAGGTTTTGTTGCAATTTTACCTCCATCTGCAAACTGACTCATACCTCTTGTGTTTGGAAGCTGTACCCACTCAATTGCATCTACGTAAATACCCAAATACCAAGCATCTATTTCATCTGGATGAATTTGTGTTAGTAATGCAAAATTTCCAGTAACCATTAATCTTTGGATGTGATGTGCATAACCATTATCTAATGAATTTTGTATTGCGTTTTTAAGGCAATTCATTTTAGTTTTTCCTGTCCAAAAGAATTCTGGAAGTTTATTTTTATTTTCTAAGAAATTCTCTTTTTTGTAATCTGGCATTAGCATCCAATACATACCTCTCATGTATTCTCGCCAACCAATAATTTGTCTTATAAAACCTTCAACTTGTGATATGTCAATATCATTTTTATTTTCTCTAAAGGTTTCTAAAACCTTATCTATAATTTCTTTTGGAGATACCATTTTGGTATTTAATGCAAACGAAATTCTCGAATGAAAAAGGTAAACTTGATCTGTATGCATTGCATCTTGATAATCACCAAAATGAACTAGTAAATTATCACAAAAATATCTTAAGTAAGCAAGAGCTTGACTTCTAGAAGTTGGATACTCAAAGTTTTTCTTATTAATATTTCCAAAAGTAGTTATGCCAGCACTTTCTATATCTTTTACTATTTCACTAACATCTTCATCAAAAGTTTTAAAAGGTGGAATTAAAGTGTCTCCTTTCCACTTTTTTCGATTGCTCTTATCGTAATTCCATTTTCCTCCTTCAGGTTGTTCGTCAACCATTAAAATTTGATGTTTTTTTCGCATTTTTCGATAAAAATTCTCCATCAAAAATTGCTTTTTACCTTTAAAAAAGTCTTTTAAAAAACCTCTATCTGTATAAAAATGTTCTGTAGAAAATACTTCTGATTCAATCTCTAAATCTTTGCAAAAGTTGTTTAACTGTTTGTCTAAACGATATTCATCTGGTTCTAAATATTCAAACTTTTTAATGTTGTTGGCGTCAATAAGTTTTGCTAAGTTTTTAGTTAAATCTTGCTCATTTTCTTCGTCATTAATCTTATAATAAATGAAATTATGATCTTTAGATTTTAACTTATCACAAAAATTACGCATAGCAACAAAAAAACCAGTAACTTTTTGAATGTGATGTTTTACATAATCTGTTTCCTGTCGCATTTCGAACATGCAGTAGGTAATATTGTCATCATTTTCTTGAAACCAAGTATGTCTTTCATTAAGTTGATCACCAAGTATTAATCGTAATTTTTTCATCTTAAAATAAGGTTTTTTCTAGCCACAATTTTCTAAACTTATGGTTTGCATCATACCTTTCTGCTTGCAGTTGAGTGTTGAATTTTCTATCTCTAGGATCGTTTCCAACACCAGCAACATACATCCAATTTCCATAATTGCTATGCACATCATAATCTAATAAAACAGACTCAAAATAAGCTGCTCCAATTCTCCAATCTAATAACAATTCTTTAGCGAAATAAGAGGCAACATTCTGTCTTCCTCTATTACTCATCCAACCAGTTTCTTTTAATTCAATCATGTTTGCATTCACAAAATCATCTTTTGTTTCTCCATTTATCCATCTTTCAATATCTTCTTTGTCTGAATTCCAATTGTATTCTCTATCTAAAATCCCGCCAATTTTAAATATTTTTGAATCATATTTTAGAGAAATGTATTTGAAATAGTCTCTCCAGATCAACTCAAAAATAACCCAATATGTAGATTGATTTGAACCGAATTCAGCTTCGTATTTTTTAACTTGATAGTAAATTGTTTTTGCTGATAAACTTCCATTTGCTAGCCAGGGAGAAAATTTTGTTGAATAATCTTTACCAACTAAACCATTTCTGGTTTTTTTATAAAAACCTACTTTTCTACTTTCAAACAGATAATAATTTAATCTTTTTAATGCCTCAGTTTCTCCACCTACAAAAGGGAATGCAGTTTTAGGACTTATTTTAAAATCTTTGAAACCTAGATCATTAAGGGTTGGAATTTTAGTAGCATTTTCTATTTGATTTGATGAAGGAAGTTTATCAATAGAATTCTCATCCTGAATTGTAACATATTTTTCTAGTTTTTTTCTAAACTGCGTAAATACATCAGGTATGTTGCTAAAGTTTTTAGAAACGGTTTCTGGATGGTATAAAAATTGATCATAGTCTTCTACAAAAGTAACATTTTTAGGGAGTGTTTTTTTTATCAATTTATTAGTATCCACTTCCTCTTTTGTCCATTCTTTTTGTGTGTATATAGATGTTACAGAATAATCTTCAGCTAAAGTAGAAATTTTATTTTCTGGAGCTGAAAAGTAGGTGAGGAGTGTTATGTTTAACTTTGCTAAGTTTTGTTGCAAATCAATAACAGTATCAATTAAAAATTGTGCTCTGAATTTTGCTGTTTTTTGAAATCCGAATTTATCTTTTGAAAAATATTTTGGATCAAAAAAATATACGGCGATTACTTTTTCGTGATTTTCTACTGCTTTTAGTATTGAAATATTATCTTTAGTTCGTAAATTATTACGAAACCATATTAAGCCTGTTGTATTTTGTTTCTTCTGCATTTTTCGCTACAATATTTAACGTTTTCCCAATTCTTTTCCCATTTTTTTCGCCAAGTAAAAGGTCTGTTGCATACCAGACAAACCTTGGTTGGTAAGTGTTGTTTTTTCAAGGAGCTTACTTTTTTACAATTTTATTAATCATCCCATTAAAAATAAACCAATGAAAAGGCACTACTGCATACCAGTATAACCTGCCAGCCAAACCATGAGGTCTAAAAGTTGCAGTTTGGTATAAAGTATTATTTTCTATTTTAAATTCTAACCAAGCTTCACCAGGTAAAATCATTTCTGCATATAATAAAAGTTTGCCATTTTCTTTATCAGCATAAATAACTCTCCAGAAATCTAGAGCATCTCCAGCATACAATTCTGTAGGATGTCTTCGACCTCTTCGCAGTCCAGTTCCTCCAAAAAACTGATCTATAAAGCCTCTAATTTTCCATAAAAAAGTACCATAATACCAGCCAGTTTCTCCACCAATTGCCCAAATTTTATCTAAAGATTTTTCTTTGTTTATTAGTTTTCTTTTTTTGTAATCTTTAAAGCAACCGTATTCTGGAACATTTACAAATTGATGCACATAATTCTTTAATTTACCAC
Source organism: uncultured Polaribacter sp. (assembly GCA_964565055.1). GTDB lineage: Bacteria > Bacteroidota > Bacteroidia > Flavobacteriales > Flavobacteriaceae > Polaribacter. The sequence goes on along the minus strand of CAZMDC010000005.1, from coordinate 8,495 downwards.
TACTTATATAAGAATCTTTCCAGCTAGAAATGATGCTATTTTGCTCAATTTTTTTAAAAGCTAACTTAACAGCTTCTTTATACGTCATTGGATTTACATCTAAAATTTGATTGATGTTACTTTTCTTTCCAATAACTTCTACACCCATAGAATTTACTAAAGAACTTGCTAGCTTATATGATGTTGATGTTACAAAATATAACCAATAAGAAGATAGTTTTGGAGTCATAACTGGTACTGTTAAAATCCATCGTTTTAATTTTCTAACTTCTGCAAACTGTAAAAGCATCGTTTTATAAGTTAAAACTTCTGGACCAAAAATATCGTAGGATTTATTATAAAGTTCTTTTTTGCCAAGAGCTTTGTGTAAAAACGAAAGCACATCTCTAATGGCTAAAGGTTGTGTTTTTGTATTTAACCATTTGGGCGCAATCATTGCAGGTAATTTTTCTACTAAATCTCTTATAATTTCAAACGATGAACTTCCAGAACCTACAATAATCCCAGCTTTAAAAGTGGTTAAACTATAACTGCCAGAGGCTAATGTTTTTTCAACATTTTTTCTAGAAAGCAAATGCTTTGAAAGTTTTGTGTCGTTTGTAATTCCGCTTAAATAAAGTACTTGTTTTAAGCTAGTGTTTTCAGCAAAATGTTTGAAATTTATGGCACATTTTTCTTCAAGAGTATGAAATTCTTCTGCAGAATTAGACATTGAGTGAATTAAGTAATAGCCTGCATCTAAATCTTTTGGAATTGCTTCGAGGCTTTCTGCATCTAAAAAATCAGCTTCAATTAGTTCAATATTTTCTTTGTCTTTGTAATAATTTTGTGCTCTTTTTTTATCTCTAACAGGGCATACAATTTCATGACCATCATTTAATAATAGAGGAATTAAACGTTTGCCTATATATCCAGTAGCTCCTGTTACAAGAATTTTCATAATTTTTTATATTTCTTTTGGTCGTTGATATGTAAGTTGTTTTTTAAACTTAGGAATTGCATAAGTGTCTAAACCATTTATAGTGGCTACATTTCCTTTTGATAAGTTTATTAGCCCATCACTTTCTAGCAACTCGTCTTTAATATATAGTTCTTCAATTTGTGCAACAATTAGCATCACATCATTTGAAGGTACATATATTTCCTCAATAAATTTCATACCCATTTGTACAGGAGCATCTTTAACAAAAGGAGCTTTATGTTTGCCCTTAAACTCTGGTTCTAAACTTGTCATATCAAATTCAGAAATATTATCAGCATATTTTGCTGATGTGTGATGTGCATCTTCAATGATATCCTCCCAAATATGGTTTATTGTAAAGTACCCTAATTCTTTCAAATTTTTGTGTGTATTTCTAGGTACTGTGGTTGGTCTTAAAATAAAACCTAATGTTGGTGGGTTTGACCCTAAATGTGTTACAGAACTAAATACAGCTACATTTGTAATACCTTCTTTAGAAATAGAGCCTAATAAATTTGCAGATTTAAAGCCAGAACAGCTATTTATTAAATTGATTCTGTAAATTTTATCTAGTTCAGATATGTTTTTTTGATCGAAAAATCGCATCTTTATTTATTTGTGAATTTAAACAAAGATACAAATTGTTTAATGTAACGTGGTTAGTGTTAAACAAAAAGTAAAGTTAAAGTTTGATGAAATTTGAAAATAAAAAAACTCCAGAGAAACTCTGGAGTTTAAAGTCGGGGTGGCAGGATGATAACTAAACCGCCACTATGCAGTAAAATCAATACTTTAGGAAAAGTGCTAAAACAGTGTGAACCGAATTGTAGACCTAATAGTTAAATTGAAATAGTATGTTTTATTTGAACGTCTAAAACAAATTTACGATTTTAACTTCATTAAAACCAAACAAATAGCGTCAAATATTATGATTAATCTATTAAATATTTATTAATAGTTTCTTCCTCAATACCACTATAATTAGCAAAATCTTGTACTGTTATAAATTGATGAGGCTCTTTGTCTAAATACTCTTTTATCTTATTAATAAGCTTACGACAATAACGTTCACTACGCCCTGTGATGCGCTGAATGTCTTTTGGATATATACAAGCTCTTTTTGTATTCATAATACTTTATCTATGCTTTAACCATACTGATACTAAACTTCATTTATATGCTGATTTTGGCGAAATCGGAAGTAATGGTAGTATATGGTATTCGCTTTTTCTTTATTGCTCATAAAGTTAGTTGTTTTGATTAATTATTAAAAAATAAATTAAAATTATTATGGCAAAACAAACAGGAATTATCAAATTAAAAGGAACTATCGGAGGTATTTCTTTTTACAAAACTTCAGATGGACATTTGGCTCGTGAAAAAGGTGGAGTGGACAAAAACAGAATTCAGAATGATCCTGCGTTTCAAAGAACGCGTGAAAATGGCTCTGAATTTGGAAGAGCTGGTAAAGGTGGAAGAGTATTGCGAAACGCAATTCGTTTGCTTTTACAGAATGCAAAAGATAAAAGAGTGGTTTCTCGATTAACCAAAACATTAGTGGCAGTTACTAAAACTGATGTGGTTAATGAGCGAGGTTTAAGAACCTTGCAGGACGGAAATTTAGCACTTTTGGAAGGGTTTGAATTCAATTTGAATGGAAAGTTGGGAGCAACTTTATTCGCTCCTTTTACCAAAGCTTTTGACAGAGTAACTGGTGAAGCAACTTTAGATTTGGTTGCTTTTTCACCAGTGGTGAGAATTGCAGCTCCTGCAGGAACGACACATTTTAAAATTGTAATGGGTGCTACAGAATTGGATTTTGAAAATGAAACCTCAACTTTTGAAAGTGATGCAACTGCTATCTTACCCTATACAGCTGCTGACACTGCTGCAATTGCACTATCTGCAACAATTACTGCGAATTCTACACAACCAGTAACCCAAGTAATTGGCGTAGAGTTTTATCAAGAAGTAAATGGCGACATGTATGCCCTTAAAAATGGTGCTTATAATGCCTTATCAGTTGCGATTATTGACAAACCATAACTATGGAATTGCTATTGCAAAGAGCATATTTTAAACAGGGTACCAATGGTACTCTGTTTGCTTCTGATACATCTTTCGACAGTGTTCAAGACAGGTTCCTTTGTCATACCATTGAGTTACCCTGGAGAAATAACAAAAGAAATATTTCTTGTATACCAGAAGGAGTATATGAAATAGAGCCAAGGTTTTCAAAAAGGTTTCAGCATCATTTGATTTTGAAAAATGTACGAAGTAGAAGCTTTATTTTATTTCACCCTGCGAATGATGCACTTAAAGATTTACAAGGCTGTATTGCTCCTGTAACTTATTTAAATGGAATTGGCAGAGGTGTTTATTCTAGAAATGCAATGCAGAAATTATTGTCTTTAGTATATCAAGCTAAAGATCGAAAAGAAAGAATAACATTAACCATTAAATCACAGAATTATGAAAATTATAGAACGCTATCAAAAACCAACTCCTAAATTTTTTAGAATATTAAGAAATATAGGTATTGCATTAGCTACTGCAGGTGGAGCAATTATTGCAGCTCCTATTGCTATACCAGCAACTATTGTAACCATTGCTACTTATATGACAGTTGCAGGAACTGTGGCAACTGCAGTAAGTCAAGCTGTAGTTTCTGATAATAAGAAAAAGGGAGGATCTGTAACAACTCAAAAAAATAAGTAATATGAGTTTTCAAGCCTCACATCCTAATTTAAGTGTTGGTGTTTTGGGCGGAACATTTTTATCAGCAATTACTCATATTGGTTCAGAAGATATTATTACAACGATTGTATTAGCTACTTTGGGAGCAATCGTTAGTTTTATTGCTTCAATTATGATGAAACAATTCGTAAAAACCATTAAAAAACAACGCAAAAAATAATATCAAAAATTAGTATCAGAAAAGGACATTTATATTTTAAGTGTCCTTTTTTATTTGCTCTAAATTATTTTTTACTTAACGAAATGAGGCAAACAAAGAATTTTGATAAAGAAACTAAATGAATTTAGCAGAATTTTTGTGCAGATGAATGAGATAAGGAAAAAACATCAACGAATATTATCGTTTTTAAAGATTGAAAAACAGAGGCTGGATTTGAGCGTGGAGTTTATCAATCTTTAAAAATGTTAGCCCAATGGCGATTGAATGGAAATTATTAAAGACGAAGTACGTAGTGCGCTGGCAGAAGCGAAAATAAGTGTGTGTTTTTTTATTTGTACTGTACTATTTTTATGATTGTTTTTATAAAAAGTGAATGCTTCGAAAAATGTGTTTTTTGTAAATAAGTTTCTACGTTTACAAATTGTTTTTAATATTGGATTAGCATTTGCTTTTGTGAAAACGATATTATCCCATTTTCTTACAAATAAAAAAATATACTCTTATTGGCTTTTTCTTGATTTTATAGGTGCTTTAGAATTATTCTTATTATTTCTAATTTTCAATGATTTATAACACTAATTTATTGAAACTAAAAAAGCACTTATAAAAACAATGCAACAATTACAAAATATTGTTTAAATAGCTAAATGTTATTAATTACTAACTATGTGAGCGTTGGAAGAGCGGCTATTTTACATAATGGCGTTATAGTGCCTGGAGTTTACGGAAGAGCAGTATAACTGCGCATTATGTAAAGATAGCTTTGGGGAGTTTTGTGTTTTATGAAATAATATAAACGCGTTGCTTTTTAGAGTTGTGTAATGAGTTTGCGAATGGAACAAGCTGTAAAATGCAACTACCTTTAGAGTTTTAAAACGCTAAACTTGCATTGGCGCGCGGAACAAACCAAAAGACAGAGATTTTTTGCTTTTGCAACAAACTGGATTTTGGTTTGTGGGGAGTTTAACTATTATCAAGTAACTTATGATGTAGTTTTATATTTTCAATTTCATAAACTTTTGTAGCAATGCATTCTAATTTATCTGGATTGAAAACGGCTAAATTATAACCTTCAGCAAATAATGAACTCTGATATTCTACACCATCAAAACCTAATGATTTGATAAATTCTGAAATATATTGAGTAGGAATATAATCTAATTGTTTATCTCTTTTTCTTATTGGTAACGAGATCTCTTTTTGTAAAGTCTGTATAAATGGAACATAGGTTAAAAAATCTTCTATGGCTTCATTTTCAGACCAAGGAATAGGGTCGTCTTTCGGATTTCTTAAATTAAGAATTTTTAAATCCTCATTTAACCGAAATTCGCCAACTGTAACATAATCAAATAAAGATGCTCTTGTTTCATATAATGATGTTTCTAACTTATCAGCTATATATAAATAAGATATTCCTTTAGGATTTGCTCTACCACCAGTAGCGAGTTCGTTAGGTGGATTGCCCATTTGGTTTGAATTAAAACCAATTTTATCTGATATACGACATCTATAAAAGATACGCCCTTTTTTTATTGTTTTATAGAAGCTTTCGTGATTGAAGAAATTAGCTAATTTTTTTAAATCAATGGTATTTTTAATATGATATCGATTTACAGATTTGATTTCATCCTTGAATTCCTTCCAAATACTATGAATTTGATTTGTTTCAGAAATTAGTTCAATCTTTATTTCTGATGATACATTCTCATTAAATAATTCATTTAAAATTTCTTCTTCATCTACAAAAATTGATTCAAATAATAGTTTATTATCATCAACTAAATTAGTAGTGAGATTAAAGTCTTTTTTTACGGATTGTGCTAAATTAAATTCTGAATCAACATCCACTTCATACAAAGAAATTATATTCCGAAAAAAAGGAGCTAATTCTCTTGCTGCATAAATAGATACGCTTATTGAATTGCAAAAATCACAATTTCCATTTCTGTCATCAGCATTAATTATACTTATTAAGTATTCGCTATTGAAACAATTTACACAACAATTCATAATTAAATCTTATCTACAATTAATTCGATATGATTCATTATTGATAGTTTTTTTAAGGTACCTAAACCAGGGAAATGTCCTCGATTATGAAGATCTTTATAAACTTCAACAGCTTTGGTGTTTATATTATTGCTAACACACCAATTAACAAGTTTTTCAAGTGCTTCTGCGAATTTACCTCCTATATCAGATACATCACCATTTGAGTCAGATACAAAATGTTTTACCATTATTTTACCTGATGCATTAATGTAAGATAAATGCATTGCAACAGCTCTTGGTAAAAAACCTGAATCTGAATAATTGTCACCAACCGTTAAAAAATCAGAAAAACCGAAAAACCCTTCAGCTTTATAAAAACTGTATTCTTCAGAAAAAGGACTTTCCCCTACTTCAAGATAATCTGCATTTCTTGGCATATCTCTAAAATAATCATCTAATGAAATTCTGCTATCTTCAGTGAATAATCTATAATAACGCCTACTTGTATGACTAAAGTAAATAATATTGTAAATAACGTTTATGTTACTTTGAATTTCAGTAATACTAACTTCTGATATTTCAGAATTATGAATTAAAGTAACGCCTTTATAATCTAACTCTAAACTATTTACACCTTCAATTAAAGCTGGAATTTGCTCTTCAATTTTTGTGTCTATAATTATTGCAACTTGATAATTATTATAATGTTGCAATACCTCTTTTAAAAGACCTATAATTTTATTACCCTCACCAACTAAACCACCCACTTTAGGATTGATAATAACACTAAAGTTTACATTTTCAGATGCTAAAGTTTTTAATGCAGATTTTAAGGTAGAAGAACCTTTAATTGGTTCGATTACAGGTGAGATTTTAGTTGAAAAATTTGGTAGTAAACCACATAATTCTCGTAACGCGATTAATTCAAATTGTTTACCTCTGACATATGGGAAATACATAGCTTACTTTTTTTATAAAGAAAATCTTCTAATTCAATGAAATCTTTTTTTGAAAAATTTAAAGTGTAACAGATATGTTTTAATGAATCTGGGACTAAATCATCATTAAATAATTCTGGATTAGAAATATTTCTAAATTTTAATTCTTTGATAACTAATTTTTGAAACTCTAAAATATCTATTTTTTTTGAAAGTTTAAAACACTCTCTAAAAATTAGCGTGTTAGGAACTTTGGGAATTACTCCAAAATGTTTTTTTAGTAAACTAATATACTCGTCTTTTCTTAAACTCTTGAATAGTGTTTCGTGGGAAAATGAAAAATTTTGTTCTGCTTTTTTAATAGTTTTAAGCGCGTTTCTTTTTGTTAATTCAATTAAACCAATTTCTGTGTTATGAAACTTAACTAATAGATTAGGAATGTGTTTTGAATTTGAAACCACATAGATTTTATCAGCAAATTTTTTATAATCTGCTAATTGTTTATCCAATTTATCTAAACCATCTAATTCAGTTTTTATTTCATAAACACGAGCTTCACCATTTAAAATAACAAAGTCTGCTATTGAATTACCAATTTTAAATTCTGATAGTGCTATTGAATTTTTTAAGCTATACTTTTTAAGAAGTTTTTGATTTAAAAGGATGTTTTTATAAATATATTCATTTTTGTAAGTACCTAAAAGTGATTTGTAAATAGCATTAATGACTTCAAAGTTAGTGGTAGAATCTGATATTTTAGTGTGTTTTTTAATACGATAAAATGTATCAAAATAATTCTTATCCTTTACTATTTTTTTAAAATTAGCAGGAGATAGAATTTGTGATAAATTCCTTAAACTTTCTATATTTTTAGCTACTTGCATTATTTTACAAAGTTAACAATTTACAAAATTTAAACTAAATGATTTGAAAACTATTTTCGTTTATCTAAACTTTCTTTATCAAAAGCAATCAAATTAAATAATTCACGCATTCTGGAACGTACACGAATACCATATCTGCTCTCTAATTCTTGTGCATTTAAGTTTGTAGTGGTGTGTGTTCTAATTTTAAGTTTTAAGAACAAATAATAGCGAGACAAGATAATTTCTCACATTACATTGCAATCTTTACCAAAATGTCTTCATGTGGTTTCTACACCTAAATCATAAAAACAATAAAAGCCATTATTTCCTTAATCCTCAATAATTTTAAAACCGCTTTTATTAAAACTGAAAGTGATATTTCTTGCAGGGATTAGACTATGTTGATTTTGATGAGGTACAATAAACGGTAATAATTTCATTAAACTTGTTTTTCCACAACCTACTGGTCCTGACAATAAAATACCTTTGTTTGGATCTATCTTTAATTTTCTGCAAGTTTCAAAATCACGAATGAAATAGATACATAGTTTATATAAAACAGTTTCATCTTCTGAATATATTTTGAAATTTTTGCCAAATAATAATTTTCCTTTTGCTTCTAAATAGATTAACATTTTTGGAAAATCGTATTTTATTTGATTTCCATTCTGTACGCCCAATTGAAATTGCACACTTCCTTCTTGAATGATATGTGGTTGTATTTTAATCATAAAGGTTCGTTGTAATTTTTATTTTTACTGGTCTTTAGGTTGTCTTGATTTTGGCTATCTGATTTTTGCGTTTCTTTATTTTTTATTTAT
>CAZMDC010000004.1:0-128173 GCA_964565055.1 uncultured Polaribacter sp. | reverse complement strand
TGTGAGATAGTAGATGGAGATGTGAGTGCAGAGGTAATTGCAACAGATTTTGATACTATGGTTAAAGAAGGAGAGGAGCTTGCGGCTTTACATGATCAAATTATTGTAAAGATTCCTATGATCAAAGATGGGATTAAAGCTATTAAATATTTTAGTGATAAAGGAATCAAAACCAATTGTACATTAGTTTTTTCTGCTGGTCAAGCATTGTTAGCAGCAAAAGCAGGAGCTACGTATGTTTCTCCGTTTATAGGAAGATTAGATGATATCTCTAGTGACGGCTTAAGTCTTATTAGTGAGATTAGACTTATTTATGATAATTACGGTTTTGCTACCGAAATTTTAGCAGCTTCAGTAAGGCATACGATGCACGTAATTGATTGTGCTAAAATTGGTGCAGATGTGATGACTGGACCTTTAAGTTCTATTGAAGGTTTGTTAAAACACCCTTTAACAGATATTGGTTTAGCAAAATTTTTAGAAGATTATAAAAAAGGAAACTAATCATTTTAGTTTATTTGAATATTATAAAGTCAGAAAGTAGATATTAACAGTTACTTTCTGACTTTTTTTTCTTTCATAACTTTTTGACTTTGTAACTTTGCTACTTTGTAATTATTAATCTATGTACCCAAAAAAAGAACTTGCACAATTGGTAATATCAGCTTGTCAACATTTTAGTGTTGATACAGTTGTAATTTCTCCAGGTTCTAGAAATGCACCGTTAACAATAGGTTTTTCAAATCATCCTGATATTGAAACACTAAGTGTTGTAGATGAAAGGTGTGCAGCTTTTTTTGCATTAGGTATTGCTCAGCAAACTCAAAAACCAGTTGCGGTTTTATGCACATCAGGCTCTGCTTTGTTAAATTATTATCCTGCAATTGCAGAAGCTTATTATAGTAATATTCCATTAGTAGTTTTATCTGCAGACAGGCCAAAACATTTAATAGATATTGGTGATGGACAAACAATTAGGCAAGAAAACGTTTTTGAAAATCATATTCTTTTTTCTGCTAACCTCATAGAAAATACAAAGTTCAAAGCAAAAAATGCACAGTTAATTGGGGAGGCTTTACAAATTGCAACAACACAAAAAGGCCCAGTTCATATTAATATTCCTTTTGATGAGCCTTTGTATGAAACTGTTGATGTTTTAGAAGATTTTCACTTTCCAAACATTAGTATGAGTTCTTTAGATAATTCTCATATAGATTATGAAAACCTAGCTGAAATTTGGAACAAAGCAGATAAAAAAATGTTGGTTATTGGGGTAAATTATCCTGATGAAGCTTTACATCAATTAATGGATATTTATTCAGAAGATGATTCTGTTATATTCCTTACAGAAACCACCTCTAATTTACATCATAATAAAGCTATAAACGCAATAGATCAATTGATATTTTCTCTAGAAGATGAAGAGTTTCAAGAGTTAAAACCAGATGTATTAATTACTTTTGGAGGCATGATTGTTTCTAAACGCATCAAACGTTTTTTAAGAGATTATCAACCAAAGCATCATTGGAATATCGATGAAAAGAAGGCAACCAACACTTTTTTCTGTTTAACCGAATTTATACAAACGTCACCTGTAGATTTTTTCTCAAAGTTTAATGCAATCATTTCTAAAAAAGAAAGTAACTATCAACCAAAATGGTTGAAAATTAGAGATGAAAGAAGAATAAAACATGCTGAGTATCTAACTAAAATTGAGCATTCAGATTTAAAAGTTTACGAGCAAATCTTAGAACGAATTCCTCAAAATAGTATATTGCAAGTAAGTAATAGTGCTGTTATTAGATATGTGCAAATGTTTACTATTTCTAATAGTTTAGAGGTTTTTTGTAATAGAGGAACAAGTGGTATAGATGGTAGTACATCAACAGCAATAGGAGCAGCTTTTGCAGCTCAAAAGCAAACGACTTTTATTACAGGAGATTTGAGCTTTTTCTATGATTCTAATGCACTTTGGAATAAAAATATTCCATCAAACTTTAGAATTATACTAATCAATAATTCAGGTGGAGGTATTTTTAAAATCATTCCTGGGCCTTCATCAACAAATGCAGCTACCTATTTTGAAACACCACATTGTTTAACTGCAGAACATTTAAGTAAAATGTTTAATTTTGATTATTCTAAGGCATTTTCTACAACAACTGTACAAACAGCGTTAGAAAGTTTTTTTGAAGCTTCTAATAAACCCAAAATACTAGAAATTTTTACACCAAGCTTAAAGAACGATACTATTTTAAAAAACTATTTTAAATTTATAAAATAAAGATTATGAGTGAAGATGAACAATATTTAAGTGACAATGAAATGGACTTAAAAGAAGGAGATAAAGTTAATTTAGTAATAGAAACAGAAACAGGTTTAGGTTATGTTGTTTTAATTAACGAAGAGTTTGAAGGCTTACTTTTTAGAAGTGAAGTATTTCAACCTTTAGAAGAAAATATGGAGGTTACTGGCTATATCAAAAAAATTCGTGAAGATGGCAAAATAGATGTGTCATTAAGACCACAAGGTTTTAGAAATGTTATTGATGCTGATGTAGATAAAGTACTCCAAAAGTTAAAAGATAGTAGAGAAGGTTTTTTATTATTAACAGATAAAAGTTCTCCAGATGCTATTCGTTTTCATATGAAAATGAGTAAAAAAGCATTTAAAAAAGCGGTTGGTAATTTATACAAGCAAAAATTGATTGAAATTAAAGAAGATAGAATAGAGTTGATAAAGGAGTAACATGAAGCATTCACTTGTAATTCTATTTTTATTGATAACATCTGCTACTTTTGCTCAAAATGAAAGTAGTTTGTCTTCAGATAGGCCAGGTCAAGCACTTTCATCAAATTTGGTGGGCAATACTGTTTTTCAAATACAACCAGGAGTAGATTTTTTGAATACTTCTGATGTTTTTTTACTAAACTCTTATTTTAGATACGGAATTTCAAATTCAGTTGAACTAAATTCTGGCATTGCATACACAGCTCAAAATGGCAATAATCAATTGTCTACTTTTTCTTTAGGATCTAGAATTCGCTTAAATAAAGTGGAGAGTAGGTTTTCATCAGCATTACAACTATCTCTAAACTTACCTATTGATAATATTGAATTTGGTTCTCAGGTCATATATACTCTAAGTAGTAATTTTACAGAAAAATTGAGTTGGACAGTAAATTTAGGAGCAAATTTTGATGAAAACTTTACTACTACAGGCTTGTATGTTTTTAATATCACTTATGCTATCCATGAAAATTTCGGAGTATTTTTAGAATCTTTTGGTCAAATTGATAATGCTTTAAGTTTATCTTTTGATACAGGTTTTTATTATTTGGTACACAACAATTTTCAATTAGATTTTCAAATAGGTGATAATGATGGTTTATTTTTAGGGGCAGGGTTTACGTATCGTTTTTTACCTAAAGAATAGACGCATTTTACTGTCCTCCTAATCTTAAAATATTTTCGTAAAAAGCATCTGCATTTCTATCTGAAGGATCCATTTTACCATAGCCAATTTTATAATATTTTAGTGCTTTTTTAAACATTTTACCAGATTCGTAATACCTGCCTATGTAATAATCACCTAAAGGAGAGCTAGGAAATAATTTCAGAATCATTTTACCAAAATCTCTTAATTTATCACCATTTTCTTTTTCTATAATAATGTTTTCAATTGCATAAATATCCTTTTCTCTAATGCCTAGATTAGTGCCAAATAAAAATTCAATTTCAATATATTTGTTTTCTAAATAAGTAATGGCGTCTTCAGGAGAAAGGTCTTTAATGTTTTTATCAAATTCTTCTTTAGAAATGGCAGAATACACACCAAAAACTTTAGTCAAAGCTCTTGGAATAGCTTCACTAATAGCAGAAACTGAACTCGAAGTTTCAATAGTATCATCAATTACATTAAGGTTTTTAATTTCTAATGATGATAAACCTTTCTGAATTTGATTTATTTCAACCTGTTTATCACTAGAAAAAGATGATGAATTATTTAAGTAGATATAAAACGTGTTGTCTTCTTTAGCAAACTTTTGTAGATTATAAGATTGTAATTGTGCTCCAATAAAATCAGAAAAATTTGGATTTATACAAATAAAAGAATTAATAAAAGCAGTGTCTTCTTTTAAAAAATGACTGACTAAGTTCGCAGAATAACCATAACCCACAAGACTTATAAAAGGAGAGGTTCTGTAATTACTTTCCATGTAAAAAATTACTTCATCACGAATAAAATTGTAAAAATTATTAGCTGTAGAGGTTAATCTACCTGAGTTTCTATCAAAAGAAACATCTTTTCCCTTTGTTGTTTCCATAGATACTCCAACTACTATTTGTTTAGGAGCCTTATCTTTTTTTGCAAATAAAACTGAATTTCCAACAAATGCGTCAAAAAGATATTCTTCATCAAATACTACAGTTAAAGGATAGTTTTTTAGACTATCTCTTTCATATCCTTCAGGAATATATATACGTATATTCCTTTTAGCCCCTAAAATATCTGAATTTAGTTTTTTTTGCATACTACTTTGTGTAAAAGCTGTTATACAAAAAAGGAAAAATATAAATGAAAGTGTATTCTTAATCATAAAATAGAATGTTTATTTTTGTAAGTAATGTATTTCTGTACATTAGTAACGTTTAAAATACAAAAATATGACACAACCAGAATGGAAAACAGTTAAAGAATACGAAGATATTACTTATAAAAAATGTAATGGTGTTGCTAGAATTGCTTTTAATAGACCTAATGTAAGAAATGCTTTTCGTCCAAAAACAACCAAAGAGTTATATGAAGCATTTTATGATGCAGGAGAAGATACTTCAATTGGAGTAGTTTTACTCTCTGCAGAAGGGCCAAGTACAAAAGATGGAGTGTATTCTTTTTGTTCTGGAGGAGATCAAAAGGCAAGAGGTCATCAAGGTTATGTTGGTGATGATGGTTATCATCGTTTAAATATATTAGAAGTGCAAAGATTAATTCGTTTTATGCCAAAAGCGGTTATTGCTGTAGTTCCTGGTTGGGCAGTTGGTGGTGGTCATAGTTTACATGTTGTTTGCGATTTAACGTTAGCAAGTAAAGAACATGCTATTTTTAAACAAACAGATGCAGATGTAACATCTTTTGATGGTGGTTATGGTTCTGCATATTTAGCAAAAATGGTTGGTCAAAAAAAGGCAAGGGAAATTTTCTTTTTGGGTAGAAACTATTCTGCACAAGAAGCTTATGAAATGGGAATGGTAAATGCGGTTATTCCTCATGAAAAATTAGAAAGTACTGCTTTTGAATGGGCGCAAGAAATTTTAGATAAATCGCCAACATCAATAAAAATGCTAAAGTTTGCCATGAATCTAACAGATGATGGAATGGTTGGACAACAGGTTTTTGCTGGTGAAGCAACACGTTTAGCATATATGACAGATGAAGCTAAAGAGGGTAGAGATGCATTTTTAGAAAAGAGAAAGCCAAACTTTCCTAAAAAATGGATTCCATAGGGAATCTTTTTTTTAGGAAAGTTTACTCCATAAAAAAAGCTGCCCTTTAATAAGGACAGCCTATTTAATAGAATTTTAATTAATAAAATCTATTTATAAAGTATTATAATTTAAATCCTAACGTTAACATTGGTTGAACGAAAGTTGAAAAATTATAGCTTTGTGTTTTCTTTGATAAAAGTCCAGGACCTGGGTATCTTTTGTTACTTACGTACATAAAAGAAACTGGTCTAATACTAGCTCCTAAGAAAATTCCATCTGCAATGTAATAATCTAATCCAGCAACAACTTGTGCACCCATTCCAAAAGCTTCAACATGAGATTGTCCCAATTGAACTGGTTGACCATTTGTTATAGTAGGATTGTAAGAAGATACTCTTGCATGACTTACAGGAAGTGATAAACCTAAATAAGGCATAATTTTATCATTTTTCTTGTAATTGAAAAAGTAGTTAGCACCAATTGCATAAGTAAAGTTCATATTACTTTCTTGCTCTGTTGCATCGTAACCAGGTACAATGATGTTACCTGTTCCATCTACAACAGCAGGAATTGCTAAACCTACAGGTGTCTCGTTATAAGACAACGCTCCAGAAAAAGTAACAGCCCAATTGTTAGTTACAAAATATCTAACATCAACCCCTACCATATTCACTAAAGAATTATCTCTAAGATTAATTGGAGCTGTAGTAGGATCACCAGAAATGTTGTTTCCACTTCTTAGGTTTAATCCATTGTTAAAAAATGGACTATTTCCCATACTAATACCAACTGTGAAGTTCCTTTTTAATGGTCTTACACTTTTATCTTCACCATTAGTTTCTTTTTCTTGAGCTGAAATAGCTAAAGAAAGGAATACTAAAAATGTAAATAATAAATTTTTCTTCATAATTGTTATTCTTTAAAGGTTTTTAATTTTGTTTAATAAGGGGCTAGTTGCCTAGCCCCATTTTTTATCCTTAAAGAAATTTTATAATAAAGCTTCTAAAATCGCTAATCTTCTATCAACTCTTGCTTGCCATGCTTCAACTAAAGCTTGAGTAGCAGCTAATGTAGCTTCTCTTCTTTCTAATTCAGCTTGAGCAGCAGCACTACCATCTGTAAATAAAGCAACATTATCTTGTGCAGTTGCTAAAGCAGCTTGAGCAGTATCTATTTGATTCATTAAACCTTCAATAGCCATTTCGATAGCTTCTTTAGAATTGTTTCCTGCATCAAAGTTAGCAGCAGAAGTATTTAAAATACCTTCAACAATAGTTACTAAAGCATCTAAGTTATTATCTTCTTGTAATAATGGAGCTTCTAAAGCTAATAATGCATCTTTAGCCATTTGAGCTTCATCTCTTGCTTCAACTGCAGCAGTTTGTTCAGCAGTAAATACTGGACCAGCAGCAATTTGAGCAGCTAATTCATCTGATAAAGCAACATTTGCAGCTAAAGTAGCTTCAGCATCAGCTAAAGTATCAGCTAAAAATTCTAAATCAGCAATTGCACCTTGTAATTGATCTTGGTACTCAGTTTCAGTAGAGTTTTCAAATGTAGTTAAAGCAGCATTAGCAGCAGCAGTATTACCTTGAGCAGTAGTTTGTGCAGTTTGAGCAGCAACAACAGCATCTTCAGCATCATCTTCAGCATCTTCAGCAGCAGCTTCAGCAGCAACAGCAGCAGCAACAGCAGCTTCAGCAGCAGCTACTTCAGCTTCTGCATTTGCAAAGAATGCAGCAGCAGCATCATAATCTGCTTGTTCATCAGAAATATCATTTGCGTCAATTACGTTTTCTAAATTATTTTCTGCAGTTACAACAGCAGCTTTTGCATTATCTAATGCATCTGCAGCGTTTTGTAACAAAACAACGTTATCAACAGCAGGAGCATCATCAGCTTCAATGTCATAATATAATCCAACATCTGCATTTGTAAAGTTATCCCAAGCAACAGCTGTAGCAGCTTCACCAGCAGGAAGAGTTGCAAATGTAGTAGCTGCAAGAGTTGCTTCACCACCTGCATTTACAGCATCAATTCTTCTGTAACTTGTTGGACTTGCGTCACCATCGTTACCAATAAAACCATCAATACCACCATCTATAACAGTAGAACCAGCAGGGTCTGCGTCAAAAATAGTTTTAAAATTATCATATTCAGTTTGTGCAGTTACAACAGCAGCTTCAGCAGCAGTTACAGCATTTTCAAACGGAGTTGTATCTGTTTGAGCAGCAATTGCATTAGCTAAAGCAACAGCAGCAGCATCTAAATCTGTATTAGCAGTAGTTAACATTGCTTGTACATCACTTAAGTCACTGTTTGCATTTGTAACAGCAGTAATTGCATCATCATGAGCAGCTTCTGCAGCAGCTTCTGCAGTAATAGCAGCAGCAACATCAGCGTCAGCAGCAGCTTCAGCAGCTTCAGCAGCAGCAACAGCAGCTTCAAAATCAGCTAACTTAGTATCATAATTATCAACGATATCTTGTAATTCAGCAATATCATCTTCTTGAGCTTCTACATTAGCTTCAGCAGCAACAACAGCATTTCTGTCAGCTTCTAAACCAGCGTAAGTACCACCCCCAAATAATACATTGTTATGCATTGCTTGTAAAGCGTTGTAATCTGCCATAACATCATCAGCACCAGTTGCAGTTACTTCTGCTTGAGCAGCAACTAATTCTTGGTCTGCTAATTCAACTGCAATTTCCCACTCATTAAGAGTAGCAGCAATTTCAGCAATTCTTTCTTTATAAGCAGCTAATTGAGCATTGTAATCAGCAACTGTTCCAGTAACTAATAAACCTTCTAAGTCACTTACTTGTGCTTCTAAGTCAGCAATCATAGTTTGTTCAGCTTCAACAGCAGCTTCTAATCCTGCAAGTGTTGCAGCATCAGTAATCATACCGTCGTTAATTACATCCATTTGATTTAATACAGCTAATCTTTGATTAATTTCTTGATCAACTAAACCGTTGTAAGTAGAAATTGCAGATAAGTAGCTATTGTAAGCAGCTTGTACCTGTGCTTCAGCAGCAGCAGCGATAGCAGCTTGTAAAGTTGCTTGTGTTTGTTCCCACTGTAATTGAGCTTGTTCTGCAGCAATTCTATCTCTTTCAGCTTGTAATTCTGCACTAGCAATTTGTTGAGCGTATTGAGCTCTTTGAACTTCTAATTGAGCTTGTAATCTTTCTAACTCAATTTCGTTAGAAGCTAACATTAACTCATTTTGAATTCTTTGCATTTCAGTTCTTGCAACTTCAGCATCAGCTAAAGCTTGTTGAAAAGCAGCTTGAGCCTCTAAGTTTGCTGCTCTTGCAGACGCCTCAGCAGACTGAGCCTCTAATAATGCAGCTTGTGCTGCTAATAGGTCACCTTGACCTTCATAAATTGCAGTTACCTCATCTGGTATTTCATTATCCACACATGAAGTAAAGCTTCCTGTTAAGGCAACAGCCATAACCATCAGTAAAATTTTTTTCATTTTTTTAATTTTTAGTTTAATTAACATTCTATTATCTATTAAATTTAATATGCCATGTTAAGGAGCATATTATCTTGTAATTCTATTTGTTATAACTTTAAAGTTATTGTACCTATTCGTTTTTAACTACTCTTTAATTAAAAAGTCACTAGGATTTTCTCCTATTTTTAAATTTCTTTTTTCATTTCTATTTCATATAAACGTGTTTTTTTTAAAAAGATTATTAAAAATAATTCAAGCAAAAATACTAAAATATTTAAGAACTAAACAAATTCTTTCAATAATTTAAATATTTTCACTTTTTATTAAGTGCAAATAAAGCTACAATTTTATTCTTTTACAAGTTTTGAACTGTTATTTTGTTTTTTTAATCGCTTTATTTAGATAAAGCACTGAAGGTGAAATATTTACGTGTTTTTAATTTCTTTTTTTTTGGTATCTTATTTATCTTAATGTGTTAGAAATAAGTCTTTTATCGTTTGTTTTATTATTGTTTTTCTTGATTTTATATCAGATAGATTATATTTTATTTAATTCTCATTATTTTTGTTTTTTAAATTCTAAGCTAAATGAAAATTATTTGTATTGGTCGTAATTATACAAAACATATAGAAGAGTTGTTAAACGAAAAACCAACTCATCCAGTTGTGTTTTTAAAACCTGACTCTGCTATTTTACCACGTAAAAATCCTTTTTTTATTCCTCCTTTTTCTAATGATGTTCATTATGAAGTAGAAGTCTTAGTAAAAATCAATAAAGTAGGTAAGCATATTGATGCCAAGTTTTCACATAAGTATTATGATGAAATTGGTTTAGGTATTGATTTTACTGCTAGAGACATACAGGCTAAATGTAAAGAGAAAGGTTTACCTTGGGAAAAAGCAAAAGCTTTTGATGGTAGTGCAGTTATAGGCGAATTTTATGTTAAAGAAGATTTTGATTTAGAAAATTTAAAGTTTCAATTATATAAGAATGATGAACTTGTACAAGATGGGAACACAAATGCCATGCTTTGGAAAGTAGATGAACTTATTGCTTACATTTCTCAATACTTTACTTTAAAAAAAGGAGATATTATTTTTACTGGTACACCTGCAGGTGTAGGTAAGGTTTCTGAAAACGATATTTTAAAAGGTGTAATTGCTGGTAATGAAGCTTTTCGAATTAAAGTAAAATAGTAAGCTAATATTAATCTTTTAAGATGAAGGCAGAAATTATAACTATTGGAGATGAAATTTTAATAGGGCAAATTGTAGATACCAACTCACAATGGATTGGGACTGAGCTCAATAAAATTGGTGTTTCTGTATACCAAATATCATCAATTCAAGATGATAAACAACACATTCTAAATGCGCTTAAAGAAGCAGAAGAAAGGGCAGATATTGTTATAATAACAGGAGGTTTAGGACCAACAAAAGATGATATTACCAAACACACTATTGTAGAATACTTTAATGATACCTTATTATTAAATGAAACTGTTGTAGATCATATAAGATCGTTGTTTGCTAAATATAACATACCTTTTGGAGAATCAAATCGATTACAAGCTATGTTGCCTCAAAAAGCAACTGTTTTAAAAAACTTATATGGAACAGCGTCTGGTATGTGGTTTTTTGAAAATAATACAGTTTTCGTCTCATTACCTGGCGTTCCAAATGAAATGAAAGGGTTATTAAAACATGAAGTTTTACCAAGAATTCAAGATCAATTTCAACTACCATTTATTTTACATAAAACTATAATGACTTATGGACAAGGAGAAAGTGTAGTAGCAGAAAGAATAGAAGATTTTGAAAATAATTTACCTGCTTCTATAAAGTTAGCCTATTTACCCAATTATGGTAGAGTGCGTTTACGATTAACAGCAAGAGGTAATAAAAAAGATGTTTTAGAAAAACAATTAGATGAACAAATAGCAATATTGTACAGTTTACTACCAGACATTATAAGTGGTTTTGATGACGATGGTAAGCTAGAACAAAAAATAGGTATTCTTTTAAAGGATAAAAAACAAACCTTAGCTACTGCAGAAAGTTTAACTGGTGGTAAAGTTGCTGCAACATTAGTAGCTGTTCCAGGGTCGTCTTCTTATTTTAAAGGCAGTATTGTAGCTTACACTGCTACCATAAAAAACACTTTATTAAATGTTTCAAAATCTACAATACAAAAACATACTACAGTAAGTGCTTCTGTAGCTAAAGAAATGGTGCAAGGTGTAAAACAGCTTTTAAAAACAGATTATGCAATTGCAGTTACAGGAAATGCTGGGCCAACAACAGATAGTAACGATAAAAGTGTTGGGGTGGTTTTTATAGCAATAGCAACAAACTCTAATATTGTTGTAGAGGAGTTTAATTTTGGAAAACCAAGAGAAAGAGTAATAGATAAAACAGTAAATAAAGCATTAGAACTACTTCATAAAGAAATATTAAAATAATTCACAAATTTGTTTTGTTCAAAAGTAGATTTATTTGTAGATTTGCACCTCGTTTAGAAATAACACTATAAAACTGTCTAAGAAGATGTCTAGAGTTTGTGAATTAACAGGAAAAAAAGCAATGGTAGGAAACAACGTTTCTCATGCCATGAACAGAACTAAAAGAACATTCGACGCTAATTTAATGACCAAGCGTTTTTATATTCCAGAAGAAGATAAATGGGTGACTTTAAAAGTATCTGCATCAGCTTTAAAAAATATTAACAAGAAAGGAATTTCTGCAGTTATAAAAGAAGCAAGAGCTAACGGTTTTTTAACAAAATAAGTAGTTTTAGCTAAAAAAATCATACAGAGATGGCAAAAAAAGGAAACAGAGTTCAGGTAATTTTAGAATGTACAGAGCATAAAGCAACTGGTCAACCAGGTACTTCTAGATACATTACAACTAAGAACAAGAAGAACACTCCAGATAGAATGGAAATTAAAAAATTCAATCCTATCTTAAAGAAAATGACTGTTCACAAAGAAATTAAGTAATTCAACAATCTAGAACTCAGAACAGAGCACATAGATTAAAAACATTTTTACAATGGCAAAAAAATCAGTAGCATCGTTACAAACAGGATCAAAAAGATTAAGTAAAGCAATCAAGATGGTAAAATCTCCAAAAACAGGAGCTTACATGTTTGTAGAAGCAATTATGGATCCATCAGAAGTTGATAAGTTTTTAGCTAAAAAATAATTATTTAGCTTACAATATAGTAAAACTACTTTCTAATATTAGAAAGTAGTTTTTTTTTGTATTCTAATTACGTATTTTTGGGCGTTACCTAAAAAGGTCGGGCTTTACGCTACATCTTTTTTATTATCAGTTGTAATGGTAATTTATGTAAGCTATATAAGCTTTTTGTAATTTAAACTTGTTGATTTTAAAAGTTTTACAAAACTAAAATCACTGACAATAAAAAGGATATCGCTTCAATCCCTAACGCAACTTGTCTGTAAAAAGATTTTATTATCAGCCAATTTGGCATGTATTTAGTTTGGTATCATTTTAGACAAGTATTTTAATATAATCAACTATAACAACTCGAAAAATGAGTTTTTTTAAAAAAATATTTTCAAAAGAAAAAAAAGAAACCTTAGATAAAGGTTTAGAGAAAACTAAAGAAAGTTTCTTTGGTAAATTATCTAAAGCTGTTGCAGGTAAATCTAAAGTAGATGATGATGTTTTAGATAATTTAGAAGAAGTTTTAGTAGCTTCTGATGTTGGTGTAAATACCACACTAAAAATTATTGATAGAATTGAAGCAAGAGTTGCCAAAGATAAATATGTTGGTACAGACGAACTAAATTTAATTTTAAGAGAAGAAATTGCGGGTTTACTTTCTGAAACTAATGTCGGCAATGAAACTGATTTTACTATTCCAGAAATTCCAACAAAAGATGGTGTTAAAATGCCTTATGTTTTAATGGTTGTTGGTGTTAATGGTGTAGGTAAAACGACTACCATTGGTAAATTAGCAAGTCAATTTAAAAAACAAGGCTTAAAAGTGGTTTTAGGAGCCGCAGATACTTTTAGAGCAGCAGCCATAGACCAATTGCAAGTTTGGGCAGATAGAACAGATGTACCAATTATACGTCAAGAAATGGGTTCAGATCCTGCTTCTGTTGCTTTTGATACCTTAACATCAGCAGTAAAACAGAAAGCAGATGTTGTAATTATAGATACAGCTGGTAGGTTACACAACAAAGTGAACTTAATGAATGAGCTTACCAAGATAAAACGTGTTATGCAAAAAGTGGTAGATGTAGCACCACATGATGTTTTATTAGTTTTAGATGGTTCTACAGGTCAGAATGCTTTTGAACAAGCCAAGCAATTTACCAAAGCTACAGAAGTAACAAGTTTAGCCGTTACAAAATTAGATGGTACAGCAAAAGGAGGCGTTGTTATTGGTATATCAGATCAGTTTCAAATTCCTGTAAAATATATTGGAGTAGGTGAAGGCGTAGACGATTTGCAAGTATTTAATAAAGTAGAGTTTGTAGATTCTTTTTTTAAGTAACCTTACTTAAATCTAAACTCTTTTTAGAACTTAGAATTATTTCATAAACGTTATTTTTAATAAAAAAC
This sequence comes from uncultured Polaribacter sp., assembly GCA_964565055.1. Classification (GTDB taxonomy): domain Bacteria; phylum Bacteroidota; class Bacteroidia; order Flavobacteriales; family Flavobacteriaceae; genus Polaribacter. The sequence continues at coordinate 114,619 of CAZMDC010000004.1, read as the reverse complement.
AATTTAAACCTGAATAGCTATAAGTTATTGAGGTTTTTTTATGCTTTTTTGTGCCAAACTGCATCCGTATGCAACTTTTACTGCGTCCGTATGCAGTTGAAGTTGCGTACTGATGGAGTAAAAGTTGCGTAAGGATGCATTTTTTATTGCTGTTTTTTGTTTCTAAATGACGAAAATTAGGTTGAAAAAGAGCATGAAAGTAATTATTGTTTTTGCAATAGGTGTATTTTGTTTCTTATATTTGAGAATCAAACTTATAATAATGAAAAAATCACTTTTATTTTTAGTTACAATTCTTGCTTTTGTTGCTTGTAATACTAATGAAAAACAGCCAGAAGTAGTCTTTAAAAAATACGATGAAACTGCTGAATTAGAGGCTCAAAAAAAGCATAAAAATAGTAGAATGCAATTCAAACTTTTTCAATCTAAAACTTTAGATATGAATCAGGTTTTTGAACCATTTCATGAAGCATTAGCTTATTTTTCTGAAGAGGATTATGAAAGTTTAAAGTCATTAATTTTAGAACAAGATATTCCTACATTACAAAAATCTGTAAAAGAGGGGAGCTTGTCTTATGAAAAATTGACGTTATTTTATTTATATAGAATTCGAAAGTTTGAAAGTGATTCAACCTTATCTTTAAACAGTATTATTGCCTTAAACCCAAATGTGGTTGACGAAGCAAGAGCTAAAGATGCTAATAAAGAGAATGTTTCAGAATTTTCTATGTATGGTATGCCAGTGTTGTTAAAAGATAACATCAACACAATAGCAATGCCAACAACTGCAGGGGCTTTGGCTTTAGCAGATAACAAAAACACAGAAGATGCTTTTATTGTGGAAAAGTTAAAACAAAGTGGAGCATTAATTTTAGGAAAAGTAAACTTAAGTGAATGGGCGTATTTTTTCTGTTCGGGTTGCCCTTTAGGATATTCAGCTGTTGGTGGGCAAACCTTAAATCCTTATGGAAGAGCTGTTTTTGAAACAGGAGGTAGTTCTGCAGGAAGTGGAGTAGCAGTTGCAGCTAATTTTGCAGTAGCAGCTGTAGGTACAGAAACATCAGGTTCAATAACATCACCTTCTAGTCAAAATTCTGTGGTGGGTTTAAAACCAACTATTGGCGTATTGAGTAGAACAGGAATTGTACCTATTTCATCAACTTTAGATACCCCAGGACCAATGACTAAAAACGTTGTTGATAATGCTATTTTTATGAATGCCATGCGTGGTTTTGATAAAGAGGACAGTGCCTCTAAAGAATTAGATGAAGAATATTATCAAAACGGATTTCCTACAAGTTTTGAGGGAAAAAGAATAGGTGTTTTAAAATCGTTACTGTCAGACAGTATTTATGCATCAACCATAGAGAAAATGAAAAAAGTTGGTGTTGAACTTGTAGAAATTACCCCACCAGAAATTTCATTTAATGGTTTTACTACCCTTCTTAATATTGATATGAAGTATGATTTGCCTAAATACTTAAGCACAAGTGCAGACAAAGCTGTTGCAGTAAAAAGTGTGACTGATGTTGTAGCATTTAATAGACAAGATTCTTTGCTTAGAGCACCTTATGGTCAACAATTATTTAACGGCATTGTTGCAGATGAAACCACTTTAGAGGAATTAGAAGTAATAAAAGCAAACTTAAAAGCAGAAGGTGAAAAGTATTTACAAGCACTAGAAAGTGAAAATTTAGATGCTATTTTATCAATTAATAATTATCATTCAGGTATTGCTGCAGTATCATTTCATCCAACATTAACAGTACCTATGGGTTACAAAACTTCTGGAGAACCAATAAGTTTAACCTTTGTAGGTAAACCTTTTGACGAAAGAAATTTATTAGAATTGGGCTATGCTTTTGAGCAATTAACAAAAGTGAGAAAAATGCCAGAAAACTATCGCTAATAAGAATAGCAATCTTTTAAAAAAGCGTATTTTTGCACTTGCTTAAATTAGAACAGAAATGCGTACAAAAACCATAAAAAAAAATAAAATCAACGTAGTTACTTTAGGTTGCTCAAAAAACGTTTACGATAGTGAAGTTTTAATGGGGCAGTTAAAAGCTAATGGTAAAAATGTTGTTCATGAAGATGAAAACGACGATGGGAATATTGTTGTAATTAACACATGTGGTTTTATTGGTAAAGCAAAAGAAGAATCTATAGATACTATTTTACATTATGCACAAAGAAAAGAAGCTGGTGAAATAGATAAGGTTTTTGTTTCTGGGTGTTTAAGTGAGCGTTACACACCAGATTTAGAAGCAGAAATTCAGAATGTAGATCAATATTTTGGTACTCACGATTTGCCAAATCTTTTAAAAGTATTAGAAGCAGATTACAAGCATGAGTTAATTGGAGAACGTTTAACAACTACTCCAAAACATTATGCGTATTTAAAAATTGCAGAAGGTTGTGATAGACCTTGCTCTTTTTGTGCTATACCTTTAATGCGTGGTAAACACAAATCTACACCAATTGAAGATATTGTTACAGAAGCTACAAAATTAGCTGCAAAAGGTATTAAAGAAATAATGCTAATTGCGCAAGATTTAACCTATTATGGCTTAGATATTTACAAAAAAAGAGCTTTAGCACAATTACTAGAAGCATTAACCAAAGTAGAAGGAATAGAGTGGATTAGAATGCATTATGCGTTTCCAACTGGTTTCCCTATGGATGTGTTAGAGGTAATGAAACGTGAGCCTAAAGTTTGTAATTATTTAGATATTCCTTTACAGCATATAAATACTGAGTTGTTAAAAAATCGATGAAAAGAGGAACAACTCACGAAAAAACAACGGCTTTAATTCATAAATTTAGAGAAGTTGTTCCAGAAATGGCAATTAGAACTACGCTTATTGTAGGTTATCCTGGAGAAACAGAAGAAATGTTTCAAGAATTAAAAGATTGGGTAGAAGAAATGCGTTTTGAAAGATTGGGCGCTTTTCAATATTCACACGAAGAAAATACTGGAGCTTACGTTTTAGAAGATGATGTGCCAGATGATGTGAAGTTTAAACGTGTAAATGAAATTATGGAAGTTCAATCTCAAATTTCTTGGGAATTGAATCAACAAAAAATAGGAAAAACTTTTCGTTGTTTGTTTGATAGAAAAGATGGTGAGTATTTCTATGGAAGAACAGAATACGATTCACCAGATGTAGATAATGATGTTTTGGTAGATGCCAAAGAACATTACATAAAAATAGGTGAATTTATAGATGTAAAAATTCATGAAGCAGGAGATTATGATTTGTATGGAACACCTGTTAAAAAACAAGAAAAGCCAGTTCCTTTACATCAGAAAAGAAAATAAAACATAAGTTTTAAAAAAAACAAAGCCTCTTTAAATTAAAGAGGCTTTGTTTTTGTTTGAAAACTAGTGTTGTTTTATTTTAAAATATCTGAGTTTAGTAGAAAAACAGCATTCGCTAAAAATAATTTTCCATTATCCCAAAAAGATCTAAATAAAGGATTGTCTACCATATACACAAAGCTTCCACGTCCTTTTCTTTCTGAGCCAAACAATAAAGATTCTGGAATATTTTTAACAGCTTTACTACCTGCATAACCAGAAATATTTTTTGCAGATTCATCAAAATAGGCAACATTTACACCACTTTTTAAGTAATTGTAAGAAGAACTACCAAGCTTTAAAGAAAAATACTCGTTGTTGTAACCAAAACCTAAAGGATGTGTATTGTCTACCTTACTTTTAAAAATAGCTCCTGTAATTAAGTTTGCTACACTTTCTCTTTCTTGCTCAGCATAAGGTGTTAAATTTGCACTATCATCATCTGTATCCTCATTCTTTTTTCTTGTTAAGGCAAATCCTTTTTTATCAGCAAAACTATTTAAAGCACTTCCAATTGCAATTACAGTTCCTCCAGAACGTGCAAAACTGGTAAGTTTATTTAAAGTAGAACTGTTTAAAACCCTACTGTAATAACCATTTGGTAAAATAATAACATCAAAATCAGTAAAGTTTACACCACCAAAATAATCAGAATCAATAATGGTTACAGGGTATTTTAACTCAGTTTCAAAAAAGTGCCATATTTCTCCAAAACTTAAAGAAGAAGTACCTTCTCCAGATAATAAAGCCACTTTTTGTTGGTTGATTGGTTTTACAGAACCTGAACCAAAATCTAATCCAGAATTTACAAAACCAGTTGATGTAGTTGTTAATTGACGGTTATGTTTGTTGGCAATTTCTAATAATTTTTCATCAAAATTATTAGTTCTATTATCATTTCTTAAAATGATTAAAGACCCTCTTTCAAAAGTTTTTCCACTAATAGAAAATGGCTTTTCAGAAAAACGAGGTGTAATATTGTGCTGTAATAAATCACCTAAAAAGGTTGCATCTTTTAAACTATTCCATTTAGAAATATAAGCATAAGCATTTTTATCTATGGAATTACTAACCTTTACATTATTTTTAGTAGCAACAGTGGCAACTTTAGATTTTGATGCAATTGCTTTAAAACCATGTGCATAAGGCAAAGACCAAGCTGTAATATCATAAGTAAGCGAATCTGCTAATTTTGCTGAAGGTTCAAACAACACATTTACCATTTTTCCTTTTGGTTGATCTGTATGAATAACCAAATCTGAATTAGAAACATTCATTTTTTCATCTTCTTGAGAATAGAAGCTATATCCTTTTACGCTGCCATTTTCAGCATTTGCATAGCTAATTTCATGTTTATCTAATAATGCTTTTAAACGATTTATTTTATCTTGATTCTCATTTTTAAGCACAAAACTTTTATAAGTTAAATTTGAGTTATCAAAGTATTTTTTGAATTCTGTGTTTAGTTTTTCAGCATTTTTAGAAGCAATTTCTACTGTAGATAAACCTGTAGTTTTATGGTGAGTTGCTCTATCTTTTAAAGTTAAAACTTCACCTTCATCAGTTTGAATACCTAAACCAGCTCTTCCATGACCTGCTTGTTCATAAGTCATACCAATTGCGCCCATAAAAGTTGGGTAGGTATCTCCATAACTTGGATACAGTAAGTCAAAACTTTCTTTTGTAAAATACAACCATCCTTCTTTGTCAAAATATTTTGCATGGTTTTTACCAATTGCTGTTTGAAAATCACGTTGCCAATCTGTAATTACCTCATGAAAAGGTTCTGCAGCTGGTGCAAAATAATATGGACTATTAATACCTTGTTCATGAAAATCTACGTGAATATGAGGCATCCATTTATTATAAATTTTAATTCTTTGTTGGCTTTCAACTTGTGTAGCCCAAGCCCAATCTCTATTTAAATCGAATAAATAATGGTTTGGTCTTCCTCCAGGCCAAGGTTCATTGTGTTCTTTGGCAGTTTGAGTAATATCGTAAGGCGTACTTTTTACTTGATTGTACCAGTTTACATAACGATCTCTTCCATCAGGATTTATACAAGGGTCTATGATAACCACAGTATTTTCTAACCAATCTTTTTTAGAAGTAACCAATTCGTAAAGTGTTAGCATAGAAGCTTCTGTACTTGAAGCTTCATTTCCATGAACATTGTAACTTAACCAAACTATGGCTTTTTTATTTGTTGATTTGTTTGTTAAGATTCCTGTTTGCGAAAGATTAGCAGTTCTAATTTCCTCTAAATTATTTATATTTTCTTGAGAAGAAACGTAAGTTACATACAAAGGTCTGTGCTCATTTGTTTCACCATATTTTTCGAGTTTAACGTTTGATAATGTTTTACTTACGTACTCAAAATAATCTACAACATTATGATGTCTTGTAAAACGAGACCCAATTTCATAACCTAAAAACTCAGAAGGCGATTTAATAGATTGTGAAAAAACAGAAATTGAGACTAAAAAGCAGGATAAAAAGATAGCTTTAATTTTCATGAAATAAGTTTTGATTTTTATCAAAAATAAGGAATAAATTTTAGTATTTGATATCTGTAAAATTTAAAGGCGTTAAATATATGTTAGATTGATTTTCATTTTTTAACTTGCTATAAAATAGTTGTATTTTTATCGAAAATTAAACCAATTATATGATTTCTATGTCAGACTCTGAATGTTATAAAATAAATGTGTCTCTATGGTAAAAATTAAACACATTCCTTTTCAAAAAACAGGTTTCTTTTCTGATATAATGCATGATTATTTAGAGAAAAATGATAAAATAAATTCATTTTACAATAACTTTCCTAATCTAGAAGGCTTTAAAAAGCAAATTCAAGAAAAGCAAAATTCATTTTCTGATGTTCATAGATCAATTTTAAAAAACGCATTAGAAAAACAATATGAAGGCTTTGAGGCTTCTTCAAAAACCAATGCACATATAGCTTTACTAGAAGATAAAAATACATTTACAATAACAACAGGTCATCAATTAAACTTATTTACTGGACCTTTATATTTTTTATATAAAATATTTTCTACCATTAATTTGTGTGAAGAATTGTCAGAAAAGTTTCCTGAACAGAATTTTGTACCAGTTTATTGGATGGCAACAGAAGATCATGATTTTGACGAAATAAATTACTTTAATTTTGATGGCAAAAAAGTAACATGGAATAGCAAAGATGGTGGAGCAGTTGGTCGTTTTTCTACAGAGGGTTTAGATGATGTTTTTAAAGTTTTTTCAAATCATCTTGGAAACTCTAAAAATGCAGAATATTTAAAAAAACTTTTTACTAAAGGCTATTTAAACCATAAAAACTTAGCTGATGCTACTCGTTTTATAGCGAATAAAATATTTGCAGACTATGGTTTGGTAATTGTAGATGGAGATGATACAGCGTTAAAACAACTATTCTCTCCTTTTGTTAAAGAAGAATTAGAACAAGGAACATCTTTTGCAGCTGTTTCTAAAACTATTGAAGCTCTTGAAGAGAATTATAAAATTCAAGTGAATCCAAGAGAAATTAACTTGTTTTATTTAGGAGACGACTTTAGAGAGCGTATTGTTTTTGAAGATGGTTTATACAAAGTAATTAACACCACTATTGCATTTACTAAAGAAGAAATTTTAGCTGAAGTTGAAAATAACCCTTTAGCATTTTCGCCAAACGTAATCATGAGACCATTATATCAAGAGGTAATTTTACCCAATCTTTGTTATATTGGAGGAGGAGGAGAGTTGGCTTATTGGCTGCAGTTAAAAGCTTATTTTAATAAAGTTGCTATTGCTTTTCCTATTTTATTATTGCGTAATTCTGTACAAGTAGTTTCAGAAAAACAAGCTAGAAAGTTGGCCAAGCTTAACATAACTAAAGAAGAAATTTTTCTAGATCAGTTTGAGTTGCTATCTAATAAAGTAGTTGAAAACACTGAGATTGAAACAGATTTTAGTGATAAAAAAGAATTCTTAAAAAACCAGTTTAAAGATTTAAAGAAAGTTGCAGAAAAAACTGATATTACCTTTCTTAATGCTGTAAATGCTCAAGAACGTAAGCAAATTAAAGGATTAGAAAACTTAGAAAAAAGGTTGTTGAAAGCAGAAAAAAGAAGACAAAAAGATTTGGTTGATAGAATTACAGTATTGCAAAATGAAATTTTACCAAATCAATCTTTAGAAGAGCGCCAGCGAAACTTTTCTGAATATTATTTAGAATATGGTTCAGCTTTTTTAGAGGCTTTAAAAGATAATTTAGCACCTTTGCAACTTGAGTTTACAATTTTAGAAATGTAATGAAAGACAAAGGACTTCACCCCAAAAATAGATTTAACAAAGGATATAATTTTGATGATTTAATTGCCAAAAATCCTAACTTAAAAGCATTTGTATTTAAAAATAAATATGATGATTTGACAATCGATTTTTCAGATCCAAAAGCAGTTAAAGAACTTAATAAAGCCCTATTATTTTCTTTTGAACAACTTTCGGTTTGGGATTTTCCTGATGAAAATCTATGTCCTCCAATTCCTGGCAGATTAGACTACATTCATCATTTGGCTGATTTGCTTTCATCAGAAAAAAATATAAAAATTTTAGACGTAGGAACAGGAGCTACTTGTATTTATCCGCTTTTAGGTGTTGCAGAATACAATTGGAGTTTTGTTGCTACAGATATTGAATTAAATGCTTTAGATACTGCACAAGACAATATTGATGACAATAATTTTACTGATAAAATAGAATTGCGTCAACAATTAGATGAAAGCAATATTTTAAAAGGTATTCTTGAAGATTCAGAGGTTTTTTCGGCTACCATGTGTAATCCTCCTTTTTATAAATCTGCAGAGGAAGCACAAGGTGCAAATAGAAGAAAAACAAGGAATTTAGGCAATAATGCTGTTCGTAATTTTTCTGGAAATAATAATGAACTTTGGTATGTTGGAGGTGAAAAAGCTTTTTTACACACCTATTTGTATGAAAGCTCTTTGTATCCAAAAAGTAGTAAGTGGTTTACAAGTTTGGTGTCTAAAAAAGAAAATGTGGAGAGTTTAAAAGCATCTTCTAAAAAACTAGGTGTTCAAACTTTTAAAGTACTACCAATGCACCAAGGAAATAAGGTAACAAGAATTGTTTGTTGGCAGTTTTAGTTGTACACAATATCACTTATTTTATACTTTTTACAGATGTAATGTAAAATTACATAGACTAACATGTGTACAAATAGTAAACAAAGAAAAGCATATAAAGGAACTCCTAAAATTTGATAAGGCCAATAATAGGTCCAAACTCCTAATTGAATAGTAATAACCTCACCAAAAGCAGGTAATATTAAAGCTAAAATAATGGCTAAAATAATCTTATTTTTTTGCGTTTGATGTTTTAAGTATGGTATTAAATTACTTTCTAGTTTGTACAAATAATGGAAAGCTAACATCCAAGCAAATGGAACCCAGAGAGGAATTTCTCGTGAAACTTCATGATATTCCCAGAAACCCTTAGTTACTCCCCAAGTTTCACCAACTATACCACCAAAACCTGTTAATAACATGCCTGCTAAAAGCAGCCAGTTTTTTTCTTTTGGTTTAATAATTTCTTTATAGCAGTTATGAATTATTTTGAGTACTAAAATTATAGCAATTATTAAATCGTACTTTTTTAAAACTCCAATTAAAACTCCAGCAATTGTGAGCTTTATAAAAGCTTTTACGAGTTCTTTGGCAAATGCTTTTTTATTGTTACTAATCAATATTTTGATTTTCTTTTATTATTTTTTGAAACCTTTTTTCTTGAACTTGGTATTCTATAAAATAAACAAAAACACCATAAATGATAAACGTTAAGAAAGAGAGCAATAAAAACTTTAAAGATATTAAACCCTTAAAACCAAAATTACTGATACCCAATATAATTGATAAAGGTAAAGCAAAAAAAGAAGTGTATAGTAATGTATATTTTACTCTGCTATCTCTTTTTTTAGACCAATGCTTTATAAATTTTTTATCTAAGTTTTTATAGTATTCTTTAGATTTCATGGATAATAAATATATTACAAAAATAAAAAACCGAAGTTTAAACTTCGGTTTTAATATGTTATTATTTATTTTAAATGTTAGGAATTACCAATTCTTGACCTGGATGAATTACATCTGGGTTTTTTAAGATACCTGTATTAGCCTTAAAAATTTCTGTATATTTCATTGGTTTACCATAATACTGTTTTGCAATTTTACCTAAAGTTTCTCCTTTTTCTACAGTATGATAAGCATAAACAGATTTATCATCTACCTTAATATCTGCCATTAAATCATTAGGATTATCACCACCAATAGCTTTAATTTCATCCCATAAAAGGTCTTTTTCATATTGTGTATGTGCAGTTCCCCAGATTTTTAACTTACCATCTTCTTCTTTAACATCACCATTTTTAATGTTTAACTTTTCTCCTAAATCTAGTACACTTTGGTATTTTGCTTTCATAATTAATTTTTTTATAATCTATCTTACTGTTCTTTCATTATCTGTATAATAGCCTTGTTGAGTTAAGTCTCCATCTACTTCATTACCTAGATTTTCTTTTCTTCTTTGCAAGTAAATTTCTTCATAATCTTGAGTGTAATGAGGAGAGGTTACTACATTTAAATCAAATTTAATAGTGGTAAAAATATCTTTTTCTGTATTTGCACGAATGGTAATAAAAAACTCTACATAACCAATATTTTTGGCACTATCGTAATCTAAAACAATATAGCCAAAATCATCTTTACCAATAGAACCTGTTGGAAAATCAATTTCTATACAACCACAAGAGGCTTGTACATCGTAAATAATTAAAGGTTCATTTCCTCTATTATAAAATTGATAAGCTGCAGTAATTTCAGAACCTCTTAAAATAGGATAATAGTGACGCTCTGGATCTATAATTTCCATTTTTGTTTTTCGAACATTTTCAATATCCGGCTTTCTAAACTCACAAGAAAGTGAGGTTATAGCTATTAGTAGAAGTAAAAATATTTTTTTCATTATTGTAAATTTAATCAATTTTTAATTAAATATAATTTCATCGCATGCAAGTGTATTTTTTCCATCTACTTCTGCTTTTGTTATTCTTATAATAAAAGTATCTGGTAACTCTTTTCTATCAAAAGCTGTAGGTAATTTTAAGGTAACTTCTTTTGTATCTAAAGAGGTATTATCTGATTTTAATTTTTCTTTTTTGATAGTTTTAAAGTCTTTATCTAAAATTTCTATAGTACTTGGGTAAAAGATATTGTGTTTTATATCTTGTAAAAATGTAAAGGTTATGTTTTCTGATTTTTCGATATTTTCTTTATCAATTTTTAACACCAAATTATCTATGGATGCAATATGCCAATTGGTATTGTAATCTTCTAAACCAAAAGCACCATCGTTTAAAGTTTTAATATTTGTATAATCTTCATCTAATTTAGAAATTACTTCAAATGGTTTTTTATAAAAGTAATTTTTCTTTTTATGATATTTATAAATTGTTTTTCGCCAACTATTTACATAATCTTCTATTTTATAATCAACTTCATTATAGGTTTTTAAACCAGATGATTTACTGTAAGCAGTTAAATTGTCTAATAACTGTGCAGCTTCATTTTTTACAATTATTTCTTTATCGCTATTTAGTTTTCCATAACCATAGACACCAAAGCCATAATCTCTCATTATTTCTAACTTTAAAAAGGTTAAAGCTGTGGCTAATTTTAGGTATTCTTTATCAAACTTATTTGCTTCTGTATGTGTATTAAACTCATCATAAAAAGAGAAAAATACTTTTGGGTCTAAATATTTTTTTGCTGTTTCATGTATACCACTGTAAATACTTAATTCTTTGTTACTTAAATAGAAAGCATCGTCTATAAAGTTGTAATAATTGGTTAATACATTAGCTAATTTTTTTGAGTATTTACCTTCAAAATATGTGGCTACTTCAGTTTCAATATCAACTTGAGGATTCCATAATAATTTTGCGAAAATAGTTGCTTTTAAATCTTGAAAGGTTCCGTAATTGTATTCGCTTCCATGTAAAAAAACGCCATTTACACCTAATTTTTTGTAGAGTTTTAGGTTTTCTTGGGTTACTTTTAAAACAGGATAAATATCAAAGTAGTTATCAAAATTTACGGTGTAATCCCAGATATAGACATTGTTTAAATAGTTTCGCCATTTTTTAATATCTATTTCAAATTTTTTAAAGTATTTACTTTTTTCTATAGGGATACCTTTTTGAATAGCAATGGTACTATAAAAAATACCTGTATTGTATTCGGCTTTAAAACTTGGTACATTTTTTACGGTAATATATGCAGTTGTAAAAAATGTTGCTTGCCTGTTTTCTTTAGCTAACTTATTCATAAAACTAAATACAGCAGGAGCTGCATCTGTTGTTGTATTTCCTACAGCTTTACAGGTACTACAGGTACATACCAAACTATTATCGTTTGGTAAAATCATAAATTTATTTAAGACATGGTCACTATCATAAATTCGTTTTACACTTTTATTTACATAGGTGAGTAAACTATCGCTAGTAAAGCAAAACTGACTTTTTACACGTTTGTTCCCAACTTTTGCATAAGCTGTTTCAGGTAAAGTATAGTCTTTTAATATTTTAGGTAGGTTATGACCCCAAATTCCCCATTCTAATTCTAGGTAATTTGTTTTATTCCAAGCTCTAAAATCAGCATTAAAATTAGTTTCGTAATAGGGTTCTCTATATTCGAAACTAGGTGAAGAGCAATAATTAAAAACTGCAGGAACTTCTATTTTATCTGTGTTTTCTAAATCATCATTAGGTTGTAAAATATTTTGTAATTTTAAGTTTGTAAAACGTTTAAAAAAATCGCTTATACCAAACTGTAAGTTTTGTGCAGATGTAGCTTGTATAGTAATATTTTCATCTCTTTTATAAATACAAAAAGCATCTCTTTGTGTTGGGTTTACTCTTAAAAGTATATAATTATAGTTTTGATTTAAACTATTACTTCTCTCAATTTGTAAAGGTGTTCCTGTAACTAGTTGAAATTTTTTATTAAAATTTTCTGCAGCATTACTTACTAAAATATCTGCAGCTAAAGGAATGCTAATTTTTGGTGCAATTTTTTGTTCTTTAGAAAACAAGGTAACTTTATTTTGTGCACAAGAAGTTAAGCTTAAAAAACATGATATTATAAAAATGCATTTTTTAAACATATTTGTATAACAATTAAAATGTGTTTTATTAAAATTTAGTGATTATAGATATAGACAAATTATATTGATTTATAAATGCTAAAGCAGTACTATCTGTAACAGGGCTTTTAAAATTAATCCAAGATCCATTTATTAATAAAAGCGTTCTAGGAGAAATATTATAACCATAGCCAGCACCAACCAAAACATTAGAAAAATCTAGAAATGCAGCAGCACCTTCTGGTAATTGATCGTTAAAAGGAGCACTACCAAAAGAAGCTATAAAGCTAACATAATCTCCATTTTTACCAACATCTACTCTGGTTTGTGCAGCAAAATTGAAGTAGGTAAATTTATCATCTCTCATTAATGCTAACTTTGCGTTTAGCCAAATATCTTCCCACTGTTTGGAGCCTCCTACATGTATGTTTATAAAGCTAATATCATTTTGTAGGTAAGAGTATCGAATACCTGCTTGAGCTTGATAGCCATCGTTAAAACCTTTATAGGCTGTACCATAAAGAATTAATTTAGGAAAAAATTGACTACCAAAAAGTGCACCAACATCTGCATAAAGTGTTGGAGAAAAAATTCTAGAATAGTTTACACCTCCTTGCACACCAACTCCAGATCTTCTTGCAGCATAGTTTACATTTGCTCCAAACGTATTTTTATCATCGTATTTGTGGCTAAAACCTAAGCTTGCTAAAGAGGTGCTAAATGCTAATGAATCTGATGAAGCTTCTGTATATGTAGCTGCTAATTGATTTTTAAGCTTAGCTGCTCTTAAGTTTTCTAAAACTAAATTCCATTCTTGTTGTTCAAATGGGTTATCAATTTCTCTAAACTTTTGATAATAATACGCAGAATCGTATTGTTTTAAAAGTTCGAAAACAATACCTTTTTTGTACATTAAAAATTTATCATCTGGTCTTTTTTCTAATTTTTCATTTATAAACTCTAGAGACTCATCATTAGGTTTTTGAACTATATGTAAGTTAACCATTCTCATTAAAGAACCTCTATCATCTGGATTTAAAGAAACAGCAGAATCGTAATTTACTAAAGCCTCTTCTACTAAGCCATCTTCTTCTTGAGCTTTTGCTCTATAAAAAAGAACTTCTGCTAATGCATTTTTAATTTTTCTATCGTAAATATAGGTTGTTCTTAAAGTGTCTAAAACTCCTTTTGCTTTTGCATATTCTCTATTTTGAGAGTATAAATTAGAAAGTTTTAGTTTAAAGTTTTTGTTATTTGGATAAAAGCTTAATGCACTTAAACCGTAATTAATTCCTCTTTGATAATCTGGTATTGCAGATGCTGCATTAATGGCAATATCTAATAATCTTTTATTATTGTTTTCTCTTGTTAAACCATCTTCTACTACTGGTAAAACAGCTCTATACCTTTGCTCTCTCATTAAGTATGTTGCATAAGCAACAGTTTGATCTACGTACAAAGCAGGATAAGTTTGATTTAAGGGATAGTTTTGTTCAAGGTTTCTAGTAATTTCTAAAGCATCATCAAACAATTCCATTTCTTGATAAAGTGTAGATTTTCGTTTTAAAAATTCTGGATTATTTGGGTCTAAACCTATTAATTTATCAATTTGTTCTGTAGCTTCATCATATTTTCCTTGTGATATATAGATTCCATAAATTTGCTGTTCTGCTTCTTTTTGAAAGTCTGGAGAAGAAACTAATTCTAAGAATATTGGTAATGCTAATTCTTCTTGTTTGTTAATTACGTAATTTTTAGCAATATCATACATTAACTTATTGTAAGCGTAAGTAATATCTGCATCTGCTGGAAATTTTTCATTTAGTGCTAAAACAGCTTTATTATACTCTTCTGTATTTAAAGTTGCTTTATACAACTCCATTTGCTTTATTAAATAGTCTTTAGAATTAGGACTTCTTTTTAAAGCGATGTTTAAAAAATATTCTGCATCTACATAATAACCTTTTCCTAATGCATTTTTAATAACATAATCTAAAGCAACTGAGTTACCAGTTTCTGCTAATTTTTTATTAATTTCATAAGGATCATTAAATTCGTTAAAACTTGCAGATTGCTGCATTAAATAAGGTCTTGTTTCTTTGTAAATATCAGGGAAAGCCTCTTTTATTTCTTTTGTTTCTATATAAACAATTGCTTCTTCATGCCTACCTAAAGCTTCTAACAAACCAATTTTTTTCTCAACCAACTCTCTATCTAGAGGCAATTCTAAGAGAGATCTATTTGTATATTGTAAAGCAGCTTCTGGATTTCCTTTTGATAATTCGTTTCTAATAATACCTATATATGCGTCTTTATTATCTGGAGTATTATTTATAATAGTTTTATAAATTTGATTGGCATCATCAAAATTTTTGTTTTCAAGAGCTTTGTTACCATCACCAATCATAACGTAATTATATTGCTCTTTTAGCTCACTATCATTAGGGTATATTTGGTATATTCTTTTTAAGGCTCTTTCTGCCTCCTCAAAATTTCCCATTTCTTTATAAATGGCAATTTTACGCATGTGCCATCCTCTAGAGTAAGGTGTTATTTCTAATAGTTCGTTTACATAACAAATAGCATCTGAATATCTTTGTGTGGTTTGCTCAATATTTACTAAGTATTGAAGTACATCTGTATTTTTTCTTCTTTTTTCATATACTTCTCTTAACACCCATCTAGCAGTATCATACCTACCTAATTGAAGGTTTGCAGCACCTAATAAGGTTTTTAAATCTAAATCGTCTGGTGCTAATTGTAATCCTCTCCAACTTAATTTTGCTGCTCTTGTAAAGTTTTCGTTAGCAACACTTGCTTTTGCTTCTTCGAAATATAAATCGGAAGAATCATAAATTTCTTGCGCATGAATTTGTATTTGAGCTAATAGTAGCACAACTAAAATACATATGGATTTGTTCATTTTCATAGTAAATAAACGATATAATTTATGTTTTAATAGGTTCAAAATCATTGTTTGAATCTTTGTTTTGTTTCAGTTTATCAAAAATAGTTGACTTTTTTCCTCCAGAATTATCTCCAGAATTATCTCCACCATCTTTCTTGTTTTTATCAGATTTTTTATCTTCATTATCAAATCCTTGACGAGTCATTGTACCCCAAGCAAGTTCTTGCGAAGTAATGTAACTAAAGTACCCTTTTAAAGAAAAAAACATAATCATTGGGTGATAAATAAAAGGCTCAATAAACGCTGTGACAAATAGGTTTAATACTTCTTTAGTGGTGTTGTAATATTTAAAAGTCATTTGATCCCAGATAATTACTACAGATGAAATCATTAACGCAAATGTATATGAATATAGTAGTATAAGAGGAGCAAAGGTCCAGTTTACATAACCTGTTAAAAGTAAGAATATTGTAAATAAAATTCCGAATGCTTCTATAATTGGGGCTAAAAACTCAAAAATAAAAATATATGGAAATGTAATTAACCCTAACCTTTTATAATTTGGATTGAAAAGTATTTTTCTATGCTGACTAAACATTTGAAATAATCCACTGGCCCATCTTGTTCTTTGTCTACCTAAGATTTGAATGTTTGGTGGACCTTCTGTCCAACAACAAGATAGAGGGATATAATCAATTTTATAATCTAATCTGTTGTTCATCATATGTGCAGCCATACGTGTCATCATATCCATGTCTTCTGCGTGTGAATCTGCTCCATAACCTCCAGCTTTAATTGCTATTTCTTTATCGAACATTCCTAAACCACCAGATACATTTGGTATAGAGTTTATTAACTCCCAACCCATTTTACCTAATAAATAAGATCGAATATATTCTAGTTCTTGAAAACGAGGTATTAAGGCTTTAGGTGGCCTTACTCTTGTAATAATTCCTTCTTCAATTTCACAGTTATTAGACATTCTAAGTGTTGCACCCACTGCAATTACCCTAACTTTTGCATTTAAAATGGGTTTAATCATTTTAGTTAGTGTATTTCTTGCTAAAATACAATCTACATCTGTATTTAAATAATATGGAAATACTGAGGCATTTAAACCTGCATTAAAGGCATCTGCTTTTGTACCTCCATTGTCTTTATCGATTACAGTAAGAATATCATATTTTGGATTTTGAGACTTAAAAGTTCTCTTATATGGTTTTGTTTTAATTCTTTCTGTATAAGCAAAAGGAGCTTCTACCAAATCGAATTCTTCAATTAAAAGGTCTAAAGTTTTGTCTTTACTACCATCATTTACAATAATTACCTCAAAAAGAGGGTAGTTTAAGGTTAATAAAGATTTTACGTTAATGATAATTGTTTTTTCTTCATTATATGCAGGTGCAATTACAGATATACCTGGAGCTAAGTGAGAACTCAATAATTCTTCATCATCAATATCTGTATTGTAACTTTTATACCTATTTATAGAAATAAATGAAAATATTGCTAATACTATGTAACTTAATATTAAAGCAGTTGCATAGAAAAATATAAAATACTCGTAAATTTTAACAAAAATTTCAAACATCTATTTGTATTTAATTAATTGAGTTTCTACGTGTTTTAAGATGGTAAGATCAAATCCACTTAGTGTACTCTTTAGGTTTTGAAAGGCAATTTTACCTTCGTAACTATAGTTTAATATTGCTTCTGCAATAATTTTCTTTGTATCTGTATTGTTAGATTCTGTAAAAATTTCTTTTAAGAACATTAAAGAATTTCCAGTGTTAAACTTTCGAATGGTTTTTACAATGGCAACTTGACAGATTTCTGGCTCTGTATAATATCTATCAATTAAATCTTGCTCTGTTTCTGATATATGAAGTTCACCTAATGTTAGAATTGCTTCTGCTCTTACAAGTGCATTTTCATCTTCTAATTTTTCTAGTAGAATTTCATCAATACCTTTTTGATTGAAGTAACCTACCATTTTTATTAAGAAAACAACTAAAGAATCATTTTTTGAGTAGTTAATCCACTTTCCTAAACCTTCTAAATTTCCTCTTTCTTTTTGAAGTTTTAAATATTGCATTAGCTCTATTTCGTCCCATTTACTTAAATCTTTATCAAATTCATCAAATTCATCAAAAAATCGATAAGGGTCGTTTGAACTCAATGCTAGATATGAGTTTCTAGCTTCACTTCGAATGGCTTTATTTTTACTATATGCGTATCTTAATACTTTAGAGTCAAACTTATTTAAATCTAAAACAAATGCTTCTTGAAAGGCATCAATTTTTTCACTATTAGAACGTGAATCGAATTTTCTTTCTAAATGTTCTACAATACCTAAGGCACTTATAATTAGTGGGTATTTGTCTGATTCTCTATGATCATTTTTAAAATCAACCAAAACTCCAACACCAATATCTAAAGATTCTCTGTTAACTTCGTCTACAATTTCTTCGAACTTTGTAAATATTTCTTGTTCAGAGAAATCTTGTTCTGTAAAAAGTATTTCTGAAAATAATTTTATAATTTCTGGAACACTGTTTTTTAGTGTTTTTTGCAGTCTATTGTGTCTTCTTCTAATTGTACCAATTGTTATCATAAGTGCAATAGTTGCAATTATAAACACTATTGTTAGTACAATAGTTATTTGTATAATTAGAGGAAAAGTCTTTATCTTATAGATAAAAGAAAGAAACCACTCAATGAAACTCATCTATTATAAATTTACTTTAATCGTTTACTTGAGGGACTTAATTGCTTTGTTGATACCAAATATACTATAAAATTGATTTTTGTTATTTTTTTTTCTTTGAGTTGTCGAACATTATAGGTGAATTACCTCATCATAGGCATCAGCAACTGCTTCCATTACTGCTTCACTCATAGTAGGGTGTGGATGAATTGTTTTTAAAACCTCATGCCCAGTAGTTTCTAATTTACGACCAAGTACAGCTTCTGCAATCATATCTGTAACTCCAGCACCAATCATATGACAACCTAACCACTCACCATATTTAGCATCAAAAATTACTTTTACAAAACCATCTGGAGTTCCTGCTGCTTTTGCTTTACCTGATGCTGAAAATGGAAATTTACCAACTTTTAATTCATAACCAGCTTCTTTAGCTTTAGCTTCTGTTAAGCCAACTGATGCAATTTCTGGGGTTGCGTAAGTACAACCAGGAACATTACCATAATCTATTGGTTCTGTATGTAAACCTGCTAATTTTTCTACACAAGTAATGCCTTCTGCAGAAGCAACGTGAGCTAGTGCTTGGCCAGGAACAACATCTCCAATAGCATAATAACCAGGTATGTTTGTTTGATAAAAATCGTTTACTAAAATTTTATCTCTATCTACAATAATACCTACATCTTCTAAACCAATATTTTCTATATTTGATTTAATACCTACTGCAGACAAAACAATA
This sequence comes from uncultured Polaribacter sp., assembly GCA_964565055.1. Classification (GTDB taxonomy): domain Bacteria; phylum Bacteroidota; class Bacteroidia; order Flavobacteriales; family Flavobacteriaceae; genus Polaribacter. The sequence goes on along the minus strand of CAZMDC010000004.1, from coordinate 95,688 downwards.
TCAGCTTCTAATTTTTCTTCTCCCTTTTTTGTTTTTACAGTGGCTACAACACCTTTACCTGAAGTATCAACAGATTCTACAGAAGAATTTGTCATCACCTTAATACCTGCTTTTTTAATTGAACGCTCAAATTGTTTTGAAATATCAATATCTTCTACAGGTACAATATTTGGCATATATTCTACAATAGTAACATCTGTACCCATTGCATTATAAAAATGTGCAAACTCAACACCAATTGCTCCAGAACCAACAACAATCATAGATTTTGGTTGTTTAGGTAAAGTCATTGCTTTTCTGTAACCAATTACTTTTTCTCCATCTTGTGGAAGATTTGGCAATTCTCTTGAACGTGCACCAGTTGCAATAATAATATTATCTGCACTATATTCAGTAACAGTTCCATCTTCTGCAGTAACATCTACTTTTTTACCAGTTTTTATTTTACCAAAACCGTTAATAATATCAATTTTATTCTTCTTCATTAAAAAGGCAACACCTTTGCTCATACCTTCTGCAACACCTCTACTTCTTTTAATAACAGCGTCGAAATCTTTATCTATAGCTTCTGCTTTTAAACCATAATCATCAACATGCTTTAAGTAATCATAAACTTGAGCCGATTTTAATAATGCTTTAGTAGGTATACACCCCCAATTTAAACAAATACCACCTAAAGATTCTTTTTCTACAATGGCTACTTTAAAACCTAATTGAGAGGCTCTAATTCCAGTTACATATCCTCCAGGTCCACTTCCTATTATTATTATATCGTATTTCATAATTTCTTCTTTATTTGTTGTTGGTTTTTATTGAGATAAACAAATTTAATCAATGATTATTAAATTCAAAAGTTTATATAGTTTTAGTTTATTTTACATTCTTTCTGGCACTTGGATGCCTAATAAAGAAAATGCTTGTTTTATGGTATCTGCTACTTTTTTAGATAGCTGAACTCTAAATATTTTTTTATCTTGATTTTCTTCTCCTAAGATTGATACATTTTGATAAAAAGAATTGAATTCTTTTACCAAATCATAAGTGTAATTTGCAATAATTGCAGGCGAATAATTTATTGCAGCTTGCTGAATTGTTTCAGGAAATAAAGCCAATTGTTTTAGTAATTCTTTTTCTTTTTCATGTAAATCTATTGCAACTGATTTTGAGTAATCAAAGTCAGCCTTTCTAATGATAGATTGAATTCGTGCATAAGTGTACTGAATAAAAGGCCCTGTGTTTCCTTGAAAATCAACAGATGATTTTGGATCAAACAAAATCCTCTTTTTAGGATCTACCTTTAAAACAAAGTATTTTAATGCTCCTAAACCAATGGTTTTATACAAGTCGTTTTTTTCTTCTTCAGAATATCCATCTAGCTTGCCTAATTCTTCAGAAATTTCTTTGGCAGTTTCTGTCATTTCTACCATTAAATCATCTGCATCAACAACTGTTCCTTCTCTAGATTTCATTTTTCCTGATGGTAAATCTACCATTCCATAACTTAAATGATGCAATTGTTTAGCCCAATCAAAACCTAATTTTTTTAGGATTAAAAACAGCACTTGAAAATGGTAATCTTGTTCATTACCTACAGTGTAAACCATACCACCAACATCAGGAAAATCTTTTACTCTTTGAATGGCTGTACCAATATCTTGAGTCATATACACAGCAGTTCCATCAGACCTTAAAACGATTTTTTCGTCTAAACCATCATCAGTTAAATCGCACCAAACAGAACCATCTTCTTTCTTGTAAAAAACGCCTTTTTCTAAACCTTGAGCAACCACATCCTTTCCGAGTAAATAGGTGTCACTTTCGTAATATAAAGTATCAAAATTAACCCCCATGTTTTTATAGGTGGTTTCAAAACCATCATACACCCAACCATTCATTTCTTTCCAAAGTGCAACTACTTCTTCATCTCCAGCTTCCCATTTTAATAACATTTGTTGAGCTTCTAATAAGATAGGTGTTTCTTTTTTTATCTCTTCAAAAATTTCGTTAGCTAACTTAGTTCTATCACTATTTAATACTAAAGCTTTAATATTTGATTGTGAGTAATTTTTAACTCTTTCATTATACTCACTATCAATCTTTCTAAAGTTTTCAATCTTATTTAATATTTTTTTCTTTAATCTATCATTATTTGAAAAGTCACCATCATTTTCAATTTTTTCTAAAATATTAGCAGCTTGTTCTTTAAGTTTCTTATCAAATAAGACATAGTAATTCCCAACCAATTTATCACCTTTTAAACCAGTTGAAATTGGAGTTTCTCCATCACCAAATTTTTGCCAAGCCAACATAGACTTGCAAATATGAATTCCTCTATCGTTTATAATTTGCGTTTTATACACTTTTTTACCTGCAGCTTTTATGATTTCTGCTACAGAATAGCCTAACAAATTATTTCTGACATGACCTAAATGAAGAGGTTTATTTGTGTTTGGAGACGAATATTCGACCATAACCGCTTTTTCATAAGCTTTTGCTGAAACAAAACCAAAATTAGATTGACTGTAAATTGAATTGAAAAAATTGGTGTAAAAAGTATCGTCAATAACTAAATTTAAAAAACCTTTTACAACATTGTAATTGGTTATTTTTGTTACATTTTCTACTAAATATTTACCTAAATCTTCACCTATAGCAACAGGATTTCCTTTTTTGTAACGTAACATAGGGAAAACAACCACAGTAATATCACCTTCGAATTCTTTACGAGTTGCTTGAAATTCTACAGAAGGAATTTCTGTTTGGTATAAAGCTAAAAAACCTTCTTTTACCTTGTTTTCTATAGTGTTTTGGATATTCATATACTCCTAAAAAATTAAGTCGCGAAAATACATAAATTAAGGTTATTTTTAAAGGAATTATTGTAATTTTCGCAAATGCAAAAACGTTTAGAAAATCTACCAAAATTAGCAGAGGAAGCTCAAAAGGAAAACAAGAAATATTTTGCAAATCTAAAAAAACGAACACCTAAAAATTTAGATGTAGTTATGCAAGATTTGCATGATAAAGAGTTTGCAAAAACAGATTGTTTAGATTGTGGAAATTGTTGTAAAACTACAAGTCCTATTTTTACAGCTAAAGATATTGAGCGTATTTCCAAGCATTTAAAAATGAAGGTTGCAGACTTTATAAAACAATATTTAGAAAGAGATGCAGATGATTTTATGGTACTAAAAACTGCTCCTTGCTCTTTTTTAGATGAAAGTGATAATACATGTTTCATTTATGATGTTCGCCCAAAAGCTTGTGCAGATTACCCTCATACAGATCGTAGAAAATTTATACAAATTACAGATTTAACGATTGCAAACACCTTTGTTTGCCCAGCAACTTATAACATTGTTGAAAACTTAAAAAAGGTGATTCCTTATGAGTATAAAGAGAAAAAGAGAAGGAAATAGATTAATCGTAAATTAAATATTTACTTCTGATTTTTTTAAAATTATTTAAATCTTTTGTCCAGGTTTTTCTGATTTCTTCAGCACTTAAACCTTGTTCTATTTGTTGCTGTAATTTTGTATTACCTGCATGAATGGTAAAAGTGCTTCCAAAGAATTTTTCGTTTTTAGGAGTTTTTTGGTAGGCATCAATCAACCATTCTAAATTAATTGCTGATAATTTTTCTGTTTTAGCCAAATCTACACCATAACAAAGTTCATTTTTATGTTTTGGGTATTTTGCTCCAAAATTTGATTTTGGAGTATAAGTGAAGTCTGTTTTTGGGAAAAAAGGAGTTCCATATCTTTGAAACTGAAACTCAGTTCCTCTGCCTGCGTTAATTGTTGTTCCTTCAAAAAAACCTAAACTAGGGTAGAGGTTTATAGATTTGTCATTTGGTAAGTTTGGAGAGGGTCTTATTGCTAAACTATATTCAGAGTTATGGTTGTAATTTTCGAGAGGAATTACAGTTAAATCACATTGAATTCCATTTTTTAACCACTTTTCACCATTAATCATTTGTCCATATTCACCAATTGTCATTCCATACACTACAGGAACAGGATGTTTGCCAACAAAACTAGTATGCTCCATTTCCAAAACTGGTCCATCAATATAATGAGCATTTGGGTTTGGTCTATCTAAAATAAGTACAGGAATATTTGCTTCTGCACAAGCTTCCATAACAAAATGCAAAGTTGAAATATATGTGTAAAAACGAACGCCTACATCTTGAATATCAAAAATTACAACATCAACACCTTGTAGTTGTTCTTGAGTAGGTTTTTTGTTTTTGCCATACAAAGAAATAATGGGTAAACCTGTTTTTGAATCTTTACCATCTTTAACCAATTCTGCAGCATCTGCTTTGCCTCTAAAACCATGTTCAGGTGCAAAAACTTTTTGAATAGTTATATTTTTTTGATTGTTTAAATAATCTACTAAATGTTGAGTAACTTTTTTAGAACCCATAACATTTGGTGCAACCTCTGCTCTTTGTAAAGTTGATAAAACTGAAGTTTGATTTGCAACAATAGCAATATTTTTACCTTTTAATAAATTTAAGTACAGGGTAGTTCTTTCTGCACCAGTTTTTATATCTAATTTGTTTTCTATTATAGTTTTCGAATTATTCTGTTGGCTTTGTTTTTTTTGAGCACAAGAAATGAGCTGAAAATTCAAGAATAGAACTAATATTAAATATGTATTTTTGAAATGTTTAAAACTTATCATCGATTTGAATTACGAATTATTTATTGCCAAACGCATTATTGCTGGTAAAAAGTATAAAAATACCATTTCATCACCAATAATAAAAATTGCAATTACTGCAATTGCATTGGGTATAATTATAATGCTAATAGCTGTTGCTACAGGAGCTGGTTTACAATATAAAATTAGAGATAAAATGGCCGGATTTAAAGGTCATATTCAAATTGTAAACTACGATAATAATAATTCAGATGTTTCTACAATTCCTGTTGAAAAAAATCAAGATTTTTATCCAGAATTTCAAAATATTTCAGGAATCAAAAATGTGCAAGTTTTTGCAAATAAAGGCGGAATTTTAAGAACTGAAGATAATTTTGAAGGCATTATTTTTAAAGGAGTTTCTACAGATTATGATTGGTCTTTTTTTAAAGAATATCTATTAGAAGGAACTGTGCCAGATTTTAATCAAGAAAGAACAAGAGAAATACTTTTATCACAAACAATAGTAAACAGATTACAATTAAATTTACATGATACTATTTACGCTACATTTATAAAAACATCTAGAAGTAAATTACCTTCTAATAGAAAGTATATTATTTCTGGAATTTACAATTCTGGCTTTGCTCAGTTTGATAAAAATATGATGATTGGTGATATTAGAGAAGTACAAAGATTAAATAAATGGACAGAAAATGAAGTTGGTGGTTTTGAGGTTCTTTTAGATAATTTTGATGAAATTGATGTAAAAGGAAACGAAATTTACAATGCAATTGGTTCAACTTTAAACAGCAAAACCATTGTAGAAAGCTATCCAAATGTTTTTGATTGGATTCAACTTTTTGACAATAATGTGTGGTTTATAATAGCAATTATGATTTTTATTGCAGGTATAAATATGATTACTGCTTTATTGGTTTTAATTCTAGAAAGAGTGCAAATGATTGGTATTTTAAAAGCCTTAGGTAGTCAAAATACAAGTATTCGTAAAATATTTTTATACAATGCATCTTACTTAATTTTAAAAGGTCTTTTATGGGGAAATATTATTGGGTTATTAATTATTGGATTGCAACATTATTTTAAAATAATTACCTTAAATCCAGAAACATATTATGTTACTACAATGCCAGTGTATATTTCTGTTGGAGCAATTTTACTTTTAAATTTAGGAACACTTTTACTGTGTTTTTTAATGTTGGTTATACCTTCTTACATTATTACTAAAATAAGACCTTCTAAATCAATAAAGTTTGCGTAAAACTTACTTGTAATTGTGTTTAAGTTGAAATTGTTTTTGAATAATTTCTTCTTTATTTTTTGAGATATACTCTTTAAAGGCTTTTGCAACGTTCGATAAATTTTTAGTTTTCAACCAGATTAAATTCCAATTGGTTTCTAAGGGTAAATCTTTGATATTTAAGATTTTTAAATCGCCATTTTGTAAGGCCTGTTGTATACCTATTATTGGCATTATTGAAATTCCTAAACCTGCAATAACTGCTTGTTTTACTGCTTCATTAGAGGTTAGTTCCATTTTCTTTAAAATTTCAATCTTATGTTTTACCAAATACCTTTCCATTGCCAAACGAGTTGCAGAACCTTGTTCTCGAAAAACAAAAATTGATTTATTTAAATTTTTTAAATTAATTTCTTTTTCATCGAATTCGTAGTTTTTTCCAACCACAAAAAACATCTGATTCTTCATTAATTCTATACGATCTATATTTAACTTTCTTGGTATTGTAGATACCATTGCAAAATCGCACTCGTTGTTTTCTAAAGCTCTAATTACAGACATTTTGTTGGTAACATCCATAGTAACATCAACTCTGTCGTTTTCTTTAATAAAATCTGTTAAAAAATAGGGCATTGCATATTTGGCAGTAGAAACAATAGAAATATTTAACTTGCCAGCAAGATTTCCTTCAAATAAATGCGATTTATAATTGATAGCATCAACTTCTTCTAAAATTTTTTTGGCTGCTGTAGCTATTTCTTCACCAAATTCTGTAATGTATAGTTTTCTACCAACTATTTCAAAAAGAGGAATTTTAAATTGGTCTTGTAAGTTTTTAAGTTGAATAGATACTGCAGGTTGTGATAGGAATAATTGTTCAGAAGCTTTAGTAACACTCTTTAGTTCAGCTACTTTTTTAAAGATTTCTAATTGATGTAAAGTATAGTTCATAAAATTATTTTATATATAACATTATAAATATAAATAAAAATATATTAAAAATGTGTTGCACCTTTGTAAAAAATTAAAACAATGGGTATAGCAACATTTAAAACTTTAAACAACGAGAATGAATCTAATAGTGAGGTAATATTGCAGATCACAAAAAAACAGGTTTTTGGTTTTTTTAGATTCGTAATACTTCTTGCATTAATAACAATTAACGCAATTGCACTATATATAGAGAGTTCTTTTATTAAAGAATTACTTTTAAGTCAAGCAATTTTAGCAATCATCTATTTTATAAAAATATCTAGTTCTAACAATATTAAAAAATAATAAGATTATGAATAATTCAACTTTAGATACTCCAAAAACAAAACAACAAACGTTAAAATTAATAGAAGGAACGTTTACAAAAGGCGAAGCTTTAAACATAATCAACAACGTTGTTGATGTTAAAATAAATTTTCATAAAATTCAAAGACTTTGCAAAACTGAAGGAAACATAAATGACGAATGTGTTTACGATAACTCTAGAATAACAGAGCTTATGGCAGATAAAAAAGAAACAAAAGCTTTTTTAAGAGCTCTAGAAAGTAAAGGTCAAAACATTAAAATTTCTAGTACTGTAACAATTACTTTAGAAGAATAATAAAATACTTCAAATAGAAATAATTAGGTAGGAAAAACTGACTCACAAGTCTTTCCTACTTTTTTTACGCCAAATTTTATCAAAATGGATTTACATTATTTAGTAGATAATTTAACAAACCCAGCATTATTATTCTTTTTTTTAGGCTTAATTGCTGTAAATCTTAAAAGTGATTTACGTATACCAGAAAATTCATCAAAATTTATTTCTTTATACTTACTTTTAGCAATAGGCTTTAAAGGTGGGCAAGAATTAGCACATAGTGTTATTACAACAGAAATTATTTCTTCTTTGTTATTTGGAGTTTTATTAGCATTAATTGTACCTATTTATTGTTACTTTATTTTAAGAATAAAGTTAAGCGTAGAAAATGCTGGGGCAATTGCCTCTGCTTATGGCTCTGTAAGTGCTGTAACATTTGTAACAACCATATCTTTTTTAGAAATGTCTAACATTCCTTTTGGTGGGCACATGGTTGCAGTAATGGCTTTAATGGAAGCACCATCTATTATAATTGGAGTATTATTAATTGCCATTTACAGTAAAGAGAAACAAAATAAAACTTCCTTTAAAAGTGTTATACATCACTCATTAACAAATGGAAGTGTGGTGCTAATTATAGGAAGTTTAGTTGTTGGTTATCTTACAAATGATGCTCAAGCAGAAGGTATTAAGCCATTTACAACAGATATTTTTAAAGGATTTTTGGCTGTTTTTCTTCTTGATATGGGAATTACAAGTGGTCAAAAATTAAAAGCATTAGTTAAAAAAGGATGGTTTACATTATCCTTTGCTATTATAATACCAATAATAAACGGATGTTTAGTAGCAGTAATAAGTGGACTGTTTATGGAAGAAATTGGTAACCGTTTGTTAATGTCTATTTTAGCAGCAAGTGCATCTTACATTGCAGTGCCTGCAGCAATGAAATTAGCAGCGCCAAAAGCAAATCCAGGTTTGTATATACCAATGGCACTAGCCATCACTTTTCCATTTAATATAACAATTGGTATGCCTTTATATTTATGTATAATCGGAATTTGTTAATTTAGTTTTGGGTGTTACTTTGTCTTAAAATCATTTAAGACTAAAGTCGCGCTTTACATTATATCTTTTTATGTAAAAAGCACTTTTGTTTTCTTAATTAATCAAGAATTGCTTATAGTCTTTTCAATAAAATATAATGTGTACAAAACATAAAAAGGATGCCATTACAATCGCTAACACAAATCATCTGCAAACATATTGCAAAACGATTTGTGTTTTATTGTTTAAATAATTCAGATCTATTGTTTTGTTATAATTTCTAATCGACATTTAGGCAAGCCTCAAAAAATAATTTACCTTTGCAAATCAAAATAGAAAGATGAATTACGCAGAAAATATACTAGAAACTATAGGAAATACTCCGCTTGTAAAACTAAATAAACTTACCAAAGATTTACCATGTTTAGTGCTTTCTAAATACGAAACATTTAACCCAGGTAACTCTGTAAAAGACAGAATGGCTTTACAAATGATTTTAGATGCAGAGGCTGATGGTAGATTAAAACCAGGAGGAACAATTATAGAAGGTACTTCAGGAAACACAGGTATGGGTTTGGCTTTAGCAGCTATTGTAAGAGGTTACAAATGTATTTTTGTAATGTCAGACAAGCAATCTAAAGAAAAAATGGATATTTTAAGAGCTGTAGGAGCAGAGGTTGTAGTTTGTCCTACAAATGTAGAGCCAACAGACCCTCGATCTTATTATTCAGTTTCAAAAAGATTGGGTGAAGAAACACCAAACTCTTGGTACGTAAATCAATATGACAATCCTAGTAACTGCAAAGCACATTTTCAATCTACAGGACCAGAAATTTGGGAGCAAACAAAAGGAAAAATTACTCACTTTGTTGTAGGTGTTGGTACAGGAGGTACAATTTCTGGTGTAGGAAGTTACCTAAAAATGAAAGCTAAAGAAGCAGGTACAACAGTTAAAGTTTGGGGAATAGATACATATGGTTCTGTTTTTAAAAAATATCATGAAACTGGTATTTTTGATGAAAACGAGATTTATCCTTACATAACAGAAGGTATAGGTGAAGATATTTTACCAAAAAACGTAAATTTTGATGTTATTGATGGGTTTACAAAAGTAACAGATAAAGACGCAGCAATTTATACTCAAAAATTAGCTAAAGAAGAAGGCATGTTTTTGGGTAATTCAGCTGGAGCAGCTATTAAAGGTTTACTGCAATTAAAAGAACATTTTACTAAAGACGATGTTGTTGTGGTTCTATTTCATGACCATGGAAGTAGGTATGTTGGTAAAATGTTTAATGACGATTGGATGCGTGAAAGAGGTTTTCTTGATGAAGAAATTAAATCTGCAGCAGATTTAATAAAGAATCATTCAGAGCAACCATTAATTACAGCTCAAACAGAAGAGCTAGTTTCACATGCAATAGAAAGAATGAAAGCGTTTAAAATTTCTCAAATGCCTGTTAGAGATGCAGAAGGCTTTGTTGGGGCTATAGATGAAAAAGATTTGTTACGTAGTTTTATAGAAGACAAAGAAGTTGCAAACAAGCCTATTAGAGAAATTATGGGTAAACCATATCCTATTATAAAGCAGTCTGTAAAAATTGATGCTTTATCTAAATTAATCTCTAAAGATAATGAGGCTGTTTTGGTTGATTTAGAAAACGGAAAACATCACATTATTACAAAATATGATATAATAAGTGCAATTTAATACAGCAAGTTAAAAATACATTTTAACGTATTTACTTGTTAGGTTATCGAAAACCTTAACTAAATATAATATTATTGTTGTTAATTTGATTAAGGTTTTAAGTTAAAAAGTGCATTTGAGGAAATGCAATATTCAAAAATCGTCTAATATATTAGACGATTTTTTTGTTTTTATCTATGACGTAAAACAGTCTTAATTTATCTAAACTTTTGGTCTTTTCACCTTAAGATAATTGTTAGCCAGCCTTATTTTATTTTTACGTAATTAAATTTTTGTTTCTTTGAGTAAGTAAGTATTACATGAAATATAAATTGGGGGATTTATAATGTAAAACCTACCCAGAATCGCCTATACTTTAGGCGATTCTTTTTTTTGTAGGTAATAAAAGTCTGCTAATTTACTTATGTTAATCAAATTGCATTTTGTCTAAACATAAGGTTCATTAGGCGAAAACATAAAAAATAAAACCATATACAAAAGTATATTTGTAGTGTGTTTATTTGAATAAATAAAATTATAGATTGGGGAATTTATAATGGTTAGTTAATATCGTCTAAAAATTTTTTTTAGGCGATTTTTTTTATAATATCATTTAAAAATATAAAACTGAATTATATAGTATTAGAATAGTTTAAAAACGATGCAGCTTTAACTGAAAAAGTTTGCATTTGAGCGAAAAACTAACAATAAAGTCTTTTACAAATGTATCTTTGAAATGTAATTAAAACACGAATAAATAATTAGTTAGTTTAGGGATTTATATAGAGTGAAAAAACCATTTAAATTTTTATTTAAATGGTTTTTTTTATATTAGTTTGAGAAATAAAAAAACCACCTCAAACAGAGGTGGTTTTAAATTAACTAATTCAAATAATTTACACAATGAAAACAGTTTACTACGTTGCTTTCATTTTTAATACATCAAGCATTATGCCAAAAAAACATTTGAATTAAATATTATTGTGTTTTTTAACTTTTATTTAGCATGTTTATGTGCTTTGTAAGACGAACGAACTAAAGCTCCACTTTCTACATACATAAAGCCCATCTCTAGACCTAAAGTTTCATATTTTTTAAATTGTTCTGGAGTTATAAACTCCTTCACTGGAAGATGCTTTTTAGTAGGCTGTAAGTATTGGCCAATTGTAATAATATCACAATTTACAGCTCGTAAATCTTTCATAGTTTGTATTACTTCCTCTTCTTTTTCACCTAAACCTAGCATTAATCCAGTTTTAGTTCGCATACCATTTTCTTTTAAGTATTTTAAAACACCTAAACTTCTATCATATTTTGCTTGAATTCGAACTTCTCTAGTTAATCTTCGAACTGTTTCCATGTTATGAGAAACTACTTCTGGAGCAACTTCTATAACTCTATCAATTTGTTTTGTGTTTCCTTGAAAATCTGGAATTAAAGTTTCTAAAGTAGTATTTGGGTTTGCTCTACGAATGGCATCAACAGTTTCTGCCCAAATTATAGAACCCCCATCTTTTAAATCATCTCTATCTACAGAGGTAATTACTGCGTGTTTAATTCCCATTATTTTTATAGAACGTGCTACTTTTTCTGGTTCATCCCATTCTACAGTTTCTGGTCTACCAGTTTTTACACCACAAAAGCCACAAGATCTCGTACATATATTTCCAAGAATCATAAAAGTTGCAGTTCCTTCTCCCCAACATTCACCCATGTTTGGACAACTACCACTTGTACAAATTGTATTTAATTTGTATTTATCAACAAGACCTCTAAGCTCTGTATATTTTTTACCTACAGGTAATTTTACACGCAACCATTTTGGTTTTTTAGGTCTTTCAGGAAGTACTGCTGTTTCTATCGCCATTTTCTTTCTTGATTTAGTTGCAAATTTACGAAGAAAAGATTTAAATACTTGTTAAAAACCAAGAGCTAAATCCTATTAAAAAAAGAATGCCAATTATGCTTAAAATTTTAGTAAATTTTTTGGGTTGATGCTCTTTGGGCATATACTTTCCTGTTATTAAAACGTAGTTTAAAATTGCATAAAAAGGAGCAGTTAAAAATGATAAAATTGTTGCAATTTCAACTAAATCTCCCATGTTTGACAGGTAGAATTGTAGTATTATAAGTGTGCCAAAAAATAATAATAGTATCCAAAACCAATATCCAAATTTAAACTCCTTAGTAAACAGTAATTTTGAACTTATATTCATTGCTCTTGGTGAAGCATCTAAAGTTGTAATAGTAGTGCTAAACATAGTTGTAAATGCAGCAATTGCAATAAAAATATAAGAAAAATTACCTAAACTATCTGTGTAAAGGTTAATTAACTGACTTGCAAATTCACCTCCTTTATCAGAAAAAGTTTTTCCAGATTTATACATTACTAAAGCTCCTAAAAGTACAAAGCAAACTCCCAGAATTAGTGTTCCAATATAACCTACATTAAAATCGAAAATGGCATCTTTTGGTTTTATTTTTTGATTGGTGTTTTTATTTTTTTCTACAGACCATATAGAATGCCAAATAGAAATGTCTAAAGGAGCAGGCATCCATCCTAGAAAAGCAATTAAAAACGTTATTTCTACTGTTCCTGATGGTAATATTTGCGTTACATCAAAAGCATCACTTGAGTATATTAAAGCTCTAGAAACCGCAACTATTGTACTAATAGCTAAAATAACAATGATAAATTTCATCAATTTATCTAATAATTTATATTTTCCAATGGTTAAAAAAAGTAAGCTTATACTCATTATTATTATAGACCAGATTACTAGATTATTCGTGATGCCAAATAGTTGTGATGCTAAACCAGCTGTTACAATGGTTACAGCAGCTTGAATAATAAACATGGTAATAAAATTTATTAAGTAATACATTACCAATACAACTTTGCCTAGTTTTTTGTATCCATCTAATAAAGTTTCTCCTGTTGCAGCTGCATATCTTGGACCAAATTGAAAAAAAGGGTACTTGAAAATATGAACCAGTAATAAAGCCCAAAGAAGCCCAAAACCAAATTCGGCACCAGCTCTAGTTGATTGTACCAAGTGCGAAACACCAATAGCTGCACCTGCAAATAATAAACCTGGCCCTAAAGATTGTAAAAATGTTTTTTTCATTTTAGCTCTTCTTTATAATTGCAGCCAATAATTTTTTAGCACGTAATAATTTTACTTTTACGTTACTCATAGGTTCATTAATTTGATTTGCAATTTCTTTGTAACTTAGTTCTTGAAAATAACGTAACTGAATTACTTCTTGGTATTTTGGTTTTAGCTGTTTAATATCGCGCAATAATTTAGCTAAATTTTGCTCTCTAATAATTTTATCTTCAGGAGTAGGGTTTTCATCTGCAACTAAATATACTTTTTCTTCTTGTTCTTTTGTAGTTTCAGTTGCAACAGATATTTTTTTCTTTCTAAGTAAATCAATATGTACATTTTTAGAAATGGTAATTAACCATGTTTTAAAAACATACGTATCATCAAAAGTATAGATTTTATCGAAGGCTTTAGAGAAAGCCTGTATAGCAATATCTTCTGCTTCATTTTCGTTGTTTGTTCTTTTTAGTAAATAACTGTATACTTCTAACCAATAACGATCTAACAAAAACCTAAAAGCTGCTTGGCTGCCTTCTTTTGCTTTGTTAATGTTTTTTTCTAGTTGTAAGTTTTCTGTACTCAACGATTTGATTTTGAAAATGAATTAGCAATAAATATACTAATTTGAATCAAAAGAAGGCTAATATCTAAAAAAGGTAAAAAGAAGATTAAATATGGTTCGTTCAACTTTTTTGCAGAAATACCAATGATTATGTATTGAACTACAAAATAACTCAGTACAATTGGTAACAGGATTTCCCATGGATAATAGAAGAAAAGAGCAGTTCCTAAAGTGTAAAATAAAGTTTTTGACAATTTAAAAAATGATAAAATAAATTTACTCTTTGCTTTGTATTCTTTTTTGATTGTGTTTTTTTCTAAAAGATAATTGTACCACTCTTTAAAAGATGTTGGACTGTTATTTTCTATAAAACTATTTTTAGAAATACTATAAGAAATATTTTCTTTAGTTGCTGCATCTCTCAAAAATAAATCTCCTTCTCCATTTTTTATTTTAATGTGATAGATAAACCCTTTTACTTTAAAAAACTCGCTTCTATGATAGGCTAAATTATTATTAAATGCCATTATTGGCGAATTTAATTTAGCGAAAGAAAACATTTTTATACCTGTAAGTAAGTTTTCGAATCTTGCTAATATGTTTGTTATTGTAGCTTGTTTTGTGTATTTTCTATATCCTAAAATTATTGTTCTTTGTTTTGAAAATTGAAGACTCATTTTTGCAATCCAAAACTCAGAAAGAGGAGATGAATTAGCATCAGTAAAAAGTAAATTATCGTACTTAGCAGCTTTAATACCAAGGGTTAAGGCATATTTTTTATTGGCCCAAAAAGCTTCATTATTTTCTACATTAATAATTTTTAAATTTTTATGATTTTTATAAAAAGCTTCTAAAATTTCTGTGGTTTCATCATCAGAATCACTATTCACCACAACAACTTCAAAGTTTGGATATTTTTGATTTAAAATTAATGGTAGATTTTTTTCTAATACAGTCGCATTATTTTTGGCAAAAACAATTACAGAAATAGGCTTTTTTTCTTTCGATTTTTCAACAGTTTTGCTCTTGAAAAGAAAAGAGGAGAAAAGTAAATAATAGAGTATTTGAATCCCTGTAAAAACTACAAAGATGTAGAAAAGTACAGTTATCAACATCCTAAAAAAAATTATTTATGAGCTGGTTCAGCACAAGAATCAAACTGATCTGGAGTTTTTCCACAAAAACCACAAGCTTCACCATTTTCATTTAACATTGGGTTTTGGCTGGCACAAGTTCCTGCGAATTCACCATCCTTTTTTGCCCAAATTTTAATTGCAATACCTGCAACTCCTAAAGCTAAAAGTCCTAAAGTAATAAATAATAATTTCATAAAACAAAGGTACAAATAATGGTTTTAAAAGTGAAAAATAAAAACAGATTTATAGCGTTTGAAATTATTTATGCTATAGCGTTTACCTCAATTTCTAAATCAATCTTAAATTGATCTAAAATTTGTTTTTGAATTTTTTGAGCAAGAGCATAAATTTCTTTTCCAGAAGCATTGCCATAATTTACAAGAACCAAAGCTTGTTTTTCATGAACTCCATAATTTCCAAAACGCTTTCCTTTAAAACCAGCAGTTTCTATTAACCAGCCAGCAGGTACTTTTATTTCATTATCAGAAATAGTATAACTTGGTATGTTAGGGTATTCCTCTTGAAGTTCTATAAAGTGTGGTTTAGAAATCACAGGGTTTTTAAAAAAACTTCCACTATTTCCTATTTCTTTTGGGTCAGGTAATTTTGATTTTCGAATCGCAATTACAGCATCTGAAATATCTTTTAAAGTTGGCTCAGTAATTTGTTTAGAAGCCAATTCAGTTTCAATAGCACCATAAGAAGTATTTACATTATGATTTCTTTTCGTTAATTTAAAACCAACTGAGGTAATTACATATTTACCTTTTACTGTATTCTTGAAAATTGAATTTCTATAGCCAAAATTGCAATCTTCATTAGAAAAGGAGACTAATTTTTGCGTTTCAATTTCTATGGCTTCAACTTTAGTTATAGTATCTTTTACTTCAACTCCATAAGCACCAATATTTTGTATTGGGCATGTACCTACATTACCTGGTATTAAAGATAAATTTTCTAAACCACCATAATTATTAGCAACACAAAATAACACAAATTCATGCCAACTTTCTCCTGCATTTACAGTTAAATGTACAAAATTATCATCTTCTTTATCTATCGATATTCCTTTAATATCAATTAACAAAACCAGCTTTTCAATATCTTTAGTCAATAACATGTTACTCCCTCCAGATATTAAAAATACGTCTTGTTCTTCTTTTAAAATTTGTTGTAATTGATAAACAGAATCTACCAAAACAAAACGTTTGGCATTTACATCTATGCCAAACGTATTGTAATTTTTTAATGATATGTTTTTTTGAACGTTCAATTATGCTTTGTAAGCTTCAAGTGCTTTTTTTAAGATTTCTACAGAACGAATAAGATCTTCTTTTTTAAGCACGTACGCCATTCGTATTTGATTTTTTCCTTCGCCTTTTGTAGAATAAAACCCACTAGCAGGAGCAACCATTACAGTTTCATTATTGTCGTGAAAATCATTTAAAATCCATTTTGCAAAATCGTCTGTATCTTTTACAGGAAGTTCTGCAACACAATAGAAAGCCCCTTTAGGTTTTGCAACTTTTACACCATCTATCTTTTCTAATTCTGTAATTAAAGTGTTTCTTCTCTCTACATATTCGTTTTTTACATCATCAAAATAACTTTGTGGAGTGTCTAAAGCAGCTTCACTGGCAATTAATGCATACGTTGGTGGGCTTAGTCTAGCCTGAGCAAATTTTATTGCAGTAGTTACAAAAGCTTCATTTTTAGAAACGATACAACCAATTCTTGCACCACACATGCTGTAACGTTTAGAAACAGAGTCTATTACAATTGCATTTTGTTCTAAGCCATCTAAAGCCAAAACAGAAGTGTGTTCCAAACCATCGTATGCAAATTCACGATAAACTTCGTCAGCAATTAAAAATAAATCGTGTTTTAAAACAATTTCTTTTAATTTTTCAATCTCCTCTCTAGAATACATGTAGCCTGTAGGATTTCCAGGATTACAAATTAAAATTGCTTTTGTTTTTTTTGTGATTAATTTTTCGAATTCTTCAATTTTAGGAAGCGCAAAATTATTTTCAATTTTAGAAATTACAGGTACTACTGTAACACCAGAAGCTGTAGAAAAACCATTATAGTTAGCGTAAAATGGTTCTGGAATAATAATCTCATCACCAGCATCTGTAATGCTACCAATTGTAAAAAGTAAAGCTTCAGAGCCACCTGTAGTTACAATTATATTGTCTTCTGTTACATTTACATTGTGTTTTGCATAATATTTTGAAAGTTTTTTTCTGTATTCTTCAGAACCTTCAGAACGTGCGTAAGACAACGTTTCTATTGTATTGTTTTTAACAGCATCTAAAGCAACTTGAGGTGTTTTAATATCTGGCTGACCAATATTTAAATGATATACTTTAGTTCCTCTCTTTTTTGCGTTTTCTGCAAATGGCACCAACTTTCTTATTGGTGATTCTGGCATGTGAAGTCCTTTTATTGATATTGATGGCATAAATTAGATTTAAATTTCTTTATGCAAATCTCGTAAAATTTTATCAAAATCTTAAATGCTTTTGTTAATATTATCATCGTTAAAAAAATCACAAATTCATTATTTTGGTCTACTTTTTGTAATTTAGATAAAAACTTATTTAATTTGATTCGAAAACTATTAATCTTATTATTTTTTCATCACCTTTATTTTTTGCTCAAACAGGTCTAAATTTTATTGATAAAGATCAGAAAAAAGAGAAAGTCAGGTTTAAGTTAATTAATAATTTGGTAGTAATTCCTCTAGAAATTAATGGAAAAGAACTTTCTTTTATTCTAGATACTGGTGTAAATAAAACAATACTATTTAGCTTAGAAGAAAATGATAGTGTTGGTTTGAAAAATGTTGAAAAGATAAATCTACAAGGGTTAGGAGAAGGTAAACCAGTAGATGCACTAATTGCAAGAAATAATACATTAAAAATAAAAGATATTGCCTCTTTTGATGAAACAATTTACGTAATTCTTAATGATAGGTTTAATTTTTCTGCAAAAATGGGGATTACCATACATGGAATTATTGGATATTCTGTATTCAAAAATTTTATTGTAAATATTAATTACAACAGTAAAACTTTAGTTTTTCATAATCCAAAGCGTTTTAAGTATAGGAAGTGCAGAAAATGTGAAACTTTGCCATTAAGGTTTTTTAGGCGAAAACCATACGTTAATGCTTTAGTTCAATTAGATACTATTGGGAGTAAAAAAACCGAAGTTAAATTGTTAATTGATTCAGGAGGGAGTGATGCAATTTGGTTATTTGAAAATTCGAAAGAAGAAATTGTAACTCCAAAAAAGTACTTTAAAGACGTCTTAGGAGAAGGTTTAAGTGGTACTATTTTTGGACAAAGAAGCAGAATTCCTTCTTTTAGTTTGGGTAATTTTGAATTCGATGAGCCTACAGTATCTTTTTTAGATGAAACTTCATCAGAAAAAGCACAAAGATTTAAGCAAAGGAATGGAAGTATAGGAGCTAATATTTTAAGAAGATTTAATGTTTGGATAGATTATCAAAATAAAAAAATAAGATTAAAAAAGAATAGATATTTTAATGATAGCTTTAATTATAATATGAGTGGTTTAAGTGTTGTTTATGATGGGCAACAATTAGTTAAAGAATCTTTTAACGAAATAACAAGAGACTCTTATAATAAACAAGTAGATGCAAATAATAAATTTTCTCTTGTTCAGAGATATAAATATTTATTTAAAAATTCTTATAAAATTGAAAGGGTTGTACCTAATTCTTCAGCAGCAAAAGCAGGCTTAAAAGTTGATGATAAATTGGTGAAAATAAACAGTAAAAGAGCTTATGAATATAAACTGTCAGACATTATAAGTTTATTTCAAAGTCGAGAAAATAAAACAATTACTATTATAGTTGATAGAAATGGAGAGGAATTGAAATTTAAATTTAAATTAGAAAAGAGAATTTAAGAATCAGACAACATGCTTTTTTCCTTTTCTAAAGAAGTACTGTTAGTAACAATACCTTTAATTCGTATTACTTTTCTTTCTTTTTTTGCATTAGAAAAAATGGTTATAGATTTAGAAAAACCTCCAACTCTATTAGTGTCATAAGATACTTTAATTTCGCCTTTTTCACCAGGCATTATTGGGTTTTCTGGTTTTTTTGGCACTGTGCACCCACAAGAAGACTGAATGTTTTTTATAATTAAAGGTTTATCACCCGTATTTGTAAATACAAAAATTTTTTCACCATTTACACCTTTCGCAATTTTACCATAGTCAATTGTTTCCTTTTCAAATTTAAATTCTTGTGCGTTGAATGAAACAGCTATAAAAAAGAATAAAATAGTAGTAAATACTTTCATAATAAATGATTTAGATTGTAAAATTATAACATATATTTTATTTTAAAAAATCAATGGCTAATTTTCTCCACATGAAAGAGAATTGTATTTTTGCCAATTAAATATCAAAAAGGATACCAAAGTATGACAATTCCATCTAAATACGATGCAAGTAAAGTAGAAGATAAGTGGTATAGTTACTGGATGAAAAACAATTATTTTCATTCAACACCAGATGAAAGAGAGCCTTACACCATTGTAATTCCTCCACCAAACGTAACAGGAGTTTTACACATGGGGCATATGTTGAATAATACTATTCAAGATGTGTTAATTAGACGTGCACGTTTATTGGGTAAAAATGCGTGTTGGGTTCCTGGAACAGATCATGCATCTATTGCAACAGAAGCAAAAGTTGTTGCCAAGTTAAAAGAGCAAGGTATTTCTAAAAATGATATTACTCGTGAAGAATTTTTACAACATGCGTTCGATTGGAAAAACGAATATGGAGGTAAAATTTTAGAACAATTAAAGAAATTAGGAGCTTCTTGTGATTGGGAAAGAACAGCTTTTACCATGGATCCAGAAATGTCTGAATCTGTAATTAAAGTTTTTGTTGATTTGTACAATAAAGGTTTAATTTACAGAGGTTACAGAATGGTAAATTGGGATCCTGAAGCAAAAACTACATTGTCTGATGAAGAGGTAATTCACGAAGAAAGACAAGGGAATTTATATTATTTAGAATATAAAATTGAAGGTTCGGAAGATACCTTAACTATTGCAACTACTAGACCAGAAACCATTTTTGGTGATACTGCAATTTGTATAAACCCAAATGATGAGCGTTTTAAACACATAAAAGGTAAAAAAGCAATTGTGCCTTTATGTGGAAGAATTATTCCAATTATTGAAGATGAATATGTAGATTTAGAATTTGGTACAGGTTGTTTAAAAGTAACTCCTGCTCATGATGAAAATGATAAGAATTTAGGTGATAAGCACAATTTAGAAGTCATTGATATTTTTAACGATGATGCTTCTTTAAATTCTTTTGGATTGCATTATGAAGGTAAAGATCGTTTTGTAGTTCGTGCAGCAATTGCTAAAGAACTCGAAGAAAAAGGAATTTTACTAAAAACTGAAGTTCATACCAATAAAGTAGGTACATCAGAAAGAACAAAAGCTGTTATAGAACCAAGATTGTCAGATCAATGGTTTTTAAAAATGGAAGAATTGGCAAAACCTGCAATTAAAGCAGTTTTAGGAGATGATACAGATATTAATTTGTATCCGAAGAAATTCGAAAATACCTATCGTCATTGGATGGAAAATGTTCGTGATTGGAACATTTCTCGTCAATTGTGGTGGGGTCAGCAAATTCCAGCGTTTTTCTATGGAGATGGAAAAGAAGATTTTGTTGTAGCAGAAAATATTGATGAAGCTTTAGTTTTAGCAAAAGAAAAAACAGGAAATTCAGATTTAAAAACAACCGATTTAAAACAAGATGAAGATGCTTTAGATACTTGGTTTTCTTCTTGGTTATGGCCAATGTCTGTTTTTGACGGAATTAGAAATCCTGAGAATGAGGAAATTAAATACTATTATCCAACAAACGATTTAGTTACTGGGCCAGATATTCTATTTTTCTGGGTAGCAAGAATGATTGTTGCTGGTTATGAATATAAAGACGAAAAACCTTTCGAAAATGTGTATTTAACAGGTTTAGTTAGAGATAAGCAAAGACGTAAAATGTCTAAATCTTTAGGAAACTCTCCAGATGCTTTAAAATTAATAGAAGAATTTGGTGCAGATGGAGTTAGAGTCGGTTTGTTGTTAAGTGCACCTGCAGGAAATGATATTCTATTTGATGAAGATTTATGTCAACAAGGAAAAGGCTTTGCAAACAAAATTTGGAATGCTTTTCGTTTGATAAAAGGTTGGGAAGTAGATGCAAAAATACCACAGCCAGAAACATCTAAAATAGGTTTGGAATGGTATGAAGCAAAGTTTCAAAAAACATTAGCAGAAATAGAAGATCATTTTTCTAAATATAGATTGTCTGATGCTTTAATGGCTATTTACAAACTAATTAACGATGATTTTTCTTCTTGGTTATTAGAAATTGTAAAGCCAGCCTATCAAAAACCTATTGATAAAATTACTTTTGATGCAATTATTACTGTTTTAGAAAATAACTTAAAAGTATTGCATCCATTTATGCCTTTTTTAACGGAAGAAATTTGGCAATTTATTGCAGATAGAACTCCACAAGAAGCCTTAATTGTATCAGAATATCCAAAATTAAAAGAATTTGATACTGCTATCATAAATGATTTTGACTTTGCAACTAATGTAATTTCTGGAATTAGAACAATAAGAAAAGATAAAAATATTGCGTTTAAAGATGCAGTTGAATTATTTTTAATCAACAACGAAAAAACGGCTAATAAGTTTGATGCTGTAATTCAGAAACTTACAAATGCATCTATAATAACTACAGTCTCAGAAAAAGTAGATGGAGCATCTTTTAGAGTAAAGTCTAATGAATATTTTGTGCCAATTTCTATTGAAAATATTGATGTTGAAGCTGAAATTGAAAAATTATCATCTGAATTAAAAAGAGCTCAGGGCTTCTTAGTTGGTATTCAAAAAAAATTATCTAACGAACGTTTTGTTGCAAATGCTCCAGAACAAGTAATTACTTTAGAGCGCAAAAAAGAAGCAGATACGCTTGCTAAAATTGAAACTATAATTGGCAGTTTAAATGCTTTGAAATAATATAAAATATCACTTTTTAATAAATTAAAACCATAAGAATTTATTCTTATGGTTTTTTTAACTTTTAAAGTTAAAGGTTTCAAAAAAGTAGCAATCTATTAGAATATATGTCGTGTTTAGTAGTTTATAGAATAACTATAAAACATTAAAAATGAAAAAACTACTGATACCAATTGCTGCTTTAGCAATAATTACTACCTCATGTGTTTCGAAAAAAAAATATATTGAACTCGAATCAAAGTATGATACTACTAGAGGAAACCTACAAAAAACAACTATAGAAAAAGAAGCTTTGGAAGCTAAAATTTTAAAAATTGAAGAACGAGTTGTTTCCTACAATAATAAAATTAATTCTTTAAAAAGTGATAATGTTTCTTTAAAAAATGAAAACGATATTAAATTAGACATGGTTGGAGAATCTGCTGTAATTTCAAATAAAACCAAAGAAAAAATGAGACAAACATTAGCAAAAGTGGACCCTACTATTTTAGCAAATGCAAAAACTTTAAAAGATTCTTTAAATATTGCTGTCTCTTATAATCTTAAAAAATCAATGGATTCTTCAGATTTTCAAAACTCTGATGATATAGATATCAATATAGATAAAACTGTAGTTATGATTTCTGTTTCAGATAAACTGCTTTTTAATACAGCAAGTTTTAGTCTTAAAAAAGGAGCATATCCTTTGTTAGAAAAGTTAGCAAAAGTTATAAAATCTGAACCTAGTTTGGATGTTATGATAGAAGGTCATACAGATTCTAGAACTATAAGTAATACAGTTGTTCAAGACAATTGGGATTTAAGTGTAAAGAGAGCCACATCAATTATTAGGCTTTTAGAAAACAAATATAATGTAGATGGCAAAAGGTTAATTGCTTCTGGTAGAGGTTCAACAATGCCTTTAGTAGAAAATAATTCAAAAGAAAATAGGGCTAAAAATAGAAGGACAAGAATTGTTATTCTACCAAATTTAGATAAGTTCTTTGCTCTTTTAACAGATGAGGAATTTAAAAATTAACTTTTAAATATATTATAAAAAAAGCACTCTATTATAGAGTGCTTTTTTTTATAATTTTAATTTTATAATTATTTTATTTTTGCAGAGTTGTGATTTTTGTAAAATTGCATTACAATTAAAGAACCTACTATAGAAGATGCTAAACCTTCAATAACTAGAGTAAATGCTAACTCATATAAAGAAAGGTTTCCACCAATCAAAAATGAATTGTTCATAGCTTCTAAAAAATCAGGATTTATAAATTCAATATAAATAATAACTCCAATAGTTGATAATAAAACACCTAATACAGATGTTCCAAAAGCAACACCTGCATTTTGAGCATAGCTTGTTTCTTTATTTTTAAAAACATTTGTTTTTACAGCCTCTCTAATTCCTGCAAGTACAAAAAATAAATTTAAAAATCTTAAGAAAGGGTTTTCTTCAAGTCCAAATGCCTTGCATAAGAAAAAGAACCCTCCAATCATTAATAAAATTAATATTGCGTATTTGATGATAATTTTTTCTTTTGACATTTGTTTATTTTTTTTAGTTAATCTCTAAACAAAAATAAGTAAATTTTAACAAAATTATCTTAAAGAAAATTTAAAACTGTGTTTTGAATCTTTTTATAACCCTTTAATTTTCAATTATTTTATCAATTTTAGCTAATTCGTTTTCAGTAAATGAAGTGTTTTCAATAGCCTTAACACTGTCTAAAATTTGTTCTGTTTTACTTGCTCCAATTAAAACTGAGGTGATTCTATCTTCTTTTAGAATCCAAGAAATAGCCATTTGTGCTAAACTCTGATTTCTGTTTTTAGCAATTTTGTGCAGCGATTTTATTTTAGGTAACATTTCCATTACTTTATCAGTGTCTAAAAATGGGCTATCTTTTACAGCTCTAGAATCTTCAGGTAAACCACTTAAGTATTTGTCTGTTAACATTCCTTGGGCTAAAGGAGAAAAACAAATGGCACCTACTTGAGATTTCCCTAAAAGATCTAATAATCCGTCTTCAATCCATCTATCAAATAAATTATAGTTTGGTTGATGAATAAGGCAAGGTGTTCCTAAATCTTTTAGTATTTTAAAAGCAGCTTCAGCTCTTTCTGGTTGATAATTTGATATTCCAACATATAAGGCTTTTCCTTGTTTTACCATTAAATCTAATGTACCCATAGTTTCTTCTAAAGGTGTATCATAATCTGGTCTGTGATGATAAAAAATATCAACATATTCTAACCCCATTCTTTGTAAACTCTGGTCTAAACTTGCAGTTAAAAACTTTTTGGAACCTAAGTCTCCATAAGGTCCAGGCCACATTCCATAGCCTGCTTTTGTAGAAATAATTAATTCATCTCTATAAGACTTAAAATCTTTTTTTAAAATTTTACCAAAGTTTTTTTCAGCAGAACCTGGAGGAGGTCCGTAATTGTTTGCTAAATCAAAATGCGTAATACCATTATCAAAAGCACATTTTAATAAGTTTCTAGCATTTTTAAAACTGTCTTCTTCGCCAAAATTATGCCATAAACCCAGTGAAAGTTCAGGTAATAATAAACCACTATTTCCAGTTCTTCTGTAATTCATTTTTTCATAGCGATTTTCATCAGCTATGTATTTATTTTTTTTACTCATATTTTCGATATACTTTTTCTAAAACCTAAAGCTGCTAATAAGCCTACAAAAGGTATAATTGTAAAGATTGTAAATAATTGTTGATATTCTAAAACTGTTGGGTTTTCTCCTAACATATATCCATTAAATAAAGACATAAAAATATCTGGAGTAAAGCCAACTACAGAAATAATGCCTACTAAAGTTCCTGTTAATTGTAAAGGTGTTTTTGTTTCTTCGATAATAGCAAAATACAGACCTCTTAAAGAATATGTGCCAAATGCCATAAAAACAAAAACTGTAAATGATAAAAATATTGGTTGATGATTTAAAAAACCAAAACCTAAAATTATGGATGCTATAATTAAAACTGAAAAACTAGGAATAAGTAGTTTTGACGGTAAAAATTTATCTGCAATATATCCTATAGAAATCGCTGCAATAGGTCTTAAATATTGAATAAAAACTGCAAAATACGTAGCTTCTTCTAAAGAGTAATTCCAAACATCTTTAGCGTAAGTTCCATATACTCCTGTAAGTTTATAGGAACAGTAGGCACAAAAAATAATGATAGAATGAAAAATTACTTTTTTTTCTTTCATTAAAGCAAAAGCTTCTTTAAAATTGAATTGAAACTCATTTTTTTCATTCTCGTTTACATTAATTTTTGGATCATTTTTTGGAAGAACTTTCCAAACAAGAAAAGCAATTAAAAAGACTATAAAAGTAATGGTTCCAATAATGTATTGTAATGTATCTACTTTGTTTTCAAAAGTTATTTCTATTCCTTTTTGTGGAAAAAAGAAGGTTAAAATACCAGCTCCAGATAAAGCAATAGTTGCTGCAAAAAAACCACGTCCACCATCTAATAATCCAAAAGACAATCCTTGATTGTTTTCATTTCCCCATTGTCTGGTTGCTTTTATTAATGATGCCCAAAAAAACAGAATAGTAGAAACGCCCCAAAAAGCATACAAAAGCTTTAAAGTTGTAATTGATGGAATCATCGTCATAAAAAAACCACCACAAGCCGTTAACAATAAAGAGAGCGAAAGTAGTTTTCTTGGCTCATATTTATCTGCAATAAAACCACCAAAAAAGTAGGAAAGTACAGCTGTAATTCCATACAATGCCTGTGCTTCTCCAATTTGAGCATCAGAAATTAAAAAAGCATCCCTTATAACAGGTTTAAAAACCCGCATTAAAATAAAAGGCAATAAAAAAATAGCTTCGCCTGCAATAATTAAAGCAAACATGGCTGTTATTTTATTTTTAAGCTTCATATTTATGAATTTAAGAATTAAAAAAAAATGTTTATCTATAAGGAATTCAATCATAAAAAAAAGGGAAGTAAAATCTTCCCTCTCACAAATTGGTTAGTTGCATTTATTTTCTCTTTGCAGAAAGAGGTAATTTCATGCCATCATAATAGACAGCTCCAGACATTTTATCGTTATCAAATTCCATTTCAAAATCAGTTGGTATTCCTTGAACTTTAATATTCCCTGTCAAAATTTGCTTTTTTAATTTAACAGACTCTAAAGATAAATTTCCATAAACATCAGATTCAATATTTACCTCAAAAGAATCTTTTACCTTTTTAATTGTAATAACACCAGTAAGAACACTTTCTCCAGTTTCTATTTCATAATTCCAAACTCCAGAAGGGTCATATGCTTCAAAAGGTGCCATAGATGTTAAAGAAATTGTAGTGAAAATTAAAAATAGCCCAACTAATACTTTTTGTTTAAATGATGAATATTGTCTCATGTTTTTTATTTTTTTGAGATTAAATATACATTTTTATTACTAAATAAAAATACTTGTCAAACCTAGGATTACAGAAGTGCTTCTTTTAATAAAGTTATAGGATGTTTTGCAATACGTTTTGTGCCATCAAAAATTTGATGTCTACAACTGGTTCCTGCAGCAGCAATCTCAGTTTCTGCACTACAATTTCTTATTTTTGGGAATAACGTATCTTCTCCAACCTGCATAGAAACCTCATAGTGTTCTTTTTCGTAACCAAAAGAACCAGCCATTCCACAACAACCTGTATTCATAATTGTTACAGTGTAATTTTTTGGGATATTTAAAACATTAAAACTAGACATTGTTCCAGACAATACTTTTTGATGACAATGCGCATGAATTTTGATATCTTTTTTTTCTGATGTGAAGAGAGATAGATCTATATTTTCTTTTGCTACTTCTTTGGCTAAAAACTCTTCAAAAGTAAAGGTGTTTTTTGCAATTTTTTCTGCTGACGTTTTATCATCTGCAAGTCTAATATATTCATCTCTAAAGGTTAAAATTGCTGAAGGTTCAATACCAATTAAAGGAATTTCATTAGAAATTACATCTTTAAATACAGCAACATTATTGTTGCAAATTGTTTTTGCTTCTTTTAAAAAACCTTTTGAAATATGACTTCTTCCACTTTCATCATGAGCAATATTTTTGACCTCATAACCTAATTTTTCTAATAAAATTACAGCATCTTTTCCAATTTCTGAATCGTAATAATTTGTAAATTCATCATTAAATAAATAAACTGCTTTGGTTGATGATTTAGGTTGATGTTTTTTTAACCAACTCTCTAAAGTTTCATTTGCTAATTTTGGCACAGAACGTTCTGTAGCAACTCCTAAAACTTTTTTTGCTAAAAGTGAATTGGTAAAAAAGTTGGTGATTTTTGGCAATTTGCTACCAAGTTTATTGTATTTGGCATTGTTGGCAAATAGTTTATTTCTAAACGAATAGCCATTTGTTTCTTGATATTGATATAAAAACTCAGCTTTTATTGTGGCAATATCCACATTACTTGGGCATTCAGAAGCGCAAGCTTTGCAACTCAAACACAAATCGAAAACCTCTTTTAATTCTTGGTGATTAAACTTGTTAACTTCTTTTGAATTTGTTAAAAATTCACGCAAAGTATTCGCTCTTGCTCTTGTAGTATCTTTCTCGTTTTTGGTGGCTCTATAACTTGGGCACATGGTTCCACCAGCTTCCACAGGTTTTCTGCAGTCTCCTGAACCATTACATTTTTCTGCCAGTCTTAAAATCCCTTCACTATCAGAAAAATCTTGAAACGTTTTAATTTCTGGTTCAATTCTATCAACTTCGTAACGTAAGTTTTTATCCATAGGAAAAGCATCTGTAATTTTTCCTTTGTTAAAAATATTGTTTGTGTCAAAAGCTTTTTTAATGCGCCTTAATAACTGATAATTTTTATCACCAATCATTAAAGGAATAAATTCTGCACGAACAATTCCATCTCCATGTTCACCTGAAAAAGAACCTTTGTATTTTTTGACTAACTCAGCAGTTTCAGTGGTTATTTTCCTGAATAAAAAAACATCTTCTTTTTTCTTTAAATTTAAAATGGGTCTTAGATGCAATTCTCCAGCTCCTGCATGTGCATAATACACTGCATTTTGCTGATATTTATCCATGATTTTAGTAAACTCTTCAATATAATTAGGTAAATCTTCTAAAGTAACAGCTGTATCCTCTATACAGGCAACAGCTTTTTTATCGCCAATCATATTTCCTAAGGCACCTAAACCAGCTTTTCTTAAATAATGAACTTTAGCAATATCATTTCCATATACTTTTGGGTGATGATAACCAAAATTGTTTTTTTCTAAATCAGCAATTAATTTATCTGCTAAAAGTTCTGCTTCTGGCAATGTATTTGCTGCAACTTCTAACATTAAAACTGCTTCTGGATCTTTTTGTAAAAAGAACCTATTTTTAGCCAACTCACGATTGTTTTTTGTGCAATCTAAAATAGTTTTATCCATGAGTTCACAATTGTATAAATTGTGTTTCATGGCAATTACAGTCGCTTTTAGACTTTCGTTTATACTTCTAAAATGACTACAAACCATTATGCTATTGGTAGGAGGTAAGTGGTCTAATTGCAAGGTGATTGCAGTTGAAAAAGCCAAAGTACCTTCACTACCAGCTAAAAGTTTTGCTACATTTATTATGTTTTTTTCTCCTCCAAACAGTTCTGAATCTAATAACTCATCTACAGCATAACCTGTGTTTCTTCTATGAATTTCTGGTTTTGGAAATTCATTTTTTATTTCATTCTGATTTTCTTCTTGCGAAAGTTCATCATAAATCGATTTGTAAATTTTTCCTTCTAAAGAGTCTTCTTTTGTTTTGTCGATAAATTCTGTTGAGGTGATTTCTTTAAAAAAGGCAGGACTTCCATCACTCAAAATAGCATCAATTTGAAGCACTTTATCACGAGTTACTCCGTATTTAATGGATGTACTACCAGATGAATTGTTTCCAACCATTCCACCAATCATACACCTGTTAGAAGTTGAGGTATTTGGTCCAAAAAAGAGTCCAAAAGGTTTTAGAAAAGTATTTAAAGAATCTCTTACAATACCAGGTTGTAGTGTAATGGTTTTTGCTTGCTCATCAAAAGAAAGAATATTGGTAAAGTGCTTAGAAATATCAACTACAATTCCATCTCCTACACATTGGCCTGCCAAAGAAGTTCCAGCAGTTCTTGGTATTAAAGTAACGTTATTTTTAGTAGCAAAATCAATTAAGATTTTAAGATCGGTTTCATTTTTTGGAAAAGCAACAGCTAAAGGAATTTTTCTGTAAACAGATGCATCAGTAGCATATAGAGTTTTGTGCAAATCATCAAACAGAATATTTCCTGAAAGCTTATGATTAAGATTTTCTAAAATTATAGTATCAATCATTAAATTTATAAAACGTCTTAAAGACAAATATCTGAATAATTAATTTTTGTGACTCTATAGAACCTAGAAAATGTTTAATTTTAACTCATTATAATTTATTTAATCATGATAAAAAAACACATTTTCTATATATTTTCTTTTTTTCTTGTTCTTTCTTGCCAACAAAAAACTGATGTTGTTGCAGATACTGTTATAACAAATGCAAAAATCTATTCATTAAGTTGGGATGACCCTAATTTAAAAGGGTTTCCTGCAGAAAATGCACCTTTTAAAAATGGAGAATGGTCTTTTGATGCAGAAACTATTGCTATAAAAAACGACAGTATTTTATATGTTGGTAATGCAGAAAAATTGCAAAATTATATAGGAGAAAGTACTCAGATTATTGATGCAAAAGGGGCTTTTGTAATTCCTGGTTTAATAGAATCTCATGGACATTTAAATGAAATTGGCGAAAAAAAAGAAGCTATAAAATTACAAGGATTATCACAAACTGCAATTATTGAGTTGATTGAAAAAATAGCAAAAACAAAGCCAGAAGGAGAATGGATTGTAGCTTCTGGTTGGGATGAAGCTGAGTTTGCGAATGATTACCCTAACATGTTAACCTTAAGCAAAAAAACACCAAAAAATCCTGTTGTGCTTATTGGCTTGCGAGGTTTTGGAGTTATGGGCAATAGCTTAGCTTTTGAAAAAGCAGGAATTACAAAAAAAACAATTCCAGAGAAAGGAGGAGTAATTTTATTAGATGATAATGACAATCTTAAATATGTTTTGCTAAATGGAGCTAAAAGGTTGTTGTTAGATAAAATTCCGCAAAAAACGTTAAAGCAGCAAATTAAAACTATGAATTATGGTTTTGAAAAGTTAATAAGATTAGGATTTACAACTACACATCATTTGGGGGTAGAAAACAATCATATGAAAGTTTATGAGCATTTACTTGCAAATAATACATTGCCTATGAGAGTTCATGCTTTTGTGGCTGCAAGAAAATACAATATTAATTTGGTGAATGAATGGTTACAAAAAGGTCCAACTCAAAATAATGAGTCATTCTTAAATGTAAGAGGCTTTAAAGGATATTATGATGGTTCTTTAGGCTCTAGAGGTGCAAAGTTTTTAGAAGATTATTCAGATAAAAATGGGGTAACAGGAGTTAGTGGCTTGGCTTATGGATTTGATGAAAACTTAATGATTAAAGCTTTAGATAAAGGTTTTCAATTGGCAATACACGCAATTGGAGATAAAGCAAATAGAGATGTTTTAGATTTGTATGAAACTTATTTTAATGATAATCCATCTTCAAAAACATTAAGACATAGAATAGAGCATGTGCAAGTTGTAAATCCAGATGATTTTAACCGATTTTCTAAACTAAATCTTATAGCATCTATGGAACCTGCTCACGCTGTTGAAGATATGCCATGGGCAATAGAGAGAGTTGGTTTAGAAAGAGTAAAAGGAGCTTATGCTTGGCGAACTTTAAGAAAAAATAAAGCTAAAATTATTTTTAATTCAGATTTTACTGGCTCAGATCCTAGCTTTTTTTATGGAATGTATTGTGCAATTACGAAAAAGAAACTGCCTTCTAAACAAGTTTTTTTTAAAGAACAAGCTTTAACAAAAGAAGAAACTTTAAGAGCTTATACCATTTGGGGAGCTTATGCATCACATCAAGAAAAATTAACAGGTACTATTGAAGTTGGTAAATGGGCAGACTTTACTTTTATTGATGTTGATGTTTTAAACGCAAATCCTGAAGAAATTTTAAAAGGTAAGGTCTTAAAAACAATGATTAATGGTAAAGTAGTTTTTGAGAATGATAAGGAGGTAAACTAAATTTTCAATATCTTTTTAATAGAAGTTGAACCATTATCAAACTCAGTTTTTAAGAAGTACATGCCTTTGGAAAATCTAGAAAAATCGATTTTTTTATTGCTACTATCTAGCTCCACTATTTTTGAAGAAATTAAGTTTACCAATTCCATTTTTTTGACTTTCAAATGCTCAGGAATTTTGATGTTAAGTTCATCATTAACTGGGTTTGGAAAAACACTTACCACATTATCTTCTGTCTGATTATTAGTAGTAGCTAAAATCGATTTTGCTCCTAAAGGTTCGATTTTAAAATAATCTATTACTAAGGTATGATTTCCAGACCAATTAAAATCACCAGCCCAAGGCAAATGTCTATAACCAATTATAACTTCTGCCCAGCCTTGTGCAATATTAGTGTTAAAAGATTCTTGCAAAACATTATCTATAAAAAAATCAACTTCATTTGCTCTCCAATCTATGGTGTAAGTGTGAAATTCATCATCTATTAATGAAACCTTATTATTGTTTTCATCAACAATTGCTTTAGCAGAACCTGTAAAAGGTAAAGTAGTAATTTCATCTGCATCTCTCCAGGTATTAAACCTTGCATCTGTCCAGCCATTTGGAGGTAAAGTTTCATGTGGAGCTGAAAGTTTATCTCTTGCCACAAGCTCAATGTCTACTTCATTAAAAGTACTTCCTACTTGATGATAGGTGAAAATAAAAGCTACCAAACCACCATCTACAGGAGCTCCTTTCATTTTAACTTCTAAACGATGATTTTCTCCAACTCCACCAAAAACTAAAGTTTGGTATGGATAAGTTGCATCAGTATCATTAGAAGTATCTGCATCAACAGTAATATAAGCAAAACCATCTCCAGGAATAAAATTATTCCAATTTGTTTGAGATGGATTTATATCGTTGAAGAATTTCCAATAAGAGTTTGTTGGAATACCTTCAGGATAACCAACAGTATTAAAGTTCTCAATATAATTGGTTTGAGAAACAACCAACTTAAATTGAAAAAAAAATAAGATTAAAATGAATATTTTGATTTTCATTGAAAACACTCTTAAATATTGTGCATCAGTAAAATAAAGTAAAAAAAAGAAATATTATGAATTAGTAAAGCCTTTTTTATCAACAAACACAATTTTTGCAACATAATTCATTTTTATTAACCATAGTTAAAAAACTTTTTTACTCTTTACTTTCGGAAAATATAATGAACAACCACTAAAAATTATTGAGTTTATATGTGGTGAATAAGCCTTTTTTTTAGTTCATTTTGATTATAAAGTAGCAGCTCCTTTTGTTTAAATTTAAAAACTAACTTCTAAAGTTTACTTGAAAAAGTTTAAAAAAACCTGACATATTTACTGATTTATATTTATAAAATTATTTTTTATTCATCCATTTAACTGCTAAATCACAGCTATTTTTACTTATAGTAGCTTGTTTGAAGCTTTTTTTATTGATTATTTTATCTTTAGTAAAAATTTAGTATTCTTTTATTTGATGTTTGGCTTGGTTTTAGTGGTTTTATATTTGATAATTTAAAACAGAAATATTTATTACATAAAAGTTATGTTTATAGTATTTCTAAAAATAGTAAGTTTAATATGAGTCAAGTAAAAGAGAACAATACAGTAAAAGTAAATTACACAGGAAAATTAACTGATGGACAAGTTTTTGATAGTTCTGAAGGAAAAGAGCCTTTAGAAATTACTTTAGGGCAAGGAAAGTTAATTCCTGGTTTTGAAAAAGGTTTAATGGATATGAAATTGAACGAGAAAAAAACCATTACCATTGCTAAAGATGAAGCTTATGGTGATGTGAATGATGCCTTAATTCAAGAAGTAAAAAAAGAACAATTACCACAAGATATGACTCCAGAAGTAGGGATGGGGTTAGTATCTAAAACTCCAGATGGACAAGAAATAAATTTATTAATTGTAGATGTAAAAGACGAAACGATTGTGGTTGATGGAAATCATCCTTTGGCAGGAAAAGATCTTGTTTTTGATTTAGAAGTTTTAGAAATTAAATAATATTTTTAATTATTTTTATAAATAACCTGACAGTTTTACCCAAAATTGTCAGGTTTTTTTATTATTTAATTGATTTGTACTGTGTTTCTTAAAGCAATGTTAAAAACCAACTTTTAAACTCATTGAATTCTTATATTTGTTTCATAACTAAATTTTATACCTAATTTATGAAAAAACTACTCGTTTTCTTTCTACTATTTTCGATGTATAGTAATGCTCAAAATGTAGATTTATCTTATTATTTACCAAATGAAAGATATAATTCAGAAATACCAACTCCAAAAGAAATAATTGGTCATGAAGTTGGCGAATGGCATATAACCCACGATAAATTAGTGGAATATATGAAAGCGCTTGCTGCTTCTTCAGATAGAATAACACTAGAAAATAGAGGTAAAACTTATGAAGATAGACCTTTATTATTACTTACAATTACATCACCAAAAAACCATAATAATTTAGAAACAATCCGTAAAAAGCATATAGATGCTACAAACGATGCTTCATTAAGTGTAGATAACCCAATAGTGGTATACCAAGGTTTTTCTATTCACGGAAATGAACCTAGTGGCTCAAATGCAGCATTAGCTGTTGCTTATTATTTAGCAGCTTCAGAATCATCTGAAACTTTAGATTTATTAGAAAATACAGTAATATTATTCGACCCTTCTTTTAATCCTGATGGTTTACAACGTTTTGCTTATTGGGCAAATACGAATAAGAGTAAAAATATCAACCCAGACCCAAATGATAGAGAATATGCAGAAATTTGGCCTAGAGGAAGAACCAACCATTATCAATTTGATATGAATAGAGATTGGTTGCCTGTACAATTACCAGAAAGTAAAGCAAGAATAGCTTCATTTCATAAATGGTTACCTAATATTTTAACAGATCATCATGAAATGGGTAGCAATTCTAGCTTCTTTTTTCAACCAGGAATTCCTTCTAGAACAAACCCTTTAACACCACAAATGAATCAAGATTTAACTAAAGAAATTGCAACTTACCATGCAAAAGCTTTAGATAAAATTGGTTCTATGTATTATTCAGAAGAAAGTTTCGATGATTTTTATTATGGTAAAGGTTCTACTTTTCCAGACATTAATGGTAGTATAGGAATTTTGTTTGAACAAGCAAGTTCTAGAGGCCATGCACAAGAAACAGATAATGGAATTTTAACTTTTCCTTTTACGATTAGAAATCAGGCTACAGCAGCATTTTCTACTTTAGAAGCTGCTCGTAAAATGCGAAAAAAAATATTACAATACCAACAAGATTTTTATCAAGAATCTAGAGAAACAGGTAGTAAAAAAGCAATTGTTTTTGGTGATGAAAAGGATGCTGCAAAAACCTATCACTTAGCAGAAGTTTTACAAAGACATAAAATCAAAATCCATGAAGTAAAAGATGATTTTACTCAAAATGGAAAAAATTTCAAGAAAGGATACAGCTATGTTGTACCTATGAATCAGAAAAACCAACGATTGGTAAAAGCCATGTTTGATGTGAGAACAACTTTTAAAGATAGTTTGTTTTATGATGTTTCTGCTTGGACTTTTAATCATGCTTTTGATGTTGATTATGCAGAAAATATTTCGCTTTCTAAAGCTGGTAATGAAATTACTGACTTAAAAATGAAAAAAGGTGCAGTATCATTTAAAAGTGATTATGGTTACTTAATGCCATGGAATGAGTTCTATGCTCCAAAAGCCTTAAATGCTATTTTACAAAAAGGTTTAAGAGCAAAAGTTTCTATGAAAAACTTTAAAAATGCTGGTATTGCTTATGAATATGGAACGATTTTTATTCCTGTTCAAAATCAAGAATTAGATGCAGCAGAAA
This sequence comes from uncultured Polaribacter sp., assembly GCA_964565055.1. Classification (GTDB taxonomy): domain Bacteria; phylum Bacteroidota; class Bacteroidia; order Flavobacteriales; family Flavobacteriaceae; genus Polaribacter. The sequence goes on along the minus strand of CAZMDC010000004.1, from coordinate 60,492 downwards.
TGTTTACTTTTTTAAATGAAGTAGCAGATGAAAGCCATGTAAATATTACAGGAGTTACCACAGGTTTAAATGATGGAATAGATTTAGGAAGTAACAATTTTAGTGCAATTACAAAACCAAAAGTAGCCATGTTAGTTGGTGATGGAATTGCAGGAAATGATTCTGGAGAAATTTGGCATTTATTCGACCAAAGATTTGATATGCATCTAACGCGTTTAGATACGCGCTATTTTTCTAGAGTAGATATTAGTAAATATACGCATATCATTATTCCAAGTAGTGGTTTAGACAAAAATGCCGTAGAAAAAATTAAAACTTGGGTAAGAAATGGTGGAGTTGTTGTTGGTTATAAAAATACAGCAAGATGGATGGCTAGCAATAAAATGATCAACTTAAAATTTGATAGACCAAAAACAGATTCAATTACAAATGTTTCTTTCGAAAACAGATCGTTAAAGTCTGGAGCACAGGTTATTGGTGGTGCAATTTTTGAAGCTAAACTAGATAGATCTCATCCAATTAACTTTGGTTATAAAGATGATAAGTTAGCGTTATTTAGAAATTCAACCATGTTTATAGAAGCAGATAAAAGAAGCTATAATAATCCAATTCAGTATACAGCAAACCCGTTGTTAAGTGGTTATATATCAAAAGAAAACGCTAAAGTTATACCTAACACTGTGCCTTTTAAAGTGCAACGTTTTGGAAGAGGTAGAGTAGTAGTATTTACTGATAATACCAACTTTAGAGCATTTTGGTTTGGTACAAATAAATTACTAATGAATACTATTTTCTTTGGTGATAAAATGTAGTTTTTAACAATATTAATTATTAAAAAGTCGTAAAGTTTAAAAATGCTTTGCGACTTTTTTTTGAGTAAAAAAGTAACAAAACAGTAATTAATTCGTCTTATAAATATAACCAACGATTTTAAAAATGAGTTTCTTTAGAGTTTTATTTGCCATTATTTTTCCACCATTATCAGTAATAGATAAAGGTTGTGGCTCTTTTGTAATTATTTTTTTATTGACACTCTGTGGATGGATTCCTGGAGTTATTGGAGCTTTGGTAATTTTAAATAATCCTAAGAATTAAGAGACTTGCTCACCATTTTTAGTGATTTTACTTGGTTGTAGTAATACAACATTATCATCATTATTATAAACACCTAAAACCAAAACTTCACTCATAAAGTTTGCAATTTGTCTTGGCTTAAAGTTTATAATAGCAGCCACTTGTTTGTTAAGTAAATCTTCTTTTGTGTATAAATTTGTTATTTGAGCACTAGATTTTTTTGTGCCTAAACTACCAAAATCAATAGTGAGCTGATATGCAGGTTTTTTAGCTTTTGGAAAATCATTGACAGCTATTATTGTTCCAATTCTTACATCAACTTTTAGAAAATCATCAAAAGAAATTTCTTCTTTCATCATTTTATTTTTTTCCTAATTTTTCAATAACCCAAAGTGGACCAATTAGTAGAAACTCTAAATCTTTTAAAAATGATGGTTTTGCACCTTCAATTTTATGGCCATAGAACTGGCCAATCCAAGCTAAAACAAAAATAGTGATTGATATATAAAATAAATTGGTAGTATTACTTATCCAAAAATTTCCAATAATACAAAGTAAAATTACAAACAACATTTTAGAAAAATACCAAAACCCCAATCTTAAATAAAAAACTGAAATAAAAAGAGTTACAACCACAGCCCAATTTTCTAAAAGCGGATTATACAAGCCAAAAGTGTTTTCTAAAAATGTAGTTGGTATACTCATTAACAAGCCAATTACACTAAAAAATATTAGAGGTACGCAAATATAATGTATGGTTTGGTTGGTTTCATTTTGATGACTTACTGCATATTCATCAAAATATTCTTGAGCTATTTTCATGGTTAAATTTTAGAAATTTAAAAGTACAAATTATTTCTAATTCTTTAAACATCAATAAAAGTTTTACGGTATTTAGTTTTTATTTTTGGTTAGTTTGTTAAGTCTATTTTTAGAGCTTCTATTTTCTGGATTTATAGCTAAAGCTTTTTTATAGTATTGTATTGCATTTATCGTGTCTTTTTCTTCAAAAAAAACATCACCCATACTGTCGTAAACATTAGAGCTTTTAGGGTGTAAAGCAATGTTTATACGAAACAACTCTTTAGCTTCATTGTATTTCTTATTTCTTAAAAGTTTATAACCCAAAGTGTTTAATCTATACTCACTAATACTTGGGTTTAAGGAATCTTTTTCTTTAATTTTTTTATAAGCTTCTAAAGCTTTTTCATATTCTTTATTATCAAAATATTCAGAAGGAGTTTTTTCTCCTTTTTTCATTTTTTCGAAATAATAATTAACTCCTTTATGTTCTGTTTTTAGTGCAAGCTCTATGTGCATTTCTGGCTTGCTAACAAATAACATTTTTTCATTTAGTTCTTTCATGTAGAAAGCACTATCATTTACTTTAAGTAATGTAATATCATCATTACCTCTCCATTTTGCATGCATTTCAGCATCTTCGAAATAAATTTCTAAAACTTCATTTGCATTAAATAAGTATCTACCAGAAGTAGCATTTATGAATTCTTCAGAATTTTTTTGAGAAGAACAACTAAACAATAGCAGTGCAAAACTTATAAGAAAGAATTTTTTCATGACACAATGGTTTGCTTTATTATTAATTTAAGACGATTTATCTGAGATTTTGTTACAAAATACTATCTGTATTCAGGATTTTCGAAATTCCAACGATTTCCATTATCCCAATTTTCTCTTGAGTTTCCATATGCAGAATATCCGTTATTTTGTTTTAATGTATTTGCTAAATGCATTAAATTATAAGTCATAAAAGTTGTGTTTCTGTTGGTAAAATTATTTGTTTTGGCATTACTTTCTTCATCTAAATAACTTGGCCCTGGACCAACTTCTCCAATCCAACCAGCATCTGCTTGTGGAGGAATTGAATATCCAACATGTTGTAAAGCATATAAAATACCCATTGCACAGTGTTTTACACCATCTTCATTTCCAGTAATGATACAGCCCCCAACTTTACCATAAAAAAGGTACTGCCCTTTTTCGTTTGTTTTGCCACTCATAGCATACAAACGTTCTATTAATTTTTGTGCTACAGATGATTTTTCTCCCAACCAAATAGGAGTGCCCACAATTAAAATATCTGCTTCATTGATTTTTTTGAAAATTGTTGGCCAATCATCTTTTTCTTCTCCATGCTTTGTCATATCTGGATAAACACCATATGCAATATCATGATCTACAAACCGAATTTCTTCTACATGAACACCTTCTTTTTTCATAATATTTTTAGAGACATTTATTAAACCAGCAGTATGACTTTTTTGTGGTGATTTCTTTAAAGTACAATTAACGTAAATGGCTTTTAGTTTTGAAAAATCTGGAGTATTCATAATTTTATGGATTTATATGATAGTTAAACGCTTCATTAATTTGTAATTGAGCTAAATCAATTATTTTAGTTGATTTGATTTCTTTTGATAAAAGAGAGAGTTCTGTACAAGCTATTATTACATGTGCATTTTTGGTATAGTTTTCAATAATCTTCTGATATTTTTTAATATCATCTTTTTTTTCTTTAGAATTATAAATTTTAGTTCTTAACTCATCAATTAAAATCATTTCATTTTTAGTTGCTTTGTGCACAATAATACTTTCTTTTTCAAAATAAGATTTTATGTAATTTGATTGCATTGTATAATAAGTACCAAATACAATAACTTGTTTACTATTATTCTTTAAACAAGTTTGGATTGCAAGTTCTAAAGGATGAAAAAGCGATAAATTATGGTTTATTTTGTCTAAGGCTTCATGTAATGTGATGTTTGGAACAAGCCATTTATTAATATTAAAGCCTTTTAAACGAGCAATTTGTTTTTCTAGATGTGGTAATAAAACATCAAATTGATTAGGTAAAAAAGGGTTTATATCATTAAAATTTATTTGATAGTTTAAGTAAGGAAATGTATGATAATCTCCATATTTTTCATGCATTTTTTGATGCAACAAATTGGTGTAATAGCTTGTAGAGCGAACTCCTAAACCTAAAATACCAATATTGTTTTTCATAATTATTTTTTGGTTAATATATAGTTAGCAAAGTATTTCTTAGAATCCATTAATTTTTCTGATATCTGTAAACCAGAATTTTTTAAAACAGTTTTTAAAATTTCATCATTATATTTTCTGGAATTTTCGGTGTGAATTTTTTCACCTTTTTCAAATTCAAAAGTCTTTTCTAAACTTTTAATGTAAACACTTTGTTTTGATTTACTAATAAGAAAACTTCTTGCAATACCTTCATTTTCTGTGTAGGTTGCTAGATGATCAAAGTTATCAATATTAAAATTAGCACCAAGTTCATTGTTAATTCTCGTAAGTAAATTTAAATTAAATCTTTTGGTAATTCCAGCAGCATCACTATAAGCAGGTAATACAATATTTTTATTTTTTATTACATCTGTACCTAATAAAACAATATCATTTTTATGCATTTTAGAGCTTAGTTTTTGTAAAAATAAAGTTGCATTTTTATCTGACATGTTACCAATATTTGATCCTAAAAAAAGAATTATTTTTTTGATGTTATTTTTATTTAAATCATCTAGAACTTCAAAATAATCACCTTGTTTAGTTTCTACTGTTAGGTTGTTAAACTCTTTAGATAAACTATTCTTTAAATTGATTAAAGCGTCATTAGAAATATCTATTGGCACGTATTTAAAATTGAAATTATTACTGGTAAGTTCTTTTAAAAGCAATTTTGTTTTAGTACCATCTCCTGCACCAAGTTCAATAATTTCGAAAGGATTTTCTTTATTTATTTTTAAATATGTAACAATTTCATCAACTTTATTCTTAAAAATTTCTTGCTCTGCTCTTGTTAAATAATACTCTGGCATATGCATAATTTTTACAAATATTTTATCGCCAATAGCATCATAAAAATATTTTGAGGGCAAAGTTTTATTAGTTTTACTTAAGCCATTATGTACTGCATTTTTAAAATTCTTTTTCATTTTATTTAACCAATCTTATTCCTGTAAATTGCCATTGTGTATTTGGCGTAAAAAAGTTTCTATAAGTTATTCTACTATGATTTTTAGAAGTTGCAGTAGATGCACCTCTTAAAACCATTGTATTAATCATAAATTTACCATTGTATTCGCCAACTGCGCCTTTTTTTATTTTAAAGTTTGGGTAAGGTAAGTAAGCAGAATTTGTCCACTCCCATCTTTTACCCCAATTTAATTTTTGAGCAGCAATTTCCCATTCAAATTCAGTTGGTAATCGCATGCCTTTCCAAAAAGCAAAAGCTGCAGCTTCATAAAAAGATACATGACTTAAAATAGCATCTGGATCTATTTTTTGTAATCCAGATAAGGTGTATTGATGCCATTTATTATCAATTAACACCCAATATAAAGGATGATTTATGCTGTTTTGTTGCACCCAGTGCCAACCATCATCTAACCAGTTTAGGGCTTTTTTATAACCATCATCCTCAATAAATTCAATGTATTCTTTATTGGTTACTAAAGCTTTTGAAATTTCGAAAGATTCTAAAAATACACGATGGTCTTTAAGTTCATTATCAAAGCAAAATTCTTCTGTTTGATGACCTATAGTATAAATACCTTCATTTATTTTTAAAAATCCATGGTCTGTATTTTTACAATCAATAAAGTTTTTAGGTTTATAAATAGGGTAGATTGGGTTTTTAGAAAATGTATATTTTAAATCAGTAATTAATAGTTCTTGATGTTGTTGCTCATGATTTAAGCCTAATATTGTAAGTTTTTTAGCAGTTTCATTATCCTCTTTTAAAAGAGGAATCATATTTTCATCTACATATTTACGATATTCAAAAATGGTTTCTACAGAAGGCCTTGTTAGTAAACCTCTTTCGTTTCTTTGAATTCGCTTACCAATTGTATTATAATAGCTATTAAATAAAAAAGAAAAATTTGAATTAAAAACTTTGTAATCTTTAAAATGAATTTTTAAAATCATTTCTTCAAAAAACCATGTAGTATGGGCAATATGCCATTTTGGAGGACTTGCAAAATTTGCAGATTGTGGAGTAAAATCTTCTATATTTAAAAAACTACAAAGGTGTTCTGTTTGTTTTCTAATTTCTTTATAATTCTGAATAATATTAACCATATTACTCAAAAATAATTATAAAAAAAGACTTTAGTTGCTCTTTATCAATAAAATTAGTTTTAAAATTAAGGTTGGTTTTTGTGAATTTGTGTATTAATTTGTTGTAATAAATCTTCTGGATCAAAAGGTTTAAAAATAAAGCCATCCATTCCGCTTTCAAAAATTTTATCTTTTACTTCCATAAAAACGGAAGCAGAAAGAGCTAAAATTGGTATTTTTGAATTGAATTTACGAATTTCTAAAGCAGAAGTATAACCATCCATAACAGGCATTTGTATGTCCATAAGTACAATATCGTAGTCGTTTTCTTTTGTCATTTTAACAGCCTCTAAGCCATTGTAAGCAACATCTACTTGAAGTTTTGTTTTTTCTAGTATTTGCTTACCAACCATTATGTTTATTTCATTATCTTCTACTAGAAGCACTTTTTTACCTTCAAAATTATAGTCCTCTTTAAAATTACTATCAATACAATCTTTTTCTGACTCAATTTTTAAATCAACTTCAAAATAAAAACGACTTCCCTTGCCTTCTTCACTGTCAATTTTTATTTCAGCATCCATTGCTTCTACAATATTTTTAACAATAGGTAAACCTAACCCAGTACCACCATACAATCTATTAGTAGTACTAGAAGCTTGTGTAAAAGCTTCCCAAATAGTATCTTGTTTATCTTTTGGTATTCCAATACCAGTATCAATAATTTCTGTGAGTATTTTTATTTGATCAGCTTCACTTTTAATTTTTTTAATTCTTAAGGTTACAGAGCCTTTTTCTGTAAATTTTATAGCATTAGTAACGAGGTTATTAATTACTTGGTTAAACCTTACAATGTCTAACCAAACTACAGGTAAATCATTGTCTATGAATAAATTCATAGTTATTCCTTTTCTAATACAACTTGTTTCGTGAATTTTTTTTATTTGTTTAAAAGCAGAGGTTAAGTCTGTAGGTATATTGTCTAATTCTATTTGGGTAGACTGCATTTTACTTAGATCTAAAACATTGTTTAGAAGATTCAATAATATTTTACCAGAATAATTTAGGGCTTCAATGTTTTCTTCTTGATCTTTTCTAGGATTATTATCTCCCAAAATATGAGATAATCCAATAACAGCATTTAATGGTGTTCTAATTTCGTGACTCATTGTGCTTAAAAAATTAGATTTGGCATTAGATGCATCTATTGCTTCCTGTTTTTTATGATGTACGTTATTATTAAAACCCGCGTTTATATATGAGAAATAACTTAATTGAAAAGCCACTAATAAAAGTGTAAACGTCATAGAAAGAGGGTAAATAAAGCTTTTTATTATAGTTGGGTCTACTGCATTTGAATTTACAATATTAAAGTCTGTAAAATATAATGTTGCCCATAAAGTTAATGGCAATAAACAGAATAAGAATACAAGTTCTTTTTCTCTTCTGTAAGAGTAAAGTACAAAAGCTAAACCAATAGCATACATTAAAAAGAACTCAATGCTTGAGTCATTACCAAAATAGGAGGCAGCAATAGCAACGCTTATATTAAAAGTGATTATAAACAGTAGCCTTGCTTTAGTTGGTCTTCTAATTGCAAGTTTTGATGTAAAATAAAATACTGTACTTGTACCAATTAAAAAATAAGACAAACCATACCCTTTTATAAAAAAAGTTGCTGCAGCAAAAAGTAAAGAAAGTACCATACAAATTAAAGATACGTGGTGTATTAACTTAATCCTTCTTTTAGAGGTTTTATGTCCTTTATAGTTATACATCTTTTGTGAATTTTTCTATTTCTTCTAGCAAATCTTCTGGGTTAAATGGTTTAAAAACAAAGCCATTCATTCCACAGTCGTTAATTTTATCTTTTATTTCCATAAAAACAGAAGCTGAAAGAGCTAAAACTGGTAGTTTTTTATTAAACTTTCTAATTTCTTGAGTTGCTGTATAACCATCCATAATTGGCATTTGAATATCCATTAAAACAATATCAAATTTGTCTTCTTTAACTTTATTAACGGCTGCCAAACCATCGTTTGCTACTTCAACTTTTAATTTAGCTTTTTCTAATATTTGTTTACCAACCATTACATTTATAAGGTTATCATCTACCAATAAAACTTTTTTACCAGAAAAATTATATTCTTTTTTTTCTTTACTTTTTTCAAGTTCAGCATCAGTAACAATTGGCAATTTTAAGTCAAAATAAAAACGACTTCCTTTACCATCTCTACTTAATATTCTTACCTTAGAACCCATTGTTTTTACTATACTCTGCACAATAGGCAACCCTAAACCTGTACCACCATAGATTCTATTTGTGGTGTTTGATGCTTGTGAAAAAGGCTCCCAAATAGTTTTTTGTTTATCTTTAGGTATACCAATGCCTGTATCTCTTATTTCTGTATGCAATAAAACATGGTCGTTTATAATTCTTTTCTTTTTTAGAATAAGTGTTACTTTACCTTTATCTGTAAATTTTATAGCGTTAGAAATAAGATTGTTAATAATTTGATTGTACCTTACAATATCTAACATTACAACAGGAATATCTTTATCGATTACAATGTTTAAATCGATACCTTTTTTAATGCAAACCCCCTCATGGATTTTTTTAATTTGTTTTACAGCAGAGGATATGTCTGTAGGAATATTGTCTAAATGTATTTTAGTAGATTGCATCTTACTAAAGTCTAGTACATTGTTTAAAAGGTTTAAAAGAATTTTTCCAGAATAATTTAAGGCTTCAATATTTTCTACTTGATCTTTTCGAGGATCATTGTCACCTAAAATATGTGATAATCCAATAACTGCATTTAAAGGCGTTCTAATTTCGTGACTCATAGTACTTAAAAACTTCGATTTTGACTCAGAAGCTTCTAAAGCATACTCTTTTTTAGAATAAATTTTAGAGTAATGCTTTATGTTAGATTTTGAGAAATAAATAAGCTGACTTATAGCAAAAAAGAAGGTTGCAAGACAAGATAAAGGATAAATTATGGTTGATGCAATATCTTGATCTAATTGGTTTTCTATAAATAAATTAAAATCAAACTTGTTTAAAATTATCCAAAGAAGACCAGATAAACAAGAAAAAATATACACATATTTTTTTTCAGTTTTAAAAGAAAACATCATAAAAGGTAAAGCTAGAGAGTACATGTATAAATACTCTACGTGCCCTGCTTTACCCATATAAGTTGCAGTTATTGTAATACCAAAATTTAATAATATAAAGAAAAGTATACGTGCTGTTTTAATACGGTTGTTAATTGCAAGTAAGCCGCAAATAACGTACAAAAAAACACTTACTAAATGATAATTTGCTAAATAGCCTAAAAGGAAGTGGTTTGCCAAAATATAACCAGCAAAACCAAATAATGCAGAAAATAAACTTAACCTGTAGGTTACTTTTATAACTCTTTTTGAGTTTGATTTTCTAGTGAGTTTTAACATACTTGGGTTTAAATATAATGCACCCCAAAATAGTTAAAGCTTTTTTATGTTTTTGGGGGACTAAATCATAAATTTAATGCTTTTTTTTTAATTTTTTTATAGATATTACATTTTTACATAAAAAAAACTCCTAAATGATATATTATTTAGGAGTTTTATTTTTTTTAAAAAATATTATTTCACGTCAACTAACTCAACATCAAAAATTAATGTTGCATTTGGAGGTATTACACCACCTGCACCTTGTGCTCCATAAGCCAAGTTAGATGGTATTACAAAACGAGCTTTATCACCCACTTTTAATAATTGAATTCCTTCATCCCAACCAGAAATTACTTGACCAACACCAACATTAAAATCAATAGGTTGTTTTCTTTTGTAAGAAGAGTCAAACACAGTGCCATCTAATAATTGACCTTTGTAATGTACAGAAACTCCAGCACCTTTTGTTGCTTGTTTACCATCTCCGTTTTGTAATATTTTGTAACGTAAACCACTTACAGTTTCGTCATAACCAGCAGCAACAGAATCTAACAACTCTTTTTGTTTTGCTTTTTCTTCTGCTTCTCTTTTTTCTCTTGAACCTTCAAAAGTTCTAAAAGCTTCAATTGCGTTGAAGTTTTCTGCTTCTTCACCAACTTTAATAATTTCTACTGTCATTTCATCTCCTTGAGCAACAGCATCAACAACATCTTGCCCTTCAATTACAGATCCAAAAACGGTATGTTTGCCATCTAACCATGGAGTAGGGACGTGAGTAATATAAAATTGACTACCATTAGTTGCAGGTCCTGAATTTGCCATAGCTAATTTTCCTGGAGCATCGTGTTTTAAATCTGGATGAAATTCATCATCAAATTTATAACCTGGATTTCCAGTTCCTGTTCCTTGTGGGCAACCACCTTGAATCATAAAATCTGGAATTACTCTATGAAATTTTAGACCATCATAATAAGGAGTTCCTTGAGGTTTTACTGCATTATCCATATTTCCTTCTGTTAATGCAACAAAGTTACCTACAGTTCCTGGTGCTTTTTCATGTTCTAATTGTACTAATATTTCACCTTTTGGTGTTTTAAACTTTGCGTAAATTCCGTTATTCATTATTACTTATTTAATCGTTATTATTTTTTTGCATTTAAAATAGATAAGCCATAAGCTAAACCTATATTTATGTTTGATGAATTCACGTTCCCAAATGGAGACCACATTTGTCCTCCAGAAACATGAAATGATAAATCATTATTAACATGATAATTTATACCAACAGTTGGTCTTATCAAAACACCTTCTCCAGAATCTACACGTCCACCTCCAGCAACACCTGCAGACATTTCTAAGAATGTTGAAACTTTTTCATTGAAAAATTTATTACTTTTTATACCTAAACCAAAAACTCCATGTGCATAACCACCAGATTTACCTTGGTAAGCAAAAGAAGCTTCTCCTGCTACATAAAACCTTTTATTAATATCGTACATAATTTTAATAGCTAGTAATTGTAAATCACTACTAGGAATACCAAATTTAGCTACATCAAAATAGGTTTGATTTTGAACAGCAATTTGTATTCCTTGTGCTCTAATAGACTTGACCTTTTCATCAGAAAAAGGATCTGTTACACCACCACTTAAACCATAATATTTTAAACTAAAACCAGCTGTGTAGGCTTGGAAACTAGCTATTCCTCCAATAGATCTATGATAACCTCCATGAAGACTTAAACCAAATTTTTCTGTAATTCTAATATCTGCTCCTGCATTTGGATATGCAGTTAAACCACCTTCAGGATAAATTCTACCACCTGCAGCACCAATACCCATTTTGGCAAAGAAATTTACGTATTTTGTTTCTATAAAGTTTTTACCAATACCAAAAAACATATCCATAAAACCTGCAGTAAGTCCACCATACATAGCATCTAATTGTGCATAAATAAAAGTGTTGCTTGTTAAATATCTTTGATATTCAAAACCAATTACTGATAATGTTTTATCTATTTGTTGATAGCTAGGATCTGTACTTGCATCGGTTCTTGAGTTTCCAAAAGGAAAGAAATAATCAAAAGTTACTTGTTGTACACTTTTTACTCCTGGTTTTTCCCAAAATTCATCTTGATTATCACCTTTAACAACAAATGTTTTTTGAGCATTTGAATATGAACTAGTTCTTACAGTGGTTGGTATTTCTATAAAGAAAGAAACGTTGTCACTTCTTTGAATTCCAGTAAAGAAATTTACATATCCATATTGAACTCCAAAAGAAAAATCATCTGTTTTATATTGTAAACCAGCATTTGGATAAATTAATCCACCTCCATTTACTAAGGTTCTGTAACCACCTCCACCTCCAAAGTGAATATTAGCATCGAAATATAAGTTTTTGTACAATGGAAAATTAACTCCAAGATTAACACCTAATGTAAATAAACCTCCTTGATCTCCAGTAATAGCAGTATGAAAACCTGCACCTGTATACAACCAATCATTTAAAGGAATATTGTAGTTTAAGCCAATAAACCCCATTGTTGGTTGTAAATTATAGCTCACTTTTTCTACAGGTTGATTAACCTGAATGTAATTTAATCTAATAGTATTATGAAGTTCTTTGCCCTTTAAATCTGATAATGTATAAGTTTGTGCAAATAATTGCAAACTGATAGTTACGAAAAGAAAAAAAAGGAACTTTTTCATTTAGATTACTTTTTAAATTCGCTTGTAAAGTGCAGCTTAACATTTGGGTATTTGCTTTGTGTCATTTGAATTGTAAACGCAGAATCTGCTAAAAATACCAATTGACCTTGCTTATCTTTTGCTAAATAACGTTGTTTTACTCTTTTAAATTCTTTGAATTCTTCACTTTTAGCATCAGTTGGTTCTACCCAACAAGCTTTGTGTACATTTAAATTTTCGTAGGTACATTTTGCACCATATTCATGCTCTAATCTGTATTGAATAACTTCAAACTGCAGTGCACCAACAGTTCCAATTACTCTTCTTCCATTCATTTCTATAATAAATAACTGTGCAACACCTTCATCCATTAATTGGTCTAAACCTTTGTATAGTTGTTTAGATTTCATTGGGTCTGCATTGTTTACATATCTAAAATGTTCTGGAGAAAAACTTGGAATTCCTCTAAAATTTAATTCTTCACCTTCTGTAAGTGTATCACCTATTTTAAAGTTTCCTGTATCATGAATACCAACAATATCACCAGGATAAGATTCGTCTACAATTTCTTTTTTTTCTGCAAAAAATGCATTTGGACTGGAGAATTTTACCTTTTTACCATTTCTAACATGCAGATATGGTGAGTTTCTTTTAAAAGTTCCAGATACTACTTTTATAAAAGCCAATCTATCTCTATGCTTAGGATCCATATTTGCATGGATTTTAAACACAAAACCAGTCATTTTTTTCTCTTTAGAATCTACTAAACGTTCTTCTGCTTTTTTAGGTTGTGGAGAAGGAGCAATTTCTATAAAAGCATCTAATAATTCTTTAACCCCAAAATTATTTAAAGCAGATCCAAAAAATACAGGTTGTAATTCTCCTTGTAAATATTCGACTCTATTAAAATCAGGATATACTTCACTAATTAATTCAATTTCTTCACGTAAAGTATTTGCAGCTTTTTCTCCAACAACTTTATCAAGTTTTGGGTTAGATAAATCATCAAATTCTACTCCTTCAGAAATCGTTGTTTTATTATCACCAGAAAAAAGATTTAATTTCTTTTCCCAAATATTATAAATTCCTTTAAAATCGTACCCCATACCAATTGGGAAACTCATTGGAGTTACTCTTAAGCCGAGTTTTTGTTCAACTTCGTCTAATAAATCAAAAGCATCTTTACCTTCTCTATCTAGTTTATTGATAAAAACTAGCATTGGTATGCTTCTCATTCTACAAACTTCTACTAGTTTTTCTGTTTGTGGCTCAACACCTTTTGCTACATCAATCACCACAATAACACTATCTACAGCTGTTAACGTTCTAAATGTATCTTCTGCAAAGTCTTTGTGACCAGGCGTATCTAGGATGTTTATTTTTTTATCTTTATAAATAAAAGCTAATACAGAAGTAGCTACAGAAATACCTCTTTGACGTTCAATTTCCATAAAATCGGAAGTAGCTCCTTTTTTAATCTTATTATTTTTTACAGCACCTGCTTCTTGTATGGCACCACCAAATAATAATAATTTTTCGGTTAATGTAGTTTTACCAGCATCTGGGTGAGAGATTATACCAAATGTTCTTCTACGCGCTATTTCTTTTAAAAAACTCATTTACAAAATTTGAGGTGCAAAGATACATTTTACAAAACCAATTGTCAATGATAAGTATTTCAAATATAGTGTTGAAGTTATTTTATAAAAGTGGATTTTTTTTTAGTTTAAAATTGAATCATTTTTCAATATATTTAAAAGAAGAAATAAAAAAATATAAATTTACTCTATAACTTCTATGGTCATTTGAATGTCATTTATAGGCCATTCATCTACACCTACTTTTACTTTAGATATTTTATCCATAGTATCAAAGCCAGAAATAACTTCACCAAATACAGTGTGCTCATTATCTAAGTGATGAGCTCCATCTCTTTTATGAACAATGTAAAATTCAAAAGGACTAGTTAGTTTATTAGGATTATTTTCCCATTGTCTGGCTGCTGCTAAAGCTCCATATTTATGAGTTCTATGACTTTTAAATTCAGGATTTAATAAATAATTACCATATTTTCTACGCTGCTTTTGTGTGTACATATGGTCTGAATTACCACCTTGAATAACAAAATTCTTAGCTACTCTATAAATTACAGTGGTATTAAAATACTTTATTTTAGTTAAAAAAATAAAATTTGCTCTGTGAATAGGTACATCTTCATATAAACGCAATTTTATATTACCAAATTTTGTTTTGATTATTACTTTGGTTTCTGGGTTTTGTTTACCAAACTCAGTAAAAAAAGCTTCTGTGTTAGAACTGTTTAAACTATCCCAGTCTTTTGTAATTTTTTGCTTCTTTTTTTTATTGACTTTTTCTTGTAAACTCTTTTTTTCTTTAGAAACAGATGATGCATTTTTAGAATTGCAATTCAATAAAAGAATTGTAGCAAAAAAGAATGTTATTTTAAGAAACGTTTTCAAATTTATGAATTAGATTAAACAAGCATCAAATATAAATCATCATAATAAAAGAATAGAAATTTTTGATGATTTTATAAAAATATTAGCTTTTTAAGCTATTTGATTGCAGTATATTTGTAATTATGGAAGAACAAGTGATTTTAGTTGATAAAAACGACAATCAAATTGGCACAATGCCAAAAATGGAAGCTCACGAAAAAGCACTTTTGCATAGAGCTTTTTCTGTATTTATTTTTAATAAAAAAGGAGAATTAATGTTGCAACAAAGAGCTGCACATAAATATCATTCTCCTTTATTATGGACAAACACATGTTGCTCTCATCAAAGAGTAGGAGAGAGCAATGTTGAAGCTGGAAAAAGAAGGTTGCAAGAAGAAATGGGCTTTTCTACAGATGTTAAAGAAGTCTTTTCTTTTATTTATAAAGCACCTTTTGATAATGGTTTAACAGAGCACGAATTTGATCATGTTATGGTTGGTAATTTTGATGATGAACCAAATTTAAACCCAGATGAAGTAGCAGCTTATAAATGGATGTCTTTAGAAGATGTTAAAAGTGATATGGAAAATAATCCATCAATTTATACAGAGTGGTTTAAAATAATTTTTAAAGAATCTTACACAAAACTAACCAATGGCTAAAGTTACAGTACATAGAAAAGCGCATTTTAATGCAGCACATCGTTTATACAGAAAAGATTGGACTGATGCCAAAAACTTCGAAGTATTTAACAAGTGTAGTAACCCTAACTTTCATGGTCATAATTACGAGTTAATTGTGTCCTTAACAGGAGAGATTGATAAAGAAACAGGTTATGTTTACGATTTAGGTATTTTAAAAAACTTGATAAAATCTGAAATTGAAGAATGTTTTGATCATAAAAACTTAAATGTTGAGGTTGAAGAGTTTAAAGACTTAAATCCAACAGCAGAAAACATTTGCGTAGTTACTTATGATAAATTAAGAAAACATTTGCCAGATAATTTAGATTTAGAAATTACGTTATACGAAACACCTAGAAATTTTGTAAGTTATTCAGGAGAATAATTTGTTATAAGCATTTCTTAATAAATCATAAAAAAAACTTACTAATTTCTGCTATAGGAATAGTAACTCACAGCTTTTTCTAGAAAAGAATAGGTTTGGTAGCTAAAGCCATCTAAATTTAATTTTTTCATTAGTTGAATGTCCTTTCCATTCATCTCTTTAAAAAGTAAAGATTCGCTTTTATTTAAGCTATTGTGTTTAAACCAATAGCCCATATGATCCATTCTTGTAGATAATAAAACAGAAGTTTTAATATTACTTTTTAGATTCATAATATTTTTTAAGCTTTTAGAAGCTGAACTCATTGCTAGTTTTGGGTTTTTGCCATAAGCATGTATTAAAACACGATCGCAATAATTACTAATCTCTTTCATTTCATCTATAGAAAAATAGCCTAAATAAGCCTCTACTTTAATGTTGTGTTTGCTGGCTTTAGATAGCGACTGTAATTCTTTTAGGTTTGATATAAAATAATTAAAAGAACCTTCTCTATTACAAGGAATTTGATTGTCTCTTAAATAATTTTCACAATAATACCCATCTGCACTAGAGGCATTTTTAGACCAGTATTCGTACTCTAAATTATAGATGTCTATTTTTTCATCTGCTTTATTTCTAGAGTTGTTGTAGAGGTTTATAATGTTTGTAAAAAAAGAAGCGGTTTCTCCAGAAGCTCCAATATTTTGAATGTTAAATTGTGTTTTGGCTTTTAAAATAAAGGCTGCAAGTACATTATTTTGCTGTGCATCTATCAAAGACCACCTTTTATCAACCTTATTTAGTTGATATAATATTAATGTTTTAAAATTATTTCTCTTGGCAAAAAGTAACAGTTTGTCTTCTTTATTAGAACTTCCTAATATATTAACAAAATTGTCTACATACAATGTTCTTTGGTTTGCGAAAGTGTACATACAAACCAACATAAAAATACTTAATAAAAATCTCTTTTTTTTCATTTTATCCCCCAATAAATTGAACATTACAAAAGTAATGAATTATTGTATGGCAATAGTTTATTTTAACATTCTGGATTTCAACTATTTTTAATCAATTTAAACTAAAAATATGTGAGATTTTTACTTTTTAGTATAGTTTTTTGTAATGTGATTGGATTAAAAGTATTCAGCAATTAAATATTATCTTTGAAAACTATTTAAAATGATACAATGAAAGTAATAGCAATGATTCCTGCACGTTATCAAGCCTCTCGTTTTCCAGGGAAACTTATGAAAGATTTAGCTGGTAAAAGTGTAATTCTAAGAACTTATGAAGCTGCTTTACAAACAGATTTATTTGATGAGGTTTATGTAGTTACAGATTCAGAAGTTATTTTTAATCACATTCAAAATCATAATGGAAAAGTTATTATGAGCACAAAAGAGCATGAATGTGGTTCTGATAGAATTGCTGAAGCTGTTGAAAATATGGATGTAGATTTGGTAGTAAATGTACAAGGAGATGAGCCTTTTATAGATACTGTTTCTCTAACTAAGTTAGTTGCTGTTTTTAAAAATGACTCCAAAAAAGAAATTGATTTAGCATCATTAAAAGTGCAAATTACAACTCAAGAAGATATTGAAAACCCTAATCATGTAAAAGTTATTACAGATGTAAATAATTTTGCTATTTACTTTTCTAGAAGTGTAATTCCTTATCATAGAGATAAAGAAATTGCTGTAAAATATTACAAACATAAAGGCGTTTATGCTTTTAGAAAACAAGCTTTATTAGATTTTTATAATACACCAATTACACCTTTAGAAGCTGCAGAAAAAATTGAAGCTATTCGTTATCAAGAAATTGGAAAAAAGATTAAAATGATAGAAACAAATGTTGAATCTGTGGGTATAGATACTCCAGAAGATTTGCAAAAAGCTTTAAATCACTTAAAAAATGTATAATAATATTAAAGTAATAGCTTTTGATGCAGATGATACGTTGTGGGTTAATGAAACTTATTTTAGAGAAGCAGAACACGAATTTGCTAAACTTTTAGCTAAGTATGAAACAGAGAATAAAATAGATCAAGAACTGTTTAAAAAAGAAATAGAAAATTTACATTATTATGGCTATGGTATAAAAGGCTTTGTACTTTCTATGATTGAAGCAGCTTTGGAATTATCAAACTATCAAATTCAGCAAAAATCAATAAAAACTATTTTGAATATTGGTAAAGAAATGTTGAATAAACCTATTGAACTTATAGATGGCATTGAAGATGTTTTAAAACAATTACAAGGAAAGTATAAACTAATTGTTGCAACAAAGGGAGATTTGTTAGATCAAGAAAGAAAATTAGAGAAAAGTAATTTGCTTAATTATTTTCATCATATAGAAGTGATGAGTGATAAAAAGCCAAAAGATTATATAAAATTGATTAAACATTTAGATATAGAACCTTCTCAGTTATTAATGATTGGTAATTCTTTAAAATCAGATGTGTTGCCTTTAATAGAAATTGGTGCAGAAGCTATACATGTGCCTTTTCACACAACTTGGGTTCATGAAGAAGTAGATCAAACAGAATCAGATAAATTAGATTATAAAACAATAACAAATATAAAAGAGCTTTTAAAGTTAATTTAAATAAATACCCTAACTTTGCAAACAAATTAAGAAATATTAAATTATGGCAAGTATAAAAAATTTAAAAAAAGATATTAATTACGTTCTTGGTGATGTTATAGAGTATACTTTAGATGTATCTACTTTAAAAAATGAGCCTAAAAAAGGTGATGAAATTATAGATGAAGCTATTGAAACTTTTGATGCTTTAATTGCAAAAATTAACGCAAAAAATGTTGAAAACAAAAAAGCACATTACAAAGAAATTAACCAAGAGTTAGAAACTAAAGCAAGAGCATTAGTTGAAAAAATAAATGCTATTTAGCATTAACAAATTTTAAACATTTTTTTAAGACCAACATTTATTAAGTGTTGGTTTTTTTTATTTAAATTTGATATACTAAATTCTTTTAGTGAACGTTATATTATTAATTAAATTTAATGAAAAATGGCTAGAGCAATGTTTGAGTATACCAAAACTATACTTCAAAAAGTAAGTTTTAATTCAGAGTTGTTTTGTAAAGAATTAGAAAAATCGCTAAAAAGGCTTTTGCCTTACGAAATTAAAGAGCTATCTATTTGGCTTAGACAATTTACAGCAAACAAACCAGAATTAAACGTTTGTATGAGATTACTCACATAACAAAAAAGGGAAGCTTAAGCTTCCCTTTTTTTATTTCTCTTTTTTTCTCCTGTATTTTTTCATTAAGTTTCTTCCAAACTCCATTTCTGCAATTTGTAATTGTATAATTTTTTTATGACTTAGTACTTTTTTTACTTTAGAAACAAACTCGCTTTGTAATTCATAAATTTTTTTGTCAGTTTCCAATTTTAGCTCAATCATCTTTTGAGCTTCTTGTTCAGAAATATTCTCAATACTGCCTTTAGCTTCAATTGCTTTTTTCATTTCCTGCCTACTTTTATAGCGCAAAGAGTTTTGCTTATTGTCATACGTATTGTATATAGGCCAAAATTGCTGTGCTTCTTTAGGACTTAAGTTTAATTGCTCTGTTAAAAAAGCAATTTTAAGGGCTTTTATTTTTTCTCTACTTTCTCTCTTTTGTTGCGAAAATAAAGAACCACTTAAAAAAAGAGAAAGACACAAAAAGGCTATAATATTTTTCATTTTTAATTATTTTAATCTAATTCGTTTAATAAATAAGTATTATCAATAGAACTCATATAGTCTTCAATACTTTCATCTTCTATGGTTGTTAACGAAAGTATACTTTCGTTTTCAATATCATTATTAAAAACAGCAGCAATATCAATTGTATGTATTGTATTTGATTCTAAAAAATACTCCATATCATCATCTGAAATATGGTTTAAATTAGTTGTGTTATTATTATCTAATATATATGAATTTAACCCAATAAATAGAATAATACTAGCTGCAGCAGCTAAAGGGATTATTTTTAACAACCTATCTTTTAAAGAAATAACTTTAGTTTGTTTAAAATCTTGTGCTTCTTCTTTTTTTGTTTTTAGAATAATTTGATCTTCTAAACTATCAAAGTAATTATCTGAAACTTTAAAACTATGAGCTTTAGGTAAAGCTTCTTCAATTAACTTTGCATTGATTGCTTCTTCTAAATTGTTAAAATAGTTTTTAGGAGAAGAGAAACCGGTCTTTTTACCAATTTTTTCTTCTAAGAAAGTAACGCTATTTATGATTTTGCTTTTCATTATACTTTAGACACTTTTTTCTTTAAAAGGTTTAATTTGATGTTGATTTTATAAAACTTTCAATTTTCTTAACAGCATGAAAGTATGATGCTTTTAGTGCACCAACAGAAGTTTCTAGAATTTCTGAAATCTCTTCATATTTCATCTCGTCAAAATATTTCATATTAAAAACAAGTTTTTGTTTTTCTGGTAAAGCTGCAATGGCTTTTTGTAGAATTATCTGAATTTCATCACCATTAAAATAAACATCACTTTCTAGTGTATTTGTAATTTCTTTTTGATATTCTGTTATATCTACACTTCTTTCTTTAGCTCTTTTATTAATGAAGGTTATAGACTCGTTTGTAGCAATTCTGTACATCCAAGAGAATAATTTACTTTGCTCGTTAAATGAATGTATATTTTTAATGATTTTTATGAAGGTGTTTTGCAGCACATCATCTGTATCATCATGTGATATTACTATTTTTCGAATATGCCAATACAAACGCTCTTTATAAAGCGTAATTAACTCACGAAAAGCTTTGTCTCTTGTTTCGTTATTTTTAAGTTGAGCTACTAAGGTGTTTTCGTCTGTCAAAAAAAAAGATTTTCTGTAAGACAGAAAAATACTAAAAAGGTTTAATTAAAAAATAAAAATCACCAATATTTATCTTTTTATAAGTATTGGTGAGCTTTGTATAATTGTTTTAAAAAAATTAATCTTTAGATCTAGATTTAGAGTAACCAAACAAGCGTTTTTGTTTAATGGTTTCTGCAATACCTTCTGGTAGCATTTCTTCCCAACCTTTTTCGCCATTCATAATTTTCTTTAATACAGTTCTAGAAAAGATGTCTAAAATATCTTTATCAAAATCTTTTATATCTAAAAGTTTTCCGTTGTTTTTAAAGAATTTATACAATTCTTTCATTCTTGGATGCACTTTTAAATTATCGCTATTAATAAATTCATCTGCTTCCTGATCATGGTAAGGATACATGTAAACCTTTAAATCTCTATAGAAAAGTTTACCAAAAGCTTCTAAAATACCACCACTAATATCTCTGTAGTATTTTTCATCAAAAATCTGAATTAAATTGTAAACTCCCATTGCAAGAGCCATTCTTTCTTTAGTAAATTCGCTTAAATACTCTACTAATTTAAAATATTGCTGAAAGCTAGTAATCATAACATTTTGACCTAAAGAACAAAGTAACTCTGCTCTATCTAAAAAGTCTCTTTCATTAATTTTACCTTCTGCAGATAAATTACTTAGTGTTATTTCAAAAATAACTTGTGTTTTACTTTCTTCTACTTTATTTTCTTGTAAGAACATCTTTTTAGATTGCTCAAACATATCCATATTTACTTTAGTTACAGGTCTAAAACTACCTCTTAAAGCCAATATGTTCTTCTTGTATAATACTTGTGCAGGTAATAAGTTATTTCCATCTGGTCCAAACATTACAGCATTTGTCATTCCGTTTTTAAGTAATTGTAAACTCATTAATCTGTTGTCTACGTACATAAAACGTGGACCAGAAAAATTAATCATATCAATTTCTATTTGATGATTTCCTAAGTTGTGGTAAAAAGATTTTACCAATTCTTTTGGATTATCATTTAAATAAAAAGCACCGTAAATTAAGTTTACACCTAAAACCCCAAGTGTTTCTTGCTGAAGCCTTGCGTCTGTTTCTTTAAAACGTAAATGTAAAACGATTTCGTTATATTCTTCTAAAGGATCTAATTGAAAACGAATACCAACCCAGCCATGTCCTTTAAACTTTCTAGCAAAATCTATAGTAGTTACAGTATTTGCGTAACTAAAAAATAACTTATCAGGATGTTTTTGTCTGCTAAGTCTGTCTTCCATTAAATTAATTTCATGACCTAACATTTTTTTCAAACGAGATTCTGTTACGTAACGTTTATCATCTTCAATGCCATAAATTGCATCAGAAAAATCTTTATCATAAGCACTCATTGCTTTTGCAATTGTACCAGATGCTGCTCCAGATCTAAAAAAATTACGAGCAGTTTCTTGGCCTGCCCCAATTTCTGCGAAAGTTCCGTAAATATCTGAGTTTAAATTTATTCTAAGTGCTTTACTTTTTGTAGTAGGTACACTACTAATTTCTTGATCTCCTTTTAAAGAAATAGCCATATAAACGTTTGTTTTTAATCTAAAACAAATGTACTAAATAAGAACGCAATCCGTAAATATTTATGTTATTTTTGTTACCCATGAAAAATGATAAAAAACAATTTTCGGTTACTTTTTTAGGTACAGGTACATCACAGGGAGTTCCAATGATAGCAAGTAATGACCCTGTTTGTTTGTCTAAAAATCCAAAAGACAAACGTTTACGTTCATCAGTTTTAGTTTCTTGGGATGATGTTTCTTACATAATAGACTGTGGGCCAGATTTTAGACAGCAAATGTTACGTGAAAATATTAGGTGTATTGATGGGGTTTTATTTACGCATGAACATGCAGATCATACAGCAGGTTTAGATGATTTAAGACCTTACTGTTATCAAATAGGAGAAATGCCTATTTTTTTAAACCAGAAAACCTTAGATAGTTTGGAGCAGCGTTTTCAATACATTTTTAGTAAAGAAAATAGATATCCAGGTGCTCCAAGTGTTTTTCCAACTTTAGTAGACGAAGTTCCTTTTCATTTAAAAGGTATAGATGTTTTACCAGTAAATGTTATGCATGGAAATTTACCTGTTACTACCTATAGATTTCAAGATTTTGCATATTTAACAGATGTAAAAAGTGTGCGTAAAGAAGAAATGGAAAAACTTAAAAATTTAGACGTTTTAGTGGTTAATGCATTAAGAATAGATGCGCATCCAACACATTTTAATTTAGAAGAAGCCCTAGAGTTTGTAGCTGAATTAAAACCTAAAAAAGCATATTTTACTCATATAAGTCATAAACTTGGATTTCATGAAGAAGTATCTAAACAATTACCAGATAATGTTTATTTGGCCTATGATGGCTTAAAAATTACCTTGTAGATTTTCGTAGTTTGTTTTTTAATGTATATTTGTCTGTATGGCTAATATTATCAATACTTTAGTTATATTTATGTTCATAAAAAATACAAACCAATAATGTAATACATGGCAAAGACATCTGAAAAAAACAATGAGCCTGACGCTAATCAAAATAGTGAAACTTCTGCTAACCAGCAGATTGATACTAGGATAGCTGCAGTAAGAGATCTTATTTTTGGAGAAAACATACAACAATACAATTCTGAATTTGAAGATGTTTATAATAAAATACAGCTTTTAAAAGAAGAATCTCAAAGAAGTTTATCCGAGTCTATAACTCAAATTGAAAATAAACTAGCAGACTTAGAGAGTTTGGTAGATCATAAATTTCAAGATTTAACTGATGATTTAGATAAAAAATTAGCAGATTTAGATGACGAAAAAACAGACAGAAGAAAACTAGGAAAAGCCTTAGAGAAAATTGCATTGATGTTGCAAGAATAAATGGAAGAAGCGACTGTAAATCATAAAACAGAAAACCGTTTTGAATTACTAAAAGAACTTTTACTAACAGATGATAGAAAAGAATTTGAATCTTTAAGAGTTAAGTATTTAGAAAAAGATCAAGTTAAAGCCGAAATAAAACCTGTTATTGAGGAAAAAATCAACGATCTTAAAGATAACTTTCCTTTACATTTTGGAGATCAAGTAACTCAATCTATAAAAGTTCAAATAAGAGAATCTCAAGACGAAGTTGTAGAAGCACTTTACCCAATTATGGGTAAATTGGTTAAAAAATTTATTGTCGCAGAAATTACAAAACTTTCAGACAACATTAACGAAACAATTAATAACAAATTTTCTATTACTCACATAATTAAAAGATTATTTAAGGGTAAAAGAACAGATGCAGAAGATGTTTTAAACGAAGTTTTTGAACCAAAGATTGAAGAAGTTTTTGTTATTGAAGAAAACTCTGGTTTATTAATTGGCAATTATTCTAGAGGTAACATTGCAGATAAAGATATGGTTTCTGGTATGTTAACTGCAATAAAATCTTTTGTAGAAGATGCTTTCTCAAAAGAAGGTCAAGATCTAGAAGATATAAAATTTGAAACATTTCAGCTTTCAATGGTTAATTTTAATTCAATTTATATTGCAACAGCAACTTCTGGTGTAATAAATAGAGAATTTAAAGAAGAATTGTCTGAGAATATTAATACTTTAGCAGAGAAAATATTAAGAGACAGAAGTTATCTAAAAGATGAGTTGAGATTAAACAAATTAATTGAAGATACACTTATTAATATTGATGATTAGATTATAACCTTTTATATGACTGCAAAAAAAGTTTTATTGGTTGGAAATTTTGGAGTGGGAAAAACTTCATTGATAAGAAGGTTTGTCTTAAACGAATTTTCAGAAGATTATATCAGTACAATTGGTGTAAGAGTAAGTACCAAGATGATAAATGTTGAAAGTGAAGAGATGAAACTCCTAATTTGGGATGTTGCAGGTACAAACGACGACGAAAAAATACCTAAAGCTTACTTTTTAGGAGCAAGTGCAGCTATGTACGTTTTTGATTTAAACAGAGAAGAAACTTATATTAATGTTGATGCTAAGATAGCAGAACTCAAAAACATATCTGGTTTAGATACTATTTTGATAGTTGGTAATAAGAAAGATTTATTATCTGACGAAAAAATTAATGAAATAAGAGAAAACTGTCCCTTAACTATTGATGTTATAACTAGTGCCAAAGATAATGATACTGTAGAAGACGCATTTCGTGAACTAGTTGTTCAATCACTAAAATAAATTTCTTGATACCATCCAAAATAGATAATGTATTTATTGAGTTAATAGCCGATTTTAGTGGAGTTGTTATCAAAATAGTTGATGGAGGCTTTTTAGAGCAAGAATTTACTATAAATACATCAATTTTTGAACCTTGTCCTTTTTTAGAAGGTACTTTAGATGCTTTACCTCATGAGGAGTTGTTTAGTATAGAAAGTATGCTTATTGTTCATCAAGGTGTAGATTATAATGTAGATGTAGAGCTATTTAAATCTTCAGAAAATATTTCAATTATAATTCACAACAGATCTAATGTTTACAAATCTGTAAATCACCTTAACCAAAGTAGAAACGATTTATATTTTCTAAAAAGAGAAATTGCCGAAAAAAATAAAGAACTTATTAGATTACGAGAAATTGCAGACAAAGCCAATGCAGAAAAATCTCGTTTTTTGGCAATGATGAGTCACGAAGTACGTAATCCTTTAAATGTTATTCTAGGCTATACAGAGTTAATTAATAAAGAAGAAACTTCTTTAATGGCTCAAGAATACCTTAAATATTTAACTATTTCTGGTAGAAACCTTAAAGTAATTGTAGATGATATTTTAGATTTATCTAGAGTAGAAGCAGGTAAGTTGATTTTGGCAAGAGAGCCAATGAGTATTACAGCAATTATAGATCAAATTGATAAAAACTATCAAAGTAGTCATAAAGACATAGATATTGAATTAAAGTTTAACTTGTCTGATAATTTGCCAAAAGAAGTGTTAGGAGACGATGTTCGACTAATTCAAATTTTAACAAACCTTATCAATAATTCTATAAAATTTACACCAAGAGGAACTGTTACTACATCTGTAGATCTTTTATTTTCTGATGCTGAAAAAGCATTGATTTCTTTTAAAGTAAAAGATACAGGGAGAGGAATGACTGCAGAGCAGGCTTCAAAAATATTTGATGAATATCAACAAAATAGGTTGAGTGACAATAGAATGCATAATGGTGTTGGTTTGGGGTTATCTATTGTAAAGCGTTTGGTAGACGTTATGAAAGGTAGAATAAAAGTAGATAGTTTAAAAAACTACGGAACAACAATTACAGTTGATATTCCTTTTGATCTTGATGCAAATCCAAATGCTAGTAAAGTTGATGAATTAAATAGCTCTTCAGCAATTTCTCTAAAGGGGAAACGTATTTTGGTAGCTGATGATAATTTTTTAAACTTAAGTATTGTTGCGCACATCCTTAAAAAAGAAGAAGCAGAGCACACTTTGGTTAAAGATGGTGTAGAGGCTATTGCAGCAATGGATAAAAACACTTTTGATATTGTGCTTTTAGATATTAATATGCCAAACCTTAAAGGAGATGAGTTAATCAAAAGAAAGTTAGAAATGAAAAAATCAAACTCAGAGATTCCTTTCTTAGCTTTAACAGCAAATAACTCAAAAGAAGATATTGCACTATACAAAGAGCTAGGTTTTGCAGGTGTAATTCCTAAACCTTTTACTGCAATTCAGTTTGTAGATATTTTAAAAAGTCATCTGTAAACTTGGTTTACAATCTTTTTTCTATCCAAGTTTTAAAACTATAAAAATTTTGAGGTGCAACCCCATGACCAACATTGTATTCAGAATA
The DNA here is from genome assembly GCA_964565055.1 of uncultured Polaribacter sp. GTDB lineage: Bacteria > Bacteroidota > Bacteroidia > Flavobacteriales > Flavobacteriaceae > Polaribacter. Next base: position 33,973 of record CAZMDC010000004.1, on the reverse strand, counting down.
TTCGTTTTTTAATTCTAAATTATCTAAAAAAGTTTTACTTTTTCTTGCCCAATCTACAGGTAAAACTTGGTCTACAATACCATGAGAACTGTAATAGTCGGTTTCAATTTCTTTAGAAATTTTTTCTGGTAAAAGTTCTGTATTTACATATCCGCTTAAAGCAATTATGTGGTTTACTTTATTTGGATAAAAGAAACTTAATGAATAACTTAAAATTGCTCCTTGGCTAAAGCCTAATAAAAAAGTTTTATTTGGTTTTGTATTGTATTTGGTTTTAATATCATCAATAAAAACAGCAATTTTATCTAATGAAGTTTTGGCTTGTTTTAAATCAGAAAATTTGCCATTTACATTGTCAAAATTTATAGCATACCAAGCATAACCTCCATAACCAATTTCGTATGGTGCTCTAACACTTATAATCAAAAGTTCTTTTGGCAGCTCTTCTGCAAACGAAAATAAATCTTGTTCATTACTTCCATAACCATGAAGTAGAATAAGTAGAGGAGGTTGTTCTGTTTTTAAAAGTGGTTCTCTAACTATATAATGTAAGCTCATAAACTTCTTAAAATCCTTTTAAATTAAATTCCCTTGAACCATTCTTGGAAATTATCTCCAACATAAGGTACTAGTTTTTCTTCTCCTTTTATAGCGCCAATTAATGAAATTAACCAGCCAATAAATAGTAATACACCAACTATCCAACCAGCAGTGCTACCAATATATTCATAAATAATTACTCCGTTTAAAAATTGAAATAAATTTAAACCAATCATTTGTCTAATGTAAAAACTGGCAAAATAGTTTTTCTTATTTACATTTAGAGCAAAAGCTATGATTAGTCCAATTATCCAAAAGTGACTTATGACTGCTGCAATTTTTCCTTCGTTTGCATTGTTGTTGTCATTTACAATCTCCATAGATTATTTTAGAATTAGTTGATTGTTAGCAAAAATACCATAAACTTCTCCTTTTAATTTTTTATTGATAAAAGGACTATTTTTTGAAGTTGATATGATTTTGTCTTTAGAATATACAAATTCTTTATTAGGATTAAATAACGTAATATCAGCTAGATTTCCTTCTTTTATTGAGTGATTTTTTAACCCAAATATAGATTTTGGATTTACTGTTAAAGCTTGAATTACAGTTTCTAAATCAAGGACAGAATTTACAGCACCAAAGAGAGTTTCTAAGCCTATAACACCATCTTTAGCTTCGCTAAACTCTACTTTTTTATGTTCAATATCTATTGGGTTATGGTCTGAAGTAATCATATCTATTACTCCGTTCTTTACTCCTTTTTGTAATGCTTTTATAGCTTTCTTTGTTCTTAAAGGAGGTGTGGTTTTAAAATTACTATCAAAACCATATAGTTCTTCATCAGTTAGCGTTAAATGGTGTGCTGCTACACTACAACTCACTTGTAAACCTTTCTTTTTTGCTTTTTTTATCAACTCAACAGAAGTTGCTGTAGATATTGTAGGGATGTGTAATTTGCCTCCAGTATATTCTAATAGGAATAAATCTCTAGCAATTTGTAAATGTTCTGCAAGTGCAGGTGTGCCTTTTAAACCTAATTTAGTACTGTTTTCACCTTCATTAGCTATGCCTTCTCCTGCAATTGATGTGTTTTTCGGAAAACTCAATACTAAACCATCAAAGTTTTGGGCGTACAAAAGCGCTACTTTCATTAAGTTGTCATTAGCTATTGGTTTGTTGTAATCTCCAAAAGCAATAGCACCAGATTGTTTCATGTCAAACAGTTCAGCCAATTCAATGCCTTCACTTTTTTGAGTTAAAGCAGCAATTGGATGAAGTTTTACAGCAGATTTACGTGCTTTGTTAGTAAGATATTCTACATCAGATTTAGAATCTATAATTGGGTTTGTGTTTGCGTTTAATGCAATTGCAGTAAAACCACTTTTTGCAGCAACTTGAAGTCCATTATTTATAGTTTCTCTATCTTCAAAACCAGGTTCTCCTAGAGAAACGCTGGTGTCAAACCAACCAGAAGAAATATGCAGATTGTCTAGTTTAACAACAGTAAAGTCTTCTTTACTAGCAATGTTATCTGCAATTTTTTCTATACTTCCATGATTTATTAATATGTCCTTATTTTTATTGTGATGTGGACTAGTACTATCAATAATTAATGCGTTTTTTATAAGCGTAATCATGGTTTATAGAATTTTAATATCAAAATTTCTAAAAGCAAAGATACAATTGCCAAGGCTAAAAACCATTTCCAGAGCCATTGAACTTTATTTTTTTTATTTAAATTTTCAAAAACATTTGCAACAGAATTAGAAAAGTCGATGTTTGAGTTCTTTTTTATCAAAGTATTTATATCTAAATAATTAAGAGAACTTTCTGCTTTTATATTGTTAAATGCTAAAGTTTGTAAGGTGTCTTTTTTTGAGGTAATGTAATAAAAACCAGCTTTATTTGGTTGTTCATTGGTAGTTAGCATTACTTTATTTTGATAGGTTTTTTGAAGAGGTATAAAAGAAGATGATTCATTTTTAATTGATAAAATTTCATCTTTATCTAAGCTTACAGCTACATCAATTGTGTTTTTAGTAGCTAGATTGTAATATAATTTGTAGTTCTGTAGAGCCAATTTACCAAAATTGTAGAATACAGGAACTACTAAAGGCGAGTTTAAAAAGTTGCTATTGCTTTTTGAGATAGCACTTGAAAACAAAAACATATTATTGTTAGTTTTACTTAAAAAAGGAAGCTGATTCTCAAAACGTATTATACTGCTATTGTTTTGTGATAAAATAGGGTAGTAGCTATTTACAGATGGATATTGAAAATTACGAACAGTTTTAGAAAAAACATTGTTAAAGAAAGGATGATTAAAATTGATAGAAGTAATTTTTAGAGTATCAGAAATGGAAGTGCTAAGATTTGTGTTTGTATAATTTTTTAATAAATTTTTATACGAATTAAGGTTGCTTTTTGCATTTGGGATTATCACTAAACTTCCTCCATTATTTGAAAATTCAAGCAAAGATTTGGTTAGGTTTTCAGGTATGTTTTCTACTTCGTTTACTATAATTAATTGCTGCTTAAATAGTGTATTGTAATTTATGTTTTGTGCAGAAAAAGAGGTGTAATTAAATTCATCTTTTGTGTATATTTTTCGTAAAAAATCAGCATCATTTCCAATGCTTAAAACGTTTATTTTTTTATTGTTGTTTAGTGTAAAATAAAATGAATTGTCAAAAGAAAAAGTATCGCTTAAAGTAAGGTCTATTTTTCCTAAGAATTGATCTTGATTTTGAACCTTAAATACAATTGTTTTGTTGGTGTTTTCTTTAATGGAAAATGTTTGCTTACTTACAAGTTTGTTATTGTTGTAAATAGCAATTGGTACAGCATTTTTTGTAGAACCTTGGTTTGTAACAAGTACATTTATTGTAACACTATTGGTAATTGTATTTTCTGTATAAACACTATCTATAGAAATGTTGTTTTTTTGAGAAGGTTTTAAAGAAATAGCTGAAATATTGCCTGTTACATTTGTAAACTCACTGGAGTTATTGTTTTGAAAATCAGATATTAATATGTTTTTATATAAAGTGTTAGTTTCCTTAGTGTTTTGTTCCTTAAATTTTAAGAAAATATTCTCTAAACTTAACTTTCTGTTAGAATATTCTATGTCTTTTAACTTGTTTTTTAAGTCATCATAACTTAAGTTTTTATAAAAATCTGTATTTGTTTGTAAAGAGTAACTATCTTTCTGTGCTGCATTTTCTATAATTTCTTGTGCCGAAATTTGTAGTAAATTACCCTTCTCTCCTTTTGTGCTTGTGCTTAAAGAGTTGTCTAAATATATAAACGTTTGTTGCTTTGTATTCTCTTTTTTAGAACTTAAATAAGGTTGTGAAAAAGCAAAAAGTATCGCTGTAAATAATAGTAATCTTGTGGCTAAAATTAACCATTTTTTTACCTGAGAACTCTTACGTGTTTCTTGTATTATTTTTTGTAAAAAAGCAACGTTTGTAAAAGGTACTTTTACAAACTTTTGCAACTGAAAAAGGTGCACTAAAATAGGTATAATTAGTAGTGCTAAAAAGTATAAAATTTCAGGGTTTTTAAATTGCATTTAATTAATATTTGGCAGCTTTACCATTTGCTAAACTATTACTAATAAATGTTCTTAAATCGTCATTTGCTTTTTGTAAATCATCGTTTCTTAAATACATCATATGACCACTTCTGTATCCTTTAAAAAAGAATCGATCTTTCATTTTTCCACTTGGGTCTGTTTTCCACATGGTATATTTTGCACCAAAATAAGTTGTTGCTCCATCATAATAACCAGATTGTACTAGCACTTTTAAATATGGGTTTTGAGCCATTGCTTGTCGTAAACCTTCTCTAACATTATTATTTCTATTATCCCAAGGAGAAACAGGCCCAAAAACATTGTATTTTACATCTGTTTTAAAGTTTAATTCTTCTCTTATGTAGTAGTTTATAGCTGGTGTAAACGAGTGTAGCCAAGAGGTAATTTCTGAATTATAATCTGTAGATGAACCACTTTCACGTCTATCAATTCCTAAATATCTAGAGTCTAAACGTCCTATGGTTTGCCCAGTTTTATCTCTCAACAATTCTTTCCAGAAAAAACTTGGTGAAACCTCTAAGTTGTTTTGCAAAATAACTTTTTTACTTAATCCTGAATAATATGCCATTTTTTCAGCAACTGTATTCTTTTCATCATTGGTTATAAAGCCTCCTTTTGCAATTGCAGGAAGTAAGTTATTAATTGCATAATTTTCTGCTTCTGGCAGAATTTCAGATAAATCTTTATTTTGTAATGTTGTTGGTAACATGTTATGATACCAAGCTGCAGCTGTAAAATATGGAAGGTTTATGGCGTAATCTAAAGAGCTTTCTGTGCGTAACACTTTATAATCTGCAGGAGAAACCATTATTACACCATTTAAGTACATCCATTGGTTATTTTGTAATTCAGCAGCTAAACCCATAACTCTTGTACCTCCATAGCTTTCACCAATAATATATTTTGGAGATTTCCATCTATTATTTCTAGTGATAAATGTGTTTAACCAACCTGCTAAATATTTAACATCAGCATTAATACCAAAGAACTGAGATTTATCTAATTTTTCGCCTTCTTTAACTACAGGTCTTGAAAAACCAGTATTTACAGGATTTATATAAACAATATCAGCAACATCTAAAATAGAGTTAGGGTTGTCTTTTACTCCATAAGGTTGTACAGGAAATCCTTCATCATCAATTTTTAAAACTTTTGGACCTGTATACGCTATATGCATCCAAACAGAGGCAGAACCTGGACCGCCATTAAAAGACATTACTATAGGTCTTTTTTCATCATTTTTAACATCTGTTCTTTTGTAATAGGTGTAATATAATGTTGCAATTGTTTTGCCATTATTATCCCAAACTGGTTGCATGCCTGTTGTGGCTTTGTAGGGTATATTTTTGCCTTTTATAACAACGCTGTTTGTTGTTACAACCATAGTATCTAATGGAATTCTATGATCTTGAGCTGTTAGCGTAAGTGATAAAAATAAACAAAAGATAAAGACTAGTTTTTTCATAATTATGTATTTGAAAAACTAAATTATCACAAAATAAGTAAACTAGAAAAACTTGTTAACTTCTTATTAAAACTTTTCGAAAACTCCTAGGCCAAATAGCGCAAAATCATATTTTACAGGATCGTTTTTATCTAGCTTTCGTAAATTAGTATCTAATTCAGCAACAGCTTTCCAATCGTTTTGTTTTCTTGTAAGTAGTTTTAATTTGCGGGCTACATTTCCAGAATGTACATCTAAAGGACAGGATAAATTTGCAGGATTATGTGATTGCCAAATTCCGAAATCTACCCCAGCATTATCATTTCTAACCATCCATCTTAAAAACATATTAATACGTTTTGCAGCTGAGTTTTTTAGTGGGTCTGAAACATGTTTTTGGGTTCTTTGTTGATGTTGAACTTCAAAAAACAACTTTTTAAAATTACTGATGGCATTTTGATAATTTGTAGAATCGTCTTTAATTGCTAAAGCATTTTCCAATCCTTCGTGGTTTAGGTAAATATGTTGTAGAGATTTTGTAAACTGCTTAAAATCTATATAATTAAAGGTTCTATGTACAAAATTATTAAAAGAGTTTAAATCTTTTTCTTGATGGTTTATGATAAAATCATAAGGAGAATTATCTAGCAATTCCATCATTTTAAAAGCATTCTTTATAATCATAGTTCTGTTTCCCCAAGAAATTGTAGCCGCTAAAAATGCAGCAATTTCAATATCTTCTTTTTTAGAGAATTGATGTGGAATTTGAATAGGATCTGATGCTATAAATTTAGGGTTGTTGTATAGAATCACTTTTTCATCTAAAAAAACTTGAAGCTCTTTTTTAGTCATTTAAATTAAATCTGATGAGAAGGTAATTAACATTAAAACGCCATTATAACAAGCATGTAAAGCTATGCTCCAAAGTAAGCCAAAACGAACTCTAATAAAACCAAAATAACCACCAAGTAGTGTTTGCGGAAGTACTAAAATTGGAGCTAATAAAAGTACGTTAGTCGTAATTTTAAAGTTTGTAATGTGTACTAAACCAAAAAGTATCGCTAAAATGTAAAAGCCAAATTTAAAACTCTTCTTGCTTTTAAAAGCAGTTAGTGGTGCTCTAAAAATTAATTCCTCAAAAACAGGGGCTAAAACAACAGCAAATAAAAATATGATGGGTTTAGAGAATTTTAACATCATTTCTTCCATGGCATGCTCTTGCATGTCTACAAAACCAAGTTGTTCAATAATAACAAATAGAGGTGAAATTACTATTCCTGTAATAAGACTAATGAATAGCAAATAAGAAAATTTTCGAAATCGATAAGAAAAGTTTGTATTAGCGTCTTTTTCTAAAACAGGATTTTTAAGGTACGCTAAAAGCTCTTTACAAATTTCTTTCATGGTATATTCTTTCTTTCTATAATAAGTGGGTTTTGTGACTAGTTTGTTACAAAACTTTAAATTTTACCATCTCTCATGGTCAATTTTCTATCTGCCATATTTGCTAAATCCTCATTATGCGTAACCAAAACAAATGTTTGGCCAAACTCATCTCTTAATTTAAAAAATAGTTCATGAAGGTTTTTTGCAGAAGTACTGTCTAGATTTCCACTAGGTTCATCTGCCAAAATAATTGAAGGGTTGTTAATTAAAGCTCTAGCCACTGCAACTCTTTGCTGTTCACCACCAGAAAGCTCGTTTGGTTTATGATGTATTCTGTGAGATAAGCCTAAAAAATGAAGCAATTCTTTTGCTTTTTCTTCAGCCTCTTTTTTCGATTTTTTTGCTATAAAAGCAGGAATACAAACATTTTCTAAAGCTGTAAACTCAGGTAAAAGTTGATGAAATTGAAATATAAACCCAATATGCTTATTCCTAAACTTTGAGATTTCTTTATCAGATAAATTTTTTAATGAAGTGTTGTTTATCGTTAATTCAAAATCTTGAGAAATTAACGGCTTATCTAAAGTTCCTAAAATTTGAAGTAATGTTGTTTTTCCTGCACCAGAAGGCCCAACTATAGCTACTATCTCCCCTTTTTTTATTTCTAAATCTACTCCTTTTAATACTGCTACATCACCATAATATTTATGGATGTTTTTTGTAATAATCATAGTTATTGAATCTAATTACGAAAATATGAAAAATCGGATATAGTTTCGAGTTATTTTTTTTAAAAAGTTTAATGGCTTTCTCTTTTGAATTTGTATTTTTGTAAACGTTTTTAAAAGGATACAAATGAACTTACACGAATATCAAGGAAAAGAAATTTTAAATAGTTTTGGCGTTAGAATTCAACGAGGAATTGTAGCAAGTACACCAATTGAAGCTGTTGCAGCTGCTAAAAAATTAACAGAAGATACAGGCACAGGTTGGCATGTTATAAAAGCGCAAGTTCATGCAGGTGGACGTGGAAAAGGTGGTGGAGTAAAATTGGCTAAAAACTTAGAACAAGTAGAAAGTATTGCTGATGATATTTTAGGTATGATGTTAATTACACCTCAAACTTCTGCAGAAGGTAAATTAGTAAACCAAGTTTTGGTTGCTGAAGATGTATATTATCCTGGAGATTCTGAACCAGAAGAATACTATATGTCTGTTTTATTAAACAGAGCTACTGGTAAAAACATGATTATGTATTCTACAGAAGGTGGAATGGATATTGAAACTGTTGCAGAAGAAACTCCGCATTTAATTTTTACAGAAGAAATAGACCCATTATTAGGTTTAATGCCTTTTCAAGCCAGAAAAGTAGCGTTTAACTTAGGGTTATCTGGTACAGCATTTAAAGAAATGACAAAATTCGTTTCTGCTTTGTATACAGCATACATTAAATCAGACTCTTCTATGTTTGAAATTAACCCTGTGTTAAAAACATCTGATGATAAAATTATGGCAGTAGATGCTAAAGTTTCTTTAGATGAAAATGCATTGTTTAGACATAAAGATTATGCAGCAATGCGTGATTTAAGAGAGGAAAACCCAATTGAAGTAGAAGCTAAAGCTGCTGGTTTAAACTATGTAGATTTAGATGGTAATGTGGGTTGTATGGTTAATGGTGCTGGTTTAGCAATGGGAACTATGGATTTAATTAAAGAATCTGGAGGAGAACCTGCTAACTTTTTAGATGTTGGTGGAACTGCAGATGCACAAAGAGTAGAAACTGCTTTCGGTATCATTTTAAAAGATCCTGCTGTAAAAGCAATTTTAGTTAATATTTTTGGAGGTATTGTACGTTGTGACAGAGTTGCACAAGGTGTGGTTGATGCTTACAAAAGTATGGGAGACAAAATTAATGTACCAATTATTTGTAGATTGCAAGGTACAAACGCTAAAGAAGCAAAAGAATTGATAGATAATTCTGGAATGGAAATTATTTCTGCAACAGAATTTCAAGAAGCTGCTGATAAAGTTGCTGAAGTTTTACAAGCTTAATTTTAAGTTTACATATATTTTAAAAGCCTCATATTTTTATATGAGGCTTTTTTATTTTATAATAGTTTCTATATTCTTCTCTACTATTTCAGAGACAAGAGAAGGGGTGTTTTCAATTCTAGATTTATTTTCTATCGTATACGGTTTTTTTGTGTATTACATACCGTTTGCTTTTGTATCGCATACGGTTCGAGTTTATCAAAGTACTAGTATATAGTTGTAAAAATAGTAGTATTTATTGGTAAATAATGTAGTATATATTGTTAGAAATAGTAGTATATTTTTAAAGAGCAAGAACGCTACGCTAAAAACATAGGTTTATTGTAGATTTTTAAATATACAAAATTAAAATAATATACAAACGCTATTACGTTACAGAACTACCAAAAGAAACACCATTGCGAATACGATTTGCAATGGTGTTTTCTGTTTTTATAATGTGATCTGTTTGTATTAATTCCTTACATGACCATCTCCAAAAATATAGTATTTGTTGGTAACCAATTCTTTTAGACCAAGTGGACCTCTATGATGTAATTTATCTGTACTAATGGCTAATTCTGCACCAACACCTAATTGACCACCATCTGTAAAACGCGTAGATGAGTTTTTGTATACTGCAGCACAATCTACTTGTTGCATAAAATTACTGGCATTGTCATCATTTTTTGTCATGATTGAAGCTGAATGTCCTCCAGAGTTTTCGTTTATTAAAGTAATAGCTTCATTTGTATTTTCTACAGCACCAATACAACACTTTAATGCTAAAAATTCTTGTTTCCAGATGTTGTTATCAGTAATTAATTCTTCGTTATTTAAAGTGTTTTTTACTTTTTCATCTACTAAAATGGCTACTTCTTTTTCTTTTAAAACAGCCTGCAACTCTTTTAGTTTAGTTTCATAATCTGGTAAACTAGTATTTATCAAAATTTTATCTAAAGCATTACATGCAGATATTTTATCTGTTTTTGCATTGATAATTACGTTTAAAGTTTTATTCCAGTCTGCAGATTCATCAATGTATAAAAAATTATTTCCTCTACCACTAATTAAAACAGCACATTTAGCATGTTCTTTTACAAAAGCAATCAATCGTTCTCCACCTCTTGGAACAATTAAATCTAATGGCTCAGATGGGTTTCTTAAAAAAGCCTGAGTTTCTTCCCTGTTCATTTCTAATAGCTTAATGTAATCTGTACTTAAGTTATTTTCTTGTAATGCTTTGTGCCAAAATTCTACTAATATTTTATTACTAAATTTAGCTTCTTTACCACCTTTTAAAAGGATTTTATTATTGGCTTTAAACGCTAATACTGCAGCTTCTATAGTTACATCTGGCCTAGATTCGTAAATAATCATTATAGTTCCAAAAGGTGCAGTTTTATTAGTTACTTGTAATCCATTTTCTAAGTTTTTATCACTAATAATCTGGTTTACTGGGTCTTCTTGAGCTTTTACTTCGTTGATGGCTTGTATCATACCATCAATTTTTTTGTTGTTTACAATTAAACGATCAAACATGGCTTGATCTTCTTTTGTAAAAGCCTCTAAATCTTTTTTATTAGCTGCTAACAACTCTTCTCGATTTTCATCAAGAATAGCAGTCATACTTGTTAATACGTTATTTTTTATTTCTGTATGTAATAATTTCATCATTTAAATTTTAAAGTGCCACTTTTGTTCCTACTGATTTTCCATCAATAATATCAATAATAGTGTTGTCTCTTTTTCCGTTTGCAATAAAAGTTGGAATGTTTTTAGCTGCAGTTTCTTGTGCATAATCTAATTTAGAACCCATACCACCTCTACCTTCTCCAGGCTTTTTATTGTTTTCTTGTATGTATTGGTCTAAATTATCACCTGGATCCACATCCGAAATTAAATTACTACTTTCAGATTCTGGGTTTCCTGTATATAAGCCATCAATATCTGTTAGAATGATGAGTTTATCAGCATTAATAAGTTGTGCAATTAAACTGGCTAACTCGTCATTATCTGAAAACATAGACATGGTTACAGAAACTGCATCATCTTCATTAGCAATAGGTATTACACCTTCTGCCATTAAACCTTCACAACAATTTATCATATTTTGTCTGTGTACTCCAGGACTAAAATCTCTTTTTGTGGGTAAAACTTGAGCACATTTCATACCATAATCATTAAAAAGATTATAGTAATGACGCATCATTCTTGGTTGCCCAATTGCAGAATATACCTGTCTTCTTTGCGTGTTATTTTCTATGGTAGATTCTCCTAAAACTTCTTTACCAGCAATTACAGAACCAGAAGAAACTAATATGGTAGAGATACCTCTTTCATACAATTCTGCAACTTGTTTTACCAAGCGTCTTAAAACAGGTCTAACAATTCTGTTGTCTCTGTTTGTCATTACATTAGTACCAACTTTTATAACTATTCTTTCTGTGTTCATTTTAATGTTCTTTACCTAATTCTACAGCTCTGTTAAAAGCAGCAAAAGCAGCATCTTTTATTAATTCATTTACATTATTATCTTCCATAGAATCTAATGCTGCACGTGTTGTGCCACCTTTAGAGGCTACTTTTTCCATCCAAGAATTTGGAGATAAGTTTGATTGATTAAACAGTTCTACAGCACCAGTAAACGTCTGACTTACTAAGACAGTAGAATCGTTTTTAGAAAAGCCCATTTTAAGAGCTGCTTCCATCATACTTTGCATAAAATAGAATACATAAGCAGGTCCGCTTCCAGAAATACCTGTAGAAGCATCTATAAATTTTTCGCTGGTAACCTCCATAGATTTTCCTGTAGTGTCTAATAAACTTTCTACTGTTAATTTCTCTATTCTAGAAACTTCTGGAGAGGTTACGTAAGAAGTTAACCCTTTACCAATTTGTGCTGGTAAATTAGGCATAGCTCTTACAACTTTTGTTAAGCCCGAGTATTTTTTGATATTTTCTATATTTACACCAGCCATTATTGATACTAAAACCTGACCAGGTTTTGTAAGGTTTTTTAAAGCTTTAAATAAATTTTCTGCATGATAAGGTTTTACAGCAATAAAGATGATATCTGCCTTAGGTACACAATCTGATAACTCTTTAAAAGCATCAAAATGAGATATTTCATTTAATGCCTCTAACTTCTCTTCAGAATTGTCTAAAACCATAATGTTTTTTTTCTTTAACAGTTTAGATTTAGACATCCCTTCTGCATAGGTTAACCCCATGTTTCCTGCTCCAATTACTAATATTTTCATTTGTTTATTTTGATTGTTTGTTATTTACACTTCTTTTTTACGAAGTGTCATTTCTATTTTTTCAGATTCAAAGCCGTTTTTCTTAAATAATTCTATGGCATTGTTTTCTTTTTTTATGTTAAGAGTAATATCTCCACTGCAATAATCTACAGCTTTATTTATGAGTTTAGTAGCAATTCCTTTATTTCTGTAATTTTTATGAACGGCTAAATACGTCATTAAGTTTTCTGATTGATATTGGCTCATTCCTGTTTTGTTAATTACAGCTGCTCCAATAATTTCATCGTTATTTTTTATTACAAATGCATACCCTCCTAAACTTGTAATTTCCTTAGCTGCGTACTTTAATGATTTCTGAATTGCGTTTTTAGGGTCTCTGCAATCTTCTAAATGTTCGTATAAGAAGTTCGTAATTCTAGTTATATTTAAAAATGACATCCTATTAAAGGCATCAAAAATTTCAATAGTCATTAAGTTGTAATTTAATTTATCTACAAATGATAAAATGAAATGCTATACATAGCAAAAAGAAAATTTTAATAAAGAAACATCTTCATTAAAATAAAAAATAAATACTGTAATTGAGGTATTTAAAATTGAGGGTGAGGAGGTATGAATTTTTCAGATTGATTTCTAAAAACCAAAAAATTGAAATTGAATATTCTAAAGTTACGCAGTTTGTGAATCCTAACTTTCATTCTGCAAAATTACGAAAATGCTAGGCCAAAGGCAAATTATAGGCGGTTTATAATTTCTAAATTATCATAATATCAGGTAGATACGTTTTTTTTTAAAGCACTGATAAGTTTTAGAGGTGTTTAATGTTGATTATAAAAATACTATGAGTAAATTATACTATTATGATTATAAATTAATAGGTAATCGTTTCTTCTTTAAAACGTAAACTTGTAATGTTGATTTTTTGCACTAATTTTCACTCAAATTTTAACCAAAAAAAACCTCGTTTATCACGAGGTTTCTTAAAATTGTTTTTTCGATTGATATTACTCAGCAGCTTCTGTCTCTTCTTCTTTCTCTGCTTTATCAGCTACAATTCTTGCTTCACGATTTGCCAATTCCCAAGCAGTATGGAAAACTAAGCGAGACCTGTTTTCTAATAAATCGTAGTTTATTTTATCTGGTGTATCACTTACTCTATGGTAATCATCATGTGTACCATTAAAGTAAAAAATAATTGGAATGTTATTTTTTGCAAAGTTATAGTGGTCACTTCTATAGTAAAAACGATTTGGATCATTTTCATCATTATAAGTATAATCTAACTCAACATTGGTAAACTCTTTATTTACTTCTTCAGAAATATTGTGTAATTCTGTACTTAATTTATCACTTCCAATTAAGTAAACATAATTTCTATCACCTTCACGTTTTGGGTCAATTCTACCAATCATATCAATATTTAAATTGGCTACTGTGTTTGCCAAAGGCACTAAAGGCTCATAATCTGTGTAATATCTAGAGCCTAAAAGTCCTTTTTCTTCACCAGTTACATTTAAAAAGATGATAGAACGTTTTGGGCCATGACCATTATCTGCAGCAGTTTTAAAAGCTTCTGCAATTTCTAAGATAGAAACTGTTCCAGAACCATCATCATCTGCACCATTAAAAACTACACCTTCGTCATTAACACCTACATGATCTAAATGAGATGATAGAATAATGTATTCATCTGGTTTTTCAGATCCTTTAATAATAGCAGCAACGTTTTCTGATGGTTTAGATTCTAACACACTTTTGTAATTTACATTGATGTTTGCAGAAACTGTTGCTGGAGTTTCAGAGCTATTCATATTATTTACCATAGATTTCCCCATTTTTTCGCTAATCAAGAAAAAATAAACTTCTGCTTCTGCATCTTTTTTTGCAGGTAAAGACAAACGACTGCTACCTCCATTTTCATCTTGCTTTCTATAGAAACTTGAATATCTATTAAACAACACATCGTCTGCAAAGAAAATTGCTTTTGCACCTTTGTCTTTTGCAGCATCTCTTTTAGAAGATATTGCTTGACGACCATTAGACCATTTAGAAACTGTTTTTGCACCTGTAATTACATTATTACCAGCTTTGTCTTTAGGTTCTCCAGTTTTTACAACAACTATTTTACCTTCTACATCTAAACCTTCGTAATCTGAATATTTTTCATCATCAATTCCATAACCAGCATAAACAATTTCTGATGCTGAAAAACTATTAGTTTCAGGAGAAGTTAATGAAATAAAATCATCGAAATATGTAAATGATTCTCCATTAACAGTTAAATCTACTTCTGGAGTTTTTACAATATTTAATGGAACATTTTGAAAGTAGTTACCTTCAATTACAGATGGAATACCTAATTTTTCATATTCGTTTTTAAGATATTCTACTGCTTTTTTCTGTCCTGGTTCACCTGTGTTTCTTCCTTCAAATTCATCTGAAGCATACGTGTAAAGATGTTCCTTAAGTTCTGCTTCTGTAATTGTTTTTGAATAATTAATGATGTCTTCTTTTGTAGCTTCTTTTTTACAAGAATAAGCTACAACTAATACACCAAGTAGTAAAAGTGTTTTTTTCATGGTTGATTTTAATTTGAAATTAAATAATTGTCACGAATTTACAAAAAGGAAATTAAATATTATTTTGTTGCTTGTGAGACTTTAAAAATGACCCACTTTTATTTTAGACAATTAAAGTTAAAATTCTAAATTAAGTAAGAATATCTTATAATTATTCACCTTTTATTAGTTGATTAATATTTTTTAAAATAAAAAAATATCACCTGTTAAATATGGTTGTAAGTTATTGGTAAATAAAGTGTTAAGTTAATGTAAAGTTGTTCTTTTTTTAACCATTTTTTACGGTATATTTAAGGTATTCCTAACAGTTTAAGATCTTATTGGGTAGTAAATTTGCAGTGGTTATTAAAGATAAAAAAATCACAAACCAAGTTAAAAATTAAAGAAATGAATACATTAAAAATTAAAACATTAGTAGTTGCTTTTTTATTAGGATTTAGCACTGTAGTATCAGCATCAAATGATAGGCCAGTTGATAAAAAAGAAATTTTGACAACTATAACAAAAGATGTTCAGAAATTCTTAAAATCTTCTAATTTATCTTTAGAAGTAACAGAAAAAGCTACTGTTAAAATTATGATTAATAGTAAAAATGAGATTGTTGTTTTATCTGTAGATACAAATAACTCAGATGTTGACGCTTTTGTAAAGGCAAGATTAAACTATAAAAAAGTTTCTACAAAAACAGTTTCTGATGTGTACACTTTACCAATTAAAGTATTAGCATCTAAATAAGTTTTAGAGCATTGTATAATTAGAAAAGCACCTTATTTTAATAAGGTGCTTTTTTTATACTTGTTCTTTTAAAACTGCAATTTCATCTCTTAATTTTGCAGCTTCAATAAAATCTAAGGCTTTAGCTGCAACTTCCATTTGTTTGCGTTTTTTACGTATTCTATCTTCAATTTCTTCTTTTGGTAAATATTGCAATTCTTGCTCAGCAGCAACTTGTTTTGCATTGTCATAATGATAACTAGAAACAGCAGATTTGGTTAACGTGTCTTCAATTTTTTTGTTGATTTGCGTTGGTACTTTATTATGTTTGGTATTGTAAGCAATCTGAATATCACGTCTTCTATTAGTTTCATCAATGGTAGTTTGCATACTATTTGTAATTTTATCAGCATACATAATAGCTAGACCATTAACGTTTCTTGCAGCTCTACCAACAGTTTGGGTTAAGGATTTATTGTTACGTAAAAACCCTTCTTTATCTGCATCTAAAATGGCTACTAAAGAAACTTCTGGTAAATCTAAACCTTCTCGTAAAAGGTTTACGCCAATTAAAACATCAAACAAACCTTTACGCAAATCTTGCATAATTTCTACACGTTCTAAGGTATCTACATCAGAATGTATGTATCTACAACGAATATCAACTCTTGTTAAATATTTCGTTAATTCCTCAGCCATTCTTTTGGTTAATGTAGTAACTAAAGTACGTTCGTCTTTTTCCACTCTCAATTGAATTTCTTCAATTAAATCATCTATTTGATTTAAACTTGGGCGTACTTCAATTGGCGGATCTAATAAACCTGTTGGTCTAATAATTTGTTCTACAAAAACACCTTCAGATTTTTGCAATTCGTAGTCTGCAGGAGTTGCAGAAACAAAAATGGTTTGATTTTGTATGGCTTCAAACTCATCAAACTTTAAAGGTCTATTATCCATAGCTGCTGGCAATCTAAAACCATATTCAACTAAGTTTTCTTTTCTACTTCTATCTCCACCATACATGGCATGTGTTTGTGGCACTGTAACATGACTTTCATCAATCACCATTAAATAATCATCTGGAAAGTAGTCTAATAAACAGAAAGGTCTTGTGCCTGGTTCACGTCCATCTAAATAACGTGAATAATTTTCAATTCCAGAACAATAGCCCAATTCACGAATCATTTCTAAATCGAACTCGGTTCTTTCTTCGAGTCTTTTTGCTTCTAAAGGTTTGCCTATTTCTTTAAAATAATCGACTTGTTTTACCATATCTTCCTGAATTTGATGTATGGCATTTTGCAAAACATCTGGAGATGTTACAAACAAGTTTGCAGGATAAATGGTAAGGTGTTCAAACTTTTCTAAGACGTTGTTATTTTCTAAATCAAAAGCTTCAATCTCTTCAATTTCATCACCAAAGAAATGAACTCGATAACCATTATCTCCATAAGAAGGATAAATAGTAACCACATCACCTTTTACTTTAAATTTTCCGCTTTTAATCTCAATTTCAGTTCTAGAATACAAACTAGTAACCAATTGATGTAAAAATGTGGTTCTCGATATTTGTTGCCCAACTCTTACAGGAATAACGTTTTTCTTAAATTCAGTAGGATTTCCAATACCATATAAACACGAAACAGAAGCTACTACTAAAACATCTCTTCTGCCTGAAAGTAGGGAAGAAGTGGTGCTTAAACGTAAACGCTCAATATCTTCATTTATCGATAAATCTTTTTCAATATACGTTCCAGAAACAGGAATGTAAGCCTCTGGCTGGTAATAATCGTAGTAAGAAACAAAGTATTCTACAGCATTTTCTGGAAAAAACTGTTTAAACTCAGAATACAATTGTGCAGCCAAAGTTTTGTTATGTGCCAAAACCAACGTAGGTTTTTTAACCTCTTTTACCACATTTGCAATGGTAAACGTTTTACCAGAACCTGTTACTCCTAAGAGCGTTTGGAACTTTTCATTCTGGTTAACTCCTTCTGAAAGTTGTTTAATTGCTTCTGGCTGATCTCCTGTTGGAGAAAACTCCGATTTTAGTTTAAATTGCATACTGTAAAAATACGCATACTCTGAGTTATTAGAAAATAGACAGCTTAAAAATCAAGTTAAATTTTGATAGCTTTTTAATTTGTTTTATTTTAGAATATGGATTTATTTTCTTCGGATACAATTACCAATATTTTACCATTTGATGGCGTTACTAATTATCATGGTATTGTATTAAGTAAAGAGCAATGCGATTTTTATTTTGATGTATTAATGCAGAAAATTAATTGGAAAAATGATGAAGCAATTATATTCGGAAAAAAGATTATCACTAAAAGAAAAGTAGCTTGGTATGGAGAATCAGAATATTCATATACTTACTCTAAAGTTACAAAAACTGCAAATCTTTGGATAAAAGAGTTACTCGAACTTAAAAGTATTGTCGAAAAAGAAAGTGGAGAAACGTATAACTCTTGTTTGCTAAACTTATATCATTCAGGAGAAGAAGGAATGGCATATCATTCTGATGGAGAAAAAATGATGAAGAAAAATGGCGCAATTGCTTCTGTATCTTTAGGTGCAGAACGTAAATTTTCTTTTAAACATAAAGAAACTAAACAACGAATTGATATTGTATTAGAAAGAGGAAGTTTATTAGTAATGAAAGACGAAACTCAAAAGCATTGGTTGCACAGATTGCCACCAACCAAAAAAGTGAATTCGCCAAGAATAAATTTAACTTTTAGAACTATAGAATTATAACTGATTGCCTATTTTTGCACAAAATTTACTCTTTGGATATTAATAATCAACAAACAACAAATCTTAATAAATATATCAGTTCATCTGGAATTTGTTCTAGAAGAGATGCAGAAAAATTTATAAAAGAAGGAAGAGTTACCATTAATGGAAAGCCAACACAATTAGGAAATAGAGTTGCAAAAAATGATGTGGTTAAATTAGATGGTAGGCTTGTAAAACCTAAAGATGTAACCATATATATTGCACTTAACAAACCTGTAGGTATTGTTTCTACTACAGATGGAAGAGAGCCAAACAACATTGTAAAACACATTAATTATCCTGAAAGATTATTCCCAATTGGACGTTTAGACAAACCTTCTGAAGGATTGATTTTCTTAACCAATGATGGTGATATTGTCAATAAAATTTTAAGAGCAGGTAATAATCACGAAAAAGAATATTTTGTTACTGTAAATAAATCAATTACAGAAGATTTTATAGAAAAAATGAGTAATGGAATTCCTATTTTAGGAACAGTTACTCAAAAGTGTTTGGTAGAAAAAGTAAACGATAAAATCTTTAAAATAATTCTTACTCAAGGTTTAAATAGGCAAATTCGTAGAATGTGTGAATATTTAGACTATGAAGTTATTAAACTAAAGCGCACAAGAATTATGAATGTAGAGTTGGGTTACCTACAAACTGGAGATTGGCGCGAATTAACAGAAGAAGAGATGAGTGAAATTACTAAAATGATTTCAACATCCTCTAAAACAGAAGAAGCTTCTAAAATTAAAGAAAAGCCAAAAGCAAAGAAACCCAAAAAGAAACTAGCACCTACTAAAAACGATTTCAATAAAAAGAGCGCATCTTTTAGAAAATCATCACCCAAAAATAAAAGAAAAAACACCTCTTTTTCATCTAAAAAGAAAAGAAGGTTTTAATCTTAACCTTTAAGAATCTTTTAATTCTTCAATTCTTAAATAGTACTATCTTTGCCATCAATGAAATTCGATTTAAAACTTACAGACCCAAAAAGCAAAGCAAGAGCTGGGTCTATTACTACAGATCATGGAGTTATAGAAACTCCTATTTTTATGCCTGTTGGTACAGTTGGTACTGTAAAAGGCGTACATCAAACAGAGTTAAAAAATGATGTGAATCCTGATATTATTTTAGGAAACACATATCACTTATATCTTAGACCAAAATTAGATGTTTTAGAAAAAGCAGGTGGTTTGCACAAGTTTATGAATTGGGATAGAAATATTTTAACAGATTCTGGTGGTTACCAAGTGTATTCTTTGTCTGGTAGAAGAAAAATTAACGAAGAAGGTGTAAAATTTAAAAGTCATATAGATGGTTCTATGCACTTTTTTACGCCAGAAAATGTTATGGAAACACAAAGAACTATTGGTGCAGATTTTATTATGGCTTTTGATGAGTGTACACCTTATCCTTGTGATTACAATTATGCAAAACGCTCTATGCATATGACACATAGATGGTTGGAAAGGTGTATAAAGCATTTAGACAATTTGCCATTTAAATACGGGTTTGAGCAAACATTTATGCCAATTGTTCAAGGAAGTACATATAAAGATTTACGAAGACAATCTGCAGAATATATAGCAAATACCAATCAAAAAGCAAATGCAATTGGTGGGCTTTCTGTTGGTGAACCAGCAGAAGAAATGTACGCAATGACAGAAGTTGTTACAGAAATTTTACCAGAAGATAAACCACGTTATTTAATGGGTGTTGGAACACCAATAAATATTTTAGAAAATATTGCCTTAGGTATTGATATGTTTGATTGTGTTATGCCTACAAGAAATGCTAGAAATGGTATGCTCTTTACAGCACATGGAACAATAAATATTAAAAATAAAAAGTGGGAAGATGATTTTTCTCCTATAGATGAAATGGGCATAACATCAGTAGATACTATGTATTCTAAAGCGTATTTACGTCATTTGTTTGCTGCAAAAGAAATGTTAGGTAAACAAATAGCTTCTATTCATAACTTAGGTTTTTATGTATGGTTAACTCGAGAAGCAAGAAAGCATATTATTGCTGGTGATTTTAGAGAATGGAAAGATATGATGGTAAAACAAATGGATAAACGTTTGTAATTTGAAAATAATAGATTGGTACATATTAAAACGATTTTTGGTAACCTTTTTGTTTACCTTACTAATTTTGATTCCAATTGCAATTGCTATTGATATAGCAGAAAAAATTGATAATTTTTTAGAACATGCAGATCTTGGTTTGTATCAAATAATAGATGAATATTATATCAATTTTATTATCTATTATGCCAATACATTTATGCCTTTGGCATTGTTTATTGCAGTAATACTTTTTACATCTAAATTATCTAACAACACAGAAATTATTGCAATTAACAATGCAAAAGTTTCTTTTACGCGTTTTTTATATCCGTATTTTTTAGGAGCTACTTTAATTACTTGCCTTTCTTTAGCAATGAATCACTTTGTAGTGCCAAACAGCAGTAAAGTAAGGAAAAAATTTGAAAAAGAATACCTTAAAAACAGAAGGCAAAAGCAAGAGTTTAAATATGTAAATAACTTTAGTTTACAATTAACAGATAGTACCTATATATTTATTAGAAATTTTAACACAGAAAATAATTCTGGTTACGATTTTACTTCTGAAGTGTATGATGGTTTAGAGTTAAAATCTAAATTAATTGCAGATAATATAAGGTATATGGAAAATGATTCTAGTTTTAGAATACAAAACTGGCATCTTAGAAAAATTTACGTTAATAAAGACAGTATATTTTCAGGAACTAAAATAGATACAGTTTTTAACTTTACACCTAAAGATTTAATATATAAATCTGCATTATCTCAAGAAATGCCTTCAGATGAATTATTAAAATTTATTGATTTATCTAAAAAAAGAGGGGTTAAAAACTTAAATGCATACTTAGTTGAATTTTATAAAAGAACAAGCTTGCCAATTGCATCTTATATATTAACAATTATTGCAGTTGCACTTGCGTTTAGAAAACGTAGAGGAGGTACAGGTGTAAATTTAGCAATAGGAGTAGGGCTAATGTTTGTATACGTTTTCTTATTAAAAATATCTGAAGTTTTAGGAGCTGTTGCAGGAGTAAATTCACTTTTATATGTTTGGATGCCTAACCTATTTTTTGGAGCTGTTGCAATTTATCTCTACATAAATGCTAGAAAATAAACTAAAAAACTACCTTTTACTCCACCTAATAGTATTTATTTGGGGTTTTACAGCCATACTTGGAGCTCTAATTACCATTGATGCAATTCCTTTAGTTTTTTTTAGAATGGGATTGGCTGTTGTATTTATAGCAATATATTTTATCATCAAAAAGAAATCGTTTTATTTAAACAAAACAGGTGTCTTTAAATTTTTGATTACAGGTATTATTATTGCAACACACTGGATATTTTTTTTTAAGGCCATAAAAGTATCCAATGTATCTGTTGCATTAGTAACTATGAGTACAGGTGCTTTTTTTACCTCATTAATTGAACCTATTTTCTTTAGAAGAAGAATAAAATCACTAGAAATTGTTTTAGGACTATTTGTAATCATAGGTTTATATATCATTTTTAATTTTGAAAGCGAATATAAACTAGGTATTTTTTATGCTTTAATAGCTTCTTTCTTAGGTGCTCTTTTTGCGGTACTAAATGGTCTTTTTATAAAAGAGTATGATGAGAATAGAATATCTCTTTACCAATTGTTTTTTGGTGCATTATTTGTATTTTTATACTTGTTTTTTAGTGGTAAAGTAACTGCAGATTTATTTGTTCTTCCAACAATGGATTGGTTTTACTTAGTTATCTTAAGTAGCGTTTGTACAGCTTATGCTTTTATTGTTTCTGTAAAAGTGATGAAATTTATTTCTCCATATACAGTAATGCTTACCATTAATTTAGAACCAATTTACGCTATTGTTTTAGCCTTATTTATTTTTGGAGATAAAGAAAAAATGAATCCTGAATTTTACTTAGGAGCTGTAATTGTTTTGGGTGTTGTTTTGGTAAACGGAATTATAAAAAACAGAAAGGCAATTCAACAAAAATTTAAGAAAAAACAAGTTCAAAAAAATGAGACCTAATTGTGTAAAGAGTAAATTTTGTAGTATGTTTGTTTATCCTATTAACTAAATCAAAATAACTAAAAATGGAATATTTAGATTTTGAAATGCCAATAAAAGAGCTAGAAGATCAACTAGAAAAATGTCAAATTATTGGAGAAGAAAGTGATGTTGATGTAACAGCTACATGTAAAAAAATTGAAAAAAAATTAGCAACAGCAAAAAAAGATATTTATAAAAATTTAACGCCTTGGCAAAGAGTACAACTCTCTAGACACCCAAACAGACCTTATACATTAGATTATATAAAGGCCATTTGTGGAAATACGTTTATGGAGTTGCATGGAGATAGAAATGTAAAAGACGATAAAGCCATGATTGGTGGTTTAGGTAAAATTGGAGACCAATCTTTTATGTTTATTGGACAACAAAAAGGATATAATACCAAAACTAGACAATACAGAAATTTTGGGATGGCAAATCCTGAAGGATATCGTAAAGCTTTGCGTTTAATGAAAATGGCAGAGAAATTCAGAATTCCTGTAGTTACTTTATTAGATACACCTGGAGCTTATCCTGGATTAGAAGCAGAAGAACGTGGACAAGGAGAAGCAATTGCAAGAAATATTTTTGAAATGACTCGCTTAAAAACACCAATTATAACAGTTGTTATTGGTGAAGGAGCTTCTGGTGGGGCTTTAGGTATTGGAGTAGGAGATAGAGTATATATGATGGAAAATACATGGTATACTGTAATTTCTCCAGAATCTTGTTCTTCTATTTTATGGAGAAGCTGGGAATTTAAAGAACAAGCTGCAGAAGCATTAAAGTTAACAGGTTCTGATATGAAACGTCTTAAATTGATTGATGCAATTATAAAAGAACCAATTGGTGGTGCACATTCTAATAGAGCAGATGCGTTTAAAGCAGTAGAAAAGCAAATTATAAAAGCTTTTGATGAGTTAAAAGATTTATCTGATGCTGATTTAGTAGCCAAAAGAATGGATAAGTATGCAGATATGGGTGTTTACAAAGAATAAATACCAATAAAATGTTAATAATAAAAAAGCGAAATTCAATTGAATTTCGCTTTTTTATTTATCAAAATTTACTCTTTTTATTACAAACCTAAAGAGCTAAATAAACTTTTTAAGTTAGGGTCTGAAGGTCTTGGAGCATTAGCACTTACAATATTACCTGCAGGATCTACTAAAATAAACCTTGGAATTGAGTTAATTCTATAAGCCTGTTGAAAAGAGTAATCTTGTCCAGCCCAAAGCTGAACACCACTCATATTTTTTTGCTTCACAAAGTTTCTCCATTTTTTTTCTGCAGCTTCCCAAGAACCACCACTTCTTTGAGATTCATCTGTAGAAATACTAACAAAATCAATATTTTTATTTTTGTACTCTTCTTCTAACTCTTGTAAATATGGAATTTGCTGAATGCAAGGTGCACACCAAGTTGCCCAAACATCTATATACACATATTTACCCTTAAATGAGTCTAAAGACTTTTTACCTCCTTTAATATCAACATAATCAGTAAACTTTGGTGATGGTTTACCTTTGCCCATAATTTGATTTTCTGCAAATGCAGCTTCAAAATAAGCAACCATTTGATCGTTTTGAGTTTTTACTGAAGCGTATAGAGAACTGTCTATATTATTGTATGAATCTAAAATACTATCATATTCATTTTTGAGTTTACTTACGGCTTTTTCAAATTCTGCTCTTTCTAAATCTATAATTTTTTGAGGATCTCCTACAGACTGACTTTTTTGAATTTGAGCCATTATAAAGTTGCTGTTATCTGCACCTTTACCAGAAAACTTAAAACTTTCCATAAATTCGTTGGCATCACCTTTTAAAATAATATCATAGCCATTTTTTAAATATACTGGAGCTCTATTATTTCTATTTGTAAATATGGTATAGATTTCACCTTGTGTTGTATTTAAATGCAAAGTATCCTTAAATACACCATACTCATCAATCTTTATCTTTTTTTGAACACCTTGTCCATCAGCAATAGAAAGTATAGAATCTTTAGTATTATTTAGTGTACCAGAAAAGGTAACATAATCATTATTATTTTGAGGATTACAAGCAATTGTTAAGATTGCAATTAAAAATAATTGAGTTATTTTTTTCATCATTATAATTTGAGAATATTTAGCAAAGATAAAGGTTTGCTTAGAAAAAGAAGTGTTAAATTGGGTGAGATATATCTAAATTTAACTAAAAAAGTAAGCGTCGCTTTTATTATAAAAACGACGTCTTACCAAGTAAACTAATAAAACCAAGTATTAGTAAATTTATTAGAGTTAGCTATTCTAATAAAGATTTTATGAACTCCTTAATTCAAAAAAATAAAGAGTTTTCTATTGATGTTTTTTATTTAGCAGATATACTTCCTCCAGAAGAAGATTGTTTATTTACTTTTTTAGGGTTTCCTTTAAAATCAATATCACCTCCACTTGTAGCTCTAGCATCTATACTTTCTGACGCATAAACATTAATATCTGCTCCACTTGTTACGTTAACAGTGGTGTTTTTACTTAGTAGATTGTAGGCGTCTATTGAAGCTCCACTTGTTGCTGATGATGTATGTTGGTTTGTATTACCAGCTAATTCAATATCTGAGCCACTTGTTGCTGAGCTTTGCACAGTATTTGCATTTAAAGCCATTCTAATATCTGCACCACTAGTACAAATTACATTTATTTTATCTACATTTAAGGTGTTTTCGGTATAAACATCAGACCCACTTGTTGCTGAAACTAGTTCTAAATTAGTTACTGTAACATGTATTTTTCTGGCTTTGGCATTCCAAATGCTTTGTTCTGTATATATTTTTAATTCACCATCTTTAACTTCTGTAATAATGATATCATGTAGGTTTTCGTCTGCTTCTAAAACTATTTTTTGTTTGTCACCTTGAGTTATATAAAGGTCTAAACCAGAGCTTACTTTTATTTTTGAGAATTTCTCTTTTGTTGTTCTGTCTTGTGTAATTACATTTTTATTGCCACTTACAGCATTGAACATATTTGCATTACAGGCACTTAAAAGTGTTGTAATAAAAAGAAAAAAGAAAAGTTTTTTGGTAGTTTTCATAAGTATTGATTTTTTAATTTTTGCCTTACAAAGGTCTTATAATAGACGCTTACAAAGTAAGATATGTTGCCCAGTTGTTGATTTTTATTGATGAATTGTTTTAAATTATATCTTTTTCTTTAATTTCTATATCTTTTTCATTGTTTTCTATTTCTTCAACTTTTTCTTTCTTTATTTCACAGTCTGTACATTTTAAAGTAGTGTCTGTCATTAAAAAGTAATGAGATACCATATCTTTATCGTAAATATCTGTTTCGTTATCAACATTGTATAGGAAGTTTTTGGTAGAATTATCAAAATAAACAGTTGCATCTTCAGGTATAAAAATATCTATAATTATTTCTTCATTTTTCCAAATATTTTTAAACTCTGTTAAGAAAAATGCATCTAAAATTAGTGTGTTGTTTTCAAACTTATATTTGTAGTCTATTTTTCTTGCATTGTTTTTTGCATTGCTGTTATTTCTTCCTCTAGATTCTTTTTGAATTATAAAATAGCTTTCATTAGAGTTACTTTTTTTAACATCTACTTCTATATAACTTGAGTATACTTTTTTGTTACCATTAACCTCAATTTCTTCTTTGTAATTCCTCCTTAAATTTGGTCTATAAACAAGTGTTTCATCATTTATCATTTTAATAGTTAAGGTATCTCTTGTTGTAATATTTAAGTTGTTTTTTTCTGTAACAGTACCATAATTAGAATAGGTTGTACCAAATTCTAATCCTGTAAAAATGATTGCTAAGAGTGCTAAAATCCATATTCCTAATAGAGTTAACGAGGTTGGTTTATTTATTTTTTTAACATTGCTAGATAATATTCTTAAACCTAAAATAAATAAGATTAAAAAAGGAATACCTGCTAGTAAAAATCCACTTAGGGTTAATAACCATGTTGGAATTAATGAGTCATAGAAAAAAGGCGGATACTGAATATTAGCATCAACATTTAACCATTCTAAACTTCCTAAAGAAAACCCTCCAATAATTAGAGATAAAATAACTAAAGCAGAAATAAAAATTAATAGTACACCAATAATTTTACCAACAACTCTAAATATGGCTAGAATTATTTTTCCAATGGTGTCGAAAAAATCGCTTGATCCGTTATTTTTTTTTGGCTTTCCCGAAAACGTTTTATTTACCTTTTCTGTTATTTCATTAGCACCGTCTTTTATTTTTTCTGATGCTTCTTTTGCAAAACAGACACATTTTCTGAAACATTATTAAATTCTTCTCGAATTTTCTTTTCAATATTATCAATATTTACTGGCTCTCCTTCCATTTGCAGTTTTTCTGCAGTAGTTTTAGCCTCTGGTAGTAAAATCCAAAGTATGATGTATAATAATATTCCAAAACCACCAAAAATAAATAGAGCTAATAACCCAAGTCTTACCCAAATGGTATCTAAATCAAAATAATGAGCTAAACCAGAAGCTACACCACCTAAAAACTTATCATCTCCATCTCTAAACAGTTTTTTACCAGATGCATTATTTCTATTGTAAGAATAACTAGAATTACTGTACGCTTCTTCAGCATCTGCATAATCTTCTGGCTGTCCCATAATTTTAATGATATCATCAATATCACCTTCATTAACAACTTGTCTAGCATCAGTAATTTTTTCTGATAAAAGTTCGCTAATTCTAGCTTCTATATCTGCTATAATTTCATTTTTTCCTTGAGGATCATCACTTAAAGATCTAGAAATAGATTCTAAATACCTTTTTAACTTTTGATAGGCAACTTCATCTATGTGAAAGAAAAATCCACCTAAATTTATATTTATTGTCTTATTCATTTGTTGTTGATTTTGTGCTGGTTACTTGGTTTACTGAGTTTATTAAATTGGTCCATGTTTTATCTAATTCTTTTAAAAACATACCACCATTTTCTGTTAAAACATAATATTTTCTTGGGGGTCCAGAGGTTGATTCTTCCCATCTATAGGTTAATAAACCAGCGTTTTTAAGGCGAGTTAATAGTGGATATATGGTTCCTTCAACCACAATCATTTCTGCACCTTTTAGCGTAGATAGAATTTCAGAAGTATATGCATCTCCATTTTTTAAAATAGATAATATGCAAAATTCTAAAACACCTTTTCGCATTTGTGCTTTTGTGTTTTCAATTTTCATGTATTGTGATTTATTTTATAAATTTTATTGTAAAAGGATATTTATAATTTTCTCCTTCTTTTGCTTTTAATGATGCAATTACTACAAGTGCAATGCCTATAATATATATGATACTAGCAATAGAACCTAAACCTATAAAACCAAATAAATTTGGAAAATCGAAATCGAAATTAAAGTGATTAAAGTCTATAAAGTTATGGTTTCTTCTAAATATAGAACCAATTGCTAGTGGTATAAAAAGAATAGAAATTAAAAACACATATAAAGTATAACTGATATTAAAGTTTACAGCTTCTTTACCTTGTTCGTCTAAAAACAGACTTCTGTCTTTTAGTGTTTGCCAAGCTATAAGTGGTGTTACAATATTACCAAAAGGAAATATAAAACCTGCAAAAGCAGAGATATGTATTAAAAAAGCATTAGTGTTTTCGTTATTTTTCTTCATAATTATTATTTGATATAATACTTGCTTATACAAATATATGTTTTAAAAAAGGTATTATGCAATACATAGTACTATAATTAACATTTTTTTAACATTTTTATTTTAATTATAAATGACTAAATAATTTAAAATGTAAGTTATATGACTTATGAATAGAAAAAAATAAAACACTTTCTTTAATGATATTTTGTATATTTTTATAACATGAAGATTACACCCAAAAGAATTAATACATTTATGTTTTTTAAGTTACCATTAGCTTATATATCTGGTATGCGAGTAGTAGCTCTTAATAGTAATAAATGTGAAGTAAGGATTAAGCATAGATGGATAAATCAAAACCCTTTTAAAAGTATGTTTTGGGCAGCTCAAGGTATGGCTGCAGAAATGACAACTGGTGTTTTAGTAATGCAAGAAATAGAAAATTCTAAAAGAAAAGTATCTATGTTAGTTACACATCAAGAAGCTAATTTTTTAAAGAAAGCTACTGGTAAAATTGTATTTAGCTGTATTTGTGATGAAATTATAAAAAATGCCTTACAAAAATCAAAGGAAACTAAAGAAGGCCAAGTTATTGTATTACAAGCAGAAGGAAAGAATGAAGAAGGAGTAGTAGTCTCTAATTTTAAATTTCATTGGAGTTTAAAAGTAAAAAATTAAAAATAGGATATAAAAAAAGCTGATGAATTGTTATCACCAGCTTTTTTTATTCAGGATTAAAAACTTTACTCTCTATTGCTAAGTAAATATTTATTAAAATCCTTACCATTAATTTTTGTGTATTTAGAGTCTATATCATAAGCAACTTGCATGCCTGAGATATTAAAATCACCAGTAACTTTCATGTATTTTATATTTAAATCTTCTTCAAAATAGGTTTTCTTGAATGATACACCATCATAAAATTTAGTGTATTTAAACACTGCAGAATCTTCAAATATGGCTTCAGAAAAACTTACGTTTCTTTCAAATTCAGCATATTTAAATGTAGCAGATTCTGCAAATTTAGTTTTTGTAAAAGATACAGCTCTGTTAAATTTTGCATATTTAAATGTAGTATCATCATCAAATGTTGAACCAGAAAAATCTGCATCTCTTTCAAATTTAGAGTATTTAAACATTGCTTTTCTCTCAAAATTACAATTTTTAAATATAGCATCTTTTTCAAAATCTGCAGTAAATGTATAACCAGAGTCTTCATCTGGAATGTATGCTAATACATCATCTCTAAAAGTACAATTCGTAAATGAAATAGCTACTTCTACTAAATTATCTACTTTATTATCAATATTTCCATTTCCCCACCAACTGTTTCTTTTCTTTTTCTTAGGTAGACTTTCTAAAGCATCTTCCATAAAAGTAAAATCTAAAGTTCCTACAATAGTTTTATTTTGATAAGAAATGTCTTTACCTGCTTTAAGATCTTTCATAATATCTTTAGCTTCAATTGTATTTTGCGAATAACTTATTAGTGAAAAAAGAAATAGTGTTATATATATAATTTTTGTTTTCATAATAAAATAATTAATTAATGGTTTTATATAAAGACATAAAAAAAACTAATTTGTGACAGAATAAAAAAAAAAGAGCTAATTAATTAAAATTAGCTCTTTGTAATTGTCAATTATATAGTTTCCCCCAAAACTATTTATAATATACGTTTCAAAAATAACACTTGAATTTCATTTTTTATTGTAAAAAAACGTAAAATGTTAAATTTATGTTATTAGATTTACTCTTTTAAGTAACTTCTTAAAAGGGGATATTCATTTTTAAAATATGATGTAGGTGTTTGATTCATAAAAAATTGAAAATCTTTAGAAAAGTGTGATGCATCATAATAGTTAAACATATATTGTAAATCGCTTATGTTAACTTCATTACTAGCATATTTACGCATCAATTTCATAAAACGATACTGTTTTATAAACTTGCCTGGTGTTAAGCCAATAATTTTTTTAAACTGCAGTTCTAATTTTTTTTGACTAAAAGGTGTTACCTGTAAAATATCATTAACTTTTATTAAACCTTCTTTCTCTTCAATTAAATTTATTGCATCATCTATATATTTAATATTATTATCTTCTATACAACAATGATTTTCAAAAAATTGATAAACAGATTTTATAAAACGGTCAATATTATTGATGTTACTTTCAAAAATTGGCTTTAAACCTTTATATAGGTGTTGATTAAAATCTTTTAAACTTAAATGGTTATTATTTAATTGTGATATGTCTACCCCTAATATTTTATACAAAGAAGTAGGTTTTAAAGCAAAACCAAAATTATAACTCTCATCTAAAACAGAAATTTCATAGCAACCATAAGATTGCCCAGTAATAACTAAACCTTTGTAAAGAATTTCATCTCTATCTGATCGTCTTGAAATTTGATTTTGATTACATTTTACATAAGTAATATTTGTTTGTCCTAAAGAAAGGATTAATGATGTAAAAGGGGTCTCTTCTTTATTTATTTTTAATTGATAAAAATGGTCTATTAAAGGGTGATTTTTATCATTATCCAAATATTTAAATTCCATTTATAATAATTTTCATAGCAAGTTATTTTTTTTGCTACTAATATATATTATTTTGGGTTGAGTTAAAAATATCTACAGATGAATGACATTTTATTGATGATGAACCTATTTTTTTTGCTCAATCCAAGTTTTAGCATTTACAAAAGCTTCTAACCAAGGAGTTACGTTATCTTTTCTGTTTTTTGGATAATTTGCCCAATTCCATTGAAAAGTTGATCGTTCTATATGAGGCATAGTAGCTAAATGACGTCCAGATTTATCACACAACATTGCTGTATTATAATCTGATCCATTTGGATTATTTGGATAACCTTCATATCCATACTTTGCAACAATATGATATTGGTCTTCAGTTTCTGGTAAATTAAACTTTCCTTCACCATGAGAAATCCAAACTCCTAATTCTGTGCCAGCTAAAGAGCTTAACATCACAGAGTTATTTTCTTGAATTTTTACAGAAGTAAATGAACTTTCGTGTTTTTTAGAATCGTTGTGTATTAACTTTCCATGTACCTTATGCTCTGGGTATAAAAGATCTAGTTCCATCCATAACTGTGCACCATTACAAATACCTACAGATAAAGTATCTTCTCTTTCAAAAAAGTTTTGTAAAGCTGTATTTGCTTTTTCATTGTATTTAAATGCACCAGCCCAACCTTTTGCAGAACCCAAAACATCTGAATTTGAGAAACCACCAACAGCACCAATAAATTGGATATCTTCTAACGTTTCACGACCAGAAATTAAATCGGTCATGTGTACATCTTTTACATCAAAACCAGCTAAATACATGGCATTTGCCATTTCACGTTCTGAATTTGATCCTTTTTCTCTAATAATAGCCGCTTTTGGTCTTGGAGAATTAGCTTCAAACTTTGGTAAATTTCCAGTAAAGTTTTCTGGAAACTTATAAGTTAAAGGTTGTTTTTTATAATTATCAAATCTGTCTTGAGCTAAGTTATTAGCGGTTTGTTTTTGATCTAATAAGAAAGATGTTTTGTACCAAACATCTCTCATTTCTGCAACATCAAAAGAGAAATTATCATCGTTATTTTTAATGTTTACAGTGCCTGAATTGTTTGTTGTACCAATAGTAAAAAACTCAATATTATTTTCTGATAAAATTGTTTCTACAGTAGCATCTGCTTGAAAAACAATTCCTGAATTTTCAGCAAATAAAACTTTTATAGCATCTTCTTCATTCAAAGTTGATAAATCATAATCTGCACCTAAATTTACATCAGCAAAACAGATTTCTAGTAAAGTGGTAATCAATCCACCTGAAGCAACATCATGACCTGCTTTAATTTTATCAGCTTTAATTAAATTCTGAATCGTATTAAAAACTGTTTTTACATAAGCTGCATTTTTTACATCAGGAGCTTCGTTTCCAATAGCATTTAAAACTTGATTAAAAGAACTTCCTCCCAATTTAAAATCATCTTGAGAAATATTGATATAGTAAATATTACCTCCATCAACTTGTAAAACAGGTTCCACAACTTTAGTAATTTCATTACAATTTGCAGCAGCAGAAATAATTACAGTTCCTGGAGAAATTACATCACCATCTGTATATTTTTGTTTCATAGATAAAGAATCTTTTCCTGTGGGAACATTGATGCCTAAATCAATAGAAAATTCTGAAATCGCTTTTACGGCTTTGTATAAACGAGCATCTTCGCCTTCGTTTTTACAAGGCCACATCCAGTTTGCAGATAATGAAACTGACGCTAAATTATCTTTTAAAGGTGCCCAAATAATATTTGTTAATGCTTCTGTAATAGAGTTTCTACTCCCAGCTTCTGGGTGAATTAAGCCAGAAATAGGAGAGTGGCCAATTGAAGTGGCAACACCTTCTTTTCCATTATAATCTAGAGCCATAACTCCAACATTATTTAACGGAATTTGTAAGGGACCAACACATTGTTGCTTGGCAACTTTACCACCTACACATCTATCGACTTTGTTGGTTAACCAATCTTTACAAGCTACAGCTTCTAACTGTAATACTTGCTCTAAATAGATTTGTAAATTTTTAGTTTTGTAACGTGGATTTTTATATTTCCTGATGACAGTTTTATCTGTCATAATTGTTTTTGGTGATGAACCAAACATATCTTCTAAAGCTAAATCCATTGGTTTTTCACCTGATGTTTTAGATTCAAAAGTAAATCTATCATTTTCTGTAACATCACCAACAGTATACATTGGAGAACGCTCACGTTCTGCAATTTTTTGTAAAGTTTCTGTATGTTTTTCAGCAATAACTAATCCCATTCTTTCTTGAGATTCGTTTCCAATAATTTCTTTAGCTGATAAAGTAGGATCACCAACAGGTAATTTATCTAAATCGATGTTTCCTCCAGTATCTTCTACCAATTCTGATAAACAATTTAAATGACCTCCTGCACCATGATCGTGAATGGATACAATAAAGTTTTCATCACTTTCTACCATTCCACGAACAGCATTTGCAGCGCGTTTTTGCATTTCTGGGTTAGATCTTTGTACTGCGTTTAATTCAATACCTGATGCAAATTCTCCTGTATCTGCAGAAGATACAGCAGCACCACCCATACCAATTCTGTAGTTTTCACCACCAAGAATTACAATTTTATCGCCTTCTTTTGGTGTATCTTTTATAGCCTGATCTGCTTTTCCATAACCAATTCCACCAGCTTGCATAATAACTTTATCAAAGCCAAGTCTTCTTGCAGCAGCATCACTTGAAGCAGCATTTTCTTTGTGCTCAAAAGTCAATACAGAGCCTGTAATTAAAGGTTGACCAAACTTATTTCCAAAATCTGATGCTCCATTAGAAGCTTTAATCAAAATATCCATAGGAGTTTGATACAACCAGTCTCTTGCTTCAAATTTTTGTTCCCAAGGTCTGTTTTCTTCTAAACGTGAGTATGAAGTCATATACACAGCAGTACCTGCTAAAGGCAATGAACCTTTACCACCTGCCAATCTATCTCTTATTTCACCTCCAGAACCTGTTGCAGCACCATTAAAAGGCTCTACAGTTGTAGGGAAATTGTGTGTTTCTGCCTTTAATGAAATTACAGATTCAAAATCTTTAGTTTCATAAAAATCTGGTTTGTCTGCAGTTTTTGGTGCAAACTGTGCAACTTTAGGCCCTTTTACAAAAGCAACATTATCTTTATAGGCAGAAACAATATCATTAGGATTTTGTTTCGACGTTTCTTTGATCATTTTAAATAATGAAGTAGGCATTTCTTCTCCATCAATAACAAAAGTTCCGTTAAATATTTTATGACGACAGTGTTCTGAGTTTACTTGG
>CAZMDC010000003.1:166492-181864 GCA_964565055.1 uncultured Polaribacter sp. | reverse complement strand
ATTATTTTGTTCCAAAAGCTGCAAACAGACCAGTATATTCATATAGATTATCTATTGTTCACTTCTGGTCGTTAATATTTATTTATATCTGGGCTGGCCCTCACCACTTATTATATACGTCGCTACCAAACTGGGCTCAAAATTTAGGGGTTGCTTTTTCTGTAATGCTTATTGCTCCTTCTTGGGGAGGTATGATAAACGGATTATTAACTTTAAGAGGAGCTTGGGATAAAGTAAGAACAGATCCTGTTTTAAAATTTATGGTAGTTGCAATTACAGGGTATGGTATGGCTACTTTTGAAGGACCAATGTTATCACTTAAAAATGTAAATGCAATTGCTCACTTTTCTGATTGGATTATTGCTCACGTTCACGTAGGTGCTTTAGCTTGGAATGGGTTCTTCACATTTGGAATGTTATACTGGATGATTCCGAGGATGTTTAAAACAACATTATATTCTAAAGCTTTAGCAAATTTCCACTTTTGGATAGGAACATTAGGTATTATTCTTTATGCTTTACCAATGTATGTAGCAGGTTTTGTGCAGGCTTCTATGTGGAAACAATTCAATCCTGATGGATCTTTAACCTATGGTAATTTCTTAGAAACTGTAAATGAAATTATACCAATGTATTGGATGCGTGCAATAGGG
Organism: uncultured Polaribacter sp.; assembly: GCA_964565055.1. Classification (GTDB taxonomy): domain Bacteria; phylum Bacteroidota; class Bacteroidia; order Flavobacteriales; family Flavobacteriaceae; genus Polaribacter. The sequence continues at coordinate 181,211 of CAZMDC010000003.1, read as the reverse complement.
GGTTCTATGTTTATTATTGGTGCTATTGTAATGTTATATAATGTTGTAAAAACTGTAAGACAAGGTTCTGGAGTTGAAGATGAATTAGCAGAAGCAGCAGCATTAACTAAAGTGTCTAAGTATAGAACAAAAGGAGAAGGTTACCACACTTGGTTAGAAAGAAAGCCAATAAAATTAACTCTTTATGCAACAGTGGCTATTTTAATTGGAGGTATTATTCAAATTGTACCAACTTTATTAGTGAAGTCTAATATACCAACTATTAGTAGTGTAAAACCTTATACACCTTTAGAATTAGAAGGAAGAGATTTATATATAAGAGAAGGTTGTGTTGGGTGTCATTCACAAATGGTACGTCCTTTTAGAAGTGAGGTAGAGCGTTATGGAGAGTACTCAAAAGCAGGTGAATTTGTATACGATCATCCATTTTTATGGGGTTCTAAAAGAACAGGACCAGATTTACATAGAGTAGGTCAAAAATATTCAGATAGCTGGCATTTAAATCATATGTATGATCCTCAAAGTACATCACCAGGTTCTATAATGCCATCTTATAAATGGTTGATCAGAAATAAATTAGACAAATCATCTACAGAAGATAAAATGGAAGTAATGGTTAGTTTAGGTGTACCATACTCTGAAGAAGAAATTGCAAATGCACAGGCATTAATGGATGCACAAGGAAAACAGATAGAAGAAAATCTATATCAAGATCCAGATTTTGCAAATAGTTACGAAGCAGATAAAAAATATGCTCAAGAAAATGGACAAGAATTTGTAGAGATGAAAGATAGAGAAATTGTAGCCATTATTGCATATATACAAAGACTTGGTACAGATATTAAAGTAAAAGACGAACAACAAATTTCTAAAAAATAAAATCATGTTAAAATTTGTAAAAAACCATATGGAAAGTATTACAGGTATAGAAATATACCCATTAATATCACTTCTTATTTTCTTTACTTTTTTTGTAGCCCTTTTTTGGTGGGTGTTTACAGCAAAGAAAGAATACATAAATAACGTGAGTAATATTCCTTTAGATCACTAAAAAAATAAGAGAAATGAAAAAAAAGATTCAATCTACAGTATACATAATGTTTGTATTAGGTACATTTTTTGCACTTGTAAAAGCATTTACAGCGTATAAAAATCCACTTAACTTTTTCGAAAACCCTCTAGTTTGGTTTGCTTTAATTGGCTTTGTGTCTGTTATTATTTTAAAAGAAGTAGTAAGTTTTATGGCTGTTTCTAGAGCAAAAGAGCTACAGAATGAAAAAGACGGAATTTTACCTGAAGATCCAAACTTATGGATTAAAAAGTTATTGGTAAAATGGACTAGAGCCAAATCAGTAGAAGAAGAACAAGATATTGTTTTAGATCATAATTATGATGGAATTAAAGAATTAGATAATTCGCTTCCACCTTGGTGGGTGTATATGTTTTATGCAACTATAGTTTTTGCAGTAGTATATTTAGTTCGTTTTGAGGTCATGGATGGTGCAACACCAGAAATGGAATATGAGGCTGCAGTTGCAGAAGCTAGAATTCAAGTAAATAAATACAAAGCTACTTCTCCAGATGTATTTGATATTGAAAATGTAACTTTATTAACAGAAGCTAGTGATTTAAAAAGAGGTAAAGCTGTATTTAATTTAAATTGTGCTTCTTGTCATTTAGCTGATGGAGGAGGAGCTATTGGGCCTAATTTAACAGATAAACATTGGATTTTAGGAGGTGGAATTAAAAATGTTTTTAATACAGTTTATAATGGTGGTAGAGATGGTAAAGGGATGATTGCTTGGAACAAAACTTTAAAAGCAGAAGACATTGCAAAAGTATCTAGTTATGTAATCTCTTTACAAGGTACAACTCCAGAAAAAGCAAAAGAAGCTCAAGGAGAAATTTGGGAAGAAGAAGAATAATTAAGTAAAAAAACTTGGTTGATAATAATTTATGGAAACACCAGAAAACGAAAAATTTAGAGATAGTATTGGTACCATCAACAAAGAAGGCAAGCGTTCTTGGGTGTTTCCAAAAAAACCAAGTGGCTTCTTTTATAAATATAGAAGTTATGTAAGTTACATTTTACTAGTTTTCCTATTATCAGCTCCTTTTATAAAAGTAAATGGTAATCAGCTTTTACTATTTAATGTTCTAGAAAGACGTTTTAATATTTTTGGATTTCCTTTTTGGCCACAAGACTTTCATTTACTAGTTATTTCAATGATTACTGGTGTTGTTTTTGTAATTCTTTTTACAGTTGTTTTTGGTCGATTATTTTGTGGTTGGATTTGCCCACAAACCATTTTTATGGAAATGGTATTTAGAAAAATTGAGTATTGGATTGATGGTGATAGAGGAAAACAAATAAGACTTAATAAACAACCTTGGAATGCAGAAAAAATTAAGAAAAGACTTTTAAAATGGTTTATTTTCTTTGTGATTTCTTTTCTTATAGCTAACGTTTTTTTAGCGTATTTAATAGGAGGAGATACATTAATAAGCTACATTACTGGTAATCCTTTCGATAATATTAGTACGTTAATTTCACTAATAATCTTTACGTGCGTTTTCTATTTTGTTTTTGCTTGGTTTAGAGAACAAGTATGTATTATTGCTTGTCCTTATGGTCGTTTACAAGGTGTACTTTTAGATGATAAAACCATAAATGTAGCATACGATTACAAACGTGGAGAAAGAGAGTTAGGTAGGTCTAAATTTAAGAAAAACGAAGATAGAGCAGCATTAGGAAAAGGCGATTGTATTGACTGTAAACAATGTGTAGTTGTTTGTCCAACAGGTATAGATATTAGAAATGGTACACAATTAGAGTGCGTAAATTGTACAGCTTGTATAGACGAATGCGATCATATTATGGAAAGTGTAAACTTACCAAAAGGCTTAATTAGATACGCAAGTGAAGATAATATTGCTAAGAAAAAACCTTTTAAAATAAACGCTAGAATAAAAGGATATTCAGCAGTATTGCTAATTTTAGTTGGTATTTTGATAGGAATGTTATTCTTAAGAAATAATGTAGAAGCTACTATTTTAAGATTACCAGGTCAATTATATCAACATAAAGAAAACAATGTAATAAGTAATGTTTATACATTTAAAGTTATTAATAAAACAACAAAAGACATTACAGACGTAAATTATAAAATACTATCTCATAAAGGAGAAATAAAACTGGTATCAAACAAAAATTTTATTGTTCCTAAACAAGGTTTAGCAGAAGGTACATTGTTTATAGAACTTAATGCAGCTGTTTTAAAGGATGACAATATAGATATTGAAATTGGTGTTTTTAGTGGTGATAAATTAATAGAAACAACAGAGACAAACTTTTTAGGTCCAAGAAGTTATAGATAGATTGTTTTTTAAAAAAATAGATTTATAATTAGACTTAAATATAAAAAATAAGGTATGAAATTCAATTGGGGAACAGGAATCGTAATAACTATAATCGCTTTTATGGCATTCATTATGTACTTCGTTATTACAATGAGTACAGACAATTCGTATAGTCATGATTTGGTTACAGAAAAATATTATCAAGCAGAATTAAACTATCAACAAGAAATTGATGCTGAGAAAAATTTAAATAAAATTTCAGGAAAAGTAACCATAACAAACTCTAAAGAAGGTTTACAAATAAATTTACCAAGTTATTTTTCTAATAAAAAGATAGAAGGTAAAGTGTTTCTATACAGACCATCTAATAAACAGTTAGATTTTGAAATTCCTATATTAAAATCTAACACATATTTGCTCGTGCCTGAACAACGTTTAGTAGGTGGTCGATGGAACATTAAAATGGTATGGAAACAAAATAATGTAAATTATTTATTTAAAAAAGAATTGAATTTATAATGTTACTATCAGCAATTATATTTGGGTTATTGGGCAGTTTCCATTGCATAGGTATGTGTGGTCCAATAGCTTTTATGTTGCCTATAGATAGACAAAATAAAACTAAAGGGTTTTTACAAATAGCAAGTTATCATTTTGGTAGATTGTTTACTTATAGTTTAATTGGTTTGCTGTTTGGTTTTTTAGGAAAAGGCTTTTACCTTTTTGGTTTTCAACAACAAATATCTATTATTGTAGGTATTTTAATGATTCTTTTAATTCTGTTTCCTAGAGTTTTAAAAAAAGTATCTATATCAAAAAAAATTAGTACGCTAGTTTTAAAAATAAAAAATGCTTTAGGAAATGAATTAAAAAAGAAAGGAAATGATACTTTTTTTACCATTGGCTTTTTAAATGGTTTTTTACCTTGTGGCTTAGTTTATATGGCTGTTTTTGGAGCAATAACTACTTCAAATGCGCTAACTGGCAGTCTTTACATGTTTTTATTTGGCTTAGGCACAATACCTTTAATGACTGCTTTTGTATATTTAGGTAATTTTACAAAAGGTAATTTTCGAAAAAATATTCAAAAAGCAATTCCTATTTTAATTGTATTTATAGGAGCTTTATTCATTGTTAGAGGCTTAGGTTTAGGTATTCCATATATATCACCAAAACCAATTTTAGATCTTGCAGCAGGTGCAGCATCTGGCTGTCACTAAAATTTGTTCATCTACACTTAATTGAGTTTTATCTACATTTGATTTTCATTGAACTTTGCTTTCTGTACGTTCAAAATAATTAAGGTATTTTTAGCAAATTAATTTTTTTGATATGCAGCATAATAAATTAAACATTTTACTTATAGAAGATGATAGAATAGAAATTTTGAAATTAAAAAGGTCTATTTCAGAAGAATTTAATGATTGTGTATTAACTTTGGCTAATAATGGTAACGAAGCTTTAACTAAATTAGCTTTAAATATTCCAGATCTTATTTTATTAGATTTAAATATGCCAGATACAAATGGAATTGAATTTTTGACTATTTTAAAAAATAACGAAGATTTAAAACATATACCTGTTATTATTTTAACAACATCTAATAATGACAAAGATATATCAGAGTGTTATAGATTAGGTATTGCTGGCTATATATTAAAACCATTAAAATACGAAGATTACGAAGCTAAAATTAAAGCAATTTTTAGATATTGGAGCCTAAACGAATTTTTAAAATTATAAGTATGAAAGGTATTGTTTTTACAGAATTTTTAGAATTGGTAGAAGACAAATTTGGTATAGAAATGGTAGATGCTATCATAGAAGCTTCAGATTTAGAATCAGAAGGGGTTTATACTACAATTGGTACTTATAATTTTTCTGAGATGCTACAATTGCTAAAACAATTAAGTAGTAGAACAAATATTGCTATCGATGATTTATTATTAGTTTATGGAGAGCATTTTTTTTCAGTTATAGAAAGAAGTTACAGTGGGTTATTAGAAACCTATAAAGACCCAATAGAAATGTTATCTTCTATAGAAAATCATATACATGTAGAGGTTCGTAAAATTTATCCAGAAGCAGAATTACCTACATTTATTGTAGAAGAAAAATCAGAAAATTTATTAATAATGTTGTATAAATCTAGTAGAGCTATGTATTACTTTGGTTTAGGCTTAATGAATAAAACTTTTGATCATTTTAATAGTACTGCAGAAATTAATTTAGAAAAAATTAATGAAGATGGTACAGAAGTTCGTTTTATTATTCAAAGAAAAAAGTGAGTAAAGAAATAGAAATACTACAAAGAGCTTTAGAGCGTCAAAAAAAAGCCAGAAAACAAGCAGAAAAAATACTTGAAGATAAATCTTTAGAGCTTTTTAATACAACAAAAGAACTTAAAAGAGTAAACAACAAGCTCGAAAACTTATTAAACGAAAAAACTTCACAGTTACAAGGTATCTTCGAAAACATTAATGATGCTTACATAGTAATGGATTTGTTTGGCAATGTTCTAAAAATGAATGACTATGCTAAACTTTTATTTGGTTATGATATTGATAAAGAAACACTTAACGTAGAAAATCTTATTTATCCAGAAGACTACAAGTATGCAATGCGTTCTTATAATGAATTAAAACAAACTGGTAGTTTTTCTGATTACACAGCAAGAATAATAACAAAAAATAAACATGTAAAATGGGTACATATTAATGCTAGTATTGTTTTTGATAATAAAAATAACCCTATTGCTGCTCAAGGAATTATAAGAGATATTACTTCAGAGATTAATTCTAAAAACTTATTAAAAGAATCTGAAAACAGACTTTCTTCTTTACTGTTAAACTTAGAAAGTGGTGTTTTATTAGAAGATGAAAACAGAAAAATTATATTTACAAATAAAAAATTCTGTGAAATATTTAATATACCAATAAATCCAGAAAATTTAGTAGGTACAGATTGCACTGATTCTGCAGAACAAAGTAAACAATTATTTAAGAAGCCAGAAGATTTTGTAAATAATATTAATCAACTTTTAAAATATAAAAAACAGGTTTTAGGTGAAGAAATAATTATGAAAAATGGTACTGTTTTAGAACGAGACTTTATTCCAATTATTTCAGAAAATAAATATAAAGGGCATTTATGGACTTACAAAAATGTAACTCTACAAAAGCATTATAACCAATTTATAGAAGCAGAAAAAGAAAAGTATAGTAGCATTATTGCTAATATGAATTTAGGTCTTCTAGAGGTTAATACAAAAGAAGAAATTACCATGGCTAATAACAGTTTTTGTAACATGTCTGGTTACTCAAAAAAAGAGTTATTAGGTAAATTAGCTAAAGATATATTTGTTTTTGAAAATCAAAAAAAAATAATTAAAACTCAATTTGAAAAAAATTTTAATGGACAATCGAATTCTAATGAAATCGAAATAAAAAATAAGGAAGGAGAATTAAAAAATTGGTTAATAAGCAGTGCTCCAAATTATAATTTAAAAGGAGAGTTAGTTGGCTCAATAGGAATTTATTTAGATATAACTCAATTAAAACTATTAGAAATACAAAAAACAAAAATTTTAAATAAACTAGAAAAAAGTAACGAAGAACTTAAAGAATATGCACACATTGTTTCACATGATTTAAAATCGCCTTTAAGAAGTATATCTGCATTAACATCTTGGATTAAGATGGATAATATAGATAGTTTTGATAAGGATAGTCTTCAAAATTTTGATGACATAGAAATAACATTAGAAAAAATGGAAAGATTAATTTCTGATGTTTTAAAATTTTCGAGTTTAGATTCTGATAACAATGAAAATGAAAATATAGATTTAGATTTTTTGGTAAAAGATTTAATACACATGCTTTACATTCCAGATAACATAAGCATTAAAGTACTATCTAAATTACCAACAATTTATGGTGATAAAATAAAGCTACAGCAATTGTTTCAAAACTTAATTGGTAATGCAATTAAGTTTAATAATAAAGAAAATGGCTTTATTCATATTGATGTAGAAGATGCCAATTCATTTTACAAGTTTTCTATAGCAGATAATGGAATTGGAATTGAAAAGAAGCATTTTGATAAAATCTTTAAAATCTTTCAATCTTTAAAAAAATCTGAAACTTCAAGTGGAATAGGTCTTTCCACAGTTAAAAAAATAGTAGATATTTACAAAGGTGAAATTTGGGTAGAGTCTGAAATCGACAAAGGAACTACGTTTCATTTTACTTTAAAAAAATAATGATGGAACAACCAAATTATTCGACTATCAATAAATTAGCTAATGGAGATGAATCTATAAAAAAAATGATTTTTGATGTTATTATAGAAGAATTTCCATTAGAAAAAGAGGCTTATTATAAAAGTATTTTAGCAAAAGATGCTGCTAAAACAAAAGAGCATGTTCATAAAATAAAACATAAAATAAGTGTTTTAGGTCTAGAAAAAAGTTATGAATTGGCAAATATCTATGAAAACAATCTGTTAAACAGTAGCATAGAGAATCACAAAGATTTTGAAAAAACTTTAGAGGTTATTTCTAGTTTTATAAAATCGATTTCATAATAATCACTTATTTTCTAAATATTGGTTTCTTTAAAAAATACCATTTAAAACGTAAACCAATTTCTGTAAAAGTAAAACCTGCAGCAGTAGCAGACGCAATATTACTTTGGTTTGCATACATATTTAATAAGCTTCTCTCAGAAAACTTATATCCAAAGCTACCTTGCAATCTATACGTACTTTGTCTTTTATCATTTTCTATATATTGAAAACCTGTAGCTGCAGTTAGTTGATAAAACCACTCTTTGTTTTTTGCACTACTTTCATCTTTAATCAAATTTACAAAAACCTCCACAGCATTAAATTTACTAGGACTAAAATAAATATTTGGTACTTGATTTTTAAATGAAATATTTTGATAATTAAAACCTGCTTTTAAAGAAGGTTTTTCTAATATATTATAATATAATGAGGTAAATAATAGGTTCCTTGTATTGGAATCACTTTGTGTAGTGTAATAATATTGTGTAAACCAACCTAATTTAAAGTTAGTGTTTAAGCTATAGTTTAATATAAAGTTATTTTGAACAATTTCTCTATCTAATAATTCTGCATTAAAATTCTGAATTTCTCTTTTATAGCCTACTTCTAAGTTTTGCAATTTAAAAGGTTTAATTTTAAGAGAAACATCTGTAAGTAATTGGTTATAATTATTTGTTTCTGCTTCTGATGAACTTACACCTAAACTACCCTTAAAAGTTACGTTATTTAATAATTGATAGCTAATACCTAATAGGGCATTTTTTGAGTTAGCTTCTATATTACTAGTACTATTTGAGGTGTTTCTGTAATTAAAAGAACCTAATAATTTAAACTTTGTGTTAAAAGGTATTTCACTACTTAAAGTGTATGAATAAGCATCATTACTTCCATTATCAAAAGAGTATGAAACATTACTTTCTATAAAAGGTGTAAATGCTTTATTCAAGTTTTCTATAAACTGTGTAGCATCTTTTTGGTTTTTATAAAAAGTTAATGTTTTTTCAGCACTTTTGTAAGCTTCATTATAATACCCAGAAGCTTTTAAAGCATTTGCTTTTCCTAAATTTCCATCAAAAGAAGTGCTATCCTTTTCTAATATTGTATTGTAGTTTTCTAAACTAGCTTTAAAATCACTTTTATATATATTTAAAGTTGCTTTTAATGAAGTGATCCAGTTTTCATCATTTTTAGTATTTGTAGAAATCTTATTAATTTCTTGTAATGCTTTTTTAAAATCCTTATTCCAAATTAAAGCCTGTATGTATCTTTCTTTAGTTTGGTTTTTAATAGATTGTGGTGTATCTTTTTTTATTTTATCAACTGCAGTTGAACTTATAGTTAAAGCTTCGTTATCGTTTTCATTTATATGAGCAACTAAAGACAAACCATTTAAAGCTATTAACTCGTTTTCAATAGCTAGAATCTCATAAGTTTCCTTCGCTTTTTTAGTTTGCTTAGTAATTAAATAAAGGTTTGCTAGGTTAAGCAAAGTTTCTTTATCATTTTTAAAATCTAAAAAGTTTTCGTTTAAAATTGTTTCTGCTGCTGAATAGTTTTGGTTGTTTATTTTTTCATTAGCTAAACCTAATCTCATATATTTTTTACTCACTAAAGCATTTGGGTTTTTAGCAGATACAGCTAATGCTTTATCAACATAAATTATTGCTTCTGAGTATTCTTTTAAATTTGATAAAGTATTTGCATAACCTAATAAAGCAGAAAAACTTTTATCATTTTCTTCTAGTAAGTTTTTATAATATGATTTTGCTTTCTCAAACTGACTACCCCATAATAATGATTCAGCATAATTTAACTTTACTTCAAAATCTTTTGGATAGTTTTCTAATAATTCCGTAAAAATATGAGTAGCTTTTGTAGCATTACCATTTAAACCTACAGCTCTACCATAACATAATTTTGCAGTTTTATTATTAGGGTAATCTTGCAAAACATCTTTAAAAAAAAATTCTGCTTCTTTATATTTTCCTGTTTCTAAGTAATTAAAGCCTTCTTTCATTTCTTGAGAGAATGTAATTTGTCCTATAAAAAGGATAACAATAATTAAGATATTTTTTGTTTGCATTGCTTGCTTTATTTGTAGGTGCAAGTTAAGCATAAGCTTTTAATCACTAATCTAAGGCTATTTGTTGTTCATCGATAATTTAATAGTAAACTAAAGAGTCATAAGATATTTGCAGGCGTAAAAATTACTTTTATATGAATGCAGCAGTAAGAATTGTACAAGCAAAAATTAAACCAGAACAGCTTTTTATGGTAAGTGTTTTACTTGTAAATGGGGGTAACTATCTATATAATTTAATTTTAGGTAGATTTTTAGGGCCAGATAAATTTGCAGATGCAGCTATACTTGTAACTTTTCTGTTAGTCTTATCTTTTATAGCAATGACGTTTCAATTGGTTACTGCTAAATTTTCTGTACTCTTTGAGCAGCAGATATTTAAAACATTTATAGCTAATATTTATAAAATCGCTTTTGTTTTTGGCTGTATATTGGCTTTTGCAATAGTATTTTTTGCAGATGAATTACAAGTATTTTTTAAAACATCTACTGCAAAAATGTTTGTTTTATTTGGTTTTGGAGTTCCTTTTTACTTTTTAATGAGTGTAAACAGAGGTGTTTTTCAAGGAAAAAAAGAACTAAATTTTTTATCAATCACCTATCAATTAGAAATGATAAGTAGACTGTTAATTACATTTTCTTTATTATATTTTTTAAACTTTGATTCCTCTTTATTAATAGCTATTGGTATATTTTGTTCGTTTATTTTTGGAATGATTCCTTTTAAGTATAAGGATATTTCATTTAATAAAAATCTAAAATTAGACGCAGCAAAGACTAAACTAGTTCGTAACTTTTTTATTATTACTGCATTTTATGAGCTTACTCAAATTATCATTAATAACAGTGATATTCTTTTAGTAAAACATTATTTCGATTCTCATCAAGCAGGTTTGTATGCTTCTTTAGCTTTAATAGGTAGAGTTGTGTATTTTATAGCTTGGATGTTTGTTATGTTGTTGTTGCCAACTGTGGTTCAGCTAAAAAAAGAGGGAAAATCTACTTTGCCAATTTTATTAAAGTATGTTGGTTACATAGCTATTATTGCATCTGCTATCATCTTTGCTTGTTTTCTTTTTCCTAATCAAATTATACATGTTTTATTTGGGGAGAGTTACCTTGCAATTACTCCTTTCTTATGGAAATATGCTTTAGCTACTGGTGTTTTTGCTATCTCTAATATTTTCGCATATTATTATTTATCATTAGACAACTACGTGCCTGTAGTTCTTTCTGGAATATTTGGTTTGTTGCAAGTTGTTTTGGTTGTTTTTTACCATAACTCTTTGTTACAGGTTGTTCATATTCAGGTAATAGCTATGTTTTTGCTTCTTTTTGTACAACTATGTTTCTTTTTTGCAAATCATAAGCAAACTAAAAAACACACAAAATCCTTATAAAAAGACCGTTCATCTAAAGTAATCAGTCGTTAATATCTTCAACTATATTAAATCTACTTCTTTTAAATAGATTTGTATAAAATAAAATTTTTATAATGAAATTAGCAATAGTAACAGCATATCCACCAAGTAAAGTAACTCTAAATGAATATGCATATCATTTGGTAAAAAGCTTTAGACAAAGTGAAAAGGTAACAGAATTATTGTTATTAACAGATAAAACTCCAGGAGCTAAAGACATTAATTTTACAGAAAATGGTTGTAAAATTACTGTAAAAGAGTGTTGGGAATTTAATAGTTATGAAAATACGACACTTGTTACTAGAGCAATTAATGAAACTAACCCAGATGCTGTATTGTTTAATTTACAATTCATGAAATTTGGAGATAAAAAAGTAGTTGCAGCTTTAGGCTTAATGTTACCATTAATTTGTAAGATAAAAAAAATACCAACTATCGTCTTATTGCATAATATTTTAGAACAAGTAGATTTAGAGAGTGCAGGTTTTACATCAAATAAATTGGCTCAAAAAGTGTATAATTTTATAGGCACAACTCTTACTAAACTTATATTAAAAGCAGATTTAGTAGCAGTAACTATGGATAAATATGTTACCACTTTAGAAGAAAAATATAAAACAGGTAATGTTAAAATGATTCCTCATGGAACTTTTGAAATTCCTAAAAAACCAAGCCATACACTACCAAAAGGACCTCTTAAAATTATGACTTTTGGAAAGTTTGGAACTTATAAGAAAGTTGAAAATATGATTGATGCTGTAGAAAAAGTTAGAAAATCTACAGGTTTAGATTTAGAAATAGTTATTGCAGGTACAGATAACCCAAATGTACTTGGTTATTTGAAAGATGTAGAGGAAAAGTATAGTCATGTGCCACAATTAACTTTTACAGGTTATGTAGAAGAAAAAGATGTAGAAACTATATTTACTGAAAGTGCAGTAGTAGTTTTTCCTTACACATCAACTACAGGAAGTTCTGGAGTGTTACATCAAGCAGGTAGTTATGGTAAAGCTGTTGTTATGCCAAATTTAGGAGATTTAGCAACTTTAATTGAAGACGAAGGTTACAGAGGTGAGTTTTTTGAACCTGAAAGCGTAACAAGTTTGGCAAACGCAATTGAGGCAATTGTAACTAATAATGTACACAGAATACACTTAGAAGTAGCAAATTATAATGCTGCAACAGCATTTCCAATGGAAAGAATTACAAACATGTATTTAGCTGAGTTTGATGCTATAAAAAACAAAAAACTTTTAAACGAAAAGACGCATTCAAAACCTTCTATTGTTTAGAAATATATTTAAATGAAGGTTTTTTATTGCCTTTACTATCTATAAAACCAAATTCTTTTTGAGGATTGACTTTCCAAGGAAGTTTCCCTACAACTTCCATTGGAATTTCCTCAAAATCATACAAAGTCCAAGATAAAAATGAAATATTATTTTTATTAAGGACTTTTTGCATTTCTTTATGATAAGTTGCTTGTATTTCTTGAGCATTAAGTTGAGGTTTCCAAAAACCACTATAAGAAGATAAGCCAAATTCTCCTAAAACTAATTCTTTATTAGGAATTTCTAACTTTAAATTTTGATAAGCTTGTTCAAAGTTTGCTTTGTTTTCATAATAATGAAAACTAATAAAATCTAATTCTTTGTGCAAAATCGTAGCACTTTCTATATTAGACCAACCTATTGTTATAGGATGTTTTTTATCAATAGATTTTACAAAAAACAGCATTTGTTCTAGCCAAGAAATTACAGTTTCTTTTCCTCTTGATTCAAAATCTAAATTTGGTTCGTTTTTAAGATCCCAAGCTAAAAGTGCATCATGATTTTTAAATGTATTTACAATTGTTTCTATATGTCTTTGGTTTAAAGTCCAGTCTAAAACATCATAATTTCCATAAAAATCAAAAAGCGTAATAACTACTTTAAGCTTATTTTTATCTGCAGCATCTAAAATAAGTTTTAGTTTGTTTAACTTATTTTGTTTTACAGTTGCTCTACCAAAATCATCATAAGGAATAAATATTCTAATAGTATTTAAATCAGCTTTTTTAATAATTTTAAAATCTTTATTTATGGTTTTTATATCAAATAAATCTCCATACATATCCCAGGGTGTATCTTTAGGATAGTAATTAATACCCTTCATTTTAAAATCTACTGGTTTTACAATAATTTTTGGGTCTAGGATTTCTGAACGCTGTTTCACTAAATGTCTTATTCTCCAAAAACCATCTTCTAATAATAAAATTACTTTGTAAGTGTTTTGTTCTGTGGTTTCAAAAACAAGTGAATCGTTTTTAAATATTTTTTTGTATTCTAAAACATTTTTATCTTCTAAAACTACAAGTTGCCCATCTTCACTAAAAAATAATACATCAGGATTATGTTTTAGAGTTGTAGTATTTATAGTTATGTTTTCTTTTTTGTTTTCGTTTAAATTACTGTAAATATTTTTCCTTGCATTTTTGGTGTAATAGTCTTCAATACCAGTTTTGTCATTAGTTTTAAAAGCTACATTTTTTACATACCATGCATCTAAATAATCATTTTCTATGCTCTTTAATAACTGTTCATCCATTCTCCTGCCTTCATTTCCATTATTAACCCAAGTAAGTTTAGGCAAGTATTGTACTTCCTTTTTTACAGCTGTATGTAAAATTTTACTTCTATCTGCTCCTGTATTTAAGTAGGTAAAAAGAGAACTAATTAAAAAAGTAATTACAGAAATTACTAAAACGTAACTCATTATTAAAAAAACTCTAAGCATATATATATTCTTTTTTACCATATTTTTTTAGATTCAAATACTTTTTCTATACCTGCTGTAGAAATTTTAAGTGTGTAATTCCCGTTTTTAAAAACTACTTTATCTAAATTAAACTCAACAAAACCGTTTCTCGAAGGTTTTACAACTGTTTCAATTTTTTTATTTTGATTAAATACTTTTAATTCAACAGTTAATCCATCAGGAATCATTTGTTCCATAAAACTTTGAATTGGACCTACTAGAATAGTTCTATTTTGGTTTTTAAAAACTACTGTATAATCATTTACAGCTTTTTTAAATTTTAAGGTTATAGGTTCACTTTCTGCAATTCCTGTTATTTGTGCTTTTACTGTCCAATAATCTTCAAATTCTGGATGTAAAATTTTTGCATAAGCAATACCATTAATAGTGGTACCAGATGTTTTAAGTAAAATACCTTTTTTGTTTTCTATATAAAATGTAACTAAACTACCATCACTAATTATATTATTATTTTTATCTTTTATTATTGATGTAT
>CAZMDC010000003.1:21596-166392 GCA_964565055.1 uncultured Polaribacter sp. | reverse complement strand
TATTCGCTTCAAACTTTAATTTTACGATTTCACCTACTGTAAAATCTTTTTGCTTGGTTAACAGTTTACTGTTTTTGTTTTCTTGAGCAATAGATTGTAAAATTATCACCCAAAAAAATATAAAAAATAGATTTGTTTTTAAGTTCATTATTTTGGGTTTCCTATATAACTATTCATTTCAATTTTTAAATAATCATATTTATCATGGTCTATTTTTAATAATTGATTTGTATGATGTTCTATTTTTCTATTTGCTATTATTTTTGATGCAATATTTTTATTTGGTAATCCATTTACAAAGCAATTCGTCATATCTTCACTTATAACAGTAATGTTGCTATTTTTTAAAATAGGGTAAGAGAAGTATTGCTTGCGCTGTTGTCTAATACCATCTTTTAAAAATAAATGATCTACCCAAATTAATTTTTTAGTATTGCTATAATATGTTATTAAAAGTTGAGGTACAGTAATTTCTTGTAAACCACTATTAAATAAAGATCCATTTATAGTTGATTTATTTATGGTAACATTATTTAAAACAGTATTTTTATACAAATCACTATTAGATACATTACCAGCAGCTTGTAAATTAAATTGTGTAGGTTGTTCATCAAAAGCTATTGGTGTAAATTCATCAGGGTTAAAAGAGTTAGGAATTGAATCTTGTGTTTTAGACCAAGCAATACCCTCAAAATTAATTCTAAAAGAACTAATTTCTTTAGGCATAAGTTTGTGCTTTATATGATATTTAGCATTATAATTGGCCAATTCTTTGTTATTATCATTATATAAAGTTCCTTTTATAGTAACATCTGCAGGCACATTATCTATATTTTGAATCTCCCCAATTATAGCATAACTTTTATTAAATTTCACCAATTTGGCAGATACAATTTCTAAAACTGGCTGTTTTAAAACATCTTCATGATAAGTTTCTTCTGTAGTTATTCTTCTTCTACCTTGATTAAAATAGCCTGTTGTATTATTAGAGTAAAGCTGATCTGGAGGTAAGTCTGAATCTAATTTTTCTGGCCTTATATACCATTTTCCTTTTCTCTTAACTACTGTTTTATAGTCGGTTTTATTAATTTTTTCAAGTGGAGTAATCCATTTGGTATCCACTTGTAAAATAACCAAACTATCTGTGTCTGTTATTCTTTTTGATTCTATAGCATCTAACTTAGCATAAGAACTTAAAAGCCCATCTGTAACAGAGTTTTCTAGCATAAATTGAGAAATGCTAATATTACTTTCTGGATCTGTAAGTGAAAAACTTTTTTCGAATTCTTTAAAATCTAAAGCATCATAATAGGCTGTAATTAAGTTTTCTGGACTTCTTTGCGTATCGTTTTTTAAATAAAACAGATACAAACCATACCCAATAATAATACAAAGTAAAAAACTCCAAATATGAGTGGTTTTAAAAACTTTTTTCGAGAACTTTTTATAATCAATCTTATACTTTAAAAAAGCTGGGTTAATTTTTAATTCAGACTTTAAATTCCTTATAAAAATAGATTGTATATTTAACAAGAAAGCTATAATAACTGTTAAAAAAGGAACAAGACCCCAAAGTATTTTTTGCCATTTTGCAACGTCATCTTTTGGTAAAATAGATGATAAAGGAGGCACATTTAAACGTTCCCAAACCATAATTCCGTTTTCTAATTGAGGTAAACGTTGCCAACCACAGAAATACAAAATAGGATCGTAAAATTTATCATTAGAAAATATATATTTTAAGTTGTACTTTTCTGGAGTTGTTAAAAATTGCTGTAAAGAACCTATACCTGCAACTCCTTTAAATTTCGAATTTTCTAAACGTTCAATGGGCCTTGTGGTTAATTCTGGTAATCTTCTAGCAGAATGGTAATTACCATCTACAGTTAAAGCATTTGTTTGTGCAGAAAGCCAAGCCATTTGGTCTCCAAAACCTAAAGTTAAAAATCGCCATTTAAAATGTTGATCTTGATTTAAGAAATTTACAATAGGTAGCATTTTTATTTTCTGAGGTTGAGAAGGTCTAAAATACCCTAAACTCATTGTAAAAACTGCCATAAATAAAAACATGCTTGCCAATACAACTCCTAGTAATCTATGGTAAACAGCACCAAATTTTTGTTGTATGAGTGTTTTTAAATCTCCCTGAACAAATCTGTAAATAAATTCACCAAAAAGAGGTAGAGCCATAATAGAAGCCCAAAGTGTAAACCTGTCTAAAGTTAGAATATTAAATGCGTTTTCACCTAAAATCATTTTAGGAATAGGTGTTGTACCCCCAGTTCCTAAAATTACTAGCATTGTAAAAGATAATCCAAAAAATAAATACCTTTTACTAAAGTACCTGTAAAAAAAATAGGGAAGTAGAAACAGTAAAATACCCCAAGGAATTAGAAAAAAAACTAAACCAGAAGATGTTATTTCTAAAAAATTATCTCTAGATCCATGTGGAATTGGAACTTGAGTAATTGGGTTGTTTTTAGAGTTTATCCAATAAGGTAAAATACAGAATATGATAAGAAATAATGCTGAAAACCCAAATGTTAAATTCTTTTTAAGTTGTTTAATAAAGTTTCTTAAAAACACTTTAAAAGTTATTTTTTTATAAGATTTTACTTCATCAAAAGAAACATCCATAATAACCATACCAATTAAAGGAAAAATAAAAAACACCATTCCAAATATTGGAGTAACATGATGTGAGGTTACTGTAACTGCAATTAAAGAAAGAGACGTAAATAAAAAAGAATATTTACCTGTTTTTAACCACAAATAAATTTCTGGTAAAGCATGCATTAAAATAGAAATTCCAATAATACTTGGTAACTGACCAAATACATGCAGAGTTTCTAAAAAAGATGAAGAAAAAACAGCAAGATTAGCAGCATAACCTGCTACTGTTCTATTACTTGTCATCATTAAAGAAAAACGATACACTCCAGTTACAAATAAAACAATACTAATAAGTGCAACTGAAAAAAGACCAAACTTTAAACCGGCAATTAAAGATAGTGCTGCAATAGATTGATGTACTAAAGGAGGGTAACTCATTACAGTAAAACCAGTATACCATTCGTAGTTCCAAGGTTCAAACCAACTAGTTGCATAATGATCTGCAAAAAACAAATGAATTAGAGCATCATAAGTAGTTTCTAGAGTAAAAAAAATAGAAGTACCATGAAATGCAATACCTAATAATATTGCACAAATAAGATATTTATTTGAGGTTTTTTTCATGGGATATTTAATACTGTAAATATAGAAGTTTTTAAGAGTTCATAATATTTATTTAAACCACAGAAAATTGCAATTCATCTAAATAAAAGAATATTTTTAACTGATTCAGAAAAAAAGAAATTCTATTGCTAAGTAATTTTGCCGAAAAATAATCATAATAGTAAAAATGAAAGTATTAGCAATAGACGACCAAAAATTAGTATTAATACCTTTAGAAGCTAGATTAAAAGCTTTAGGTTACGAAGTAATTACAGAAACTTCTGCTCTAGCAGGTATTTCTACTTTTAATTCTTTTAAACCAGATTTAGTTATCGTAGACATTAATATGCCTGAAACATCTGGAATTGAGGTTGTAAAATACATTCGTTTAGATCAAAAATCTGAAACTCCTATTATGATTTTAAGTGGTAATACTAATGATGCTATTATTACAGAAGCTTTTGATTTAGGTGTAAACGACTATATGAAAAAACCTCTTAGTTTAAGTGAGGTTTGCTCAAGAACAAAACGTTTAATTGGTGTGCCAAATCAATTAGAAAATACAGAAAATTATAAAGATGTACTTATTCAGCAAAGATGTGTTGGAGTTGTAATACCTTGTTATAATGAAGAAGATAGATTATTAAGTAAAGAATTTTTAAATTTTATTGATAAAAATACAGGGTATCACTTGTGTTTTGTAAATAATGGAAGTAAAGATAAAACTCTTGAAGTTTTAAATGCACTAAGAAAAGGAAGAGAAGATTTTATTACAGTTTATGATTGTGAAAAAAATGGAGGTAAAGCAGAAGCTGTAAGATTAGGTATGTTGCATATGGCAACTCATAAAGATTTAGACTACATTGGGTTTTTAGATGCAGATTTATCAACAGATTTATCAGATTTTGATGATTTAGTTTCAACAATAGAAAACTCTAATTACAAAATAGTTAGCGGTTCTAGAATTAGTAGAATGGGTGCAGATATTACAAAAGAATCTGCAAGAAAAATAATAAGTTTAACTATTAATTTTATCATTAGAAAAATACTTTCTATGGATTTTAAAGACACACAATGTGGAGCTAAAATTTTTAGTAAAGACGTAATAGAAATATCATTTAAAGATAAATTTGTAACTCAATGGATTTTTGATGTAGAAATTTTTAAAAGAATAACTCATCATTTTGGTTTAGCAAAAGCTAAAGAAATATTATGTGAACAACCTCTAAAAAGATGGATTCATGCAGATGGTTCTAAACTTTCTATGAAAGATTCTATTAAAATTGTTGGTCAACTTGGACAGATTGCTTGGACATACAGAACCAAAAGAAAATCAAATGACGATTTTTCAAATAAAAATTTAAACAACTCTACCCCCTTTTTAATGACAACAAAAACGGCTTCTTAATGTATAATGGAATTATAATTGTTTTTCATAATGATGAGAAAAATATTAATGTAGAGCAACTAGTTTCTATAATAAAAAAAAATAATTATAAAATTTGTTTAGTTAACAATGCAAGTACAGATAATACAATAGCATTTTTAGAACAAATAAAAATACAATTTGATTTAAATTCTAAAGTTTTTGTTTTAGATAATAAGCACAATAAAGGTTTAAAAAATGCATTAAAATTTGGAGCTCGTTTTCTACAAAGCCAAACTAATTTTAACGCAATTATTTACTTAGAATCTAAAATGACACCTTATTTAAAATATATAAGTCAATACTTTACTCAGTTAACTTTAGAAAAGTCTTCTTTTAATGCAATACCAACAAGATCGTCTAGAAATTCTCTTAAAGATGTGTATGATCTTAAAGAACTTTTAAAAGTAAATTATAACGTTTAGTTTAGTAAATCATTTTTTATTCTAAAACAATTTTCACATCCAAGAAATTTAGGATCTCCGAATTCTTCTTGCCAAAAACCCTCTAATATATCTTTAGTTAAACATTTATAAACTACAGTACCAAAATAAGTTTCGTGTTCTTCACCAATATAATTAAAGTTAATTACTAAAATATTATTTTTAAAAAAACCTGTACCAAATTGCTCTTGGTTTTTATTAATAATCCACTTTGCAATAATTCTATTATTTTTATCTAAAGATAGGTTTAAAGTGCCTTTATAGGTTTCTGTAGATTCATTTTGATTGCTGCCAATAATCGAAAAGTTACCAAGTATTTCTTGAACTATCATTTACTTTCCAATACAAAAATTAGAAAAGATATGCCCTAGAATATCTTTGTCTACATCATAATCTCCTGTAATTGTACCTAAATGCTGTAAACATTCTCTAATATCAATAGAAAATAAATCTGTAGAAATTTCTAAATCTATACCTTGCTGAACAGATTTAATAGCAATAAGAGCATTGTTCAATGCTTCAAAATGACGAGAGTTTGTAACTATTGTTTCATTATTACTTAAAGCTCCAATGTTTACTAAAGAAGTAAGTTCTTTTTTAAGTGTTTCTAGCCCTGTTTTATTTTTTGCTGATAAAGGAATTAAGTTTTCAATATCTGAAATTAAATTCAGAGTATCTTCATTAGAAACTAAATCTATTTTATTGGCTACAACTAGTAGTCTTTTATTTGGAAAACGTTGTTTAATTAATTCAATTTCTTCTCTCCTTTTTTCTTGTCTTTCTATTCTAGAGTCTATTAAAAAAATAATAAGTTGTGCGTTTTCTGCTTTTTCGTAAGCTTTTTTAATACCTATGCTTTCTACAACATCTTTGGTTTCTCTTATACCTGCTGTATCTATAAACCTAAAAGCAACTCCATCTATTATAATTTCATCTTCGATAGCATCTCTTGTAGTGCCTGCAATATCTGAAACTATCGCTTTTTCTTCATTTAATAAAGCATTTAATAGGGTAGACTTACCAACATTAGGTTCTCCAATAATTGCAACTGGTATCCCTTTTTTTAGTGCGTTACCAAATGAAAAGGAATCTATTAATCGTTTTAATACAAAGGTTATTTTAGTTACGAGTTCTTTAAACTTTGTTCTGTCTGCAAACTCAACATCCTCTCCAGAAAAATCGAGTTCAAGTTCTATTAATGCAGCAAAATCTAGTAACTGACTTCTTAATTCTTTTAACTCGTTAGAAATTCCTCCACGCATTTGTTGTATAGCCATTTGATGACTTGCTTGTGAGTTTGACGCTATAACATCTGCTACTGCCTCTGCTTGAGATAAATCCATTTTACCGTTTAAAAATGCACGCATGGTAAACTCTCCATTATCTGCCATTCTACAACCGTTTTGTAAAAATAATTGAATAATTTCTTGTTGTATAAAGCTAGAACCATGGCAAGATATTTCTACAACATTTTCTCCTGTATATGAATAAGGGTTTTTAAAAACGGATACTAAAACTTCATCTATAATAATATCATTATTAATGATATTACCTAAATGAATGGTATGTGTTTTTTGAGATTGTAATGATTTTCCTTTTTTTATAGATTTAAAAAAAGCATCAACAATAGTAATTGCATTTTCACCAGAAAGTCTTATAACTGCAATTGCACCAACTCCAGATGGTGTTGCTAATGCAATAATGGTATCATTTTTAATCATTCTGCAAAAATACGTAAAGAAATTAGGACAATAAAAAAAGTACAACACTTTGTAAGTACTGTACTTTTATAATTTAAAGTGAGAGCTAATGTTATTTGTTAAGATCTAATTTATTAGAAAATTCTAACGTTCTTATTGGGAATGGAATATTAATATTTTCTTTATCGAAAGCTTTTTTAATTTCTATAATAGCTTTACTTTTTGCTTTTAATTTTTCTAATGCGTTTTGAGAATCAATCCAAAACCTGCATAAAAAGTTTATAGAACTATCTGCAAACTCTGTATAATAAAACTCAACATATTTATCTATTTCCTCTTGATTAAAGTTTTTGCTAATTACCTCTTTTGTTAATTTTTCTACCAACTCTAAATCTGCACCATATTCTACACCACATTCAATAGCAACTCTCATTTTTGTTGTTAAAGAATAGTTTTTGAAAGGATTTTCTAAAATAGTTTTATTAGGAATAACTACCATATTGTTATCTGCTTCTTTAATAACAAAGTAATTTAAATTTATATCTATAACTTCACCTGCATAACCATTAGTTTCTACCCAATTTCCAATTCCTAGGTTTTTTCTGAATGATAAAACAACACCAGAAATTGTGTTTGATAATGTGCCTTGTAAAGCCAAACCTACAACAATACCAGATATACCTGCTGCAGAAACAATTGTTTTTAGAGTATCATCAAATTTAAGGATTGTCATTGCAAAATATAATCCTAAAAGAAAAATAACAGCAGATGCAATTCTAGAAACTAAATTTCTAACTGATTTTTGACTTATTTTACTACCAATAGCTTTATTTACAAAAGAACTTATTGCTCTAGATGCAAAATAAGATACTATTAATACTACAATAGCTATAGCAATATTTGGTATGTTCTTTATGAACATGTCTTTCCACAATTCTAATTTCTCTATGATTTTATTCATTTATTATATTTAATTATTAATTTATTTGGTCTTTATTACTCTACAAAACATTACTCTACAAAACTAGTATTTAATTCGTCTTTAGTGTCTTTAGACCAAGCATTTAACATCCATGTAGATTTTTCTAATTCTCTAATATATGCACCCATCAAATCAATAGTTCCTTCATCTTTAGCTTTATTAGCTCTATCAATAATTTTTGCTAACTGTTCTAAAAGAATACTATGATCTTTAATAATATCTTTTACCATTTCTTCATCTGTAAGTAATGGACTAGATTCTTTAATTTTTGATACCTCTATATAATCTGATAACTTACTTATTGGATGATATTTTAGGGTTACAATTCTTTCTGCAACTTCATCAATTTTAGTTCTTGTATCATTATACATTTCTTCAAATTTTTTATGTAAATCGAAGAAATTTTTTCCTAAAATGTTCCAGTGAAAGTTCCTTAGTTTCTGATAATATACATGATAATCTGCTAATAAAACATTTAATTCAGTTACCACAGGTAATACTTTTTGATTGTCTATATTTAAATAATCCATTTGTGTGTTTTTTATTATTTTTTTTACAAAGGTATGTTTCAAACAGAGTTTTTATTTGCTCATATAAATTAGAAATTAACTCAAATAAACTTTATATTTAATGTATTGAAAATTAGTGCTTTATTTTTAATTTTGTTACTTATTTTATTTTTTATTGTAATTCTATAAATATAATCAAAGCTCAGTTTTGGTTATATATTGTAACAAATAGTTGTAATTTGCGACCAATAATTATAAATTAAATAAAAAAAATGAAAGAAAATAAACAATTAATAGTGTTAACTCATTTAAGTCAATTACTAGATTTTGTTTCTGGAATTGGTGGTTTTATAGTTCCTTTAATTTTATGGCTTACCAAAAAAGATGAAATTTTAAATATGGACGAACATGGTAAAGCAATACTAAACTTTAGAATTTCTATGTTTATTTATGTTTTAATATGTATTCCTTTAATATTGTTATTAGGTTTAGGAATATTAGGACTAATTATTTTAGGAGTTTTCTATTTAATTTTTCCTATAATAAATGCTATAAAAGCAAGTAATAATGAAGCTCCAAACTATCCTCTATCAATACAGTTTATAAAGTAATAAACACTCGTAACTCGTCTTTAAGGCGAGTTTTTTTATATAGCTTGTTTTATAAAATCTTCATATTCATAGAAAAACAATTCGAATTTACTCATAGTTTCCACGAAAAATTCGTAACAATCTCTCCAAGTATTTTTATTATAAATACTAAACTTTTGTTCAAAAGGTACGTATATTCTATGAATTATTTTTCCGTTTTCAAGCTCATGATTATTATCAAAAATAATAGTAGGAATCTCACTTTCTAACAAGGTTTTTAAGCTTATCATTTGATCAAATAAAAGCTCATTAGCAATTTCTTCTGGATGCTCAATGTCTAAACAGACCATAGCTTTTTTTCTATCTGCAGAAAACTTAAAAGCAAACCCTTTTATTTTAGTATTGTATAACAACCATTTTCTTGGAAAAGATTTTCCAAAACTAGTCCAAAACTCTTTTCGTAAACGTGCAGCTTCTTCTTTAGAAAACATATTTCTAATTTATGCAATTGTAAGTAATACAGAAACTATAATTGCAACTAACCAATAAAAATATTGAACATATTTTATGATAATTGTATCTTTTTTAATAGCAGTTGGCGAATTAAATTCTTCTTCTTCTGTATTTTTAGTATTTGTTTGCTTAATAAAAAAATATACTTTTTTAAGCACAACTGTATTCCAAAAGAATGTAATGCTTAATAATATTAAGACCTGGAAAAATTTAATTAAGTATATCAAAGTGTTTTTTTAAATACTAGCCATGAATTTTTGCTAAATTACCTCTTTCTTTCATAAGTTCTGCTTCAAACTTTAATAAAGCATTCCATTTTTCATCAACAATAGCTCTATCTTGATATTTTCTTGCAAATTGTAAAAAAGTTGTGTAATGATTTGCTTCAGAAATCATTAAGTTTTTATAAAATTTTTGCAACTCTTCATCATCCATATTCTCAGAAAACACCTTAAAACGCTCACAACTTCTAGCTTCAATAAGTGCAGCTATTAATAACCTTTGAACTAATGCATTTGTTCTATCTTTAGTTTTTGGAAAAAACTTTTGCAATCTTACAGCATAATCGTTTTTTTGTTCTCTGCCCAAAACCATTCCTCTTTTAACCATTAATAAATGAACCATTTTAAAATGCTGCATTTCTTCAATAGCAATGTTACTCATTTCTTTAACAAGTTCAGTTTCTTCTGAGTAATTTATAATAATTGAAACAGCATTTGATGCAGCTTTTTGTTCTAAAAAAGCATGGTCTGTTAATATTTGTTGCAAATTTACTTTTGCAATTTCTGCCCAAGAAGTTTCTGTTTCAAACTGTAAACCTAACATATTATTGTTTTTAAAGTTACAAAAATAAAAAATTAAAGGGCTTTTAAACTATAAGTAACAATATTAAAGTAGTAATTTATTTTTTTTGATTTTTGTAAGCGTAATGAAAATCATCATATTAATCATAGTTTAGATACATCTTAACTTATCTTTGCCTCAAAAAGTAAACATCCCAAAAGAATAAAAATGGCAAATAGTATTAAAAGTCAAGAAGAAATTTTAGCAAAACTAAATATTTATGAGCTAAACGAAATGCAGAATACAGCAATTTCGACTATCGAAAACAATGCAAATACCATTCTTTTATCACCAACAGGAACAGGAAAAACAGTTGCTTTTTTATTGCCTACTTTAAATACTATAGATGCTAATAACGAAAATATACAAGCCTTAATTTTAGTACCTTCTAGAGAGTTAGCAATTCAAATTGAGCAAGTTATTCGTGAAATGGGAACAGGTTTTAAAGTAAATGCTGTTTATGGAGGTCGCTCAATGGCTAAAGATAAAATTGAAATTAAACACACACCAAGTATTTTAATAGGAACTCCAGGTAGAATTTCAGATCATTTTGCAAACGATCGTTTTTCTAAAGAAAGTATTCACACTTTAATTTTAGATGAGTTTGATAAATCTTTAGAAGTAGGTTTTGAATACGAAATGAGAGGTATTATTAATCAATTACCGAATTTAAAAAAACGCATTTTAACCTCTGCAACACAAAATGAAGTTGTTCCAGATTTTGTACAATTGCATAAACCAAAGGTTTTAAATTATGTTACAGATAAAAAACCTAAAAAGTTAGATATTAAAATAGTAAGCTCTCCATCAAAAAATAAAAATGAAATATTAGCATCCTTACTACATTTTATAGGCAATGAACCTGGAATTATTTTTTGTAATTTAAAAAGTAGTATTGACAATGTTAGTGATTTTTTAACCTCAAAAAAACTAACTCACAGTTGTTTTTCTGGAGGAATGGAGCAAAGAGATCGTGAACGCTCTTTAATTAAATTTAGAAACGGAACAAGTAAAATTTTAGTTGCAACAGATTTAGCTGCAAGAGGCATAGATATTCCTGAAATAACATATATAATTCATTATGAATTACCAGAAAGAATCGAAGAATTTACGCATAGAAATGGAAGAACAGCTAGAGTTGATGCAAAAGGAACAGCTTATGTTTTAAAGTGGCAAAAAGAAAATTTACCTGAATTTATTAAAGGAGCAACCAATTTAAATATTACCAACACACAAAAATTAAAACCAAATTTTTGGGAAACTTTGTTTATTTCTGGAGGTAGAAAAGATAAAATTTCTAAAGGAGATATTGCTGGATTATTTTTTAAAAAAGGAAACTTAAGTAAAGATCAATTAGGCGTTATTGAATTAAAGCAAGATTGTGCTTTTGTGGCAGTACCTATTACTGAAGCTAATAGACTAGTTGAAGATTTAAATAATGTAAGACTTAAAAATAAAAAAGTTCGAATTTTTGTAGTTTAAATATAATAGTTCAAACGAATTAAGTTTAAAAATTTTCTTATCATAAAAAAACTTAGCAATTAATTTTTAAGATGATTAAACATTCTTAAATTTACTGATTCACACTTTTAATAAAATATGTTAGAGTTAGCAGGAATAATTATACTAGGAATATTAGCACAATGGGTAGCTTGGAAATTTAAAATACCAGCAATTTTACCACTAATTCTTATAGGTCTTTTAGTAGGGCCAATAGCTGCTGAATATTTAAGTGAAGATGGCTCTAAATGGATTGAACCTATTTGGAATGGTGAAAAAGGCTTATTTCCAGGAGAAAGCTTATACTATTTTGTTTCTTTAGCTATTAGTATTATTCTATTTGAAGGAGGCTTAACTTTAAAAAGAAGTGAAATAAAAAATGTTGGGCCAGTAATTACTAAACTAATTACCCTTGGTTCAGCAATTACTTTTTTTGGTTCTGGTATAGTTGCACATTACATTTTTGGTTTAGGTTGGGATCTTTCTTTTCTTTTTGCAGGTTTAATTATTGTAACAGGCCCAACTGTAATTACACCAATTTTAAGAAATATTCCTCTTAAAAGAGATATATCTACTGTTTTAAAATGGGAAGGTATTTTAATTGATCCAATAGGTGCTTTAGTAGCAGTATTGGTTTTTGAATTTATAAGTGTTGGAGGTGGAGGAGGCTTTACCAAAACTGCTTTAATAGAGTTTGGTAAAATTCTTTTATTTGGTACCACATTCGGTTTTACGTTTGCACACGCATTAACTTATGCAGTAAATAAAAAGCTAATTCCACATTATCTATTAAACGTAGTTTCTTTATCAACTGTATTATTGGTTTTTGTAGAATCTGAAGTTTTTGCTCATGAATCTGGTTTATTAGCAGTAGTAGTTATGGGTATGGTTTTAGGAAATGGAAATCTAAAAAACTTAAAAGAATTATTGTATTTTAAAGAATCTTTAAGTGTTTTATTAATCTCAATTCTGTTTATTTTATTAGCAGCGAATATAAATATGGCAGATTTAATGCTGTTGTATACATGGAAAACTGCAGCACTTTTTGCAATTGTTGTATTTATAATTAGACCACTAGCCGTTTTTGCAAGTACAATGAATTCTCGTTTAAAATTAAACGAAAAACTATTTATAAGTTGGGTTGGTCCAAGAGGTATTGTAGCTGCAGGTATTGCTTCTTTATTTGGTAGTAAATTACTAAAAGAAGGAGTAGAAGGTGCAGAATATATTACACCTTTAGTATTTATGATAGTTTTAGGAACAGTACTTTTAAACGCTACAACTGCAAGATTATTTGCAAAATTGGTAGGTGTTTTTCTAAAAAGTTCAAATGCTATTTTAATTGTTGGAGCTTCAAATCCATCAAGATTAATCGCAAGTTTCTTAAAAGATAAAGGTAAACGAGTAGTTATTATTGACTCTAATAAAAACTTTATTAACCAAGCAAAAGATGAAGATTTAGAAGCATTAGCTGTAAATATTTATGATGATGAGTTAAGAGATAACATAGAGTTAAATGACGTTGGTTACCTAATTGCAATGACTGGTAATGACGCTGTAAATAAATATGCTATAACTAATTTTTCTACTATTTTTGGTGAGCATGGAGCATTTCGTTTGGCAACTTCATTAGAAGTTATTAATGCAACAGATACAGAAAGACAAGGATTTTTTACTCCTAAAGATGATTATATAAATCTAAGTGAAGCTTTTAGAGAAAACCCAACTATTAAAGAAGTAACTATTAAATCGGAAGAAGAATATAATAATATTCTTACCTTACTTGCTAAAGAAGAAAAATCGATTCCTTTATTTATAGAAAAGAAAGAGGATTTATATTTAATTGCAGAATTTGAAAAAGAGGGGTTAGATAAAAAGGATATTAAACTTTCTTATTTGGGTAAAGAAATAGGAGAGAGTTATAAAATTAAAGAAGATAAAGAGTAACTATAAATCTAACTCAAAAGTTTGCCTCAATTTATCTAACATAGGATTCTTTTTAGATAAAATTTTATACTTACCAACATTACCATAAGCTTTCTTTTCCTCTATGGTTTTGTCTATTTTTATTTTTATAGCAATTCCATAGTTATTTAAAGATTCTCGTAAATAATTTAGAAACTTATATTTCCCTTCTTTAAAGTGATCTTCAATTAAGGTACTTGGTAATTTTAAACCAATTACAAAGTTTTCTAATAATATCGGTTTGCTTACCCCTAAAGCAGTTGCCATATTATTTTCTCCTTTTTTAATCATTTTTTTATGATAAACATCCCAACATTGTTGTAGTTGCTTTTGTGTAAAAACTGTTTTTGGATGATTATCAAAATTCTCTTCTACATTAGTCTTCTTAACTTCTTTTTTCTGATGAACACTTTTTAAAGAAAGCGATGATGCTCTTCTTGTTTGCGTATTTAGAATCGCTTTTTTTAAGGTAGGCTTAGGTTTTTCTGGTTCTTTTGTATGTTGATGCTCAACAAGCTTTTGAGTCAAAGGTTTTTCTATTGCTTTTTTAGCAGGAGAAAGTGATTGAAAAAATGTAGCAGGAATTATGTAATTAGCTGACTTTTTTTTTTCTCCATCAAAAGTGATAGAGGCAATCTGCATTAAAGTAAGTTCTACAAGTAATCGTTGGTTTTTGCTTGTTCTGTAATTTAAATCACAATCATTTGCTTTATTAATGGCTTGCATTAAAAAAGGAATACTTGCTTTTGTGGCTTGTTCTAAATACTTCTTTTTTGCAGAATCACCAACTTCTAGTAAAGCTATTGTTTCTTTATCTTTAGCAACTAACAAGTCTCTAAAATGACTCGCTAAACCGTTTATAAAATGATGCCCTTCAAAACCTTTTCCTAAAATAGTGTTGAATGCGTTTAAAACATCAGGAATTTTATTTTCTAGCAATAAACTAGTCATATTAAAATACGTATCATAATCTAATACGTTTAAATTTTCTGTAACTGCTTCTCTAGTTAAGTTTTTTCCAGAAAAGCTAACTACTCTGTCAAAAATAGACAAAGCATCTCTCATTGCTCCATCTGCTTTTTGAGCTATAATGTGTAAAGCATCATCCTCAGCATCAATGTTTTCTTTTGTAGCAATAGTTTTTAGGTAATTCTTTGCATCTAAAACACCAATTCTCTTAAAATCAAAAATTTGACAACGAGATAAAATTGTTGGTATAATTTTATGTTTTTCTGTGGTTGCAAGAATAAAAATGGCATGCGCAGGTGGTTCTTCTAACGTTTTTAAAAAAGCATTAAAAGCTGCTTGAGAAAGCATGTGTACCTCATCTATAATATAAACTTTATACTTTCCTGTTTGAGGTGGAATACGAACTTGATCTGTTAAGCTTCTAATATCATCAACAGAATTATTTGAAGCTGCATCTAGTTCAAAAATATTAAAAGCAAAATCTTCATCTTCTGTAGTTTCTACTTCTTGTTGATTAATTTTTTTAGCTAAAATTCTAGCACAAGATGTTTTACCAACACCTCTTGGACCTGTAAATAATAAAGCCTGGGCTAAATGATTGTTTTTTATAGCATTATCTAACGTATTTGTTATGGCCTGTTGCCCAACAACATCCTCAAAATTTTGAGGGCGATATTTACGTGCAGAAACTATAAAATGCTCCATTCTTTAATTTAGTTTAAGTAACAAAAGTAACTATCTAATCCGTTTTTTACAACACGGTTTCTTAACAAAATGCTAAAGTTGTAAACAATGTGTATGAAGTTTCTTTTTGATGCGACAAAACTAGTAATTCGATAATTTTTCGAGTTAAAAGTTCATAAATTTGCGCTAAGAATTTGTTATCTATTCTTAGTGCAAATTTTAATTTTAAACATCAATTTACATGAAATTTTATAAACCATTTTTTTCTATTGCATTTTCATTTTTACTTATTTCTTGTTTAGGATTTTCTAAAAAAGAAAATAAACAAGTTACTAAAACCAATAAGAAAAGTACATATTCACCAAATCAAGATACTAAAGTTGCTTATTTTGCAAGTGGTTGTTTTTGGTGTGTTGAAGCTATTTTTGAAAGTGTGAAAGGAGTAGAAGAGGCTGTTTCTGGTTATGCAGGAGGTCATACAAAGAATCCAACTTATGAGAGTAGCAATACAGGAACAACAGGTCATGCAGAAACTGTTGCAGTGTATTATAATCCAAAAGTTGTAAGTTTTGAAACTTTAGTGAAAGTATATTATGGTTCACATAATCCAACAACTGTAAATGGGCAACATCCAGATTATGGTTCTCAATATAGGTCCATCGCTTTTTATGAAAATGATGCCGAAAAAAAAATTATAGAAGACATGATTGCTAAACTAAATAAAGAAGTTTACAATGGAAAAATTGCTACTGAAGTTGCAAAACTTAAAAAGTTTTATAAAGCTGAAGAATATCATCAGGATTTTGAAAAAAGAAATCCAAATCAACCATATATTAAAGCAGTTTCAATTCCAAGATTAAATAAATTTAAAAGTAAGTTTCCTGAATTATTAAAAGAGGACTCTCACTAATTTAAAGAAAAAAACCTTGGCAATTATTGTTTAACAAACACCATACAATGTTGCCAAGGTAAATTAGTTATATTTTTTTCTAAACGAAAACCAGCAGCATTTAATTCTTTAACAGCTTGTTTTTCGCTCATTTTATGAATAGTTTTTATGGGTACAGATTCGTCTTCTAGCCTATATTCTATCAAATATATTTTACCATTTTCTTTTAAAGCTTCTTTGATGGATATTATCATTTCTTTTGGAAAATTAAATTCATGATACACATCTACCATTAAAACCTTATCAAATGTGTTTTTTGGAAGATTTACAGATTTTTCATCACCCTGAACTAATTCAATGTTTGTATTTTGTTCAAACTTTGGATTCTGTAAAATAGCATTCAACATTTCTGGTTGAATATCTACAGCATATACAGCTCCTTTATTTGCAATTGGAGCCATTTTAAAAACATGATATCCAGAGCCAGCACCAATGTCTGCAATATAATCTGAAGCTTTAATATTCATGTTTTTAATAAGTTTAGAGGTGTTTTCTTCTTGCTCTCTGTTAGAACGTTCTAACCAATTAATGCCTTCATAACCCATAACATAGGCAATTTCTCTACCCAAATACCATTTTCCAATACCATTATAATCGCCTTTTTTAAATGTATAATCTTCAGAAGTGGTTTCTTTATTTTGTGATTTGCATGAAAAAAAACTCAATCCAAGCATTAAGAACAAGACAATAATTTTATTATTTTTCATGATTAATTTTTATAAAGATTTTACAAAATCTGAAAATACTTTTTTGTGCAGTTTTAAGTCTAAATTTGGAGATAATGAGGCTCTTACAATATAGTCTTTATCACCTTCTTTAGTTGTTCCTTGTGTTGATGTTGCAGGAATTGTCCAATAACATCCTTTTAGTTGCCCATAACTTACACAGAATTTACTTTCATTAGGAATTTCTGTAATCATTAAGTTGATGAGCTTTAAATTTAGCTTTCTTTTGTAAGTTTCTTTTTCTTCAGGTGAATTACCTTTAGTTGGCAAATCTAGAGAGAAAACAGAAGGGGTAAAACCTTGTTTAGCTAATTCATCAGAAACAAAATTAATTTTTGCTTCTGGTAAAATCTCTTGAATATAAGTTACAAATTCTTTGGTGTTTTTATAAGCTTCAGCAATTCTTGTATTCATACTTGGCAATTGTTCAGCTAAAATATCATATTGTTGCAAAGTAGCTTCATTATCACACAATTCTAAATGAATACTAATTTCCTGCATAATATCTTTTGCTTTGTCATTTGAAACACAATAACCAGCTGTACATTTTCCACCACTTGGAAACTTAGAACCACTTGCATAAGAGATACTTCTACAAGTTGATAAGATTTCTCCTTCTCCTAAAAATTGAAAATTAGGACAAAATGTTTGATCTAATATAAAAATAGGATCAATAGCTACATTTCCATTTGAAGTTTTACGTTTTTTAGTTAATACGCGTTTTAAATCTTCTAAATTAGGAACTTCAACTCTTGGGTTTGTTGGTATTTCTGCAATTATATATGGTACAGCATCTTGCAGAGCAACATCATCTAAAATTTGGTCTATACTAGATACCATATCATTATCACCATCAACAGGTAAATCTACAATCTCAATATTTGTATCTAAAGCAGCAACTCTTCTTGCTTGATCATTTGTACCTCCATAACAATTTGGAGGAACAATGAACTTTATAGCTTTATTTTTATGATGTTTTTGAGCATTATCTACTAAGCCCATCATTATTGCATACTGAATAGACAAGCCACTAGAACCCACTAATGGAGTAGTGCTTGTGCCTGTAATATTTTTTATTAATTCTTGAACTTGAATTTTAGAAGTATTGTTTTTATTAATTTCTTTTTTAGCTTTACCTAAGAACTGTTTTAAAGCTATTAATGAATTTAAAGGTGTCATAGCAACACTTTCTCTTCTTCTTACGTGTTGAATTTCAGAAATATAACTATTATTTTCCTCTCCATTAATCAATAAAATACTTCCTAAATTAGAATAAGTATTCACATAAAAATCAATATTGGAATTCAAGCTGAATGTTTTAATTTCTTCCTTGTCTGAAATGAAAATTGTACTTGAATTATTTTTAGGAATATCGTTTTCATCAGCAATCAATTTTACTTCAAACTGATACCCATACACGCTTTTTAATAAATCAAAATCAATTTCTTTAAATCTAGGATTAGAGACATAGATGTTTGTGTTTTTGCCTTCTAAAGCGTTTTTTCTTAAAACAGCTAAAATTGGCATAGTTATAGAAGAAAAGCTTATAATTTGGTCTGATTGTAGGTTGTTTAATTTAGCAACAATCCACTCTAAAACACAAGATAGAGGGTGCCCTAAACGAATATAATCATAAGCAGTTGGTAAATTTTCTAAAGATACTTTTGTAGTTTTATTCTCTTTATATAACTGCTCAAACTGTTCTATAAATTGACTTTTTGCAAGTGCTTCATTATAAATATCTAGTCTGTGTGTTGTTAAATTTACCCAATCTTTTGGCATATTTTCAACAACTTGAGTTATAAAATTAGTAATTTTTTGATGTGTCATAAATGTAAATAGGTAATTTTATGATTTTAGGTTAAAATTTATTCTTAATAAATTGTAAAAAATGATTTTTAAAAATCATTTTCAATAAAAATACTTGATTTTATTACTTACAAAATTATGTACTTTAGAGTCGAAAACCAATGAATTTAATTACAAATTAAGTAATCTTTTTGCAGCATTAAATGGTGTAGTTTTTAGATTTTCTAAGTCTTTGATTTCTTTTTTTAAAGCTTCTTTAATTAAAGGATTATTATAGAAATTATCTTTCAATTGCTGATTTATAGTTGCTAACAACCAATACTTATTTTGCTCGTTTCTTTTGGTATTAAAGTAGCTGTTTTGTTTTGTTAACGAAATATAATCAGATATCATTTGATCTATTTTCTGAATACCTAAATTATGTAAAGCACTTGCTGTAAGTACTTTTGGTTGCCATTTGCTATCTTTTAACGGATATAGATGTAAGGCTCTATTGAATTCTACTTTAGCCAATTTTGCATTTTTTTCATTTCCTCCATCAGCTTTGTTAATAATAATAGCATCTGCCATTTCAATAATACCTCTTTTTATACCTTGCAATTCGTCTCCTGCACCAGCTAATTTTAGCAATAAAAAGAAATCAACCATAGAATGAACTACAGTTTCAGATTGACCAACTCCAACTGTTTCTATGATAATGGTATCAAATCCAGCAGCTTCACACAAAATAATAGATTCTCTCGTTTTTTGAGCAACACCACCTAATGAAGTTCCAGAAGGTGATGGTCTTATAAAAGCATTTTTATCGGTAACTAATTGTTCCATTCTAGTTTTATCGCCTAAAATTGAACCTTTGTTTACAGAGCTACTTGGGTCTACAGCTAAAACTGCAACTTTTTTCCCTTTGTTTGTTAAGTGTTTACCAAAAGCTTCAATAAAGGTGCTTTTACCAACTCCAGGAACACCAGTAATACCAATTCTAACTGAGTTGTTTGCATATGGTAAACAGCCCTCTAAGATTTCATTTGCTTTTTTTTGATGATTAGGATTTGTACTTTCAACTAAAGTTATGGCTCTGCTTAAAAATGTAATATCACCTTTTTTTATTTTGGAGATGAACTCGCTTACAGAATTTTGTTTTGCCCTTTGTAACTTTATTTTTTCAGCACTGCTTAAACTAGTAGTTTCTGATTGCGAAACTCCTTCTTTTTCTTGTAAAGCAGATTGTTTTTTTATCATTTTAAAAGTAAAATGTAAATTTAAAGATAAAAATGTTATAATTTTTGCAACATTGTAAAAAATGCATCGTCTATAATGTAAGAATGCAATAATGAAACCAACCAAACAGCTACATCAACCTATTATTGATTTGTGTAAAAAAAACAATGCCAAAGCACAAATGCAATTGTACAATTTGTATTGTAATGCAATGCTTAATGTGGCTTACAGATATGTAAAAGATAGGTTTATTGCAGAAGATATTATGCAAAATGCATTTATAAAAGCATTTAAACATATAGATTCTTACAAAAATGAAGTTGCTTTTGGAGCTTGGTTAAAAAGAATTGTAATCAACCAAAGTATTGATTATTTAAAGCAAAAGAAATTAGATTTGGTTGCTATAAATGAGGAAGTAACAACTGTAACTGAAGAAAATAATTGGAATATAGAAACAGAACTTTCTACAGATAAAATTGTTGAAAAAATATATCAATTAAAAGAAAAATATAAACTGGTTTTATCTCTTTATTTATTAGAGGGTTATGATCATCAAGAAATAGCATCTATTTTAAATATTACTGAAAATACCTCTAGAACACATTTGTTAAGAGGAAAAAAAATATTGAAAGAACAATTAAAACAGTCGAGTTATGCAGCAGGATATTAAAGAAAAATTAAATAATTTTAAAACAACAGAAATTAAATTATCTGAAAATCATTCAGCTAAATTTGAAGCATTACTGCATAAAGAAATACATCAGAAAAAGAATAAAAAGAACACCTTAAAATGGCTTTCTGTTGCAGCATCAATAGTTTTACTAGTCAGCTTAACTATACAGTTTTACCCCTCAAAAAATATAGAACAAAATTTAAATAATACTGATAATAGTGCTCCGAAAAAACAAATTACTTTAGGAAATATATCTCCAGAATTTAATATTATAGAAACGTATTATGTAAATAGTATTAAATTAGAAATCAGTGATTTAGATTTGTCTGAAGACAATAAAGAAATCGTAGATGATTATTTATTAAAAATTGCAAAACTTACTCAAGAATATAAAAATTTAACCACAGAGCTCAATACAAATGGGGTTAATGATGCAACTATAGATGCACTAATTGGTAATTTACAATTACGCTTACAGCTTTTACAACGTTTAAAAAAGCAGTTACATGAACTTAAAAATTTAAATACAAAACAAAATGAAACACAAATCATATAAAAGAATTTTAACATGCATTGCTATTGGTTTTTTCGGAACCTTTTTTGCTCAAAAATTCGATAAAAAATTCACAGAAAACTTTAAAACAAATAAGGATGTAGAAATTGCAATTAATGCAGTTAATACAGACATTAATGTAACTACTTGGAATAAGAATGAAGTTCAGGTAGAGGCTTTTATAGAAATAGAAGGAGTTACAAAAGAGGAAGCAGAAAAATATTTTAAAAACTGGGAGTTTGAAGCTCTAGGAAACTCAAAAAAAGTTCAAATTTCATCAAAAGGAAATAATAGCTTTAACTTTAAAAACGATTTTGTTTTTTTTGATAACATGAATTTTGATTTTGAAATGCCAGATATCGATTTTTCAAGTTTCGAAACAATTGTATTACCTGATATGGATTTTGATATCGATTTTGACCTTGATAATTTGAATATTTTCGAAGATATTGATAAAAATATGGGTAAAGATGGTAAATATGAATTTAGATGGAAAGATGATGAACATGATATAGAAATTAATACCAAAGAAGAGTGGGAGGCCTTTAAAAAAACCAAAGAATATAAGATTCTTAAAGAGAAACTTACTTTAGATAGTGATAAATTAAGAAAAGAGTTTAAAGAGTCTAAAGAAAAAATGAAGAAAGAACTTGAAATATCAAAAACTCAAATTGAAAAATTAGATAAACAAAAAATTAGAGCAGAATTAGAAAAAGCAAAAGAAGAGTTACAAAAGTTGAAATTTGAGTATTTTCCTTTAAAAGACTCAAAAGAAATTATTATTAATGGTAAAAAAATTAATATAAAAAAGCGTTTAGAAATTAAAGTTCCTAAAGCTGCTACTTTCGATTTAAACACACGTCATTGTAAAGTAAAACTACCAAATACAGTTGCATTTGGTAATGTAAAATATGGTAGTTTTAATGCTAATAATTTAAATGGAAGTAAATTAACAATAGACTACTCTCCTGTTACTATAAACGATTTAAACGCTTGTACTTTATTTTTAAACAATGTAACTGATGCTAAAATAGCATCAGTTACAAATACAACAATGAACAATAATTCTTCTGGAGTAAAAATTTATAAAATCAATGAAAATGTAACTATTTCAGATAAATTTGGAGAGCTTAGAATTGATAGTTTCAATCCTAATTTTGGTAAATTTATTTTAAACTTAAGTCAGTCTGAAGCTACACTTTTACTAGGTAATATTCCAAGCAAATTTAAATATCAAGTAAATAGGGTAAAGTTGGATAATAAAGTAGCAGGAAAATCTAATAATAGTAACACTACCAAAAACCTAATACAGGTAAATGGAGGTTATAGCACAATTACCATCAAATAATAAACTTTTCTTTTACAAAACTTCTAACAAATTCCATTTCGCTATTCTTCTTAAAGTGCCTATCTTTATGCCCTATAAATAGTCACTTATTTAATGGAACACTACAAAGAAAATCAGCTTAAAATATACAATTCACTTTCTAAAAAGAAAGAACTTTTTAAACCTATAACAGACGGATATGTAGGTATGTACGTTTGTGGGCCCACTGTTTATAGCAATGCACATTTAGGTAATGTAAGAACTTTTATGTTTTTTGATGTTGTGTATAGATATTTGTTGCATTTAGGCTATAAAGTACGTTATGTGCGTAATATTACAGATGCTGGGCATTTAGAAAATGATAATGATGAAAGTGAAGATAAAATTGCAAAAAAAGCACGTTTAGAAGAAATTGAACCTATGGAAGTGGTTCAAAAATACACTGTAGATTTCCATAATGTTTTAAAAAATTACAATTTCTTACCACCAAGTATAGAACCAACTGCAACAGGACATATTGTAGAGCAGATTGAAATGATAAAAGAAATCATAGAAAAAGGCTTTGCTTATGAAGTAAATGGTTCTGTTTATTTTGATGTTTTAGAATACAATAAAAAAGGAAATTACGGAATTCTTTCTGGTAGAAAAGTTGAAGATTTAATTCATAATACAAGAACATTAGATGGTCAAAGTGATAAAAAGAATCCACAAGATTTTGCACTTTGGAAAAAAGCCGATGAAAGACATATTATGAGGTGGCCTTCACCTTGGTCTGATGGTTTTCCTGGTTGGCATTTAGAATGTTCTGTTATGAGTACTAAATATTTAGGCGAAAGCTTTGATATTCATGGAGGAGGAATGGATTTAAAATTTCCACATCATGAATGTGAAATTGCACAATCTCAAACTTGTTCTGGAGTAAAACCAGTAAATTATTGGATGCACACCAATATGTTGTTGTTAAACAGCCAAAAAATGTCTAAATCTACAGGTAATTTTATTTTACCAAATGAAATTTTAACTGGAGATAATGATATTTTACCAAAAGCATTTTCTGCATCAGTAGTTCGTTTTTTTAACATGCAGGCTAACTATAGAAGTATTTTAGATTTTTCTGGAGATGCTATAGAAGCTTCTGAAAAAGGACATTCTAAATTGATGGAAGCAGTAGCTTATTTAGATAAAATAGAAGCTGGGAAAACATCAACTTTTGATGTTCAAAAATGGAAAACAGCTTGTTATGCAGCAATGAATGACGATTTTAATACACCAATTTTAATTTCTAATTTATTTGAAGCTGTAAAAGTTATCAATCAAATAAAGGAACAAAAAGAAAGTTTAACTGCTAATGATTTAGAAGAATTTAAAGCAACAATAAAAGCTTTTGTTTTTGATGTTTTAGGTTTAATGAATGAAGTTTCTGAAGATAGTTCTGCAAAAATACAAGGAGTTGTAGAATTATTAATAAAATTAAGGAAGGAAGCTAGAGAAAATAAAGATTGGGCACTATCTGACCAAATTAGAGATGAGTTGATTGACTTAGGTATACAACTAAAAGATGGTAAAGAAGGTACAACCTTTTCTGTAAATTAAAAATTAGTTACAACTATACATTATAATGCGCTTTTGTAATTTTACAAGCAGTTTTTTATAATCAATAATTTAAAGTTTTTTTTGAAGAAAATATTGTCTTTTCCTTTTATACTATTAGTTCGTTTTTATCAAACAGCTATATCTCCTTTTACACCTGCAACTTGTAGGTATAACCCTACTTGTTCTCACTATACTATAGAAGCTTTACAAAAACATGGTTTGTTTTCTGGAGGTTGGTTATCTTTGAAGCGAATTTTCAGTTGTCATCCTTGGGGAGGTAGTGGTTATGATCCAGTTCCAGATAAATTAAAAAAATAATAATTAGTAAATATTTTTTAAAATATATGAGTTTTTTAGCAATAGAATGGGATCCATCATTAGGTATCGATCTTGGTTTTTTTACAGTTCGTTGGTACAGTTTAATGTTTGTAGCTGCTTTTTTATTAGGGTTGCACTTAATGAAAAAAATCTACAAAAAAGATAATATTCCTGTAGAAAAATTAGATACATTATTCATGTATGTATTTATTTCTATGTTAATAGGTATGCGTTTAGGAGACGTGTTTTTTTACAGTTGGGATTACTATCAAAATCATTTATTAGAAATATTTATACCTTTTAAACAAGTTAATGGTACTTGGAAGTTTACAGGTTTTACCGGTTTTGCAAGTCATGGTGCAGCCATTTCTATAATAATAGCTATGTATTTTTATGCTAAAAAGCACTTACAAAAACCTTGGTTATTTATTTTAGATAGATTAGCTATAATGGTTGCTTTATCTGGTTTTTTTATTAGAACTGGTAATTTCTTTAATTCAGAAATTTATGGAAAAGCAACAGAATCAAATTTTGGAGTAATTTTTAAAAGTAATGGAGAAGATTTTGCAAGGCATCCAACACAATTATACGAAGCATTTAGTTATTTAGTATTGTTTTTTGTGATGTGGTATTTGTATTGGAAAACTGATAAAAAACAACAAGTTGGCTTTTTATTTGGTTTGTTTATGGCAGTTTTATGGTCATTACGTTTTTTTATAGAATTCATGAAAGAAGCTCAAGTAGATGGAAGAGAAGATTGGGTTTTTAACTCCTTAAATACAGGTCAAGTTTTAAGTATACCTTTAGTTTTAATTGGTTTGTGGCTTATGATTAGAAAAACGAAAAATACAGCAGTAGAAAAGTAATGGAAAAGTTGAAAGAAAGATGGGGCATAGAAAGTAACTGGTCTGTTTTAGCAATTTTTATTGTATTTGCAATAAATGGTTCGTTTGCAGCTTGGGTTGCAAAGCCAGTAACAAATTTTTTAGGTTTGAATCCTGAAACTATTTCTGGATTCATCTATTGGCCATTAAGAATTTTATTAATTTTTCCAATTTACCAGTTAACTTTACCAATTGTTGGGTGGCTGTTTGGTCAGTTTAAGTTTTTTTGGGCTTTCGAAAAGAAATTTTTAACGAGGTTGGGTTTAGGTTTTTTATTTAATGGAGATGCTTAAATATCTATTATAACAGTCTCATTATCTTTATCCTCTTTTTTAATTACATAACTATAAATCCACATAATAGTAAATGTTGGGATAATATCAGAAAACGGAATAATTTCTTCTAAAAAACTTATAAAACCTGCAGCTTTACCTAAGTTTCCTTTATACATTTTTGTCATTAAATAACCAGAAACAGGAGCCCAAACAATATCAATAGGAAACATAGTAAGAAAACCTATGACATCTAAAATGATACTTAAAATTAATTTTTTATATTTCTTATTCATATTCATTTGTTAACCAAAAATCCTACCAAAAATATTTTTAATAAAAAGGAAATCTATAAGTTTGTTAAAAGTAAGTATTCAAAATGAATTTTAAAATTTTTACAGATAATATTGATGTGTTAAAATCCACTAAACTTGGTGGTTTAAACGCGCAATTTAAATTGGCTCCAAAGCTTAGGCTAAAATATGATGCTGATAAAATTAAGGCTAACAACCCTAAAAAAGCAGCTGTACTTGCACTTTTTTATCCAGATATAGATAATAAAACCCGATTTTTATTAACTCAAAGAGCTAGTTATAAAGGTACACATTCAGCACAAATTAGTTTTCCTGGAGGTAAAGTAGAAGAAAATGACAATAATTTACAAGAAACTGCATTAAGAGAAGCTTTTGAAGAAGTAGGTGTTTTGCAATCTACTGTAGAAATTATTCGAGAACTTACAGATGTTTACATACCACCAAGTAATTTTTTAGCAACACCATTTATGGGGTTTGTTTCTCAAAAACCACAATTCATAATAAACCATGAAGTTGATAGTATTATTGAAATTTCTATAGATGATTTATTAAATGATAGTAGTATTACCTCCATAAACATGAATACATCTTACATGAAAAATATAGATGTACCAACATTTTTGATAGATGATAAAATTATTTGGGGAGCCACAGGAATGATGCTTTCTGAAATTAAAGACTTACTCAAAACCATTTATTATTAATTTGTTTTGTAAATTTGTTAGTTACCAACTAAAAGTAGTAAAATGCCATTATTTAAAAGAAATCCTTTTGGTCATCTTTTATTTTTAAAAAAAATGATAATTAGAATTTTCGGAATTATTTCTCATGGTAGATATCGAAAATTCAACAATTTAAAAATTGAAGGTTCAGAAGTATTAAGAAGTTTGCCAGATAAAAATGTGCTATTTATTTCTAATCACCAAACTTATTTTGCTGATGTAGCTGCGATGTTTCACGTATTTAATG
Organism: uncultured Polaribacter sp.; assembly: GCA_964565055.1. Classification (GTDB taxonomy): domain Bacteria; phylum Bacteroidota; class Bacteroidia; order Flavobacteriales; family Flavobacteriaceae; genus Polaribacter. The sequence goes on along the minus strand of CAZMDC010000003.1, from coordinate 139,448 downwards.
CAGCATTAAGTGGTAGAGACGATTCTATAAAGAATATTGGATACATTTGGAATCCAAAATTAAACATCTATTTTGTTGCAGCAGGTGAAACCATGAAATCTGGAATTTTGCCAAAACTTTTTGCTTATGCAGGCTCTGTTTCTATTGATAGAACTTGGAGAAGTGCAGGTAAAGATGTTAAAAGACAAGTAAAAAATTCAGATATTTCTAATATAGGAAAAGCCATAAAAGATGGTTGGGTAATTACTTTTCCACAAGGAACCACAACTCCTTTTAAGCCAATTAGAAGAGGAACAGCTCATATAATTAAAACATATAAACCAGTTGTTGTACCAATAGTTATAGATGGTTTTAGAAGATCTTTTGATAAAAAAGGATTAAGTATCAAAAGAAAAAATGTGTTACAATCTATGGTGATAAAAGAGCCTTTAGATATCGATTATGAGAATGAAGAAATAGCTGAAATTGTAACTAAAATTGAGTATGCTATTGAACAGCATCCATCTTTTTTAAAGGTGCTTTCACCTCAAGAAGCCGAAGAATATTTAAAAGAAGAAGAAGAATTAAACAAACAACGTACTTTCTGGAAATCATAATTAGAATTCAATAAAACAAAAAACTCGCAACTTTTAAGTTGCGAGTTTTTTTATTGTTAATAATTCTGTAGATGCTTAAAATTGCTCTCTACCAGAAAAATGAAAGTTACCTTCTATGGCTGCATTTTCATCAGAATCTGAACCATGTACTGCATTTTCTCCCATAGAAGTTGCATATAATTTTCTTATAGTTCCTTCAGCTGCATCAGCAGGGTTTGTAGCACCAATTAAAGTTCTAAAGTCTTCTACTGCATTATCTTTTTCTAAGATTGCAGCTACAATTGGTCCACGAGTCATAAACTCAACTAATTCTCCAAAAAACGGACGCTCATTATGCACAGCATAAAAAGTTTCAGCATCTGCTTTTGTCATTTGTGTTTTCTTTAAAGCTACAATTCTAAATCCTGCAGCATTAATTTTTTCTAAGATAGCTCCTGTATGTCCGTTTTCTACAGCATCAGGCTTAAGCATTGTAAATGTTCTATTTGTTGCCATTTAATTATAAAATTTTTGCAAAAGTAAACTTTTTAATGTTAACTGCAAGTTAAGGGTAAGTTTGATTTATTTCTTGAAGCAATTTATTGTTAATGCCTCGCATTTCTAAGTTTATTTTTTTTGTTTTAAAGTTAAAATGCATCAATCCAAAACTAATATCAGAAACTACTCTTTTTACTCTAAGTGAGTTTGGTTCTCCAGAATAATTTCTATAAGAGTGTGTTAAGCCACTTGATGTAAAGTCGATTAAAGGATAAGATAAACCTTTTACAGATGTTTTTGAAAACTCAGAAATGTGTCTGTCTCCAGATAATAGTACAACACCTTTAGCTTTACTTTCTATAATAAGTTGTTTTAACTTGTCTACTTCATGAGGGAAATTACCCCAAGTTTCAAAACCATGTTCAGCAGATAAAACCTGTATACTACTTACAATAACATTAAAATCTGCTTCTGAATTTGAAAGTTCTTGTTGCAACCAACTCCATTGTGTTTCACCTAAAATACTGCCTTCTCCATAAGGGTTTGGTTTATATCTTTTCTTTTTAATTTTCTTTCTTGTGAGTGCTGTTCTAAAATATCTGGTATCTAAAACCAAAACTTTTACACTACCATTTTCAGTTTTAAAAAGTTTAGAATGATAAACTCCTTCTTGCTTTCTTCTGGGGCTATTTTTGTCAACATTTAAAAAATCTAGAAAAAGTTGCTGTGCTTCTTCTTTTTTAGCAAATTCGATTCCACCATCATTTACTCCATAATCATGATCATCCCAAGTAGCCATAATTGGTGTGCTCTTTAAAAGTGCGTCATAACCTTTTTGTTTTTTTTGAGTATCATAATCCTGCTTCATTTTTTGCATGTTTTCTGTGTCAGAATAAATAATATCTCCACCCCAAATCCAAAGATCTGGATTATTTTTTTCTATTTCTTTCCATAAAAGATTGGTTTTGTATTGCTTGTTACATGATCCAAAAGCAATCGTAAAATTATCAGGTTTTATGGTTGCAATTTTATTTTTTTTAATTGAGTTACAGCAAAAAAATAGAGTAGATGCAATAAATAGTAAAAACGTTTTTTTCATTGTTATATTATTTTTGAGATTTCAAATGTAAAAGAAAATATATTTTAAACAAGGTTATTAAATTGTATATTCGCAAATTATGATTTTAAAAGGATTTACAGCGTTAAAAACGTTTTTAGAGCAGCCAAAAAACATTGTTATTGTTGGACATAGAAATCCAGATGGAGATGCAATGGGATCTACTTTGGGCTTAAAACATTACTTAGATAAAAAAGGACATTCGTGTACAGTTGTTGTGCCAAATGAATATCCAGATTTTTTACATTGGTTGCCAGGTTCTGAAACAACCTATAGGTTTGATTGGCAAAACAAACAATCTCAAAAAGCAATTGAAAAATCAGATATAATTTTTTTGTTAGATTTTAATGCTTTACATAGAGTAGGGTCAGATATGCAAAATACACTTGAAAAATATCCGAATGATTTTGCAATGATAGACCATCATCAACAACCAGATGATGTAAAATATATGTATTCTGATATAACTATTTGTTCTACAGCACAAATGGTTTATCAATTTATAGAAATGAATGAAGATTTAGAATTAATAGACGCAGCAATTGCAACTTGTTTGTATACTGGTATTATGACAGATACAGGTTCTTTTAGATTTAGATCTACAACAAGTACAACTCATAGAATTATTGCAGATTTAATTGATAAAGGAGCCGAAAATGATAGGATTCATAACAATGTTTATGATGCAAATTCTTACAATAGATTATTACTTTTAGGACAAGCATTAAGTAATTTACAAATTTTACCAAACTATAAAACAGCCTATATTACTTTAACAGATGATGAAAAGAAGCGTTTTGATTTTCAGAAAGGAGATACAGAAGGTGTTGTAAATTATGCACTTTCTCTAAAAGGTATAATTTTTGCAGCTATTTTTATTGAAGATAAAGAACAAGGTATTATTAAAATTTCTTTTAGATCTAAAGGTAAATTTTCTGTAAACCAATTTGCTAGAAAATATTTTAGTGGAGGAGGACATGATAATGCTGCTGGAGGTAAATCAGATTTATCGATGGCAGAAACTGTAACTAGATTTACATCACTTTTATCTAATTATGAAACTGAATTAGAATCATCTTATGAAATATAAAATTCTATTTATAGTAGTTGTTTTTTTATGCTTTTCTTGCTCTAAAACTACACCAAGAAGACCAATAAACCCAAAACAATCTACCACTGTTTATTTTGAAGCAATGCAACAAAATAAAATATTAAATAAACAAGCAGATGAGGAAGTTTTACAATATATTAAAAGAGATTCGAGTAATCAATACATACAATCTTCTAATGGTTTTTGGTATACCTATATTAACAAAATAGCAGATAGTTTACCTAACCCTAAAACAGGAGATGAAGTTGAGTTAAGCTACAATATTTTAAGTTTAAATGATTCTATAATTTACAGCAAAAATACCTTAGGCATTAAAAAATATTTAGTAGATAAAGAAGACTTTATTTCTGGATTACAAAAAGGAATAAAGTTGATGAAAACCGGAGAAACTATTACATTTGTGCTACCTTCGTATACTGCGTTTGGTATTACAGGAGATAACAATAAAATTGGTGTAAATCAATCTATAAAAAGTACAGTAACATTAATTAATATAAAATAAATAAAAAAATGAGAATAATAAAAAGTTTAGCAATTGTAACAGTTTTAGCAACAATGACATCTTGTGTAAATCAAAAAGCAGATGTTACTTCTTTAGAAACTGAAATAGATTCTGCAAGTTACGCTTTAGGCTTAGATATGTCTATAAAAATAAAAGCAAACTTTGATGAAGCCAATACAGACTTATTTATTCAAGGTTATAGAAATGGAATGGACTCTTCTAATACATTAATGAATATTAAAGACATAAATGAATTTTTAGGAGTTTTCTTTCAAAAACAACAAATGAAAAAGAATAAAGAAATAGCTATTAAGAAGTTTGCTGATGTTAAAGCTGCTGGAGAAAAGTTTTTAGAAGAGAATAAAACAAAGGATAATGTTAAAACTACAGATAGTGGTTTACAATATATAGTATTAAAAGAAGGTACAGGAGAAAGCATAAATCCTACCAGTAAAATTAAACTTCATTACCATGGAACTACAATAGATGGTAAAGTTTTTGATAGTAGTGTTGATAGAAATGAACCTTATGAAACTACTGCAAATGTTTTTATACCTGGTTTTAACGAAGGTTTAGCAATGATGAAAGAAGGTGCTAAATATAGACTTTTTATTCCTCAAGAACTTGCTTATGGTGTACAACAAAGAGGGCAATTAATTAAACCTTTTTCTACATTAATTTTTGAAGTAGAATTATTAGAAATATTAGAAAAGTAGATGAAAAAAGTAATTTATAGTGCTCTTCTTTTAATTTTTGTAGCTTGCCAACCAGCAAAATATAAAAATTTAAAAGAAGGGCTTTATGCAGAAATACAAACAAACAAAGGAAACATTTTATTAGAATTGTACTTTGATGAAGTACCAATGACAGTAGCTAACTTTGTAACTTTAGCAGAAGGCACTAACAATAGAGTTGCAGACTCTTTGAAAGGTATAAAGTTTTACGATGGCATTCGTTTTCATAGAGTAGTAGATAACTTTGTAATTCAAGCAGGAGACCCAACAGAAACAGGAAGAGGAACTGCTGGCTATAGATTTGGAGATGAATTTACAAAAAATGACGACGGTTTATTACTCTATACTCATAATGATGCTGGTATTTTATCTATGGCAAATGGTGGACCCAATTCAAATGGAAGTCAATTCTTTATTACACATAGAGCAATTCCGCATTTAGATGGTAAACATTCAGTATTTGGTAAAACAACTATAAATGCTAACCAATTAGCTAACCTACAAAAAGAAAATAAAGACTCATTAGCTTTAAAAAAGGCAGTTGATTCATTACGAATGTCTGTTGTAAATACAATAATCGAATTAGATACTATTTATACTATAGATATTATTAAGGTTGGTGATAAAGCAAATGATTTTAATGCAGCAACTATTTTTGATGAAAAACTAACTGCTTTTGCAAATAGCGAAAAAGATAGAGCAAAAGAAGAAAAGGATTTAGAAACAGCTAGATATTCTAAATATTTAAAGGATAGATCTGTTTTTCATACTAAAATGGGAGAGGATAAAGCTATAAAGACAGATTCAGGGTTACGTATTTTAAAACTTAAAAGTAATCCTTCTGGAAAAAAAATAGTTGAAAACAAGCCTGTAAAAGCACACTTTACTTTATATACTGCAGATGGTAAAAAAGTACAATCTACAGAAGAAAATAGTCAGCCTTTTGTTTTTCAATTAGATGATGCACAAAGACCTATGATTACAGGTTTTAAAGAAGGTGTAAAAAATTTAAAAGAAGGAGAAAAAGTACGTCTTTTTATTCCTTATTATATAGGTTTTGGAGAAGCAAAATATGGTCCTTTTCCAGCAAAATCAGACTTAGTGTTTGAAGTAGAAATTCTTGAAATAGGCAAATAATTTGTTCGAAACTATTATACAAAAAGATAAAGAATTACTTGTTTTCTTAAATAATTTAGGAAGTGAACAATGGGATCCTTTTTGGTTGGCAATTACCAATCAATTTAACTGGGCTCCATTGTTCCTTTTAATTTTATTTATCATATTTAAAACATTTGGTTGGAAACGTGGAGGAATTATGGTATTGTCTCTAATTATTTTAGTAACCATATCAGATCAACTTACTGTTTTTATAAAAGATCATACACAAAGATTAAGACCAAATAATGATCCAGAAATTATGCATATGTTAAGAACTTTGATTAAACCTCAGAGTTACAGCTTTATGTCTGGACATGCTACAACATCTACCTTTTTCTCTGTTTATGTAATTTTATTGTTAGAGCGCAGATTTAAATGGGCGTATTTAATTTTTATTTTTCCTGCTTTATTTGCTTATAGCAGAGTTTATTTGGGTGTACATTTTCCTTTAGATATAACTGTGGGTATTTGTACAGGCATTCTATTAGCTAATTTATATTATTACCTTTTTAAGAAATTAGATCATAAGTTATTTCCACAATTAAAGGAATTATCTTAATTTCTAACTTAATTTATTTCTAAAATATTTAAATAAATTACTCAATTTCAGAAAGTAAAGTATTTATAAAACTATCAAACTCATTTTTAAAAGCAGCGTGCTTCTCTTTAGTTGCTGGTCCATTAAAGCTTGTATATATTTTTCTTACTTTTTTATTTTTATCTAAAACTAATAGAGTAGGGTAAGCGTGTAATTTATTAAGCATTGGTAATTTTTCTAAAACCGCTCTTTTACTTCCACTTCTACCATATTGAGCTAATAGTACTGGATAAGTGATACCTACTTCATCTATTAAACGATCTATATTTTTATAAGAAGTATTCCTATTGCTTGCTATCTCTATATCTAAAGAAATAACTTTAAGGTTTTCACTCGGATTTTTCTTTACATAATCTACCAAAAACTTAGTTTGATCTAAAGAATTAGGACACCATGAACCCATAACTTGAACCAAAACAACTTTATTATTGAATTCATTATCACTTAAAGAAACTACTTTTCCTCTAGAATCAGGGAAAGAAAAATCAAAATTTTCGTAACCTTCTTTAATATAGGTGATATTTTCATCTATAGGCAATTCATAATCATTATTCAATTTTGCAACAAATGGTTCTTTCCAATGATTTCCTGAGTAAAACATACCATTTAAAGTAGAATCTGTAGCTTTTGCTTTAAATAAAAATAAATGAACACCATCATAAACAGATAGTTTTAAAGAATCTCCATCTACAACACCTTCTAAATATCTATAATCTCCAGTTGAAGTGATAAAGGTTCCTGTAGCTTTGTTTCCCTTTTGTTGAAAAACTCCATTTGCGAAATATTTATTCTTACTATTAGGGCTAAAAGTAGTTTCCCATTTTCCAGTTACATTCACTTTAGGTTCGTTAGCTACTGTAAACCTTTTTGTAGTATCAACAGTTGTAAAAGGTACAATTCTATTAAAGCTAGGATTTATAAAATTACCGTTTTCAATTTTTCCATCATTTATTTTTGCTTTAATAAATCCTTCAAAAACAGGTGTTTGTATTCTAATAGAATCATTTTTGTAACTAATATTAGTTACAGCAATAATTTCTTCACCATTAAAAATCTCAATTAAAGAGTCATTTAAAACCTTAAAGTTAAAAGGTATATTTTGATCTTCTTTTGCTTTTAAAACACCTCTAAAAGTTCCTGTTTTTAAGTTGCTAACTTTTTCTTTGGAACAAGAAAAACAAAAAACAACACAAATAGCTAAAAGTAAAGTTCTCATAAAATGTATTTGATTAGTTCTCAAATTTACAATAAATATTGATATGTTTTTTTACGAATTAGTTAATAAATTAGTTTAAAAAATACTTTAAAATAGTTAATTTAGCCGCTGAAAATTCAAGTAAAAAGCATGAAAATATCATACAATTGGTTACAACAATTTCTACAGATAGATTGGGATGCAACCAAGACAGGTGAATTGTTAACAGACTTAGGTTTAGAGGTAGAAGGTATAGAAACTAAAGAATCTATAAAAGGTAGTTTAAAAGGCATTGTTGTTGGTGAAGTTTTAACTTGTGTGCAACATCCAAATGCAGATCGTTTAAAAATTACAACAGTAGATTTAGGAGATGGTAAACCTGTTCAAATAGTTTGTGGTGCACCTAATGTTGCAGCTGGTCAAAAAGTACCTGTTGCTACAATTGGTACTACTTTGTATGATGATAAAGGTGAAGGTTTTAAGATTAAAAAAGGTAAAATTAGAGGTGAAGAAAGCCATGGAATGATTTGTGCAGAAGACGAATTAGGCTTAGGAAGTAATCATGATGGAATTTTAGTTTTAGATAATGATATAGAAGTTGGTAAACCAGCAGCAGAAGTATTTAATATAGAAACAGATCAAATTTTTGAAATTGGTTTAACACCAAACAGATCTGATGCCATGAGTCATTATGGAGTTGCAAGAGATTTAAGAGCAGGATTAATTCAAAAAGATATCAATAAAGAATTGATTTCACCATCAGTGAGTAATTTTCACGTTGATGAAAGAACTTTACGTTATGATGTAGAAGTAGAAGATAAAGATTTAGTGCCACGTTATTGTGGTATAACCATAACAGATGTAACTGTAAAAGATGCTCCAGAATGGATTCAAAACCGTTTAAAAGCAATTGGTATCATACCAAAAAACAATATTGTAGATATTACCAATTACGTTTTACACGAACTTGGGCAGCCATTACACGCTTTTGATGCGCAAAGTATAAAAGGAAATAAAGTACTAGTAAAAACCTTAAAAGAAGGAACTAAATTTACTACTTTAGATGAAGTGGAAAGAGAATTATCTGCAGATGATATTATGATTTGTGATGCAGATGAAAACCCACTTTGTTTAGGTGGAGTTTTTGGTGGTTTAAACTCTAGTGTAACAGAGCACACGACTTCAATATTTTTAGAATCGGCTTATTTTAACCCAGTATCAATTAGAAAAACAGCAAAAAGACATGGTTTAAATACAGATGCATCTTTTCGTTTTGAAAGAGGTATAGATATCAATTTAACAAAATATGCATTAAAAAGAGCTGCTTTGTTAATAGAAGAATATGCTTCTGGTAAATTGGCTTCAGATATTTCTGATTTTTATCCGGTTAAAGTAGAAGATTTTCAAGTCTTTTTATCTTATGAAAACGCCTACAGATTAATTGGTCAAGAAATTCCTAAAGAAACTATTAAAAATATTTTAGCTTCTTTAGAAATTAAAATTAATAGTGAAACTGAAGGAGGTTTAGGGTTAACCATACCTTCTTACAGAACAGATGTGCAACGTGAAGCAGATATTATAGAAGAAATTTTACGTGTTTATGGTTATAATAACATTGAGTTTTCACATAAATTAAATACATCAATATCTTTTGATTCAAATAAAGAAACTAAAATAGAAAATGTAGTTGCAGAGCAGCTAAGTGCCTTAGGATTTAACGAAACTATGGCAAATTCACTAACTAAAGCCTCTTATGCATCGCTTTCTGACAATATAAATGAAGAAGCAAATGTTGCAATGTTAAATCCTTTAAGTAACGATTTAGGAGTTCTAAGACAATCTCTACTTTTTAGTGGTTTAGAATCTGTTGCATACAATTTAAACAGAAAAAACAACGCTTTAAAGTTTTATGAATTTGGTAAAACATACCATAATTATAACAGTAGTTATCAAGAAGACAAACACTTAACACTTTTTATTACAGGAAATAGAACTAAAGATTCTTGGAAAACAATTGCAACTTCTTCAGATTTCTTTTATACAAAAGGAATTATTTTATCAATATTAGAAAGAGTTGGTATACAAAATGTAAAAAGTTCACCTACTAAAAATGATGTGTTCTCAGAAGGAATAACCCTGAGTTTAGGCAAAATTAAATTGGTAGATTTTGGTGTTGTTAAAAGAACCATTTTAAAAGAATTTGGTATAAAACAAGAAGTACTTTTTGCTGATTTAAACTGGGGTAATATTTTAAAATTAACAAGTAAAAAAAGCATTAAAGTTTCAGATTTATCTAAATTTCCATCAGTGAAAAGAGATTTAGCATTATTGTTAGATTCTAAAACACAATTTAAAGAAGTATACAATTTGGCTTTTCAATCAGAAAAAAAGTTACTTAAAGAAGTAGATTTGTTTGATGTTTATGAAGGTGATAATTTACCTGAAGGTAAAAAGTCGTATGCAGTAAGTTTTGTTTTACAAGATGATAACAAAACATTAGCAGATAAGCAGATAGATAAAATAATGCAAAAACTACAAGCTAGTTTCGAAAAGAATTTAGAAGCAGTTTTAAGATAATTCACAAAGCTCCGTTTACGGAGCTTTTTTTATATTTGTAACCTATGTACAAAGCCATAATTAGACCAATTTTTTTTCTGTTTGATCCAGAAAAAATACATTATTTCACGTTTTCATTAATAAAGTTTTTATGCAAAATTCCTGGTGTTGCTTCAATTTTTAGAAGCATTTATCAAGTAGATGATAAAAATTTAGAACGTAATTTATTTGGCTTAACTTTTAAAAACCCTGTTGGTTTAGCAGCTGGTTTTGATAAAAATGCTGTTTTATATAACGAGTTAGCAAATTTTGGTTTTGGGTTTATAGAAATAGGAACAGTTACTCCAAAAGGACAAGAAGGTAATCCTAAGAAAAGGTTATTCCGTTTAAAAGATGATCAAGGAATAATTAATAGAATGGGTTTTAATAATGAAGGGTTAGCTGCTGCTATTCATCAACTTAAAAAAAATAAAGGAAAAGTAATTATTGGAGGTAATATTGGTAAAAACACTCAAACTTTGCCAGAAAATTATACGCAAGATTATTTAGAGTGTTTTGATGGTTTACATCCTTATGTAGATTACTTTGTTTTGAATGTAAGTTGCCCAAATGTTGGTAGTCATGCAAAATTAAATGATAAAGAATATTTGGTAGAATTAATTACTGCTTGTCAAAAACTGAATAATTCAAAAGAAATTCAAAAACCAATTTTATTAAAAATTGCTCCAGATTTAAATGATATCCAGTTAGATGAAATCATAGCACTTGTTGCAGAAACCAAAATTGATGGTGTAATAGCTTCAAATACATCAACAACAAGATCAAATTTAAAAGCTACTGATGAACGTTTACAAGAGATTGGAAATGGAGGAGTTAGTGGGCAGCCAATTAAAAATCAGAGTACAAAAGTAATTCGCTATTTGGCTGAAAAATCTAATAAAGCATTCCCTATAATTGGAGTAGGAGGTATTCATTCTGCAGAAGATGCTTTAGAAAAAATTAAAGCAGGTGCAGATTTGGTTCAAGTTTACACAGGTTTTATTTACGAAGGGCCAAGTTTGATAAAAAAGATAAATAGTGCAATTTTAAAAGATAAATTGTAAATCTTTTAAAGCTTATTTTAAAAAAATGTAAATGATAGAAACGCTTCTTTCTTTTGCTTTAGCAACTTCTGTATTGGCAATTTCTCCAGGACCAGATAATATTTTTGTACTTACACAAAGTATTGTAAATGGTAAAAAATTTGGTTTAGCAACAGTATATGGCTTAATTTCTGGTTGTTTAATACATACAACCTTGTTAGCTTTTGGAGTTTCAGTAATTATTAAAGAGTCTGAAACACTTTTTTTTATCATTAAATTATTTGGATCTTTTTATTTGCTGTATTTGGCATATAAAGTTTATAAGTCTGATGCTACTATTTTACTTTCGAGTAAAAATATACCTCAAAAAACTACAACAGAACTTTTTAAACAAGGTTTTATAATGAATGTTTTAAACCCAAAAGTATCTATCTTTTTTTTAGCTTTTTTTCCAGGATTTTTATTTTCTGATAGCTTATCAACAGTGTTGCAATTTTATACTTTAGGTTTTATTTTTATGTTTGTTTCATTATTAATTTTTGCAGCTATTGCCATTTTAGCAGGAAGTATTTCTAAACAAATAAAAACAAACTCTAAAATAGGAGTATACTTAAAATGGCTTCAAATTATGGTATTTATTTGTATTGCTATTTTTATCCTCGTTTAAAATAAAAAAAAGCCCCATTTTATAATGGAGCTTTAAATTTATTTAAGATATAATTATTCTTTAGTTACAGGTTCTTTAATACCAAGTTTAGCAATTACTTTTTTTGTAATATCGTAATTTTCATCTACGTAAGCAAATTGGTTTACAGTTGTTGTTAAAATTATTGTATATCCATTTTCTTTGGCAACAGCATCAATAGCTTCATTTAATTTTTTATATAATGGTCTCATTAATTCACCTTGCTTTAACTGCATAAGCTTATTACCATTTTCTTGATATTTTTTAAGGTCTGCCTCTAATGCAGAGATTTCTTTAACTAATGTTTTTTTCATTAGTTCACCCATTTCTTTTTCTTTTTCTCTAAAATCTTTAACTCTAGCTTGGTAATCAACCATTTTTATTGAAAGAAGTGAATCTAGTTTAGCTCCATAAGATTGAGATTTCTCTACAACTACTTTTGCTTCTGGCATAATATTAATAATATAATCGCTATCTATAGTTCCTGTTTTTGTTTGTGCTACAGATATACTGCAGATTATTGCAGTAAATAAAATTGTAAATTTAAGTTTCATGATTCTAATTTTATGCGACAAAGATATAAAAGCGAATGATTTACCAAAGTCTGAACATCATAAAAAAAGTTAAATCTTGTAGATTTAATTTGTTTTTAAGTTTTCTAAATCATAATTATTAGAAATTGCTTTATTAGCATCTAGTAAAAGGTTTTCTATTTCTTTATCTATTGCAGCAATTTTAAATTCGTTATTAGTATGTTTTTTTAAGTCTTTTAAAAAATAGAGTATTTTTTTTACAAGAATAACATCGTGTTTACAATAGGTTCTTAATGATGCTAAAATATTGTAAAGTACTTCATCAAAAGAAATAATATTTAATAAGATAATAGATTCATTTTCTTTAAATATGTAGTCTTTTTCTTGTTTTTTAACTCTTAGTTTAAAAAGTTCATGTAAATAATCTAAAGCATTTATAGCAGTTCCTGGATCATTTATTCCTGGAGACATTGCCTTTAAAGCTATTTCCTTTAAATGTTTAAAAGCAATTAAATAATTATCTTCTATAAATTCATCTTTAGAAAAATCAAAAGCATTATATATTTTGTCTATTGTATTTTCTTCTAGTTTTTTTTCTGTTTTAAATAAAACGTCTTGTTCATAACAAAGTGTTCCTTTTTTAGTTATAATTTCTATTTTACATTCATTTTTAAGAGCAATCTCTTTTAAAATTTTTATAGAAATATCTTGAAAGTAACCTGTTTTTTTAGCATTAAATTCAATCCAATTTGAAGTATCAGGGAAATCAAAATCTTTATTTTTTTCTAATACTAATAGTTTTTCTAATTTATTTTTAGCTTCTTTTGTAATTCTATTCATTATAAATTCTATTTGTATTTCTTGAGAAATAGAATGTATAAAATAAATAAAGGCACCTAAAGAGCTTACCATAAATACAATGCTTAACAATACAGAAAAACCTGGAAGTTGATAATTGTTTTTAGTTGGTTCTATAAAAACTAGAATAAAAATACAGTATAAAATGGTGGCTAAATAAATACCTAAAATTATTTGATGTTTTCTGTTAGATATTAAACCTGGTAAAAGTCTTGGTGAAAAATTACTTGAGGCTTGGTTTAATAAAATCATAACCATTGAGAAGCTAAATACCATTATAGAAATTAAACCAGCTATAAATGTGGTTAATATTGCTCTAGCTGTTTCTGTATTATTAATAACTAGTTCTGGTAAAAACTTAATTAAATAGTTAGATATTCCTTTGTTTTCTGCGTACATCATTATGTATGCAAAAACACCACCAGCTAAAGATATTAAAGTAGGAAAAAAAGCAATTTTATCTTTTAAATGATAAACTTTTCGAAAAAAATGAAGGAGTTTATCTTTCATGGTTTAGTTTGTTTTCTATATTTTTAATAATCTCAGTTGAATTTGTTTTAAAATCGAACCATAAAGTTTCTTTGTCTCTTTTAAACCAAGTTAATTGTCTTTTTGCAAATCTTCTTGTATTCTTTTTAATTTCTGATATGGCAAATTCTTTTGTAAATTTACCCTCAAAATACGCAAATAATTCTCTGTAACCCACAGTTTGTAGTGCATTTAAATTTTTATTTTTATGCAATACTTTTGCTTCTTCTAATAAACCATTTTGTATCATAAGATCTACTCTTTGGTTTATTCTATCGTAAATTAATTGTCTGTCTGCAGTTAACCCTATTTTAATAGATTTAAAGTTTCGTTGGGTTTTAGGTTTATTTTTAAAAGTTGAATAAGGTGTTTTTGTTCCAATACAAATTTCTAAAGCTCTCATAATTCTATGAGGATTATCTAAAGCTATAGTGTTATAAGTTTCAATATCTAAAATTTTTAATTTTTCTTGGAGGCTTTCTATACCTTTTAACTCTAGCTCTTTTGTTAGCTCTTCTCTAATAGATTTATCAACTTCAGGAAAATAGTCTAATCCTTTTAAAACAGCATCAACATACAAACCACTTCCACCAACCATAATTTGCACTGGATTATCAGAAAATAAAGTATTTAATTTTGCTAATGCTTCTCGTTCAAATTCGCCAACATTATAATCTTCAAAAATACTTCTATTTTGTATAAAGTGATGTTTGGCTGCAGCAAGTTCTTCTGCTTCTGGAACAGCAGTTCCAATACACATTTCTCTATAAAACTGTCTAGAATCACATGAAATTATATCACTTTTAAAATAATTTGCTAGTTTAATACTTAAAGCAGTTTTACCAATAGCTGTAGGGCCAACTATAGTTATTAAGGTGTTGTTTTGTTTTTGCATTATGGATTTAATATACTTCCACAATTATAACAAAATACGGCTTTTTCTTTATGTTTATCTTTTAAACAAGTTGGGCAAGATTGGGTATTTGTATTATGTTCTGCTGTGGTTTTTGTCATTTCAGAACTTACAATTCCTGTTGGTATAGCAATTATAGAGTACCCTAAAATCATAATAATACTTGCAATTAATTGTCCTAATGGAGTTTGTGGTGCAATATCTCCAAAACCAACAGTTGTAAGGGTAACAATGGCCCAATAAATACTTTTAGGAATATTTGTAAAACCATTTTCTGCACCTTCTACCATATACATTACTGTACCTAAAATAATACATACTATGAGTACAAAAAATAAAAAAACTGCAATTTTTGCTTTACTGGCCTTTAATGCTAAAAGTAGTTTATTAGAAGCTCCTATATATCTTGCTAATTTTAAAATTCTAAATACTCGTAATAAACGTAATGCTCTTAATGCTACTAGACCTTGAGAACCTGCAAAAATAAAAGATAAGTAAATTGGTATGGTAGATAAAAAATCTACAATACCAAAAAAACTAAATATGTATTTTGTGGGTTTATTTATAGAAATAATTCTTAAAATATATTCAATACTAAATAAAATTGTAATTATCCATTCTCCAATATATAAAGCGTTATGATATTTAGCATCAATATTTTCTACACTTTCTAACATTACTAAAACAATACTAGCTAAAATGGCAACAAGCAGTACAACATCAAAAAGTTTACCTTCTCTAGTATCTGCTTCGTAAATAATTTCATGAAGTTTTTGTTTCCAGCTCAAATTGATAAGAAAGTTTTAGTTTTTCTTCTACAATACTACAAATATTAAATGAATTTATAATTTATTTCACTTCATTTTTCTCTTTGTTTATAAGGATTTTGATTTTTTTTTAAAAAAAATAAGCTTTTCTAAAACCATACCCTTAAATATCTCGTAAGTATAGATGAAACACAATTAAAATAACTAAAGCTTACACAATGAAAAAAACAAAAATTTTAATAGGAACTATTTTTATAGCGATTCTAAGTTTAATTACGGTTGCTGCAGATCATATTGATGCTCCTGCAGTTTCTGGTACAAATGCAGACATTACAGATTTCTACGCCTTTCAAGGAGAAGACACTAACAATTTAGTCTTTGTAGCAAATGTCCAAGGTTTATTAAGTCCTTCTGCAACAGGTGCAGCATCTTTTGATGAAAATGTTATGATTGAATTTAATATAGATACAAATAATGACAATGTTGAGGATTTAGTAATACAAGCTATTCCTAAAGATGGAAAAATGATTTTTTTTGGTCCTTATGAGCCGTCAATAGCAGGTTTAAATAGCACTATTAATATTTCTGCTGTAAAATCTGAAGTAGATATTACTTCTTATGGTTCTAGTGCAATAGTGAGTAATATGAATGGAATGAAATTTTTTGCAGGACCAAGAGATGATCCTTTCTTTATGGATTTTGCAAGATATGGAGAAATTATTGCTGGCAATGCACCAGGTTTTAACAATCCAGGAACAGATACTTTTGCTGGTACAAACGTAATGTCTGTAGTTGTAGAAGTACCCAAAAGTAGTATTGGAGGTTCAGGTACAATAAATACTTGGGTAGAAGCAAAAACAAGACAATAATTAATACAAACTTTTTAAATACAATATCATGAAAATTAATATTCAAAAATATATAGCAATTTTAGCTTTATCTATATCAGTAGTAAGTTGTAGTGATGATTCTACTACAATTCTAGATAATACTTCAGATTTTTCAGGAACTTTTGTTCAGCAAGATCAAATGGGTAGACCAGCAGTAAACACCGTTTTTGTATCATCTTCTAGCAAAGATGCTTTTAACACAACTGTGCCTTCTCAACAAGGAGCAACGTTTCAATCAATGTTTGAAGCAAACTTAACAGGTTTAAGTCCTGCTTTCGCAAACTCAGGTGATACAAACGCACTAGGTTTAGATGCTGCATCTTTTACAGGTTTATTAGCAACAGATGTTTTAAATGTTTCTTTAGATGGAACTACAACATTTTTTGATGGTACAAATGTCTTAACAGGTAGAGCATTAGCAGACGATGTAATTACAGTAGAATTATTATTAATCTTTGGAGGTGAAGATTTTTCTGAAAACCCAACTTTATCTGATGATAACGTAAGTTCAAACGATAAAGATTTTTCAAATTCTTTTCCATATTTGGCAAGTCCTTGGTAATAAAAAAATTGAGCTATATGCTCCTATGAACCTGGCGTACATTGGGGGATGTACGTCAGTGTTTCAAAAAATTAAACCCCTTAAGTTCTCCATCTTAATATTTTAAAACTTTAAAAATTAAATTTCCCTAAGTAACCATTTAATTTAAAATTATTACCCCTATAATATTAGCTGGTGTATTAAATCCCTACAAAGTACGCCAGTTATTTTTTAAAATAATCCAAACTATAACAAACACAAATCATGAAATACATCCAACTTATTTTAGTATTTGTTACTTTTTCAATAGCAATTAGTTGCAATACCAAACAAACCAAACAAATAACAGATTCAAAAGAATATCAAGCATATTTATTTAATAATGAAAATAAAAATTTAAACAGGGCAGAAGAAGAACTAAATTTTTGGTCTAATAAATTACATAGTACACCCAATCAATATCCTTATTATTCTAAAATGGCTTCTGCTAATACTCAAATTTTTAAGTTAACAGGAAATATAGATAAACTTAAAGAAGCTGAGGGAAATTTAGAAGAGGCAAACCAAAGAACAAACTTTAATAACGCAGGTTATTTAAGAAGTTTAGCAAGAAATTACATATCTCAACATAGGTTTAAAGAAGCTTTAGAGCTTTTATTAAAGGCTGAAGCAAATGGAGAAAAGTTAAAAAAAACCCATTTAATGCTAATTGATGTTCACTTAGAGTTAGGTAATATAAATCAAGTAGAAAAATATTTATCTGAAGTGAAAAATTTTAAAGACTTTGATTATTTAATACGATTATCTAAATACAATGATCATTTAGGAAATTTAGATAACGCCATAAAATACTTAGAAGATGCATTAGAAATTGTTAAAGCTTCTAATAATAAAGATTTATTACAATGGAATTATACAAATTTAGCAGATTATTATGGTCATGCAGGTAGAATTAAAGACTCTTACAATGCATACCTTAAAGCATTAGCAATTAACCCAAATAACAGTTATGCTAAAAAAGGAATTGCTTGGATTGTATATTCTTATGAAAGAAATCCAAAAGAAGCATTACGAATTTTAGATGCTGTTTCTAAAGAAAATACCTCTCCAGATTACTTCTTGTTAAAATCTGAAATTGCTGATTTTATGGGGAATTTTGTTGAAAAAGAAAGTTTAGAGCAGAAATATTTGAATTCGATTTCGAATGAAAGTTATGGAGCCATGTATGCAAAATACAATGTATTGTTATTTGCAGACAAAACCGATAAAATAGAACAAGCAATTGAAGTAGCTAAACAAGAAGTCGAGGAGAGACCTACAACTCAATCTTACGATTTACTGGCCTGGTCTTACTACAAAAATGCTCAAACTAAAAAAGCGCTAGATGTAAGTGAAAAATATGTAATTGATAAAACTTTTGAGCCAGAAGCTTTACTTCATAGTGCTTACATTTTAAAAGCTAATGGTAAACTAAAAGAAGCGAATAGTTTAAAACAGGAATTGCTAGGTGCTATTTATGAATTAGGACCTTTATCTGAAAATGATATTAAAAATATTTAAGTTTGCAAAAATTTTTAAAAAATGAGAAATCAAATTATTTTATTTATTGTTTTTGCTTGCAGCTTACAAACCATTGGACAAACACTTAAAGGTAAAATTTTAAATCAATTTCAAGAGCCTTTAGAAAATGTTTATGTGGTGAATCAAACATCAAATACACATAGTCATACTATAGAAAACGGAAGTTTTGTGCTAGAAAATACAGTTGTAAATAATATTATACAAGTTAGCATTTTAGGTTTTGAAAAGAAAACTATAAGAGTTTCTGAGAAAGATTTAAAAAACGGAATTGTTATTGTTTTAGAAACCAAAATATTTCAGTTAGAGGAATTGGTTTTGCGTAAAGAAATTAATGCTTTGAAAACAATTTCTAGAATAGATTTAGCAGTAAATCCAGTAAATAATTCTCAAGAAATTTTAAGAAAGGTACCTGGTTTATTTATAGGACAACATGCTGGAGGTGGAAAAGCAGAACAAATTTTTTTAAGAGGTTTTGATATTGATCATGGAACAGATATTACACTTTCTGTAGATGGTATGCCAATTAATATGGTTTCTCACGCTCATGGTCAAGGATACTCAGATTTACACTTTATTATTCCAGAAACCATTAAAAATATAGATTTTGGTAAAGGACCTTATTATGCAAATCAAGGAGATTTTAATACAGCTGGTTATGTAAATTTTGCTACCAAAACAGCTATTAATAAAAATATGGTATCAATTGGTTATGGAGATTTTAATTCTTTAAGAACAGTTGGAATGTTTAATTTATTAGAAAATTCTAAAAATAATGATGCATATGTTGCTGTTGAATATATTGAGTTTGATGGACCTTTTGAGTCGCCACAAAACTTTAATAGATTAAATCTTTTTGCAAAATACAACACGTTTTTAAATGGAAAAGATAAGTTAACGTTTACAGCTTCTCACTTTACAAGTACTTGGGATGCTTCTGGGCAAATACCTGAAAGAGAGGTAGCAAATGGAAATATAACACGTTTTGGAGCTATAGATGATACTGAAGGTGGTTTTACATCAAGAACTAATTTTAATGTTCAGTTGCAAAAAACATTAGAAAATGAATCGATTTTTCAAGCAAATGCTTTCTACTCGAATTATAATTTCGAGTTGTATTCTAATTTTACTTTTTTCTTAGAAAATCCAATTGATGGAGATCAAATTAAACAATTTGAAGACAGAAATATTTTTGGAATGAATGCAAAAATTATCAACGAAAAAAAATATGGAAACATAGAAGCAAAGTTAACAAAAGGTATTGGTTTACGTTTTGATAATATAACTGATAATGAATTGTCTAGTACAAAGAATAGGAGAGAGTTGTTAAATAGAATTCAATTTGGAGATGTGCAGCAAACTAATGCATATGCATTTTTTAATTCAGAATTTGAGATTGGTAAATTCAAAATTTCGCCTGCAGTTCGTTTAGATTATTTTAAATTTTTATACAATGATAATCTAAGTGCAACCTACGAAACATTAAGTAAAACAGAGGCAATTGTAAATCCGAAGTTGAATTTTTTATATACACAAAATGATAATTTACAATGGTTTTTAAAATCAGGAATTGGGTTTCATTCTAATGATGCTAGAGTAGTTTTACAGCAAGGAGCAGACAAAGTATTGCCAAGAGCTTATGGTTTAGATTTTGGAAATATCTGGAAACCAACAAAAAACTTAGTATTAAACACAGCAGTTTGGTATTTGTTTTCTGAGGAAGAATTTGTTTATGTTGGAGATGCTGGAATTGTTGAGCCTTCAGGAAAGTCAGAGCGTTTTGGTTTAGATTTAGGCTTACGCTATCAACTAACAGATCATGTTTATTTTGATACAGATGCTACCATTACAAAAGCAAGAAGTTTAGAAGCCATTTCTGGAGAAGATTACATTCCACTTGCACCAAACTTCACAATGTCTGGAGGTTTATCTTTTAATAATTTAGGTAAATTTTCTGGAGGAATTAGATATAGATATTTAGCAGATAGAGCTGCAAATGAAGACAATAGTATAGTTGCAGAAGGGTATTTTGTTAGTGATTTAAACATTAATTATAAAATGAAAGATATCACTTTTGGTGTAGCTATTGAGAATTTATTTGATGTAGCATGGAATGAAACGCAATTTGCAACAGAAAGTAGATTACAAAACGAAGCAAATTCTGTTGAAGAAATACATTTTACACCTGGTACACCATTTTTTGCAAAAGCAACAATTACGTATCAGTTTTAAATAAAAACATATTGTTTGGTTGATTAGAAGTGTCTGTTACTTCATTGAAATGGGCACTTTTTTAATAAAAATAAATCAAGCAGAAAAGTAAAACTATAGTTTGGTTAGTTTTAGTTGGATGAAATGCCTGTTACTTAATTGTAATGGGCATTTTAATATATAATATTTCTGTTGAATAGTTTATTCTTATAATTAAAGTTAAGTATAGTTTTACCTTTCAATATATAAATAAAGAGCTTCTGAAATTGATTTTTTAAAAAAGAATTAAAGTAAGTTTTAAAATTTATCACCAATAAAAAGCAATTGAGAAAATAAACTCTAAAACTAACATTTATAACCTATTATTGAACTGAAGTAGCGTTTTAGAAATTGTTTGATGTAAATGATGAAATATACCCTTATAAATTAAATCTAATTGCTTAGATGTTTATATAAGAAGTAATTAAATTGAAATTTAATATTTAAAAGAATCAAAAAAACTTAAGATTGTACAGCACCTAAAGTGTACAGTTGTTCTAAAGTAGGAGAGATGCTACCACCTGCAGGTTCTAATGTAATACCAAATGCCTCAGATTCGTTTGCATTTGTAATTGTAAATATTTTATTAGCATCAGCTGTAAAAGTATCTAAAGTTCCTAAACTTGTAGGCGTTAATGGACTCAGTTTTAAAGACCAAACTTGATATACTTTACCTTTTGGAGGTTCTGGTAAACCTTTAGCATCTAAGTAAATAGCGTTTGTTTTTTTATCCCAATATACTTTTGCATATGAATTTGGTGATACAGTTTGCCCAGCTAAAGGAACTGAAATAATATCTTTATCTCTAAATACTTCAATTAATTTTTCTGCTGCAGCTAAACTTGTAGATGCACTATCTATTTGAGCTTCTAATTGTTGTTTCTCAGAAGCTACTTGCTCTTTTAATTGATTATTTTGTGTTAAAGACCATACTAAAATACTACCAATTAATAATGATGCAGCCCAACCAGAATATTGTAGCCAATTTGTTTTAGGTTTTGAAAGTGAGATTACTTTTGAATCACTATTATTTAATTGATTTTTAATATCATTAAATGAATATTTACCATCTTTTTTAGCAAATGCTGTTAATTGTACAATAGCATTTTCTATGGATTCTACTTCTGCTAAAACCTCAGGATATTTTTGCATAGCTTCATATACCTCCTGATTTTCTTTCTCAGAAAGTGAACCTGCAACATAAAGTTCCAAAATTCCAGATGATATGTAGTCTTTACTATTCATTTATTTATACTCCTAACATTGTTCGTAATTCGCCAATGCAAGTTCTACTTCTTGTTTTTATAGTTCCTAGAGGTATACTTAATTCTTCTGACGCTTCTTTTTGTGTAAAGCCTTTAAAGTATAGAAGTTCAATTACAGATTTACAAGTATCACCAAGCTTGGTAACAAATTCTTTTAAACCAATTGTATTTGTTGAACTATCTAAACTAGAACTGCTCTCTAATATATCTACGAAAAAATCAGCATTAAGGTTTTGTTTTGATTGTTTAAACTTTTTAGAACGTGTGTAATCTATTGCAGCATTTCTTGCAATGTTAAGTAACCACGTAAAAAATCTACCTTTTTTAGAAGAGTAAGTATCTGCTTTGTTCCAAGCTTTTATAAAAACATCTTGTGTTATTTCTTGAGCAACATCATCATTTTTAACAATGTTATTTACAACACCAGAAATACTATTACAATACATGTTGTATAGTTTTTCGTATGCTTTCACATCTTTTTTCTGAAATTGTAAAATTAAAAGCTCTTGATCCATATATTATAATCAAGAGCTAAAATAGTATAAAAAAATTAATAAGTTTAATTTCTTTTTATAAATATAAAATCTCCTCCTTCATCTCCAGTTCTACTAATTGGTGCATATTGTGGTTGATTGTCTCCAGTTGTATTATTGATAACAGGATCTTCTATCATATTAAATAGTTGACCTGCAGATAAATATTGTTCTGTGTTTTGATTTAATCTTTTTAATAAATACTTCATAAAAACACTTTCATTAGGTACTGTTGTTAGTGTACCACTTGTTATTGCTTTTCTACTTGGAAGATCGTATTTTTTTTGTACTGCTTTAGAGGCACTTTTATAAGACCTACTTGTTGTTAAAATACTACCACTAAAACATGCATCAGAAATTAGTAAAGTGTGTTTAGAGGGTATAGCTTTTATATAAGTTACAATACTTGTATTTAAAATTATATTCTCTTCAAACTCCATATTTGCGTTAGATGGCATCCAATATCCTTTCTCAGTGATTTTATCGTAATTTCCATGACCAGCATAAAAAATTACTAAATTATCATTACTACCAACTTTTCTACTCAATTTAATAAATTCTCTATTAATTTCATTTTCAGTTGGATTTTTCAATACAGTTACATCTTCTTTTGCAAAACTATATTTATTGGTTAAAACGTCTGCTAAAGATTGTGCATCTTTAGTTGGCTCACCTTTTAAACCTTGTATAGTTGTGTCTTTATAATCACTTACACCAATAATTAAAGCATAATATTTACCAAAACCAATGTCTAAATCTTTTGTATTTGTATTATCTGTAATTACATCTTTATCTATATTTGGAGATGATCTTTTTATAACAAATGTTTTAGTAGATGAGGCTTGTTTTATATCTGTAGCTTTAACTATTAAATCATTTTTGCCATATTTTAAAGGAACATTTGCAGTAAAAGTACCATCTTCAGAGACATTAGCTTCTATGCCATTAACTGTTATTTCGTAAATACCATCAGAATCTAGTGCAGTACCTTTTACCAATACTTTTTTAGCCTCTACAATTTTAAAACCTCTTTTTAGCTCTACATTAGGACTAGTAATTGTTATTAAAGGCGGGTTATTATGATTATTTTCGGTTTGATACTTTAAACTCAAATAATCTATTTCTATTTTTGAATCATAATAGATAGTATAGCCAAACTTGTTACCAAAAAAGTTTTGGAATGGAGCTTCATTAACATAAGTATCATTTATGTAAAACCGTAATAAATTACCAGATTTTACAATTTTAATAACGTTGTCTATATTATTTCCTGTTTTTATTGCTGATGAATAGGTTAGAGGTATAATTTCTTTATAAGCGTCATTTTCAAACTTTCTATATTTATAGCTACCATTTGCAGATAATAAAAAAGTAAATTCATTTGCAGAGTTTTGTCTACCAAAGGTAACACCATACATACTATCAAAAGTTTCATTTTTTTTACTTATTGATGTTTCAATAATAAAATCTTTTGAAGTATCTATATCTACATCTTTATTAATAAAAATGCCTCCTTTCTTTTTTCTTTCTAATATTAATTTGTTGTTTGTTAAGTTTACAGAATAAGCATCTGTATTTTCAATTCCCCAATCATTTTTATTGTTTTGGAAATCATCAAAAAAAGGTAATTTTTCTGTTTTTGTTACATATAAATTTTGAGTTTTTATTGTATTTAATTTTAAATAATTAACAGCAATTTTTTGTTTGTAGTAAACAGAATAACCAATTTGCGAACCATAAAAAGGTTCAAAATCTATTTTTGTTATGTAAACGTTGTTGATATAAAATTTATAAAACTGACCTTCTTTTGTAATTTTTACAACATTAGATTGATTACTACCTAAATTTATATTTGGTGATTTTACCCATTTAATTATATCTTCTATTTTATTATTTACAACTCTATTTATTTTATAATAGCCAGTTGCTGTAATCAAAAATTGAAAATAATTAGTATCTTTTTTACCCCAAGTAATTCCATATGGCGAATTTGTGTTTCCAGAAATATGTTTTAAATCAGTTTCAATTTCAAAATTTTTGTTAGAATCAAATGGTTTTGATATATAGGAAGACCAGCCTAACTCTAACCTTTTATGTTCTAAATAATAATTTCCATTACTTAAATAAAAATTTTTTGAAGCATCATTTTCTTGTACCCAATTATTGCTGTTGTCATTAAAGTTTTCATTAAAAGTTATGTCGCTATTTGTATTGTTATTATTGTCTGAATCTTCGTTTAGATATTGTAAATCTAAGTATGAAATAGCAATTTTTTGCTTGTTGTAAACAATAAAACCTACTCTATCTCCATAAAATTTAAAATCGTTAGTTGTATAAACAGTGGTGTTATTTATTAAATAACTTAGAGTGTTTTTTTCTTTTTTAACTGTTATAATATTTGCATTGCCATTTCCTAATTTTATAGCATTTGAAGCTGTCCAATCTTTTGGTGTTATTAGTTCTCCATTCTCATACTTTGTAATTCTAAAACTACCATCACTTGTTATATAAATTTGATTTAGATTACTTGGGTCTTTGTAACCAAATGTTAAACCATAACCATAGTTTTGTACTCCTTTTATTTTTTTTAATTCGGTAGATATTATAAAGTCTTTAGTAACATCAATATTTTTACCTATTGTTGAATAATAGCCTCCATTATCTTTTATATATTCAAAATTATATACACCATTTTTAATAGAAAGATGTGCGTTTTCATCATTTGATATAGACCAACTGTTGTTGTTGTTAGAAAAATCTTCAAAAAGAATTGTATTTGTTTTGGTTAGATTTAAGTTAAGGTTATTTTGTTGTTTAATTTTTATATAATCTATTGCAATTTTTTGGTTTTTATATAAATTTATAGCTACTTTATTACCCATAAAATCTTTATGCGATGTTTTAAAAACATCATAACCATTTAAAAAAAATGTAACTGTATTATTGGTTTTTTTAATGGTTAACTTATTTATGCCATATTTACCAGATGCAACAATATCAGACTTTGTCCATTCTTTTAAGTTTTTATAGTTTCCGTTTACAGATTCTGCTATTCTAAAGTATCCATTAGAAGCAATACTAAACTCTTTGTAGTTTTTGCTATCTTTAAAATCGTACCAAAAACATATTCCAGAATTATCAATTCCAGAAATTTTCTGTAAAGATGTTTCAATCTCAAAATCATTATTATCGTTTAGATTAAAAGCGGTACTACTTATGTACCAACTTTTATCTGTTCTTTTATGCTCAAAGTAATACTTGCCATTGTAAGTTTTAAAGTCTCTTGTATCATTAGATCCTTGTATCCATTTAGTTTTTCCATCAAAATCTTCATTATAAATGGTTGTAAAGCTATTAGATTGTGCAAATAAAGAAACCTGAATTAATAAAAGTAGTAAAAAGGTGTTTAATAAGGTTTTCATAATAGTGTTTATTGGTGATTCATTTCTATAAAAATTGGAACAACTTTAGCTGAGGAATTATTTGAGTTAGTTGAAAAAGCAATTTTATTTTTATCAAAAGTTATATCAGATCCTTTAAACATTTTGTTTGATAATGCTTCTTTAATTTTTGAAACAAAATCTCCAGATCCATATTTTGTTTTACTTACTATATCATTAATATTCAATTTTTCTTTACTATACAAAACGCATAAAATATCTCTACCTGGCTTATTGTCAAACTCTATAAAGTAATCTTCATTTGGTAAAGCAATTTCACTATTTGTGTAACTGAAATAATCGTTATAATTGGCAAATGGGTACAATTTATTTACAGACTTATCTGCAGAACCATAACCAACTAAATACACATATCCTTTTTGATTTGTTTTTAAATAAATTCTAAATTGTGTTCCAGAGCTATATGTTTCATCTACTTTATAAGTTGTTTTAGAGGCTTTTACAATATTAAAATTTCTTGTTGCACCTTCTGCTAATCGAATTGGCATTTTGTTTCCATTACTTAATTTTAATGTAAGTTCTCCTCCTAAGTTATTGGCTGTAAAAGTGTTATTATTATTATTATTATTATCTTGATCCACTAAAACAAAAGCACTTTTTACCTGTCTTTGAAAATCTGCATATGTTATCCATAAAAAGCCATTATTACCCCATTTGTTTCCCCAAGAATTCATGACTTCAAAAGCACCACCAGCTTTATTATCATCATAACCAACAACAACCATTGCATGTCCTTTTGTACCTGAATTCGGAATCCAAACATTTTCTGAATTTAACACCAACCTGTTATAATTAAATAGACCAATAACCACTGGTTTTTTACTAGAAATTGCTTTTTTTACATTTTTTACTAAATTGTAACTGGTATTTAAATCAGATAATCTTTCGTAGTTAATTATTTTATGATTTTTTGCTTTACTGTAAGTATAATTTGTTGGGTTAGAAGTGCATGAAAGGTCTGTGTAAGGAAAATCAATCATTTTTGCAGCTCCTTGATTATTCATCAACTTCATTGCATTTTCAATATATGCTCCTTGGCATTTATTATTTACTCGAATTTGGTTGTATACAAAAGCAGGTGAAAATGTATTTTGATTAATTTTGGTGATATTGTTTCTCCAATTATTTTTTACAGCATTAGCAATTGTTCTAGCTCCATATGCACTTGCCCAACCAACACAAGAACCTTGTTTACCTTGACTTTTTGGAGTAGGAGCATAACTTTTTAAACTATAATATTTTGGTAATGTAGTAAAGCTTCTAGTAATAAGAGGTACAGTTTCTGGTACGTTTTCATAGAGATTTTCATCAAACTTTAAACCTGTACCAAATTCTTCTTCTTGTGCATTTATAGCAATAGTTATAAATAAACAGTAAATAAATAACTGTAGATTTTTCATTTTGAGAGTTTTAAGGTTTGTGAAACAAAACTCTAAATAATGAATTGAAAAAAAAATACGTCATTTGACGTATTTTTGTATGAAGTTATTTTTATTTTTTAAAGTCTAATAATTTTTTGAACTTTATTTCTATTCAAGTAGTTTTTTATAATAGTTTTAGCAATTTCTTTTTCTGTAATTGTAGTTAAAACAGATTTTAAGATATCTAAATTGTTTTCTTGAAATGCCAAATTTGTATAGCCATAACTAACAGGTTCATTATTTTCTATTAAAATTACAGCATGTTCTTCAATTTCTCTTCCTTTATCAATAATAATAAAATTATCGTTATTAAAGTTTTCTAAATTTAGTTTAAATTTCTTTTTAAAATTAAATTTAGGTGCTAAATCACTCAACTCTAAATAATATTTTAAACGAGTAAATAATTCATTTCCAGTTAAATCAAAAGAAACAGTAGTTGCTCGTTCTTGAACCTTAATAGCTCTTTTTGAACTTTTAATAAAAAGTCTATTAATTTCTGATTTTATATTTTTTCCTTTACCTATATAAATGACTTTTCCATTGGCATCATGCACATAATAAACGCCTAAAACTGCTGGAATTTCTTCTATTAAATTTTTTAATTTTTCTTTTTCAAATCGTTTATCAAAATATTTAATTGAGTTTTGAATGATAGACTTTTTGGTATCTTTATTTAATAAAAGTTTAAATAGTTTTACTGTGGCTAAAGCATCTCCTGTGGCTCTATGTCTATCTGAAATTGGTATGCCTAAAGATTTTGTTAACTTTCCTAAACTGTATGAGGCTTGGTCTAAAATAAGTTGTTGACTCAACTCAACTGTACACAATGTATTTCTTTCGAAATCAAAACCTAATCTCCCAAATTCTGTTCTTAAAATTCGATAATCAAAGGCTGAGTTATGTGCAACTATAATACAGTTTTTTGTGATTTCTACAATTCGTTTTGCCACTTCATAAAACTTTGGGGCATTTCTTAACATCTTATTGTTAATGCCAGTTAGCTTTACAACAAATTCTTGAATGGGTTTTTCTGGATTTACAAGTGAAATGAATTGATCTACAATATCTTGACCATCAAACTTATAGATTGCAATTTCGGTAATTCCTTCTTCATTAAACTTACCTCCAGTAGTTTCAATATCTAATATTGCGTACAATTTCTTTTTCTATTTTCGTTAAAATTACTAATTATAATTTCTACTGCCAAATATAGAACTACCAACTCTTATCATTGTACTTCCATTTTTAATTGCCAATTCATAATCGCCACTCATACCCATAGAGAGTACTTTTAGATCGCAATTTTCTTTATTGATGTTTTTTTGCTGCTCTTTAAAAAAGTTATTTAAAGCAGCAAACTCTTTATTTAGTTGTTTTTCATTGTCTGTAAAAGTAGCCATACCCATAAAACCTACAATTTTTATGTTTTGCAAATCAATAAGTTCTTCTGATGTTAAAATGGCTTCAATATCTTTGAAAGATAAGCCAAATTTAGAATCTTCTTCTGCAATTTTTGCTTGTAGTAAACAGTTGATAATTCTATTATTTTTTTTTGCTTCTTTGTTAATTACTTTTAAAGTTTTGAATTTATCTACACCATGAATTAAATCTACAAAATGAGCCATGTACTTTACCTTATTACTTTGTAAATGACCAATCATATGCCATTTAATGTCTTTAGGTAAAACATCATACTTGTCTACCATTTCTTGTATTTTATTCTCTCCAAAAACACGTTGACCTGCATCATAAGCTTCTTGCAAGTCTTCATTAGGTTTGGTTTTAGAAACAGCTACTAAGGTTACATTTTCTGGTAAAGTAGCTTGTATTTTATTTAGGTTCTCTTTTATCATATTAAATTTCATAAATGGTTAAAGCACTTCTAAGTTTAGGCTCTATAAATGTAGTTTTAGGAGGCATTAATAAATTTGCATCAACTATAGTTTTTAACTCATCAATTGTGGTAGGTAACATACCAAAAGATACTTTAAACTCTCCTGTATCAACTTTTGTTTTTAACTCTAAACTACCAGATTTATTCTGTGAATACACAATTTTAGAATCATTTCTAATATCATCTATTCCTAAAATTGGCTTTAATACAGTACTGTACAATATTTGGGCATCTAATTTACTTAATTCGTCTGTAGTTTTATAGTTGCCTTTTTTTAGTATTAAGCTGTAAAATTCACCATCTAAATACATACTAAATTTATTTTTTTCTGATGGTTTGTAGAATTCTTGATGCTTTCTTTCAATTTTAAAATTAACTTCTAAAGCCTTTAAAAAATCAGTAGAAGACAAACCGTTTAAATCTCTTATAAATCTGTTAAACTCGTAAATATCTAATTGACTTTCAGGTAACAAGTAACTCATAAAAAAATTATAATCTTCATTTCCTGTGTGATTTTTATTTTGTTCTGCTAACGTTTTTGCTAACAAACAAGATGATGTAGTTCTATGATGACCATCTGCAATATAAAGTGTATCAACACTTTTAAAAGCTTCAGATATTTGATTGATATCTTCTTGATTATCAATAACCCATAAAAAATGTGAGTTTTTGTCAGTAGTTGTAAATTCGTACTCAGCTCTTTGTTCTTGATGTTTTTTTATGATGTTCTCAATCACATTATTATCAGGATATGTAAGTAACACAGGTTCTGCATTAAAACCTGTGTTTTTTAAATATTTTTTAAAAAGTTGTTCTCTTTTTTGTAAAGTATCTTCGTGTTTTTTGATGACATTATTATGGTAATTATCTGCAGAAACAGCTGAAATTATTCCACAATACGATTTTTTAGGAGTAATTTTCTGATAAATATAAAAAGCAGGATTCTCGTCTTTTGCAAAATGACGAAGTTCCTTAAACTCTTTATATTTTTTCTTAACCATTTGAAAACGTTGATCGCTAGAAACCTCTTGATGATATTTATAATCATGATTTAAAATATGCAGAAAACTAAAAGGGTTAAAATTTAATTTTGCTCCTAATTCTGCAGGTGTGTAAGTTTCATAAGATTTTGAAGAAACAAGAGCAACCTTATCTCTACTTGGTCTTACAGCTTTAAAAGGTTTTACATTGGCCATTTTAATTCTTAATTTTAATGAAGCAGTGCTATAATTTGATTTGCAATTTCTAATCCAGATTTTTCTTCTGCTTCTTTTGTAGAAGCTCCTAAATTAGGGCTTAAAGATATTTCTGGATTCATTAATAATTGTACAGCTGGAGTTGGTTCTGTTTCAAAAACATCTAAACCTGCGTATTGTACTTTACCACTTTCTATTGCATTTACCAAGTCAACTTCATTTAAAACACCACCTTTTGCTGTATTAATTAAACCAACACCATTTTTCATTTTTTCAAATTCTGTTGCTGTAATTAAGTGACTTTCTTGTTCTGAAACGTTTAAAGAAATAAAATTGGCTTCTTTGTAGATAGCATCTTTACTTACTGTTTCTATTTGAAATGCCATTTTTTGAGCATTAAAAAAGTCTAAAGTTATAGTTGCTTCTTGAACCATAGTATCATTTGCTAAAACATGCATCCCTAAACCTATTGCAATTTTTGCAACTTCTTGCCCAACTTTTCCAAAACCAATAATTCCTATTGTTTTGCCTCTTAATTCTGTTCCTTGAGCATATGCTTTTTGTAATTCATTAAAACGCATATCACCCTCTAAAGGCATTTCTCTATTTGCAGAATGTAAAAAACGTGCCATTCCAAATAAGTGAGCGAAAACCAATTCTGCAACAGAACTTGCAACTGCTTTTGTAGCATTTACAACATGCAAGCCATTATCTGTAGCATAATCAACATCAATATTATCCATTGATGCACTTGTGGTTGCTATTAACTTTAAAGAAGGGCAAGCTTCAATGAGTTCTTGTCTTATTTGAGTTGTATTGTTTACTAAAATAGCATCAATATTATTTTCTGAAATATAATTTTCTAGTTGATTTTGAGCAACTTTTGTTTCTATTACTTCAAAACCTGATTCTTCTAAAGCTTCTAAACCGCTTTTAGAAATAGTATTATTTATTAATATTTTCATTGATATAAAAAGATTAAAATATTTAAAGTTGATTAAATATTTAATTTATACATTAATTTTTTCTTTCTAATTCTTGCATTACATCAACCAAAGCTTGAACAGAATATAGAGGCAAAGCATTGTACATACTTGCTCTGTATCCACCTACAGTTCTATGGCCATGTAAACCATTTATATTTGCTTTTTGCCACATTGTATCAAATTGCTCTGTTAAAGATTCATCTGTTAATACAAATGTTGCATTCATAGTGCTTCTATCTTCTTTTGCAACTAATCCTTTAAATAAAGGATTTCTGTCAATTTCTGTGTACAAAAGTGATGCTTTTTTAGCATTTACTTTTTCTATAAATGGTATTCCTCCTAAATCTTTTAACCACTGTAAATTTAGCATAGAAACATAGATTGGAAAAACTGCAGGTGTATTAAACATGCTATCTTTTTCTATATGCAATTGATAATTTAACATGGATGGAATATGCCTTTCTACTTTTCCTAAAATTTCTTCTTTTACAATTACCAAAGTAGTTCCAGAAGGTCCCATATTTTTTTGAGCACCAGCATAAATTAAATCGAACTTTTCAAAATCTAATTGACGAGAAAAAATATCTGAACTCATATCACAAACTAAAGGAATATCAGTTTCTGGAAAAGATTTCATTTGTGTACCAGCAACTGTATTGTTACTTGTGCAATGAAAATAATCAGCATCATTTGGTATTGAATATCCTTTAGGAATATAATTGAAACCTTTGTCTTTAGAAGAAGCAACTTCTACAACTTCACCAAAAGCTTTAGCTTCTTTTATAGCTTTATCAGCCCAAGTACCTGTATTTAAGTACGCAGCTTTTTTGTTAAGCAAATTATAGGCAACCATTAAAAACTCCATACTTGCACCACCATGTAAAAATAAAGCTTTGTAACCTTTATTTTCTAAGTCTAAAAGCTCTAAAGCCAAACTTCTTGCTTTTTCTATAACATCTACAAAAGGTTTACTTCTGTGAGAAATTTCTATTAAAGATAAATTATCTTCATTAAAATTAAGTACTGCTTCTGAAGCTTTTTGTAAAACTTCTTCTGGTAAAATACATGGCCCTGCACTAAAATTATGCTTTTTCATGTGTTATATTTTTGACAAAAATTCTAACGTATTTACTCCGTCTGCAAAATCTGTTAACTCAGGGTGTTGTGTTTGCCCAAAAGGGACTTCATTTTCTAAAAAATCTTTTGCAACAATACACTGTATTTTTTCTTTATCTTGATGTAGTTTGATTTTTAAGTCAACCTCATTGTCATAATATTCATAAAAAATAGTTGCAATTGGTGATGCATAACTTTCATCTTCTTTAATCATTAAAAAACCATTTTCTAGCAAATCGAATTCACTCATCAAGTAAACAGCTTTGTTATAATCGTAATTATTAGCATATTTTGCATTGTTGATAATGTCTTTTTTAACAAACATTCCATTAAAAAACGGATTAAAATCAAAGTCTTTTGGAACGTATAGTTTAGATACAGATCTGCAACCTAAGCCAAAATATTGAAAAATATCATCTGCTAATTTTTCAAAATCATCATCTGTTTCTTTACCAGTAATTACTGCAACAGAATTTCTACTTTTTCTAATTATACTTGGTTTATTTTTAAAATAATGCTCAAAATAACGTGCTGTATTGTTACTTCCAGTTGCAATTACAGCATCAAAAGCAGTAAGTTTTTCTTCTGTAAACGTAATTTTATCTTTAAAATTTTCTTCAACATATTCTAAATATTTAGCTAAAAATGGTAGTAAGTGCTTATCATTAGAAGATTGTTTCAAAATTACTGAGTGTCCTGAAATTAAAACAGATAAAAAATCATGGAAACCAACTAAAGGAATATTTCCAGCCATAATAATGGCTACTTTTTTTGATGAAGTGTTACTTAAATCAATATCAGAAATAAAGTGATGTAAGTTTTTTTCTGTTAATGCTTTAGACCAACTTTGTAAAGCAAACAAAATATTGTCTTTAGTAAACCAAGAATTATGTTCTTGTGCTAATTTAATTTGATGTTGGAAACCATCAAAAAATAAATCATTGTGCTCAATATGTGGTTTTTTCTCAATTTTATTGTTAGAAAACTGACTTAAAAAGTCGCCTAATTTTGTAAAAGCAGTAATTCTGTTTTGAATACTAATCATTTATTTGGTTGTCTATTATTTTGGCTTTATTTTTGCAAAAGCAAAGGTACAAAAAACAGAAAAGAAATTATGGCAATTATAATAACAGATGAGTGCATAAATTGTGGGGCTTGTGAGCCAGAATGTCCTAATACTGCAATTTACGAAGGTGCAGACGATTGGAAATATGCAGATGGTACAGATTTAAGTGGTAATGTAGTTTTACCAAATGGTAAAAAAGCAAATGCTGATGAAGATCAAGAACCAATTTCTGATGAAATCTATTACATAGTTGCAGATAAATGTACAGAATGTAAAGGTTTTCATGAAGAACCACAATGTGCTGCAGTTTGTCCTGTAGATTGTTGTGTGCCAGATGAAGATAATGTTGAAACAGAAGAAGTTTTGTTAGAAAAACAAGCTTTTATGCATAATTCGTAGACTATAGAATATTTTAAAAAAAGCCTCTAATTAAATTAGAGGCTTTTTTTATTCATATTTTTGTAAATATTTAATAACTATTTGTCGATTTTTCCAGGGCGTATTTTGGTAATTATTTTCAGTTAAATAGGTTATTCTCTTTTTTATATCTTCTTTTTTTTCAGGTTTTATTTCTTCTGATTTAATAGAAAAAACATCAGAAATTAAAACCTCTGTTGTTTCTTTTGTATCTAATTCTATTTTTATATCAAATTTTACTTTATTTTTTGTTTTAGAATTTTCTTTGAATTTTATAGGTCTGTGCACATAAGCGTAAGTTCCTCTAGTTTCTTTATAATATGATGTGTAGACTTTATTCTCTTTATTTTTTTCGTAAAATAGAGTTATTTTATTGATGTCTTCTGAAACTTTAATACCCAATAACCATTTTAAATTTACATTTTGACCTCTTTTACCATCTGCAAATTCATATTCTACTTTAGCAATTGTAAAGTCTTTGGGATTTATAAAAATAAGTCCACTATATTTTGATTTTGATTTACGAGGCGAAAATTTTAAAACGTACATTATTTTTGTTCCTAAAAAAGTATTAAGTTCTAAGGAATGATTGTAATATTTTTTATTTAAAAAGTTTTGTTGATTCTTAAGTTTAAAAAAGACTCCTTTTAATTTTGCTAAATTGTATCCACTAG
The DNA here is from genome assembly GCA_964565055.1 of uncultured Polaribacter sp. Taxonomy (GTDB): domain Bacteria; phylum Bacteroidota; class Bacteroidia; order Flavobacteriales; family Flavobacteriaceae; genus Polaribacter. The sequence continues at coordinate 104,750 of CAZMDC010000003.1, read as the reverse complement.
AAGCAAAAGACTTATTGAAGTTATTTTCATTTTGTATAGAGTCTGTTTCATTAAAAACCTCTTTAATAGAAAGTGAATCTTCTATTTTAAACAAGCCAGAACTTATTCTGTAGGTTTCATTTTGATTTAAATTTTTTAAAATAATTTCTTGTAAATCGTTTTGAGCGTCTTCAATGGTTATTTTTTTCTTGTTTTGCATAGATCTGTAACCTTGAACTGTATCAATTTTATCTGAATTATAGTGCTTTTTTAACTTTTCTGAGTACACTTTTTTTGTTTTTATTTTTCCATAAAACTCATTCGAAAAATTAGGATCACTATTTTTTAAATTTTGTGCATAATCAGCTAATTCTTTTTCAGCTTTTTTCTTGTTTTTTCTACTCAATAAAGCACTTTTATCTAAATCTAATTCTAACTTTTTAAAATTTATAAAACTATTTTCTTTTGCATAAAAAGTACTATGTGAAGGACCAGAAATATAGTTTTTTCTCATACTTTTCAAGGTTTTTTCAATAATAGAGTCTATAGATATTTTTTTTAAATTAAGTTGAATTTCAGCAAGCTGATTAATTTTTTCATCAAGATAAACAGTGTAATTTTGTGCCCTTAAATTTTCTATATTTAATGTTATTGTTTTGTAATTTAGGTTTGAAAATGTTATAGTATTTGCACCAGAAATATTTATGTTAAAAACTCCATTAGAATTACTTGTAGTTCCATTATTTAAATTTGTAATTATAGCAACTTCTGCAATTGGTTTTAAAGAAATTCTATCTATTATTTTTCCTGAAATTGATTGAGCTTTTACTGTAAAGTAGGTGCCAAAAAGTAAAAGTATAAGTAGTAGTTTTTTATTCATGTTTAGTTGATTTTTTTGGAAAAGTAAAACATTTCTAGTTTTGTAAATAAAACTAAGTTTAAGTTTAACAAAGTATTATATTTGCATTCTCAAAAATTTAAGAATCTTAACTTAAATTAAGTTAAATCTTTTTTAAACTTTATCTTTTAATTATGAAAGCTGGAATTGTAGGATTACCAAACGTAGGAAAATCAACTTTATTTAACTGTTTATCTAATGCAAAAGCACAAAGTGCAAACTTTCCTTTTTGTACCATAGAACCAAATTTAGGAGTTGTAAATGTACCAGATACTAGAATGGAAAAGTTAGAAGAATTGGTAAAGCCAGAAAAAGTGGTGCCTGCAACTGTAGAAATTGTAGATATTGCTGGTTTGGTGAAAGGAGCAAGTAAAGGTGAAGGTTTAGGAAATCAGTTTTTAGCAAACATTAGAGAAACAGATGCAATTTTACACGTATTACGTTGTTTTGATAATGATAATATTATTCATGTTGATAACTCAATAGACCCTGTTAGAGATAAAGAAACTATTGATATTGAGCTACAGTTAAAAGATTTAGAGACTGTTCAAAAACGTTTAGAACGCGTTAAAAGAACAGCAAAAACAGGTAATAAAGAAGCTCAAGCAGAGCAAGTTGTTTTATTAAAAATAGAAGAAACACTTTTACAAGGAACTTCTGTAAGAGCACTAGATTTTTCTGAAAAAGAAATAGAATTTGTACAATCTTTACAATTCATCACTGCAAAACCAGTTTTATATGTTTGTAATGTTGATGAAAGTTCTGCAGTTTCAGGAAATGAATATGTAGAAAAAGTAAGAGAAGCTGTTAAAGAAGAGGATGCAGAAGTTATTGTTTTAGCTGTTGGTACAGAAGCAGATATTACAGAGTTAGATGATTATGAAGAACGTCAAATGTTTTTGGCAGATATTGGGCTAGAAGAAGCAGGTGTTTCACGTTTAATACGTTCTGCTTATAAATTATTAAACTTACAAACCTATTTTACAGCAGGTGTTAAAGAAGTTAGAGCCTGGACAATTCCTATTGGATCAACTGCACCACAAGCAGCAGGTGTAATTCATACTGACTTTGAAAAAGGATTCATTAGAGCAGAAACTATTGCTTATAACGATTATGTTACTTATGGTTCTGAAGCTAAAGTTAAAGAAGCAGGTAAAATGAGAGTAGAAGGTAAGGAGTATATTGTTAAAGATGGAGATGTAATGCACTTTAGATTTAACGTGTAATTTTATGGCAACTATTCAGTTAATTCGAAATGCAACTTTAAAAATCACTTTAAACAATTGTGTTTTTTTAATTGATCCTATGTTGGGTGAAAAAGCTTCTTTCGAATCTTATGGAAATGTTGCTAAAAACCCTATTGTAAACCTTCCAATTACTGTTGATGAAATAACTAATGATATTGATGCAGTTTTGGTTACACATTTGCATAAAGATCATTTTGATGATGTAGCTAAAAAAGATATTTTAAAATCAATTCCAATTTTTTGTCAACCTACAAATGCAGAATCAATTCTAAATGCTGGATTTACTGAAGTTACAGAAATTGAAGATTTATCACATTTTAAACAAATCAAAATTCAAAGAACTTCTGGAAAACATGGCAGAGGAAAAATAGAACAATTAATGGGTAGTGTTTCTGGTTTTGTTTTACAAGCTAAAGATGAGCCTACTATTTATATTGTTGGTGATTCGATTTTTAATGATACTGTAAAAAAAGCAATTGACACTTATCAACCAGAAATAATCATAACAAATTCAGGGGGAGCATTTATTCCTGATTATGAAGAAGATTTAATTTTGATGGATGAAAATGAAACCATTTCTCTTGCAAATTACGCACCAACTTCAAAAATAATTGCAGTTCATTTAGAAGCATTAGATCATTGTACAGTAAATAGAGCAAGTTTACAAAGAGCTGCATTACTAGCTAAGTTAGACAAAAGTCGATTTTTTATCCCTTTAGATGGTGATTGTTTACAATTTTAAGACTATTTCATAACTAGATTAATCAGTTATTTTTCCTTTATATATATTTTGTATACTTCTAATCTCTTGAAATACAGCTATAGTATTGGTTTTTGAAGTGATTACAGTTGTTTTTCAATATTTTAGTATAATTTCCAAATAACTTAACTCTTTAAAAAATCCATTCACCTATTAGATAATACCATTCGTATAATAATTAAAAGACGAAATGCTTTACTTCCTTAACTTTGAAGTGTTAAAACTAATTATTATGACGTTTCTTTTATTTAAAGTGATATTATTAAACACATTTGCAATTGTCTTTTTAAAGTATGCATTCACAGTTTTATTGTTTTTCTTAGCTTTTTTAGGTGGAAATATGTTGTTAGAAAAAGTAAGAGAAAACAAATCTTTTAAAGAAGAGTTATTAATTAATAGACATTAATATTAAATAAAAGAAAGTTTAGTGTATAACTAAATTGTTTTAAAACACAACCCCTATATTTTAAATATCAAAACCTCAAAGATTCCCTAAATCTTTGAGGTTTTGTATTTTTATAAAGTACTGTAAAAAAACTATTTTTTATAAAAAGGTAATTTTACAATTGTTGCAGGAATTGCTTTTTTACGTACTTGTACATTTATTTGAAAACCTAATTTAGACACTTCTGTAGGTACATAACCTAAACCAATACCTTTACCTAAGCTAGGGCTCATTGTACCAGAAGTTACGTTTCCAATTTTGTTTCCTTCAAGATCTACAATATCATAACCTTGTCTTGGTATAGCTCTTTCGTTCATCATAAAAGCAACTAATTTTCTTTTAGGTTTTTCTTCTTTTTCTTTAGCTAAAGCTTCTGCATTAACAAAGTCCTTACTAAATTTAGTTATCCAACCTAAACCTGCTTCTAAAGGCGATGTTGTATCATCAATATCATTTCCATATAAACAGTAGCCCATTTCTAAACGTAAAGTATCTCTTGCAGCCAAACCAATTGGTTTAATTCCAAACTCAGCACCAGCTAAAAAAACACGGTTCCAAATTTGTTCTACTTCAGAATTTTTACAATAAATTTCAAAACCTCCAGAACCTGTATAACCTGTTGCTGAAATAATTACGTGCTCTATACCTGCAAAATCACCAACTTTAAATTTATAAAAAGAGATATCTGCCAAATCTAAAGATGATAAAGATTGCATAGCTTCAACAGCTTTTGGGCCTTGAATAGCTAATAAAGAATAATCATCTGATAAATCTTTTAAATCTGCTCCAAATTCCTCATTGTATTTAGAAATCCAGTTCCAATCTTTTTCTATATTAGATGCATTTACAACTAATAAATATTGTTCTTCTTTAATTCTATAGCAAATTAAATCATCTACAATTCCGTTTTCTGTATTAGGAAAACAACTGTATTGTGCATCACCAACTTCTAATTTTGATGCGTCATTAGAAGTTACTTTTTGTATTAATGCCAATGCATTTTCACCAGACACTAAAAACTCACCCATATGACTTACATCAAAAACTCCAACAGACTCTCTTACTGTTTCGTGTTCTGCTGTAACTCCCTCATATTGAACAGGCATATTGTATCCTGCAAAAGGAACCATTTTTGCACCTAATTTTTCATGAACTTTGTGTAATGCAATATTTTTCATTTATAGATTTCTTTAAATTTTGGCTAAATTATTGAAAAATCAGCAATTTACAAGCACTAATTTTCTGTTAATATTTGCAGTTAAAAAAGAAATAATATTACTTTTGGAAATATTATTGTTAAAAACACTTCTATGAAGCTTTTCAAATTACTACAAATTGTTTTTTTAGCGTTTTCGTTAAATATTCTTTCTCAAACACCAGCAGATTTTTTATCAAAAGAATTTCATAAAGAAAGACGTGAAATTTTACGATCAAAAATGCCTGCAAACTCTGTAGCTGTAGTGTTTTCAAATCCATTACGTAACAGAGCAAATGATGTAGATTATGTATTTCATCAAGATCCTAACTTTTATTATTTAACAGGTTATAGAGAGCCAAATGGAGTTTTAGTGTTGTTTTCTGATGAGCAAACAGACGAAAATGGCAATACGTATAATGAAATATTATATGTACAAAAAAGAGATGCAAGAGCAGAACAATGGAATGGAAAACGTTTAGGAGTTACAGGAGCGCAAGAAGAATTAGGGTTTAAAATTGCTAAAAATGCGGATGAATTTTTAGAATCAAATATCAACTTTAAAAGTTTTGATAAAGTTTTTATAGAAAAATTTAATGATGATTATAGAGATTTGGCAGGTGCAGATGTTTTTGATTTAGTAAAAACATTTAAAATAAAAGCAGCTTATAATCCTAATGCATATTTATCTAGAATGAAAGAATATGTATATAATAACATTGCAGAAACTCCAATAGAAAGTAGTGCAAACGTAATTAGTATTATTGATAGATTGGCTGAGCGTTCATCAGAAATAAAAGAAGACGAACTTTTAAATAAATATAAATCAGCTAAAACAACTGTTGATAAAAAAGAAATTCAGCAGCAAATTTCATTGGCTCTTAAGCCTCAAACAAATATTGATTTAACATTCTTATCATCTAATTTGGCTACAATGCGTGAGGTTAAAACAGCAGAAGAATTAAAACTGTTAACTAAAGCTGTTCGTATTTCTGCAATTGGTCAAATAGAAGTAATGAAAGCAATGAAGCCTCACATGTCTGAAACTGAACTGCAAGGAATTCATGAATTTGTATATAAAAAGTATGGTGCTGAATATGAAGGGTATCCATCAATTGTAGGAGCAGGAAATAATGGGTGTATTTTACATTATATAGAAAACAATAAAACTAAAGTGGGTAATGATTTAGTTTTGATGGATTTAGGAGCAGAATATAGAGGATTTACTGCAGACGTAACTCGTACAATACCTGCAAATGGTAAATTTACAGCAGCACAAAAAGCCATTTATGATTTGGTTTATAAAGCACAAGAAGCAGGAATTGCATTGTATAAAATTGGAGAGAACATGCAAGCTCCAAACCAAGTTGCTAGAAAAATTGCAAACGAAGGTTTGTATAAATTAGGGATTATAAAATCTGTAAATGAAAGGCATAATTACTTTCCTCATGGAACGTCTCATCATATTGGTTTAGATGTACATGATCCAGGAAATTATGGGAACTTTGAAGAAAATATGGTTGTAACTATGGAACCAGGAATCTATATTCCTGAAGGTAGTCCTTGTGATAAAAAATGGTGGGGAATTGGTATTAGAATAGAAGATGATATTTTAGTAACTAAAAACGGACCAGTAAATTTATCTGGTGAAGCCCCAAGAACTACAGAAGCTATAGAAGCAATGATGGCAAAAAAATCAGTTTTAGATGAATTTATATTACCAAATTTAGATGAGTAAAGAACAACCAAATAATCCATTGCATGGAATAAAGTTAGCCACGATTTTAGAGGAATTGTATTTAGAGTTTGGCTGGGAAGAATTAGGATATTCTTTGGGAATTAAAGCTTTTTTAAACAATCCTACCTACAAATCTAGTTTAAAATTTTTACGAACTACACCTTGGGCTAGAGAAAAAGTAGAAAACTTTTACGTTAAACACATGATAGATTAACTACTGATAATTTTTAAAACTAATTCTTTCGTCAATGGTTTGCCATTGGCGATTTTTTTTATGTTTTCAAAGGTAAACACAAAGTCGCAACCAGATTTGTAGTTTGAACAGCCATAAGCAGACTTACCTTTTAAAACGTTTCCTTTTTTACATTTAGGACAAGTAATTTTAGAATTAGAACTTGTTTCAGTACCTTTTTCTTTTTTTTCTAATGATTTTTTAGGCTCAAGTTTTATATTGAAATCGTCATCAAAACGAAGTAAACCTTCCACTTTTTCATCATTTAAATTAAAGCCTTTTAAATTTGTTGTGCAGCCTTTATCTAGTAATCTAATTATTTGATTTTTAGATACTTTTTTGCCATAAATTTCAAAAGGAATTTTAAAAGAACAATTGTTTTTATATTCAGAACAACCAAAAGCAGAAGAACCCTTTAATAGTTTTCCTTGTTTACATTTTGGACAGGTTTTTCCAGTTACAGTTTTGGTTTTAGCTTTTTCAGGTGTTTTAACTGATGTAGTTTTATTAGAATTATTAGAGGAAATTCTTTTTTTAATGGTATTAGATCGAACTTCATAAACCAAGTCATCTACCATCTTTTTCATATTATTGATAAAAGTACCAGCATTAAATTCACCTCTTTCTATTTCTTTCAATCGTTTTTCCCATCTACCTGTAAGTTCAGCAGATTTTAAAAGTTCATTATCAATAATATTGATTAAGTCAATACCAGTTTGAGTTGGTAGAACCAACTTTTTCTTACGCTCTATATATTTTCTCCTAAATAATGTTTCTATTATACTTGCTCTTGTAGATGGCCTTCCAATTCCATTTTCTTTCATCAATTCACGCATTTCATCATCATCTACTTGCTTTCCTGCAGTTTCCATAGCACGTAAAAGTGATGCTTCTGTATAGTTTCTAGGAGGTTTTGTTTCTTTCTCTAAAAATGAAGGTTCATGTTTTCCTTTTTCTCCTTTTACAAAAGAAGGTAAAGTCATTTTATCTGAAAGGTCTTTTTTAATTTCTGATTCTTTGGTTTCAAAAACTACTTTCCATCCTTTATTTATAACTTCTTTACCAGTAGTTTTAAACGGAACTTCTGCTGCTTTTCCTAGTACTGAAGTGTTTGAGATATCAGCATCAGGATAAAAAACTGCAATAAATCGTTTGGTGATAATATCGTAAACTTGTTGCTGATTGTATTGCAAATTTCCTTGAATTCCAGTAGGAATTATGGCATGATGATCTGTAACTTTTTTATCATCAAAAACACGCTTTGTTTTCTTAATCTTTTTGCCTAAAAGTGGTACTGTAAATTCGCTGTAATTGGTTAATTTTGATAAAATTCCGTGAACTTTTGGGTACAAATCATTTGGTAAAAAAGTAGTATCAACTCTTGGGTAGGTAACCACTTTCATTTCATATAATTTCTGAACCATTTTTAGAGTTTCATCTGCAGAAAAACCAAACTTATTATTACAATAGACTTGTAAGCCAGTTAAATCAAACAATTTAGGTGCGTATTCTTTTCCTTTTTTCTTTTTTACAGAAACAATTTCAAAATCAGATTGTGCAACTTTATCAGCTAAAACTTGTCCATCTTCTTTTTTTAGAAAACGTCCATCTTCATAATTAAAAAGTGTATTTCTATATGTTGTTTGTAACTCCCAATAGGGTTGTGGTTTAAAATTCTGGATTTCAAAAAAACGATTTACCAACATAGCTAGAGTAGGAGTTTGCACTCTACCTACAGACAATACTTGCTTATAACCACCAAATTTTACAGTGTATAAACGAGTTGCATTTAAGCCTAATAACCAATCTCCAATGGCTCTAGAATATCCAGCATAATAGAGGTTGTCGTATTTTTCTGATGATTCTAAATTTTCAAACCCTTCTTTAATGGCTTCTTCTGTTAAAGAAGAAATCCATAAACGCTGTACTTTTCCCTTATAATTACATTGATTGATAACCCACCTTTGTATCAATTCTCCTTCTGTTCCAGCATCCCCACAATTGATAACCACATCTGCTTTTTCGAATAAAGACTTTACAATATTAAATTGTTTTTTAATGCCTGAATCTCCTGTGACTTTGGTGTCAAAACGTTCAGGAAGCATTGGCAAGTTGTTTAAATCCCAACTTTTCCAATGTGGTTTATAATCTTTAGGTTCTAAAAGCGTACATAAATGCCCAAAAGTATAGGTTACAGCATAACCATTACCTTCATAGAAACCATCACGTTTTGTTTTGGCTCCTAGAATATTAGCAATTTCTCTTGCTACAGATGGTTTCTCTGCAATACAGACTTTCATTGTTTAATTTTGGAGGTCGAAAATAAGTAAATATATAATGATTTTACAATAAAGTTAATAAGTTAAATAATTATTTCATTAAAGTCTATAGCTTAAATTTTTTATCTGCATCAATGTTTAAACTTTTACTTTAATTAGTTATTGTAAACTTAAACTAATATTGATATTTCTTATAACTTGTACTAACAGAAAAAATTTTATTTTAATTTAGAAAGTTTTTTCTTAGCATCTTCCCAAGAAACTTTTTTCTTTTTATTTAATTCGTCAATTTCTTGTTGTATTTCATTTTTTTGAGCATCACTAAGGTCATCCCAAGCATCTGTTTTTTCTTTTTTATTCATATTTTAAGATAATAAAAAATTATTTCACTAAAGCCAATTGAATACGTTTTCTAACCAAATCAACTTCTAGTACTTTTACAATAATTTGCTGCTGTAAAGACACAATTGCATTTACATCTTTCACAAAAGAATCTGATAGATTAGAAACATGAATAAGTCCACTTTCTTTAATTCCTATATCAACAAAACAACCAAAATTGGTAATATTATTTACAATTCCAGGTAGTAATTGCCCAATTCTTAAATCATTAATAGTTTTAATATTGGCATCAAAAGAAAACACTTTAGCTGTTGCTCTTGGGTCTAAACCTGGTTTTTCTAATTCAGTAATGATATCTTTTAACGTAGGTAAACCAATGGTTTCAGAAATGTAGTTTTGTAAATTTATTTTTTGAATGATTTCTTTGTTTCCAATCAACTCAGAAATTTTTAGGTTTAAATCTGTTGCTATTTTATCAACTAAATTATAACTTTCTGGATGCACAGCAGAATCGTCTAAAGGGTTTTTACCATTTTTAATTCTTAAAAATCCAGCAGCTTGCTCAAAAGCTTTACCTCCTAATCTTGCTACTTTTTTGATTTGATTTCTAGATTGAAAAGAACCATTTTCATTTCTATAGTTTACAATATTTTCTGCTAATTTTGGACCTATTCCAGAGACATAACTTAATAATGATTCACTAGCTGTATTAATGTTTACACCAACAGTATTCACACAGCTTTCTACTGTTATATCTAAGGCTTTTTTCAATTTTGTTTGGTCTACATCATGCTGATATTGGCCAACTCCAATTGATTTTGCATCAATTTTAACCAATTCAGCCAAAGGATCTTGCAATCGTCTACCAATGGAAACAGCTCCTCTAACAGTTACATCGTAATTTGGGAACTCATCTCTAGCAATTTTAGACGCTGAATAAATAGAGGCACCAGCTTCACTTACCACAAAAACATCAACTTTATGTTTAAACTGAATTTTTTTGATGAGTTGCTCTGTTTCTCTAGAGGCTGTTCCATTTCCTATAGCAATCGCTTCAATTTTATGCGCTTCTGCTATAGAACTAATTTTTTTAATAGCATCTAAAGATTGATCCTGTGGAGCATGAGGAAAAACGGTTTCATTATGTTTTAACTCTCCTTGTTTATTTAAACATACAATTTTACAACCAGATCTAAAACCTGGATCTATTGCCAATACACTTTTTTCGCCTAATGGTGCTCCTAGAAGCAATTGTTTTAAGTTTTTTGAAAATACAGCTATAGCATTATCATCTGCTTTTTCTTTAGCAAGAGAAAGTGTTTCGTTAGATAAAGAAGGATATAATAATCTTTTAAAAGCATCTTTTATAGCCAGTTCAATTTGAACTGCGCATTCATTTTGAGTTCTAATAATTCTATTTTCTATTCTTTGTAGAATTCTCTCTGTATCTATTTCTACTTTTATTCGAATAAAACCTTCACTTTCTGCTCGTAAAATAGCCAAGAATCTATGTGAAGGAATTCGATTTAAAGATTCACTCCAATCAAAATAATCTTTAAATTTTTGTGCTTTTTCATCATCTTTTTTAGTTTTAATAACTTTAGATGAAATGGTTGCAAAACGTTCTAATTCTCTTCTGATATTGTTTCTGATATCAGTTCTTTCGTTAATCCATTCTGCAATAATAAAACGTGCGCCTTCTAAAGCATCTTCTTGAGTTTCAATATCATTTTTAATATATTTTGATGCAGTATAAGCTAAGTCATTTACTTTCTGACCCATAATCATTTTTGCCAAAGGCTCTAAACCTTGCAAGCGTGCAGTTTCTGCTTTTGTTTTTCGCTTCTTTTTAAAAGGCAAATACAAATCTTCTAGAGTTATTAAATCTTTAGAGTTATTTACTTTTTGTTTTAATTCATCTGTTAAAACATTTTGCTCTTCTAAAGCTTTTAAAATGGTGGTTTTTCTCTTTTCAAGAGTATCAAAAATATCTTTAAACTTTACAATTTCTCCAATCTGAATCTCGTCTAAATTTCCTGTCATTTCTTTTCTATATCTAGAAATAAAGGGAATTGTAGCATCTTCATTTAAAAGAGAAATGGTGTTTTCTACAGATTTTGATGATAGTTGTGTTTGTTGAATTATATATTGAAGAATTTGCATTTATATATTTAATTTATCAGAAAAAAAAACTCATAAAAGTTAATTTATGAGGATGTAAATATAGTTTTAAAATTGATGTTTTAATAAATTACTTTCTCAAAAGCCAAGCGTTTTGCACTGTAATTTGTGTATATTATTCCACAATATTGATAGCCCATTTTTTTAATAAGTGATTGCATGCCAATATTTTCTTCATGTGTATCAATTTTTAAGCTTTTAATGTTTTGATGTTTCAGTTCTTGATGCAATTCGTTAAAAATAAATTTTGCAACTCCTTTTCCTCTAAAATCCTTACTCATGGCTAATCTATGAATTACTCCATAAGGCAAATTTTCATCAATTAGCCAATTACCATTTTCTACAATTTTATAAGTAGGTTCTTTCCTTAAAGTAAACATGGTTGTAGCTAAAACGTTATTATTTTCATCAACCACAACAAAACTTTCTAGGTTTTTGATGTCGTTTTCAATTTGTTCAGCATTTGGATATCCATTTTGCCATTGATCAATATATAAAGACTTTAATAATGCTTTTGCGTCATTTATAATCTCCATAATTCTTGGGACATCTTCTAAAGTTGATTTTCTTAATTCCATATATTATTCATAAAAAAATAGCCACAAATTCGTTTGAATTTATGGCTAAAATAATATATTTATTTGCAAACTTATACAGTAGCTTTTTCTTTTATTTGAGCTTTTTGAGGTAATTCTACAATTTCTTGGTTGTGTAAAATATCTTGAATGGTTTGCCTTTTTCGAATTAAGTAATCTTTGCCATCTACCAACATTACTTCTGCAGGTAAATATCTAGAATTGTAGTTAGAAGCCATTGAAAAACAGTAGGCACCAGCATTATGAAAACATAAGATATCTTCTTCAGAAATCTCTGAAATTCTTCTATTAGAACCAAAAGTATCTGTTTCACAAATGTAACCTACCACAGAATAATAACGATCTCTTCCTTCTGGATTTGAAATGTTAGAAATTTGATGGAATGAGTTGTACATCATAGGTCTTACAAAATGGTTGAAACCAGAATCTACATGCGCAAAAACAGTTGAAGTTGTTTGTTTTACAACATTTACTTTTGCTAAAAATACACCAGCTTCAGAAACTAAAAATTTACCTGGTTCAAACATTAAAGTGATGTCTTTTCCATATTCTACACAAAACTCGTTAAATCTTTCTGATAGTTGCACACCTAATTGTTCTATGTCAGTTGATATATCACCTTCTTTGTAAGGTACTTTAAAACCACTACCAAAATCGATAAAATCAATATTATCAAATTGTTTAGCAACATCAAATAAAATTTCTGTAGCACGTAAAAAAGTGTCGATATCTAAAATATCAGAGCCTGTGTGCATGTGAATTCCGTTAATATTCATACCTGTATTTTCAACAACACGTTTTATGTGTGGAACTTGATGAATTGAAATTCCGAATTTAGAATCGATATGACCTACAGAAATTTTAGAGTTTCCACCAGCCATAATATGTGGATTTATACGCACACAAACAGGAATATCTGGGTGTTTTTGTCCAAATTGTTCTAAGATAGATAGGTTATCTATATTAATTTGTACACCTAATTGAGCAACTTCTTCAATTTCTTGTAGAGAAACTCCATTTGGAGTATAAATAATATTTTTAGGTTCAATTCCTGTAGTTAAACCCAATTGAACTTCTTGATAAGAAACAGTGTCTAAACCAGCACCTAAATTTTTAAAAAACTTTAAAATATTGATGTTAGATAATGCTTTAACAGCATAATTTAATTTTAAATTTTGTACACTACTAAACGCATCAGTTAATCTATGATATTGAGAAGCTATTTTATCTGTATCGTAAACATATAAAGGGCTTCCATATCTATTTGCTAATTCTAAAAGTTGATTTCTATCCACAAGTTTTCATTTTAATTCTTATCAAAAGTAGCTAATTTGTGTAAGGTTTTATTATTTGTTTAAAAATATAACATATTGTTTTTTTTTGTGTTTTTTATTTGTTTTTTGATTTATCATTAATGTTTGTTTTTATCTTTTTGGGGTATCAAATTACAGTTGAAATCCTGTTAATAACTTATCAACATTGCTGTTTTATTTTTCTTGTGTTAATGTTATCTTGCATCTACTTCAATCCTAATAATAGTAAGCGTTTACATGAGTCAAGAAACAAAATATACAGAAGATAATATTAGATCATTAGACTGGAAAGAGCATATTAGAATGCGACCAGGAATGTATATTGGTAAATTAGGTGATGGATCTTCTGCAGATGATGGAATTTATATTTTAGTTAAAGAAGTTTTAGACAACTCTATTGATGAATTTGTAATGGGGGCTGGAAAAACTATTGAAATTTCTATTCATGGTAGTAAAGTAACAGTTCGTGATTATGGACGTGGAATTCCTTTAGGAAAAGTAGTGGATGTAGTTTCTAAAATGAATACTGGTGGTAAATACGATTCTAAAGCGTTTAAAAAATCTGTTGGTTTAAATGGAGTAGGTACAAAAGCTGTAAATGCTTTATCATCTTTTTTTAGAGTTGAGTCTTCACGTGAAGGAAAATCAGCATCAGCAGAATTTAGTCAAGGTAATTTAGAAAATGAAGAGTTTTTAGAGGAAACTTCTAGAAGAAAAGGAACTAAAGTTTCTTTTGTGCCAGATGAAGAAATTTTCAAAAAATATAAATTCAGGAATGAGTACGTAGCTAAAATGCTAAAAAATTATGTGTACTTAAATCCTGGCTTAACTATTATTTTTAATGGAGAAAAGTTCTTCTCTAAAAACGGATTAAAAGATTTATTGGAAGATAATAACAATACAGAAGATATGCTGTATCCAATAATTCATTTAAAAGGAGATGATATAGAAGTTGCAATAACTCATAGTAAAACACAATATTCAGAAGAGTATTATTCCTTTGTAAATGGGCAACATACTACTCAAGGAGGTACACATCAATCTGCTTTTAGAGAAGCTATTGTTAGAACAATTCGTGAGTTTTATGGCAAAAGTTTCGAAGCTTCAGATGTTCGAAAATCAGTAATTGCAGCTATCGCTATAAAAGTGATGGAACCCGTTTTTGAAAGTCAAACGAAAACAAAATTGGGTTCTACAGAAATGGGAGGCAATTTACCAACTGTAAGAACCTATATTAATGATTTTGTAAAAACAAACTTAGATAACTATTTACATAAAAATACAGAAGTTGCAGACAAGCTTTTAAAGAAAATTGTTCAAGCAGAAAAAGAACGAAAAGAACTATCTGGAATTCGAAAACTAGCAAGAGATAGAGCTAAAAAAGCAAGTTTACACAACAAAAAATTAAGAGATTGTAGAATTCATTTAGGAGATATTAAAAAAGAAAATTATTTAGAGACTACTTTGTTTATTACAGAGGGAGATTCTGCTTCTGGTTCTATAACAAAATCAAGAAATGTTAATACACAAGCTGTATTTAGTTTAAAAGGGAAGCCTTTAAATTCATACGGATTAAGTAAGAAAATAGTGTATGAAAACGAAGAATTTAATCTGTTACAAGCAGCTTTAAATATAGAAGATGGCTTAGAAGATTTACGTTACAACAATATTGTAATTGCAACAGATGCAGATGTAGATGGTATGCACATTCGTTTGTTGTTAATTACCTTTTTCTTACAATTTTTTCCAGAATTGATTAAAGAAGGTCATTTGTATATTTTAGAAACACCTTTGTTTAGAGTTCGTAACAAAAAACAAACTTTTTACTGTTATTCAGATGACGAAAAAAGAGAAGCTATAGAAAAATTAAAAGGAAAACCAGAAATAACCCGATTTAAAGGTTTGGGTGAAATATCTCCAAATGAATTTGTACATTTTATTGGTGATGATATTCGTTTAGACCCTGTTATGTTAGACAAAGAAATGTCTATTGAACAGATGTTGCAATTTTATATGGGTAAAAATACACCTGATAGACAGAAGTTTATTATTGAGAATTTAAAAGTTGAGTTGGATTATGTTGAAGAATAAATTAATAATTATCTATTTTTCTTAAGGCAAAATTATGAACAATCTAAATTTAATTTAAAAAATGAAAAAAAAAATAGCTATTGTTTTTACAGTAATTTTCGGATTACAATTCATAGCCTCTTGCTGTCCAGATCCAGGTACTTTTGAAGTTACTTATTCTGATATTACTGTAAGAACCTTAGTTGAAGATAATAACATATTTACGGATACCGATTTTAATACTAAAATAAACAAGTCAAACTTTGTATTAAGTATAGTTTTAAAAGAAGAATTAAAGCAAGTAGCTTTCTTATTTAATTCAATTAATAAATTTGGTTTTCAAAAAAGTTATGCAACATCTTGTCCCGATTCAAATTTCATATATATTGAAGAAGTTCAGGAAATTATTGTAAATCAAATAGATGAATCCAATAATAAAACAGATGTAACTAATAATTTTGAATTTAAGTTTTCTAATTCTGAAAATATTTCAATTTCAGAATTCATATCTAGAAAAGAAAATTGGCAAAATGGTTTTGAATTTTATCTCAAAAATGAAAATGGAATAGAAAGTATAGTAAAATTCGAAGTAACTATACTATTACAATCTAATAAAACCTTAAGTTTTGTAACGGAACAAGTTCAATTTAACTAATAAAATTGATATCATTATTAAATGAGTGAAGAAATAAACGATAACGAACACATAGAAGACTTAAATAAGAATATTGAGGATTCAGATACACCTCAAGAAGAAACCATTACCAAAGTTACAGGTATGTATAAAGAATGGTTTTTAGATTATGCTTCTTACGTAATTTTGGAAAGAGCAGTACCTTCCTTAGAAGATGGTTTAAAGCCTGTGCAACGTAGAATTATGCATTCTATGAAAGATTTAGATGATGGACGCTACAATAAAGTTGCGAACATTGTTGGGCATACCATGCAATATCATCCACATGGAGATGCTTCTATTGCAGATGCAATGGTACAAATGGGGCAAAAAGAATTGCTCATAGATATGCAAGGAAACTGGGGTAATATCTTAACTGGTGATAGAGCTGCAGCATCAAGATATATAGAAGCACGTTTGTCTAAATTTGCTTTAGACGTTGTTTTTAATCCAAAAACTACAGAATGGAAATTGTCTTATGATGGTAGACGAAAAGAGCCTATAGACTTACCTGTAAAATTTCCACTATTATTAGCTCAAGGTGCAGAAGGAATTGCTGTTGGTTTATCAACAAAAATATTGCCTCACAATTTTATTGAACTGATTGATGCTTCTATAAAATATTTAAAAGGACGTAGTTTTAAAATTGTACCCGATTTTTTAACAGGTGGTATTGCAGATTTTACTGCATATAAAGATGGTAAAAGAGGAGGGAAGGTAAGAATTAGAGCAAAAATTTCTCAGTTAGATAAGAAGACTTTAGTTATTAATGAAATTCCTTTTGGTACAACAACATCCTCTTTAATTGATAGTATTCTTAAAGCAAATGATAAAGGTAAAATAAAGATTAAAAAAATTGAAGATAATACTGCAGCAGAAGTAGAAATTTTGGTGCATTTACCACCAAATGTTTCTCCTGATAAATCTATAGATGCTTTGTATGCGTTTACCAATTGTGAAACTTCTATATCTCCTTTAGCTTGTACAATTGAAGACAATAAACCTGTTTTTGTTGGTGTATCTGAAATGTTAAAACACTCAACAGATTTAACAGTAGAATTGCTAAAAAAAGAGCTAGAAATTCAGTTAAATGAGTTGGAAGAACAATGGCATTTTTCATCTTTAGAACGCATTTTTATAGAAAATAGAATCTATAGAGATATTGAAGAAGAAGAAACTTGGCAAGGAGTTATAAACGCAATTGATAAAGGTTTACAACCTCATATAAAACATTTAAAAAGAGCAGTTACAGAAGATGATATTGTTCGCTTAACAGAAATAAGAATAAAAAAAATATCAAAATTCGATATAGATAAAGCTAAACAATTTATAGAAGGTTTAGAAGAAAAAATAGCAGCTGTAAAAAACAACTTAGCAAACTTAATTGAGTTTGCAATAGAGTATTTTAAGCGCCTAAAAGATACTTATGGTAAAGGAAAAGAGCGCAAAACAGAAATTAGAGTTTTTGATGATATTGTTGCCTCTAAAGTAGCTATGAACAATACAAAACTCTATGTAAATAGAGCAGAAGGCTTTATTGGAACATCTTTAAAAAGAGACGAGTTTGTTACAGATTGTTCAGATATAGACGATATTATTATTTTTAGAAACGATGGTGTTATGTCTGTTACAAAAATAGACTCTAAAACGTTTGTTGGTAAAAATATTATTCATGTAGCTGTATTTAAAAAGAAAGATAAACGTACTGTTTACAACATGATGTACAGAGATGGAAAAGGTGGACCAAGTTATATGAAACGCTTTAATGTTACTTCTGTTACTAGAGATAAAGAGTACGATTTAACAAATGGTAAAAAAGATTCTTTGGTGCATTATTTTTCTGCAAATCCTAATGGAGAAGCAGAAATAGTTACTATCAATTTAAGAAATGTAGGTAGTGTAAAAAAACTAAAATGGGATATTGATTTTGCAGATTTAGCTGTAAAAGGAAGAGGTGTTCGTGGAAATACCATTACCAAATATGCAGTAAAAAAAGTTGAATTTAAAGAAGCAGGAGCATCAACTCTAAAACCACGTAAAATTTGGTTCGATGATACTGTGCAACGTTTAAATGTTGACAATAGAGGTGAACTCTTAGGTGAATTTAGAGCCGAAGATAAACTGTTAATCATTACTCAAAGTGGAAAAGCAAAAGCTGTAAAACCAGACTTGGCAATGCATTTTGAAGATGATATGATTGTATTAGAAAAGTGGAAACCTAGCAAACCAATTTCAGCTATTTATTTTGATGGCGAAAAAGAGCGTTATTATGTAAAACGTTTTCTCATAGAAACTACTGAAAAGGAAGAAGATTTTATTTCTGATCATCCAAAAAGTCAATTAGAAATTGTTGCTACAGATTTTAGACCAATTGCTGAAATACAATTTTCGAAAAGAAGTTTAGAAAACGAAGAATTAAATTTTGAAGAATTTATTGCTGTTAAGGGTATTAAAGCATTAGGAAACCAATTAACAACAGATAAAATAAAGAATGTAAATTTATTAGAACCTTTGCCATTTAAAGAACCTAAAGAAGAAACTTCTGAAGAAATAGAAGTGGTAGATGAAGAAATAGTAGAAGATAAATTACCAATTGAAGTAGATGATACTAGTTCTAAAAAACCTATTTCTGGTGAATTATCTGCAGAAGAAAAAGCTAAAATAGCACTTCAAAAATCAATTGCAAAAAAGAAAGCAGAGCAGAAGAAGAAAGATGATGAAAATCAAACCAAACTATTTTAGTTATGAAGTTTAAACACCTTTATTTATTTCTTTCTGTTTTAGGCTTATGCTATACTTGGTATTATAATATTCAATATTTTAATACAGTAGAAAATGCAAGTTTGGTAGGTTTTTTTCAAGACGCACAACAAAATTTTGCAGGAAAATCTTTTGGAGCAGATTTAACAGTAGTTTGTTTAACCTTTTTTGCTTTTTTAATTCCAGAATCTTTACGTTTAAAAATTAAATATTGGTGGGTTTTAATTCCGTTAACATTTCTGGTTGCAGTTGCGTTTACGTTTCCTTTATTTTTATATATGAGAGCAAAGCAAATTGAAAAAAAATATTAAATGAAACATTTTATCCTCTTCTTTGTTTTAATTACTTTTTATAACGTAAATGCTCAGAATGAGGTCTTTTTTTTTAAGGATAGTTTAAATCAACACTCTTTTAAAACCATAGAAAAAGTTACAGATTTTAAATTAGTTAAAGATTTAGTTTTAGATAAATACTCAGATGCCAGTTTTTGGTTTAAAATACCAAAAGCAGCAACAAACAAATCTTATTTTTTTAAAATTAATAGTATAAGTCCTAAAAACCCAAAAGCTTATCAAAACTCAAAAGAAGTTAAAGCTATGCCAAACAGCAGGTACTTGAGTTATGAGTTTACTAGAGAAAATGATGTATACATTAAAATGAATTCTTTCTTAGTATCTTATTTTCCTGTAGAATTAAAAGAGGAATCTAGTGCTTTATTTGATGAAAATCTTCAATTTTTAATTAATGGGTTTTATTATGGTTTTTCTTTTTTAGTAATTCTATACAGTCTTTTTCATTTTTATTTCTTTAGAGATTATACTTTTCTTTATTACGCATTATTTATGATTTCTGTTGTTATCAGCTATTTAATTTTAGATGGTATCTTAAAGTTTTTAGGGATAAGTAAGGTTGTTATTAACATAGTTACATCACTAAATTACATATTAGCAGCATACTCTTTAGCAAAATTCGTAAATAGTTTTCTTATTTTAGAAAACGTGTATCCCAATGTAAAAAAGTATGCATATTCAATAGGAGCTGTTATTGTTTTTACCGCCTTTATTTTTATGTATACTAATAATCAACATGTATTTATGCTACTTAATGCTCTAGTTTTTTTACTTTTTATAATTTACTGGTTTAGCATTGTTCTTTTGTATAATAGAGATGATTTTACAAAAATATTAGTTTTTGCTTTTGCATTGTCTTTATTTTCTGGAGTTGATACATTTGTTCTGAGAAACTATGGAATTACTTTTTTTGATAACTATATTGTTTTAAAAGTAGGAGGAGTTTTACAAATTATAGGTTTGTGGTTTGCCTTGGTTTTAAGAGAAAAAACTTTAAGAAAGAAAAATAGTTTTATGAAAACTGAAATTATTAAATACTTAAAACAGTTAGAGTCTAAAAAATCAAAAGGGATAAAAGATTTTTATAACGATAATTTGATTAAGTTAAGTATTAGAGAAAGAGAAATTTTTGATTTAATTGTTAAGGGAAAATCAAACAAAGAAATAGCAAGCCAAGTTAATATATCTGTAAATACAGTAAAATTTCATGTAAAGAATATTTACGATAAATTAAATATTAAAAGTAGAAAAGAAGCGCTTAATATTTCTAAAGCTCAATTAATATCTAATTAAATACAGCTTTACTACCCAAAAACCACCCAAATTTTAGTCTGATTTTTTTAATAAAATACTTAAATTTGGTAAAATGATATAATTTCCCCAGTTTTTAATGAAACTCTCAATCTATATTTGATTGAGGGTTTTTTATTTTTCTAACCTTTTTAATATTAATAGCTAAAATTACTTCATTTTTTCAAAAAAAGTAAGTGTATAATTTGGCAGTAAATCAGGGTTTGTAATTTTAATTAAATCTTTTAAAACTAAATCTGGTCTAGTAGGTGCTAATTCATAATAGATAACACCACCACTTTTACCTTTTTTTGTAGATGGTGTATAAATATTATCGTTTTTAAAAGGTTTAAAATTTTCATACAAATTGTTGCTTTGTAAAAGTTGTTCTTTTGAAGAAAAATATCCAGGAGCAATCCAAAAATCAGCATTTGCACCTTTATCAAAAACACTTTCAAAATTCAAAGATAAACTTCCTTTTCCTACTGTATTTTGCCATAAATAATTTAAGTTAGCATCTTTTAAAAACTGAGCAACAAAACTTTCTCCTCCAGGTAAGTTCCAAATATCTTTACTCATAATTGCTCCAGATAATACTGTTGGTTTATTAAGAGATTGTTGAGCTATTTTTTTTGCAGAATTATAGTTTTGTTCAATAGCTCTAAAAATGCTATCTGCTTGTTTCTCTTTATTGAAAAGTACTCCGAAAAAACGTATCCACTCAGCTCTTCCAAGTGGTGTTTCTTCTAACCAATCTCCATTATAAATTACATTTAAACCTGCTTTTTTAAGGGTTGTTAAAGATTTATCTGCAGTTGAAACACTGTAACCAACTACCAATTCCGGTTTTAAATCAAGTAATATTTCTGTATTTAGAGAACTTTCTTTACCAATTTCAGTTATTTTTCCACCATCAATTAATGCTCTTGTTTTGCTAGAAGATACGTACTTAGAATATGGAAATCCAATAATTGAGTTTTCTTCATTTAATAATTCAACCATAGGAATATGAGTAGTAGATGTAACCACAATACGATCAACTGGAGTATAAATGATTGATTTAAAGATTTTAGAATTATTGCTGTTTTTTTTGTTTTTGATAATATACTCAAAGTTTTCTGATGAACCTTTATAAGCAGATTTCACAATTAATTTTTTAACCCCATTTTCAATTACAATATCAAACCCTTTTGCATATCTAATTTTGCTATTATATGTGGTTTCTGAGTTAGTTTGTTTTTCTTTTTTACACGAAAATAAAATCATCAGAAAAGAAAAAAGAATCAATACATACGTTTTTTTTTGATATAGTTTACAATTCATGATAATTATATTTAATGCTTTTGTTTAAAAAATAACATTTTACAAAAGTAGTAACACTATTTATATTTGAGACGTTTTTTATTGCATTCTTAAAAATAATGAAGCTATATTTGCCACGATTTTTGGTTTTAATAACATAATTGTTTGTTATTAAATTAAAAGGGAATCTGGTTAAAATCCAGAGCTGTACCCGCAACTGTAAGTTTATGCTGAATTTGATTCAGTACTTCAATAGAGGATGTTATTTATTTCTTATGCCACTGATTTTTTTATTGGGAAGGCAAATAACATAAAAACAAGTCAGGAGACCTGCCCCAAATCACGAGTTAAAAACTTTCGGGATAAAAGTTTATGTACTAATCTTTTTGTTTGTACACAAAATTTGCCTGATTTATTGTAAATCAAATTTATTAAAATGAAAAAACAATTATGTATTGTTGGTGTTTTGGCATGTAGTATTGTCAGCACAAATGTATTTTCTCAACAAAAAGAAGAGAAAGTAGAATCTTTAAATGAAGTTGTAGTTACTGCAACTAAATTTGCATCCAATAAAAAAAATGTTGGTAAAAATGTGTATAAAATTACACAAGAAGTTATAGAAAATAGTAGAGGTAAAACTCTAGTTGACTTACTTAATGATGTTCCTGGAGTAGAAATTAATGGTAATTTTAGTACAAGAGGTCAAAATTTAGGATATTACATAAGAGGAGGTAGAAATAGACAAGTTGCTATTTTAATTGATGGTGTAAATGTAAATGATCCATCATCTTTTAATGGTGATTTTGATTTACGTCAAATAGATATCAATCAAATAGAAAGTATTGAGGTTTTAAAAGGCGCATCATCTGTTTTATATGGAACAGGAGCTGCAACAGGTGTTATTAATATCATTCTAAAAAAAGCTTCTAAAAAAGAGTTTTCTGGAACTTATTCTACATCATTAGGCACAAATTCTTCGAGTGAATTAAATATTTTATCAGTTAAAGAAACTACTACTAACTTTAATTTTAATGGCTCTTTAGGTAAAGTAGATTACTTATTGGCTTTAAATGCAAATGGATCTAAAGGATTATCTGCTGCAGAAAGCACTGCTGATATTCCTTTTAATGAAGATAATTTCTCTAGACAAAATGCTTTAATTAAAATTAATTACCAATTAAATGATAAATTAAAGCTTGGTGTTTTATCTAGTTTTGATGAATTTTCTACAGATTTTGATGGTTTTAATTTTGATCCAGTTACGTTTGCTAGCATTCCAGCAGATAAGAATAATAACTCCACTAGTAAGCAGAAAAGAGTTGGTGTAAATGCAGATTATTCTTACAAAAAAGGTGAGCTAAAAATTAGAACGTTTTTAACAGAAATTGATAGAAATGAAACTCCTTCAAACGATTTTTTCTATGGAGAAGTTTATGGTTTTGATGTTTTTAATAATTATAAAATTAATAATCAGTTTTCTTTTTTAACAGGGCTTACAGCTCAATATCAAGATATGATTCAAAAAACATCATTTAGTACAATAGAAGAGGGTAGAGGAAAACAACATTTTTACGACCCTTATATTTCTGTGAATTACAACTCAAACTTTGGTTTTAATTTAAACACAGGTACACGTTTAAATATTCACAGTGAATATGGTAATAATTTTGTTTTTAACATTAACCCATCTTATAATTTTACTTTTAATAATTATAATAATGTAAAAGTTTTTGCATCATATAGTACTGCTTTTATTACACCAACTTTATCAGAAATTTTCACAAAATTAACTACTATAGATGAATTATTACCAGAAGAAGATATTACAATTGAAGGTGGTTTTGATATATCTTTAGGAAATAAGTTGAATATAAATGCAACATACTTTTACAGAGAAGAAACTAATAAAATAGGTTATGATCCTACAACGTTTCAAACAATAAATGATTTTGGAACTTTTTTAGCAAGAGGTTTAGAAACTGAGGTTTCATACAAAGCAACTCAAAAACTGAATTTAACTGCAAACTATACTTTTATAGATAGAGATGAGAATTTACTTTTAAAAATTCCTCAAAATAAATTTTTTTTAAGAGCAAATTATGAAATTTTGCCAACTACTTTTTCTTCGTTAAGTTATAGGTTTGTTGGAGAAACAAAAGATTTTGGTAATCTAGCATTAGAATCTTATAGTTTGGTAGATCTTTTTATAAACCACAGTTTATTAGATAAAAAGGTTATTTTTTATGGAAGTGTAACTAATTTGTTTAATGAAGATTTTCAAGAAATTGCTGGTTTTACAACTCGTGGTAGGAATTATAATTTAGGCTTAACATTTAATTTTTAATAATTAAGAATATTAATAAAATGTTAAACTTATGTTAAAATAGTTTTTCGTTAACTTATTGATAAGTAAAAAGTTATATAATTAAAAAACTGTTTTTTAACGTAAAATTAATTTTTTGAGTTTGAGCTAAAATCATAATAATATATATTTTAGTATATTTAAAATAAGTTTAAATCTTTTTAAAAATTATTTTAAGTTAGAATTAATAAAATTTGAAACATTTTGTTTAATCTATGTAAGAATAATAGAAAACATATTTTTCCCCAACTTTTGATATTGAGTTATCATTTACAAAAAAGCCTTCTTTTTAGAAGGCTTTTTTTATAGTAATTTTTTCACATCATTTTTAATAAATGCTATTACAGTTTCAGTGGGCGAATCTAACTTAGAATAATCAATTAAAAGATTTTCTCTAAACTCTTTTGCTGATGATGCACTTTCTGCTGCTTTTTTTAACTTATTAATAATGTTGGCTTTTGTTACTAAAATTGCAGTCCAACAATCATTAGATATATAAATTTGCTGTACTAAGTTATGTTCAAATTCTTGTTCTATGTTTGCTATAACAAGTTGTAAGTAGTCGTTTGTGTTTTCAGAAATAGGTTTAATTCTTACAAGCATTTTAACTGGGTTTATGCGTTCACAAAACAATAACATTCTTTCATAAGCTTGCAATTTTATAGGTAATGCTTCTTTCTTTTTTTGTGCTAATATTTCTAAATTTTTTTCAGAATTTTTAGCATTTATAAAACCATTAAACATATAATATGCAACAAAACCTGTTACAGCTGCAGGTAAAATATAAGCGATACTTTCTAAGATTTTATCTTCCATAAAAAAACGATATTTACAAATGTACTTTTTTTAATTAAAATGTTTATAAAAACTAATCTACTTCCTTTTAAAAAAGAATTTGTTTGGCTAATTTCACACTTTCTAAATTCTTTCAAAATACAACATTGAATAGCTACTTAAATTCATTAAACGAAGCACAAAAACAAGCAGTCTTACAAAAGGATGGCCCAATGATTATTATTGCTGGTGCAGGTTCTGGAAAAACGAGAGTTTTAACATACAGAATTGCACATTTAATGCAATCTGGAGTAGATGCCTTTAATATTTTATCGCTCACATTTACAAACAAAGCAGCCAAAGAAATGAAGGCAAGAATTGCTGGAGTTGTTGGCCAAAGTGAAGCTAAAAATTTGTGGATGGGAACTTTTCACTCAGTTTTTGCAAGAATTTTAAGGTCAGAAGCAGATAAATTAGGTTTTCCAAGCAATTTTACCATTTATGATACACAAGATTCTGTTCGTTTAATAACCGCAATTATTAAAGAAATGAATCTTGATAAAGAAAGGTACAAACCAAAACAGATTTTAAGTAGAATTTCATCATTTAAAAACAGTTTAATTACTGTAAGAGCATACTATAATAATTCTGATTTACAAGAAGCAGATTTACATGCAAGTAGGCCAAAAGTTGGTGATATATATAAAGAATATGTAGATAGATGTTTTAAATCTGGTGCAATGGATTTTGATGATTTATTGCTAAGAACTAATGAATTGTTAGCACGTTTTCCAGATGTTTTAGCAAAATATCAAGACAGGTTTAGATACATTATGGTTGATGAGTATCAAGATACAAACCACTCTCAATATATAATTGTTAGAGCTTTAGCTGATAAATTTGGGAATATTTGTGTGGTTGGAGACGATTCTCAGAGTATTTATAGTTTTAGAGGTGCTAATATTCAGAACATTTTAAATTTTCAAAAAGATTATCCTGATGTAAAAACCTTTAAATTAGAACAAAACTATAGATCTACAAAGAATATTGTAAATGCAGCAAATTCAGTAATTGCAAGAAATAAAACCAAATTAGACAAAGAGGTTTGGACTAGCAATGATGCTGGAGATTCTATAAACGTAATGCGTACCATATCTGATGGTGAAGAAGGGCGTTTTGTAGCACAATCTATTTGGGAAAACATGATGAATAATCAATTAACTCCAGATAATTTTTGTGTACTGTATAGAACAAATTCACAATCTAGAGCTATTGAAGATGCTTTGCGTAAAAAGAACATAGATTATAAAATTTATGGTGGAATTTCATTTTATCAAAGAAAAGAGATTAAAGATATTTTATCGTATTTACGTATTTTAATCAATCCTAATGATGAAGAAGCTTTAAAAAGAATTATCAACTATCCTGCAAGAGGAATTGGTGCTACAACTATAGATAGACTTACAATTGCAGCAAATCACTATAAAAAATCAATTTTTGAAATAATAAAATATATCGATAAAATTGATGTAAAAATAAATTCTGGAACTAAAAATAAATTGCAGAATTTTATGAATATGATCTTGCGTTTGCAAATTGAATCAAAAACAAAAAATGCTTTCGAAATTGCAGAAACTGTTGTTAAACAAACGCAATTAATCAAAGATTTAGAAAAAGATGGCACACCAGAAGCTGTAAGTAAAGTAGAGAATGTTCAGGAATTGTTAAACGGAATTAAAGATTTTATTACAGATAAAATAGAAGAGGGTGAAGATGCTTCTCTAACATCATTTTTAGAAGATGTTGCATTAGCTACAGATTTTGATGTTAAGAATGAAGACAATAAACCAACAGTTTCTTTAATGACTATTCATCAATCTAAAGGTTTAGAATATTTGTATGTTTATATTGTTGGTTTAGAGGAAAATTTATTCCCTTCTGCAATGAGTATGAATACTAGAAGCGAGTTAGAGGAGGAGCGTAGGTTGTTTTATGTAGCACTAACAAGAGCAGAAAAAGTAGCGTATTTGTCTTATGCACAAACACGTTATAGATGGGGAAAATTGGTAGATGCAGAACCAAGTAGGTTTTTAGAAGAAATAGACGATCAATTTCTATTTTATATTACACCAAAAGTACCAGAGCCAAGTGTAAATCGTTTTGTAGATAAAAGTATTTTTGATGATGCTCCAAAAGGAATCCGTTTTCAAAAACCTATTCAACGTAAAAAAGCTGAAAGAGATTTAATAAAAAAGAAAGAAATTAATATTCCTAAAAACCTGAAAAAAGTTTCACAGGCTACAACTAAAACCAACTTATTTGATGGTAATGTTGCAGTGGGTAATATTGTAGAACACAATAGATTTGGTGCAGGAGAAGTTATTGCTTTAGAAGGTAAAGGACCAAACCAAAAAGCAGAAATAAAATTTAGCACAGTTGGTAAAAAGAAGTTACTGTTACAATTTGCTAAATTAAAAGTGATTGGTTAAAAATCATTCGTAAAAAATAAAAATAAAGTGTTATTTTGCAACGTTTAATAACTACAAATAAAGTTGTACGTTCAATACTTTTCTTTTGAAACAATTATAAAGAAAAAAATTCAAGAACACACTTCACAAAAATAGATAAATGACATTCGATTTAGAATACAATTCAGAAAGAACACTGATGATAATTCCTGAATATGGTAGACATATTCAAAAATTAGTAGATCATTGTTTAACTTTAGAAACCAAAGAAGAACGCAATAAAATGGCATTAGCAATTGTTGATGTAATGGGTAATTTACAACCACATTTAAGAGATGTTCCAGATTTTAAACACAAATTATGGGATCAACTTTTTATCATGTCTAAATTTAATTTAGATGTAGATTCGCCTTATCCAACTCCATCTAAAGAAGAATTGCAAGAAAAGCCAGAAAGTTTACCTTACCCTAAATATGCATCAAAATATCGTTATTATGGTAACAATATTCAAACTATGATTAACGTTGCTTTAAGTTGGGATGAAGGTGATATGAAAGAAGCATTAGTATATACTGTTGCTAATCATATGAAAAAATGTTACTTAAATTGGAATAAAGATACAGTTGATGATGCTGTTATTTTTAATCATTTGTACGATTTATCTGATGGAAAAATAGATTTAAGAAATTCTGACGAATCACTTTCGGAAACTAAAAATCTATTAAAGAAAAGAAATTCTCAAGGTCAGAATAATTCAAAAAGTAATCATAAGAAATCGCATCATAATAATAAAGGAAGAAAAAGATATTAATACATGGCATCATTCAAGATTGAAGGTGGTCACAAATTAAATGGAACCATCACTCCTCAAGGAGCTAAAAACGAAGTTTTACAAATTCTTTGTGCAGTTTTATTAACTCCAGAAAAAGTTGTCGTTAATAATGTACCAGATATTATTGATGTAAATAAGCTTATTTTTATCTTAGGAGAACTAGGAGTTAAGATTGAAAAATTAGGAAGTAATTCATACGCTTTTCAGGCTGATGATTTAAATCTAAAATACTTAGAATCTAAAGATTTTAAAAAAGATGGGAGTTCTTTAAGAGGCTCTATTATGATAGTTGGTCCTTTGTTAGCAAGATTTGGAAAAGGATACATTCCAAGACCTGGAGGAGATAAAATAGGACGTAGAAGACTAGACACTCATTTTGAGGGATTCATCAGATTAGGTGCCAAATTTAGATACAATAAAGAAGAGCATTTTTATGGAGTAGAAGCAAAAGAATTGATTGGTACAGACATGTTGCTAGATGAAGCTTCTGTAACAGGTACAGCCAATATTTTAATGGCAGCTGTTTTAGCCACAGGTACAACAACCATATACAATGCTGCTTGTGAGCCATATATTCAGCAATTATGTAAAATGTTAAATTCAATGGGAGCAAATATTACTGGTGTTGGTTCTAATTTGTTAACGATAACAGGTGTTGATGCTTTAGGTGGATGTGAACACAGAGTGCTACCAGACATGATAGAAATTGGTTCTTGGATTGGTGTTGCTGTAATGACTCGATCTGAACTTACTATTAAAGACGTAAGTTGGGAGAATTTAGGGCAAATACCAAATGTGTTTAAAAAACTCGGAATTCAATTTGAAAAAAGAGGAGATGATATTTACATTCCAGAACAAGAATCTTACGAAATTCAGAATTATATAGATGGTTCTGTTCTAACAGTTTCAGATGCTCCTTGGCCTGGTTTTACCCCAGATTTATTAAGTATAGTTTTAGTCATAGCAACTCAAGCAAAAGGTACAGTTTTAATACATCAAAAAATGTTCGAAAGTCGCTTATTTTTTGTTGATAAATTGATAGATATGGGTGCCAAAGTAATTTTGTGCGATCCACACAGAGCAACAGTTATTGGTCATAATTTTCAAAGTAAATTAAAAGCTACAACAATGACATCTCCAGATATTAGAGCAGGAATTTCATTATTGATAGCTGCACTTTCTGCAAAAGGAACAAGTACAATTCACAATATAGAACAAATAGATAGAGGTTATGAAAATATTGAAGCTCGTTTAAAATCTATAGGAGCAAAAATTGAAAGAATAAATAATTAATATTTATTAGTATATAATAGAATAGTGTCAATATGGCACTATTTTTTTATTGGCAAAATTTTTGCCAATTATTGAATGACAATTTAACGATTACAACGTAATGAGTAAGAAAGAAAATATAAAAGAAGAAGAGTTAAAAAACGAGCAAGAGAATACACAGGTTGAAGAAAACCAAGATGTAGAAGCTAATGATACTAAAGAAGAGGCAACTGCAGAAGAGTTAATTAATATTGAGAAAGATAAATTTTTAAGACTTTTTGCAGAATATGAAAACTATAAAAAACGTACTTCAAGAGAAAGAATAGAATTATTTAAAACTGCAGGACAAGAATTAATGACATCCTTACTGCCAGTTGTAGATGATTTTGAACGTGCATTGTCACACATGGAAGATGATAAAGAAGTAGAATTAAAAAAAGGAGTACTTCTAATTTATAATAAATTCTATAAAACATTAGAACAAAAAGGCTTATCTAGTATAGAGACCAATAATGGTGATGCTTTTGATGCAGAAATTCACGAAGCAATCACTCAAATCCCTGCACCTTCAGAAGATTTAAAAGGTAAAGTGATTGATTGTGTTGAAAAAGGATACAAGTTAGGAGATAAAATTATTCGCTACCCAAAAGTAGTGATAGGACAATAAATTAACAATGTACAATTACCATTCACTGTTGATTTATGGTAATTGATAATTGAATTAAAATGGCAAAACAAGACTTTTACGAAATATTAGGCATATCAAAATCAGCATCACAAGCAGAAATTAAGAAAGCCTATAGAAAAATGGCTATAAAATATCATCCAGATAAAAACCCAGGAGATACTGTTGCAGAAGAAAACTTTAAAAAAGCTGCAGAAGCTTATGAAGTTTTGAGCGACGAAAACAAAAAAGCTAGATATGATCAATATGGTCATGCAGCCTTTGATGGTCCTCAAGGTGGAGGAGGCTTTGGAGGTGGAGGCATGAATATGGATGACATATTCAGTCAGTTTGGAGACATCTTTGGGGGTGGTGGTTTTGGAGGTGGCTTTGGTGGTTTTGGTGGTGGAGGCCAAAGACAAGCTAGAGTTAAAGGAAGTAATATGCGAATTCGTGTAAAACTAACTTTAGAAGAGATAGCTAAAGGCATCGAAAAAAAGGTTAAAGTTCGTAGAAAAGTACAAGCAAGTGGTGTAAAATATAAAACTTGTTCAACATGTAATGGTTCAGGGCAACAAATGCGAGTAACCAATACCATTTTAGGTAGAATGCAAACAGCAACTACTTGTAGTACTTGTTCTGGTGCTGGAGAAATTATAAGTAGTAAGCCAAATGGAGCAGATGCACAAGGACTTGTAGTAAACGAAGAAACAGTTTCTATTAACATTCCTGCAGGTGTTACAGAAGGTGTACAATTAAAAGTGGGAGGTAAAGGAAATGAAGCTCCAGGTAAAAATTCAGTTGCTGGAGATTTATTAGTGTTAATTGAAGAAATTCCTCATGATAAATTAAAAAGAGAAGGCACTAATATTCATTACGATTTATACATAAATTTCTCTGAAGCAGTTTTAGGTACTAGTAAAGAAGTAGAAACAGTAACAGGAAAAGTAAAAATTAAGATTGATGCAGGGACACAGTCTGGTAAAATATTAAGATTAAAAGGAAAAGGTTTACCAAGTATTGAAAGATATGGAACAGGAGATTTTTTAATTCATATAAATGTTTGGACTCCACAAGAATTAAATAAGGAACAAAGAGCGTTTTTTGAAAATATGAGTGAAGATCCAAATTTCTCTCCAGATCCACAAACATCAGATAAATCATTTTTCGAAAAAGTAAAAGATATGTTTTCTTAAAGAAATATTAAAAAAAAACGCTCAAATTCAAATATTTAGGTAAATAGTAATTTAGTTTTTGTATTTTATCTTATCTTTGAATTGTTGTTGGGAAACCAATAACACTTTTTCTTTTTCATAGCAATTTTTCCCACCTAAATTCTGTTTAGGTGGGTTTTATTATTAATAAAAAGATAATATTTAAGCAGACTTATCTTATCGCTTTAATTAGTTTTAAAGAGGAAAGTCCGGACACCAAAGAGTATTCATAGCGGATAACATCCGTCCAACGTAAGTTGAGGACCAGTGCAACAGAAAGCAAGTACAGTTAGGCTGTAGTGAAACCAGGTAAACTCTATGTGGTGCAATGCCATGTAAATTAGAGCTTGAGAGTTACTCGCTCGATTCTAAAGGGTAGGCAGATAGATTCTAAAAGTAATTTTAGAACTAGATAAATGATAAGAACCAATTTATTTTGGAAACAGAATTCGGCTTATTAGTCTGCTTTTATATTTATCTCAAAAAAAAACGAATAAAACTCATTTTTAATAGAATTTTATCTAAAATAAAGCCAAATAGCTTTTTTTTATTCATTAATTGCACCATTCTATTATTTATTTTTTAAAATTGATTTTATTACTGTAAATTTGTTTTACTAAACATTAAAAATCACAACTAAATATGGCATTTGATATTGATATGATCAAGCAGGTTTACGCTAATATGACAGAACGCGTTGATGCTGCTCGTAAAATTACTGGAAAACCACTAACCTTAGCAGAAAAGATTTTATATTCTCATTTATGGGAAGGAATCCCAAATAAAGAGTTGGTAAGAGGAAAAGATTATGTAGATTTTGCTCCAGATAGAATAGCTTGTCAAGATGCTACTGCTCAAATGGCTTTATTACAGTTTATGCAAGCTGGTAAACCTAAAGTAGCTGTACCTACAACAGTTCATTGTGATCATTTAATACAAGCTAAAGATGGTGCTGCAACAGATTTAAAACACGCAAATAGTACAAGTAGCGAAGTTTTTAATTTTCTAGAATCAGTTTCTAATAAATACGGAATTGGTTTTTGGAAACCTGGTGCAGGAATTATACATCAAGTTGTTTTAGAAAATTATGCATTTCCGGGAGGAATGATGATTGGTACAGATTCTCACACAGTTAACGCTGGTGGATTAGGAATGGTTGCAATTGGTGTAGGAGGTGCAGATGCTGTAGATGTTATGGCTGGAATGGCTTGGGAATTAAAGTTTCCAAAATTAATTGGTGTTAAATTAACAGGTAAATTATCTGGATGGACAGCACCAAAAGATGTAATATTAAAAGTTGCAGAAATTCTTACAGTTAAAGGTGGTACAGGAGCAATAGTAGAATATTTTGGACCTGGTGCTACTTCAATGTCTTGTACAGGTAAAGGAACCATTTGTAATATGGGTGCAGAAATTGGGGCAACTACATCAACTTTTGGATATGATGAGTCTATGGAGCGTTATTTACGTGCTACAGATAGAGCAGATGTTGCAGATGCTGCTAACAAAGTAAAAGATTATTTAACTGCAGATTCTGATGTATATGAGAATCCAGAACAATATTTTGATCAAGTTATTGAAATTAACTTATCAGAATTAGGGCCTTTATTAAACGGACCATTTACTCCAGATTTATCTACTCCAGTAGGTTCTGAAATGACAGAAAAAGCTAATGCAAACGATTGGCCAATAACTGTAGAATGGGGATTAATAGGTTCTTGTACAAACTCTTCTTATGAAGATTTATCAAGAGCTTCTTCAATTGCTCAACAAGCTATTGATAAAGGATTAAAAATGAAAGCTGAGTTAGGTATTAATCCAGGTTCAGAAAAAGTTAGATATACTGCAGATAGAGATGGAATTTTAGGTATTTTCGAAAAACTAGATGCTAAAATATTTACAAACGCATGTGGACCATGTATTGGTCAATGGGCAAGATATTCAGATCCTAAAAATGCGCCAAAAAACAGTATCGTTCATTCTTTTAACAGAAACTTTGCTAAAAGAGCAGATGGTAATCCAAACACACATGCTTTTGTAGCATCACCAGAATTAACAGCAGCAATTGCTGTGGCTGGTCGTTTAGATTTTAATCCATTAACGGATAAATTAATCAACGAAAATGGTGAAGAAGTTATGTTTGATGAACCAACTGGTTGGGAATTGCCTCCAAAAGGTTTTGACGTTAAAGATAATGGTTATCTAGCACCAAAAGAAGATGGAAGTAGTGTTGTTGTATCTGTTAATGATGATTCTGAAAGATTACAATTGTTAACTCCATTTGAGCCAATTGGAAACACACTTTCAGGAGCAAAATTACTAATAAAAGCTTTTGGTAAATGTACAACAGATCATATTTCTATGGCTGGTCCATGGTTGCGTTTCAGAGGACATTTAGACAACATTGCAAATAATACATTAATTGGGGCAGTTAATGCTTTTAATAAAAAAACAAACTTTGTTAAGAACCAATTAACTGGCGAATATGATGCTGTACCAGCAGTACAAAGAGCTTATAAAAAAGAAGGTATACATACTGTTGTTGTTGGAGATCATAATTATGGTGAAGGTTCTTCTAGAGAGCATGCAGCAATGCAGCCAAGACACTTAGGTGTAGCTGCTGTTATTGTAAAATCTTTTGCAAGAATTCATGAAACAAATTTAAAGAAGCAAGGAATGTTAGGTTTAACATTCGCTAATGAAGCAGATTATGATTTAATTCAAGAAAATGATACTTTTAACTTTATTGATTTAAATGAGTTTGCTCCAGACACACCATTAACATTAGAAATAGTTCATGAAGATGGAAGTACAGATACTATCAAATTAAATCATACGTATAATAAAGCGCAAATTGATTGGTATAATGAGGGTTCTGCTTTAAATTTAATTAAAAAGCAAAATGCTTAGTTAAAAAAATAGAAGATAATTTCATTAAAAACTCCTGAAGAAATTCAGGAGTTTTTTTATTTAAGTAAATTTAATTTATTAAATATTAAGTGAGGTTTTATTTTTTAAATATTGATATAATCACTCTAAAATAATTTTACATCAAGCTAACTTTAATTATCTTTGATATGATGAAAAATGTCAAAATTATAGAATGCCCTAGAGATGCAATGCAAGGAATAAAAAGTCATTTTATTTCTACAGAAAAAAAAGCATTGTATAT
Organism: uncultured Polaribacter sp.; assembly: GCA_964565055.1. Lineage (GTDB taxonomy): Bacteria > Bacteroidota > Bacteroidia > Flavobacteriales > Flavobacteriaceae > Polaribacter. The sequence goes on along the minus strand of CAZMDC010000003.1, from coordinate 70,342 downwards.
TAATTCGTTACTAAAAGTAGGTTTCGATACTATAGATTTTGGCAGTTTTGTTTCTCCAAAAGCAATTCCGCAAATGAGAGATACAGCAGAAGTGCTTTCTAAGTTAAATTTATCTAATTCTCAAAGTAAATTATTGGCAATTATAGCAAATATTAGAGGTGCACAAGATGCTTCTAATTTTGAAGAAATTGATTATTTAGGATATCCTTTTTCAATATCAGAAAATTTTCAAATGCGTAATACGCATAAAACTATCGCAGAATCTATAAAAACACTCGATGAAATTTTAAATATAGCTGTAAAATCTAATAAAGAAGTTGTAGCGTATTTATCAATGGGTTTTGGTAATCCTTATGGAGATCCTTGGAATGTAGAAATTGTTGGAGATTGGACAGAAAAGCTTTCTAAAATGGGTGTTAAAATTTTATCTCTATCAGACACAATAGGAAGTTCTACTCCAGAAGTTATAGATTATCTTTTTGCTAATTTAATTCCTAATTATCCAAATATTGAATTTGGTGCTCATCTTCATACAACACCAGATAAATGGCATGAAAAAGTAGATGCAGCTTTTAAAGCAGGTTGTAATCGATTTGATGGAGCAATTAAAGGTTATGGAGGTTGCCCAATGGCTAAAGATGAACTTACTGGTAATATGCCAACAGAAAAACTACTTAGTTACTTTACTTCAGAAAAAGTTAATACAAATATTAAACCAATGAGTTTTGAAAGTGCCTATAATAAAGCACTAGAAATTTTTATTTAATATTTTATTTTTTTGTTTACTTTTTAACTTTTTTTTTACAACAATTAATTTTGTTAAATACTTGTTTGTTCTTATTTTATAGTTAATTATTAGTAATAAACTTATGTTAAAATAAATTTTAAAATATGTTTCGCAATTAATTTTGTTTAGTTTTAAATATGTTTAAATAAACAAAACTTATTAATACCCTAAGTTAAAATCAAATCTTATAATTTTTAAATTCTTTAAAAAAAAAGCAATTAAAAAAAACCAAAGTATAATTTTTTACGTAAGTGTTAATAAGTACAATTAAATATTAATTAAAAACTAACAAAATGAAAAAAATTAATCTTATTCTTTTATTTGTTTTATCAACTTTATTATATACAAGTTGTAATGATGATGATGATACCCCAACGATTCCTATCACTTCAACAGACACAACAATTACCTATGATTTAGGTTCTAAAGATGTTGCAGGTATTTTTGGTACAGCAAAATTTACAAAAAACACAGACGAATCTGTTACTGTACTCTTAGAGTTAATAGGTACACCTAATGATGGTCTTCATCCAGCACACATACACTTTAACACAGCAGCAGAAGGTGGAGATATAGCTGTTTCCTTAAACCCTGTAGTAGGTTCTAATGGGTCAAGTATTACCGTTTTTAATTCTCTAGACGATGGTACTGAAATAACTTATGATGACATGTTAGATTTTGATGGATACATTAATGTTCATTTAAGTTCAAGTGAATTAAGTACAATTGTAGCACAAGGAGATATTGGTCAAAACGATTTAAATGGTAACACAAAAGCATATGATTTAGGAGAAAAAGCTGTTGAAGGTATTTCAGGAGATATTATATTTTCAGAAAGAGTAAATGGAGAAGTTTTATCAACAATTAATATTAGTGGAACTCCAGATGGAGGTATGCACCCTGCTCATATTCATGAAAATACAGCTGCTGAAGGTGGGGAAATCTTATTGAGTTTTACACCTGTAAATGGAGATACAGGAATAAGTAATACAAATTTAACATCATTTAATGATGGTTCTGTATTCACATTTTCTGCTATAGAAAATTTAGATGCTTATGTAAATGTTCATTTAAGTGCAGATAATTTAGAAACACTAGTAGCTCAAGGAGATATTGGTCAAAATGATTTAAATGGTAATTTTAAAACTTATGATTTAGGAGAAAAAGATGTTGAAGGTATTTCAGGAGATATAACTTTTTCAGAAAGAATCAATGGTGAAGTTTTAGCTGAAATAATGTTAAATGGTACTCCAGATGATGGTATGCATCCAGCTCACATTCATGAAAATACAGCAGTAGAAGGTGGAGATATATTACTTACTTTTACTCCAGTAAATGGTACTTCAGGTATGAGTGCCACAAATATTTCTACATTTAACGATGGTTCTTCTTTTTCTTTTGGAATCGTTGAAAATATAGATGCTTATGTAAATGTTCATTTAAGTGCAGACGACTTAGGAACTATTGTTGCTCAAGGAGATATTGGTCAAAACGATTTAACAGGTGTAACTAAAACATATGATCTTGGAGAAAAAGATGTTGCAGGTATTTCTGGTGAAGTAATTTTTTCTGAAAGATTAAATGGAGAAGCATTAGCACAATTAATTATAAAAGGAACTCCAGCTGGAGGAATGCACCCAGCACATATTCATGAAAACACTGCTGCAGAAGGAGGAGCAATATTATTCTCTTTTAACCCAGTAAATGGAGACACAGGATTAAGTATAACAAATGTATCTGTTTTTGATGATGGTTCATCTTTTATGTATTCAGATATTGAAAATTTAGATGCTTACGTAAATGTTCATTTAAATGCAGACAATTTAGAAACTGTTGTCTCTCAAGGAGATATTGGTCAAAATGACTTAACTGGGATTACAAAAACTTATGATTTAGGAGAAAAAGACGTTACAGGTATTTCTGGTGATGTAGTTTTTTCTGAAAGAATTAATGGAGAAACTTTAGCACAAATTATGTTAACAGGAACTCTAGTAGGAGGTATGCATCCTGCACATATTCATGCAAATACTGCTGCAGAAGGAGGAGGAATCTTATTTACTTTTAATCCAGTAAATGGAGATACAGGTATAAGTGCTACAAATATTTCTACATTTGATGATGACTCTACTTTTAATTATTCAGAATTAGAAGATTTAGACGCATATATAAATGTTCACTTAAGTGCATCTAACTTAGCTACTATTGTAGCTCAAGGAGACATTGGTAGAAATGATTTAACAGGAGAATCTAAAGTTTACGATTTAGGAGAAAAAGATGTTACAGGTATATCAGGAACTGCAACTTTCTTCAAGAGAATTGATGGTAGTGCTTTAGCAGTTTTAGACATCCAAAATACACCAGCAGGTGGTATGCACCCTTCTCATATTCACGAAAATGATGCAGCATCAGGAGGCCCAATTGCATTTACTTTTAACTCAGTAAATGGAGATACTGGAATAAGCATGACCCAATTAGAAATGTTAGATGATGATACCTCTTTTGGTTATGATGATCTGTTAACTTTTGATGGATACATTAATGTTCACTTAAGCGCATCTCAATTGAGTACAATTGTAGCTCAAGGGAACATAGGTTCTAATGAGTAATTAATTTAAATACTAAATATTTTAAAACCCATCATTAATTTGATGGGTTTTCTTATTTTATGTTATTATTTTTGATGTAATTAATCTTTTAAAGTAAATAATACACTTTATATATGAAAATTTACACAAAAACTCTTTTAGTTATAGTTGCTCTGCTAATATTTTCTTGTGAAAAAAACGATAATAAAATAGATTTTACTTTTTTACAAATAAATGATGTTTACGAAATTGCTCCAATTCAAGGAGGTCAATTTGGAGGAATGGCTAGAGTAGAAACCATTCATAAAGAATTACTTCAAGAAAATAAAAACACTATGCTTTTTATGGCTGGTGATTTTTTAAACCCCTCATTATTAGGTACATTAAAAGTTGATGGAGAAAGAATAAAAGGTAAACAAATGATTGAAGTTATGAATGCTATGAATTTTGATTTAGTAGCTTTTGGTAATCATGAATTTGACCTATCTCAACAAAACCTTCAAAAACGTTTAAACGAAAGTAACTTTCCTTGGATTTCTGCAAACGTTAAATTAAAAACAGAAAACACATCTGTTCCTTTTTTTAAAGAAATAAATCAAGACAAACACAATGTAAACGAAACATTTATTAAAGAATTTACAGATGCTGATGGTACCTCAATAAAAATTGGGTTTATAAGTGTTTGCATTCCATCCAATCCAAAAGATTATTTAGAGTATGGTAATATGTTTGTAAAAGCTAGAGCTTCTTATGCGAAGCTTAAAGATTCTGTAGATGTTGTATTTGGTTTAACACATGTTAAAATTGCAAACGATAAACGAATATCACAACTTATTCCAGAAATTCCATTGATTATGGGAGGTCATGAACACACAAATATGGCTGTTGAAACCGAAAATGGAATAATTACTAAAGCAGATGCAAATGCAAAGACAGCTTATATTCATAGAATAACTTTTGATAAAATAACCAAGAAAGCCACAATCCAGTCAGAATTAAAAGAAATAAATAGCACTATTAAAGATGATGAAAAAGTTGGTGAAATTGTAGCAAAATGGCAAAATATACTTAAAAAACAAATTAAAGAGGTAATCCCTAATCCAGAAGAGATTATTTATAAAACTTCAACTCCTTTAGATGGGAGAGACACACCAATAAGAAGCACACAAACTAATTTAGGACAATTAATTACAAAAGCAATGTCTTTTGCTTATGATAATAAAGTTGATTGTGCTATGGTTAATGGGGGTTCTATAAGAATAGACGATCAACTTGTAGGTAACATTACACCTGTTGATATTTTTAGAGTTTTACCTTATGGTGGTGCTGTAGTAAAAGTAAAATTAAAAGGAAGACTATTAAAAAGAGTTTTAAATTATGGTGTTTTAGCGAAAGGAACAGGTGCTTATTTGCACAGATATAATTTAGAGAAAATAGGAGAGAAGTGGTTAATAAATGAGATAGCTTTGCAAAACAATAAAATATATACAGTTGCTTTTTCAGATTATTTATTAAAAGGATTTGATATTCCTTTTTTATCAGATAAAAACAAAGAAGTTTTAGAAGTCTACTATCCAAATAAAAATGAACTTGCATTTGACATTAGAAAAGCTGTAGTTGATTATTTAAAAACAAAGTAATAATAAATTTAGCATAAAAAAAGAGCCTCAAAATTTGAGGCTCTTTTTTATAAGTATTAATTTTCTCTACGTTTTCTTCCAAAACCACTAGACTTTCTATCTCCAGAACTTCTTGGTCTTTCTGCAGAAGATCGTCTATCTGATCTTCTTCCACCACCATCACTGCTTCTTCTAGATGAAGAAGAACCTTCAGAGCTTCTACGTCTTCCAAAACCTCCATCTTTTTTACCAAAAGGTTTTTTACCTCCTCTTCTTTTACCACCTCCAGAACGTTCTTTTTTGGTAATCTCTACATTTACTGAGCGTCCATCAAAATCTGGTTGATTTGTTCCAAAAGCTTCTAAAGTTTGGTTTTCGTAATTTTTATCAATTTCAAAGAAAGAAAAAGTATCTAAAATATCAATAGCACCAATTTCTATTTTATCACCAATTTCTTGATCATTGATTAAGCCTATTAATTTTGCAGGGTTTAAACTGTCTTTTCTACCAATATTAATAAAAAAGCGAGTCATATTATCTGCTGTAGCTCTAGATCTTGAGTTTTCTCTACCTAAATCATTTAAATCTTTAGAATTTTCATAATAAGCTAGCATAGAATTGAATTCTAAAGAAACAAACTTTTGAATAAGTTCTTCTCTATCTAAATCTTCTAGTTTGCTGTAAATATTAGGTAAAAACTCCTTAATTTCAGAAGTATTTACTTCAGTTTTTTGAACCTTATCAATTAAATTCATTAATTGGTTCTCAACAATTTCTTTTCCAGAAGGTACTTTACCTTCTACAAATTTTTTCTTAATAATTTTTTCAATAACGCGTAACTTTCCTTTTTCTCTATTGTTTACTAAAACAATTGAGATACCAGTATTTCCAGCTCTACCAGTTCTACCACTTCTATGAGTATAGTTTTCTATTTGATCTGGTAATTTATGGTTTATTACGTGTGTTAGTTCATTTACATCTAAACCTCTAGCAGCAACATCTGTAGCAACTAGTATTTGGATAGTTTTTTTTCTGAATTTACCCATAACAGAATCTCTCTGAGCCTGAGATAAATCTCCATGCAAAGAATCTGCATTATAACCGTCTTTAATTAAATTATCTGCAACTTCTTGAGTTTCTCTTCGAGTTCTACAGAAAATTATTGCATAAATATCAGGATTTAAATCAGCTATTCTTTTTAAAGCAGGATAACGTGTTCTTTCTGTTACAGCATAATATTCGTGCTCTACATTATCAGAACCTGAATTTTTTTCACCAGAAGTAACTTCAACTGGTTTTGTCATGTAGTTTTTTGCAATAGCTTCAACTTCTCTTGGAAATGTTGCAGAAAACAATAACGTTTGTTTTGTTTCTGGAGTTGCTTCTAAAACTTTATCAAGTTCTTCTTTAAACCCCATGTTTAGCATTTCATCAGCTTCATCTAAAACAAGCCATTGAACATTACCTAATTTTAAAGCTCTTCTGTTTATTAAATCTACAGTTCTACCAGGAGTTCCAACAACAATTTGAGATCCTTTTTTAAGAGAACGTATTTGTTCTTCCATACTAGAACCACCATATACTGTAGTAACTTTTACGTTTTTAAGGTATTTACTAAAATCTTTAATATTGTTACCTATTTGAACAGCTAATTCTCTTGTTGGAGACAATATTATGGCTTGTACATTACTATTAGATTCATCTAATAATTCTAAAATAGGTAAACTAAAAGCAGCAGTTTTACCTGTACCTGTTTGTGCAAATGCTTTTAAATCGTCTGTTGATGAAATAATTTGCGGAATTGCTTTTTCTTGAATAACGGTTGGTTTTTCGTAACCTAAATCCGTTAACGCTTTGTTGATAGGTTCTTTTAAACCTAACTCTAAAAATGTTGACATTACTGTGTTTTTGTAGATTCACAGAACGCCCACCTGTAAATCTGATTATAAATTCGACCTGATTATTAATGAGTTATACTCAAATTAAAAATCGTGCAAATGTAGTACAAATAAAATAAAGTAAGGTAATAAGTGAAGTTTATTTAAATTTATTCAAATCTTCTAAATAAGGAATTAAATTATTAGAATAAATAGAGGCAAAGCCATTTACAACTTGTCCTTTTTTATTAATTAATATAGCTCTTGTCATTTTACTACTTAAAAAAGTTTGAGCTATATTATTTTCATCTATATAAAATTGATTTTTTATATCTAATTGTTCAATATGTTTATCTTCATTACCATCTGTTTTAATAATATGGAAAGTAATGTTTGGGTAATTTTTTGATAAGTAGTTAATTCTTGACGCAATGTAATTCTTAGAAACATATTTTGGATTCCAAAATAATAAAAAAACATTTTTTTCTTTTATAACTTTATGAACAGAATGATTCCCTTTTGTAAAATCTGTAATATCAAAATGAGGTAACTCTTTCCCTAGAGATATTATTTTAGAGTCGTTTAGTAAGTTTCTAATTTGTTTTTTATCTTCTTTATTTGTAGATGATTTTAAGAAAATGTCAAAGGCATCTAAATTTAAATTATCTGAAGATTTGTTATAAAAATGACTAACAACTGTCTGTTTTAAGAATGCATTTTTTGTTTTAGTAGCTTTAATTTTATTATCTATAACGTTTAATAAATCTAAAGTAAATTTAGAAGAATAATTACGTTTCATTGGTGTATAACCTAAAGAATAAGTTTCGTTGTATAAGTAATTTCTGATATATTTAGAATATGGAGGAAAATAAATCATTGATTCATTGTTAATATCAATATTTTCTCGAAAACTATAAAAGTTATTATCGGTATTTGGAAAACTACTATCTTCTGAATATTTAGCGTAGATAACAGGATATCTTTCAATTCTAGAATAAACAGGGTAAGTTATGGCCACTTTTAAAACTTCTTTAAAGCCTTCAGTTTCTTTTGGATGACTTAAAACATAATCATTAAAAGTAGTTAACTTTATATTTAAAAGTGAATCTACACTTCTTTTAAAAGCTTTAGGCTCTAATTTATTATAGCTGTAAAAAAGCTTTTTGTCTTTTTCTTCCTCTATAAAACAATCTACTAAAATATTATTTCTTTCTGCTCCTTTACCAGCAAATACTAAAGATTCATCAAAATCCCAAGTATTTAAACGCAACATTAAACTATCTTTTGGTTCTATATATATGTGTTGGTTTTCATTACCATGTATAAAGTAATACAAACCTTCTTTAGCGTTTTTAATTTCGCCAATAAATTTTTGATTGTCATCTAACAAAAAAGTATCTATGGCTTTATCCATAGAAAATAAGATAACTTGATTTGATTTAGGGTTAATTATTTTACCTCCAAAATAAGTTTTCGTATTTTTCTCTTTTGAATCACAACCAATTATAGCGCAGATACATAAGATTTGAAAAACTATTGCTATTTTTTTTATCATATAAAAACATAAAAATGCTCACGACAAATTTAAGTATTCATTAGAGTTGGCGTTGTTAATACGTTGTTAAAAAAAAACATAAAACACTACTTAAATAAGTAGATTTACTTTCTCTTAATTGCTTTGTATTATATACAAAAAAAGAAATCTATTTTAGTACTTTTGCACAAATTTAAAATAGAGTTATGTTATCAGTTTCTAATTTATCTGTACAATTCGGAAAACGTATTTTGTTTGATGAAGTAAATACCAAATTTCAAACAGGAAATTGTTATGGAATTATAGGTGCCAATGGTGCAGGTAAGTCTACATTTTTAAAAATCCTTTCAGGAAAACAAGATCCTACATCTGGGCAAGTACACCTAGAAACAGGCAAAAGAATGTCTGTTTTAACTCAAGATCATTATGCTTATGATGAATACCCAGTTTTAGAAACAGTGGTTATGGGTAACAAAGAACTTTTTAAAATTAAAAAGGAAATTGATGCTCTTTATGCAGATTATACAGATGAAAATGCAGAGAAAATAGGAGAGCTTCAAATTGTTTTCGAAGAAATGAATGGCTGGAATGCAGATTCTGATGCAGCTGCTATGCTTTCTAATTTAGGTATTTCAGAAGATATGCATTATACCTTAATGAAAGACTTAGATGGTAAACAAAAAGTACGTGTTTTAATTGCACAAGCACTTTTTGGTAACCCAGATGTATTAATAATGGATGAGCCAACAAACGATTTAGATTTTGAAACCATTTCTTGGTTAGAAAACTTTATTGCAAATTTTGATAACTGTGTAATTGTGGTTTCTCATGACAGGCACTTTTTAGATGCAGTTTGTACCCATATTTCTGATATAGATTTTGGAAAAATCAATCATTACTCTGGAAATTATACGTTTTGGTATGAGTCTAGTCAATTAGCTGCAAAACAAAGAGCTCAACAGAATAAAAAGGCTGAAGACAAAAAGAAAGAATTAGAGGAATTTATCCGTCGTTTTTCTGCAAATGTAGCAAAATCTAAACAAGCTACTTCTCGTAAAAAAATGATTGATAAGTTAAATGTTGAAGATATTAAACCATCAAGCAGAAGATACCCAGCCATTATTTTTGATAGAGATAGAGAAGCAGGAGATCAAATTTTAAATGTAGAAGGTTTAAGCAAAGAGTTTGAAGGTGAAAAATTATTTGATAATATTCACATCAACTTAAATAAAGGTGATAAAGTTGCAATTATTTCTAAAAATTCAAGAGCTGTAACCGCTTTTTATCAAGTAATTACAGATAATGAAAAAGCAGATTCAGGAAAATATTCTTGGGGTGTAACTACAACACAGTCTTATTTGCCTTTAGATAATTCATCGTTTTTTCAAAATGGAGAATTGAATTTAGTAGATTGGTTAAGGCAATATGCCCAAACAGAAGAAGAGAGAGAAGAAGTTTTTTTAAGAGGATTCTTAGGGAAAATGATTTTTTCTGGTGAAGAAGCACTAAAGAAAAGTAATGTACTTTCTGGAGGTGAAAAAGTAAGATGTATGTTGTCTAGAATGATGATGAAAAGAGCTAATATTCTTTTATTAGATGAGCCAACAAATCACTTAGATTTAGAATCTATACAGGCATTAAACAATTCTTTAATAAACTTTAAAGGAACTATTTTATTCACTACTCACGATCATGAGTTTGCACAAACTGTTGCCAATAGAATTATTGAATTAACACCTAAAGGAGCTATAGACAGACTTGGTACTTTTGATGAATATTTAGCAGATCCTAAAATTAAAGAATTAAGAACTCAGATGTATTCTTAAGTTTTTATTAGAATAAAATATAAAAACCCTAATTAAACTATTTGTTTAAATAGGGTTTTTAAATTTTTGTATATCAGTATTTTATCCTTTATTGTTTTTTTGAATAGGGCTAATGATATCTACATCAGAAAATGAAATTGCGCCTCTAATTACACCATCAATAGTTTTATTTAAAGCCTCAATCAATTGCATTTTTAATTGAGATTTATGATAAATTAAACTTACCTCTCTTGCAGGTGGTGGATTTTTAAATTCACGTAAATGAGACTTATCTGTTTCATTTAAATCTAGGGTATGTAAATATGGTAAAAGTGTCATTCCTAAGCCTTCTTTAGATAATTTTATAAGCGTATCAAAACTTCCACTCTGTAATTGAAACCCTTTTTTATTATCAATTTTGTGTGCTCTACACAAATTTATAACACTGTCTTTAAAACAATGACCATCTTCTAAAAGTAAAATATCTTCCATTTCTAATTCATCTGGAGTAATATTTTTATTTTTAAATAATCGATGATTTTGAGGAATTAACCCTACAAAAGGTTCATAATATAAAGGCTTTTCTCTAATAGCTTCGTTTTCTAAAGGTGTAGCTGCAATTGCAACATCTATATGACCATCAATTAATTTTCTAATAATTTCTTCTGTAGTTAGCTCTTCTATTACAAGTTTTACTTTTGGATATTTCTTAGTGAAGTTGTTTAAAAACATAGGAAGTAACGTTGGCATAATAGTAGGTATAATTCCTAGTTTAAATTCACCTCCTATATATCCTTTTTGTTGATGCACAATATCTAATATTCGATTACTTTCATCAACTATAACTTTTGCTTGTTCTACTATTTTTTTTCCAACATCTGTAAGTTCAATAGGTTTTTTTGATCTATTAAATATTTGTACGTCTAATTCGTCTTCTAATTTTTGAATTTGCATACTTAACGTAGGCTGGGTTACAAAACTATGTTCTGCTGCAATTGTAAAGTTTTGATATTCAGCAACAGATAAAACATATTTTAGTTGGGTAATTGTCATGTATAATAATTTTTGATAAAGATATTAAAACTATCAATATTAATTATGGTTTAGGTGATTTATTTTTAATAATTTTGATGTGAACAACAAAAAACAATAAGAGATGACTAAAAATATTTTAGGATTAGAGAGGGAAGATTCAAAAGAATCTGTTGAAAAATTAAACGGTTTATTAGCAAATTTTCAAATATATTATCAAAATTTAAGAGGTTTACACTGGAATATAAAAGGTAAAAACTTTTTTGATTTACACGTTAAATTTGAAGAACTTTATACAGATGCTCAAGTTAAAATCGATGAAATTGCAGAACGTATTTTAACCTTACAAGGAAAACCTTTACATACATTTACAGATTATATAGAAAATTCTAATGTGCCAGTTGGAAAAGATATTTCTCAAGATGTTGAGGCAGTAGAATTGGTGGTAACCTCATTATCTGAATTATTAAAAATTGAACGTGTAATTTTAGATTTATCAGATAAGTCTGATGATGAAGGAACAAATGCAATGATGAGTGATTTAATTGCTGAGCAAGAAAAAACGATATGGATGTTAAATTCTTGGTTAGGTAAATAATATATATTCTAGTTTTAATACAAAAAGAGGGCAGAAGCCCTCTTTTTTAGTTTATGTAAAAAGAATAGCCAACTTCAAAACCTAAAATATTGTAACCACTATTAGGTAGTTTAAAGTTCAAATTAGAAACATGGCCAATTGTAGTACCTAAATAAATATAATTATCTTTTAAAAATTGATGTTCAATACCAAGAGAAAAATTTTCAATAAATGTAAATCCTTTAGCTAAACGTTCTGTTCTTGTGTTAATATATGAAAAACCTAAGCCAGCAGTTGCAAGTATATCTAATTTAGCAAAAATATTTTTTCTTAAAATTAAACCTAACTCCAATCCATATAAATTCATAGATTTCTGTTGTGTAAATTCAGTTCTTTTTTCTATATAATTTTTTTCGCTTGGCAATACAAACTGTTCATTTATAAGTTGATGTTTTATAAATTGAACTTGAGGTTGCACAATTAATTCAAAATTTAGTTTTTTCCAATCTCCTAAACTATAAAATGCTTGCCCTTTTAAGGTGTTTGTGCTGTAGGTATAATCTGGGTCGTCATGAAAAAAATACTCATTTGATGTATAAGCATACAAAAAGCCTATTTTCATAGGCTTTAGTTTGCTTTTTTTATTATTTTGACTATTTGTGTTAAAAGAAATAATTGATAAAAAAAGAATGAATATTCTTATTTTCATTTGGTTAACTAAACATTTTAGCTACGTTTTCTGCTTTTCTGCTTTCTGAATAATCGTAAAAACCTTCACCAGATTTTACACCCAATTTACCAGCCATTACCATATTTACTAATAAAGGGCAAGGTGCATATTTAGGGTTTTTAAATCCATCATACATTACATTTAATATAGATAAACAAACGTCTAAACCTATAAAATCTGCTAATTGTAAAGGACCCATTGGATGTGCCATACCTAATTTCATTACAGTGTCAATTTCTGCAACTCCAGCAACACCATTATATAATGTCTCAATAGATTCGTTAATCATTGGCATTAAAATACGGTTTGCTACAAAACCTGGATAATCATTAACTTCAACAGGAATTTTATTGATTTTTTTGCTCAAATCAACTGTAAAATCCATTACTTCATCAGAAGTATTGTAACCTCTAATAATTTCTACCAATTTCATAATTGGCACAGGGTTCATAAAATGCATTCCTATTACCCTATCTGCTCTATTGGTTTCTGCAGCAATTTGTGTTATAGAAATTGATGATGTGTTTGTTGCTAAAATGGTATCTTCTGGACAAACTTCATCTAACTCTCTAAATATTTTTGATTTTAAAGCTACATTTTCAGTAGCAGCTTCAACTACTAAGCTTGCGTATTTAACGCCTTCTTTAATAGAAGTATAGGTTGTAATATTTGCAAGTGTATTTTTTTTATCTTCTTCTGTAATTTTTTCTTTAGCAACCATTCTATCTAAATTTTTAGAAATAGTAGCAATTCCTTTTTCAAGAGCTTTTTCAGAAACATCAATTAATTGAACATTATAATTAAATTGCGCAAATGTATGTGCAATTCCATTTCCCATTGTTCCTGCACCAATTACAGCTATATTTTTCATTTTTTTATATTTATTTTTTATGATTTATAAGTCTTTTTCTGTTTTAAAACAATCTATTACCCATTGAGCAATTCGTAGAGCTTCTGTACCATTACTTAAAGAAACAATTGGGTTTGTATCATTTACAATGGCATCTGCAAAAGTTTCTAATTCATCTAAAATAGCATTGTTTTCTGTTACTTCTGGATTCTCAAAGTAAATTTGTTTTTCTACTCCAGCATCATTTTTTAAAATCATTGCAAATTCATCTAAATTTTCTGGAGCATCTTGTATTCTTACAATTTCTGATTCTTTACTTAAAAAGTTTACAGAAATATAAGCATCCTTTTGAAAAAAGCGTGTTTTACGCATGTTTTTCATGGAAATTCTACTTGCAGTTAAATTAGCTACACAACCATTTTCGAATTCAATTCTAGCATTTGCAATATCTGGTGTTTCAGAAATTACTGAAATTCCACTTGCATGTACATTTTTTACTTTAGATTTTACTACAGATAATATAATGTCTATATCATGTATCATTAAATCTAAAACAACAGGTACATCTGTTCCTCTTGGATTAAATTCAGCCAACCTATGTGTTTCTATAAACATAGGATTATTTATTTTATCTTTTACTGCAATAAAAGCAGGGTTAAAGCGCTCTACATGACCAACTTGTCCTTTTACATGATGTTGACTCGCTAATGTTTTTATACCTTCTGCTTCTAAGATGGTTTTTGCAATGGGTTTTTCAATAAAAATATGACATCCTTTTTTAATGGCTTTTTCTGCACATTCAAAATGAGAAAGAGTAGGAGTTACAATGTCTACAACCTCTACAGCATCTATTAACTCATCAATAGAATCAAAAGCTTTGTAACCAAAATCGGCACTAACTTTTGCAGCATTTTCTTTAGAAGGATCGTAAAAACCAACCAAATTGTATTTTGTTGAATTTTGTAATAAACGAAGATGAATTTTACCTAAATGACCTGCACCTAAAACCCCAACTTTTAGCATATAAATATATTTTGTTTCACTCTAATTATAGAGTATTTTTTATGTTTGATTAGTTCAAATAAAGAGTTAAACTTTTTAGATGATTTTTATTAAAAATCATCTAAAAACAAAGATACAATTTTATAAGAGTTTTTTTAGAAATATTACTATTTTTAGGTTTTGAAACAAGGATACAATTGAAAGATACTTCAAAACATCAAGGGCTTCGAAATCAGTTGGTAACTGTTTTAGAAGCAAAAGGCATTACAGATAAAAACGTATTAAATGCAGTTAGCAAAATACCTAGACATTTGTTTATAGATTCTAGTTTCGAATCACATGCATATCAAGACAAAGCATTTCCAATTGCTGCAGAGCAAACTATTTCGCAACCTTATACAGTTGCTTTTCAGTCGCAAACTTTACAAATTAAACCAGCTGATAAAGTATTAGAAATAGGTACAGGTTCTGGTTATCAAACAGCTGTTTTATTAGAGCTTAAAGCACAAGTGTATACCATAGAAAGGCAACATGAGCTGTTTAAAAAAACAGCTAACTTTTTACCAAAATTGCACTACAAGCCCAAACGATTTATTTTTGGTGATGGTTACAAAGGTTTGCCAGAACAAGCTCCTTTTGATAAAATTATTGTTACTGCTGGTGCACCTTTTGTACCTAAGCCTTTATTAGCGCAATTGAAAGTAGGAGGTATGTTGTTGATTCCTGTTGGAGATTCTTCTCAAATAATGACATTATTCATTAGAAAATCAAACAAAGAATTTGAAAAACAAGAATTGGGTGATTTTGCTTTTGTACCAATGTTAGAGGAAAGAAATTAATTTATAGTATTAAATTTCTATTCTGCTCTATACCAATATTTTGTTTTTCCAAAAAGTGAAACGCCAATATAGCCTCTAAGTTTAAGTTTGTTATCTTTTACTAGCTCAATATAACATTTATAGACTTTTCCATTTCTAGGATCTAAAATTTCTCCTCCAGACCATTCCTTATCATTTTTTTCTAAACCAGTTAAAATTTCTAACCCTAAAATTCTTTTATTTTTATTTTCTCCTTCACATTCTGTGCAAACTGCATTTTTTCTATCAGGATTTTTAATTTCTATAATCTTAGCGTAAGCTTTACCGTTTTTTTTATAAACTTCTACAACAGAATCTATCTCACCAGTTTCTTCATTAGTAGAATTCCATCTTCCAAAAATAGTTTGTGCATTTATTGAAATGGCAAATAATAAAAAAATAATAGTTACTGTTTTTTTCATAATATAGTATTGTTTTTATGCTTCAGCATCGAAATAATTATTCCATTTACCTTGTACTTTTAGTACTTGTTCAATTACATCTCTTACACAACCTTCACCACCTTTTATGTTTGAAATGTATTTAGCAGCAGCCTGAATTTCAGGAACTGCATCATTAGGGCAAGTAGGTAAACCAATTTGCTGCATAACAGGTAAATCTGGTATATCATCACCCATATACAACACATTTTCAGGCTTCAAATTGTGGTTTTTTACAATTTCATTGTATTGTTTAATTTTATCATGAGCACCTAAATAAATGTCTTTTATACCCAAAGCTGCTAATCTGCTTTTTACAGCTTGGTTGGTTCCTCCAGAAATTATGCAAACGTTAAAGCCTTTATTTAAAGCAATTTTCATAGCATAACCATCTTTTACATTCATGTGTCTTACCAATTCTCCATCAGGCATTATGGTTAACATTCCATTGGTTAAAACACCATCTACATCAAAAATAAATGTTGTTATTTTATTTAATAATTGTTTGTAACTAATCTCCATTTAGGATTGATTTTGTTAAGAGTTTATAAATTTCTTGTTGTTTACTATTCAACAAATTTAAATGATTTTTTATTGTTTTTTGGTCATTTCTTTTTGCAGGGCCTGTTTGCGCTTTTATTGGTGATAAACTTTTAATTTTTTCTGATGTTTCTGCAATTAATGGATGTAGAATTTCAAAAGGAACATTATTATCTTCGCAAATATCATTAGAAATTTTATACATGTGATTCGTGAAGTTATTTGCAAAAACAGCAGCTACATGTAAAATTTTTCGTTGATTTGAGTTAATAGAATAAATATTTTTTCCAATTGATTTAGCGATATCTTCTAATAATTTAAAATCTTTTTCATTTTCTGCTTCTAAACAGAAAGGTACTTTTGTAAAATCAATTTTTTTGTTTTTAGAGAAGGTTTGTAGCATGTAAAAAACGCCCTTTCTGTTTTTATTTTCTAAATCATTTAAAGCAGCACTTCCTGAAGTATGGACAACAAAGCCATTTTTAATTTTCGAAGATACCTCGCTTATAGCATCATCTGAAACTGCAATAATAGTAACATCTGCTGTTGGAGTTTCTTTAAGTTCTCTAGAACTTATTTGAATTGCTTTTATATTTTTTACCTCTAAAAAAGCATTATATAAATGAGAAGCTACGTTTCCTTTACCAACAATTAAAATACTTATCATAATACGAAGATATTGAAATTATAATTCATTATGTTTTTTAGTTTTGTTAAATTAGCGGTTCTAAATTATCTTATGAAGAACTCTAAAAAACTAGGAATAAATTCAACATGTGTTCATGTTGGTGAGGTAAAAGACGAACAGTTTAAAGGTGCAGTTTCACCTATGTTTATGTCTACATCTTACGCTTTTGATGGCGTTGATGTAAAACGTTATCCACGTTATTACAATACACCAAATCAAGAAATGCTTTGTAAAAAAATTGCTGCTTTAGAAAATACAGAAGCAGGTTTGATTTTCAGTTCTGGAATGGCTGCAATTTCTTCTGCAATGATGGCTTTCTTAAAAAGAGGAGATCATGTAATTATTCAGCAAGTTATTTATGGAGGTACCTATAATTTTATTGCAACCGAATTTGATAAATACGGAATTGAATATTCTTTTACAGCATCTGATAAGGTTGAAGATTTTATTCCATTAATTAAAGAAAGTACCAAAATATTATATATCGAAACTCCATCAAACCCATTGTTAGGTATTACAGATATGCAGGCCATTGCAAATGTGGCTAAGAGAAATAATATTTTAACAATGATTGATAACACGTTTGCATCGCCAATAAATCAAAATCCAGCAAGTTTTGGAATTGATATTATAATTCATTCAGCTACAAAATATATGGGAGGTCATTCAGATATTTCAGCTGGTGCTATTGCAGCTTCAGAAGAGCATATAGAACAAATCTGGAAAACAGCTATAAATTTTGGTGGAAATTTAAGCGATCAAACAGTTTGGTTATTAGAAAGAAGTTTAAAAACTTTAAACTTACGTGTAAAAGAGCAAACTAATAACGCACTAATAATGGCTGAATATTTAGAGCAAAATTCAGATATTGATGCTGTTTTTTATCCAGGTTTAAAAAGTCATCCTCAATATGAAATTGCTAAAAAACAAATGAAAGGTTTTGGAGCAATGCTTTCTTTTGAGTTGCATAAGGATTTAGATGCTATGGTTTTTCAAAATAATTTAAGGTTGATAAAACCATCTATGAGTTTAGCTGGTTTAGAAAGTACCACAGTAAGTCCAGCTCAAACTACGCATGCACTTTTAAGTGAAGATGAACGTTTGGCAAGAGGCATAAAAGATGGGTTAATTCGTTTCTCAGTAGGTATTGAAGAGCCTGAAGATTTAATTGCTGATATTGAACAAGCTATAGAAAAAACAAAAAAATGAATTTAGATATATTAGCATTTGGAGCACATCCAGACGATGTGGAATTAGGTTGTGGAGCAACAATTGCAAAAGAAGTCTCTTTAGGAAAAAAAGTAGGAATAGTAGATTTAACTAAAGGTGAATTAGGTACAAGAGGTTCTGCTGAATTAAGAACTGTTGAAGCAAAAAATGCTGCTAAAATATTAGGTGTACAAGTTCGAGAAAATTTAGGATTTTCAGATGGGTTTTTTAAAAATGACAAAGAACATCAATTAGAAATAATTAAAATGATTCGAAAATACAAACCTAAAACAGTACTTTGTAATGCTATTGATGATAGGCATATAGATCATGGTAAAGGAAGTAAACTTGTTTCTGATGCTTGTTTTTTAAGTGGATTAATAAAAATTGAAACTGAATTAGAAGGAAAAAAACAAGATAATTGGAGACCAGAAAATGTATATCATTATATACAATGGAAAAATATTGAGCCTCATTTTGTAGTTGACATAACAAATTTTATTGATTTTAAAACAAAAGCTGTTCTTGCTTATTCATCGCAATTTTTTGATCCTGAGAGTGATGAGCCAGAAACACCTATTACAAGTAAAAACTTTATAGACAGTGTGCATTATAGAGCAAGAGATTTAGGTAGGTTAGTAGGAGTTGATTTTGCAGAAGGATTTACAACAGAACGTTATGTTGCAATAAAAAATTTAGATAAAATATTTTAATTTTTTCTTTATCAAATTATAAAATTAATTATATTTGCACTCGCAAACAAATGGTGGTTGTAGCTCAGTTGGTTAGAGCGTCGGTTTGTGGTACCGAAAGTCGTGGGTTCGAGCCCCATCTTCCACCCAGATTTTAAAAAAGCCTTCTCTCATCGAGAAGGCTTTTTTTTAGGGGTATATTAGGGGTTTTTAGGGGTACTATTTTTTTTGTGTTAGAAGTAAGAAGCTAATCAAATACCGAAGGTCCTTTTCAATATCATATTGTTTAGGGATCAACATGTTAAAGAGTTAATTTGTTTTCTAATATTCAAGCAGAACTAGGGGTTAGCTTGCTTAACAGACTCTTCGATATTTGATAATCTTTCAAGAATTTCTTCCGATAATTCTTGCACTTGCTCCTTTACTATTTTTCTAATGTGAAATTCAATAGGGGATTGAACTTCGGTTTTAGGGGTACTTTTATTACTAATATTATCTTTAGGGGTACTAATTATAACATCTTCTTTCTTTGTTCCTGTAAGCAACCACATAGGATCAATATTTTTAATATTGTCTATAATAGCGAGTAAAATTGTTTCGTTAGGTTTTTTTGTATAATTAACTACTGCACTAACCAACTGTTGAGAAACTCCAATGAGTTCTGAAAACTGTCTTTGGTTTAATTTAGAGTCTTTAAAAACCTTTATTACTCTGTCCGCTCTTTGTTTATTTTCATCTTTCATATCTGGGGGCACCACAAATGTAGTAATTATTTACCACAAACAATGATTATTTTTAAATTATTTTACATTTTTTTTAAAATCTCTAGTATTTCTGGTCTTTTACGAGTAGAAATAGGGATAGTAGAATTATCTTTTAATAGTAAATAACCTCCATCAGACTTAATATATTCTTTTATATACTGCTTATTTATCAAATGGCTTTGATGAACTCTAATAAAACCTAGTGCTTTAAGTATATCATGATAATATTTTAAAGTTTTGGAAACTAGTACTTTATTAGCATTCTTTAAATAAAATGTTGTGTAATTATTATCAGATTGACATCTAATAATATTGTTTATATCTATTATTGCAATTTTTTCTGATGTATGTAAAGATAGTTTACTCGGTTTGTGGTGAGGTTTCTTTATAAGTTCTTTTAAAACTTCTATTTGCTCTTTTTCTGGAGTAATTTGTTCTTTGGCATTTTCTATAGCTTTAGATAATTCATCTAAAGAGTAAGGTTTTAGTATATAATCAATTGCAGCAAATTTGAAAGCTTTTAAAGCATATTCATCACTAGCTGTAATAAATATTACTTTAGATTTTAACTTAGGACTTAATTCTAGTATATCAAATCCAGTTCCATCATCTAGTATAATGTCTAGAAACAAAATATCTGGATTTAAACTCTGCAACTTTTTTGCAGCTGATACTACACTATTAGCTTTGCCTATTAATTGTATATCTTTATGATAGTTTTTAAGATCTGAAATTAATAGCTCTAAAGCATTCGGGTTATCATCTACTACAAACGATGTAAATTTTTTCATTAATAATCTGTTTTTAATGGAATTTTAAAGTAAACCTTTGTTCCTGTTGTTTCTAAACCTACTTTTATTTCATCAATTTTTAAAGAATTGGAACCTGAAAGATACTGAATTCTTTCTTTAGTTACACTTAAAGCAACTGAATTATTATTATCTGTGGTAGATTTATTTTGTTGAGAGTTGTAAATACCTATTCCATTATCTATAATTGTGTACGTTAAAAATTTGTTCTCTATTGTTATCTTGATAGAAATAATACCTTTTTTGCCAATTACAAAACCATGTTGAATACTGTTTTCTATAAACGGCTGTAGTAACATTGATGGTACTTGTATTTCATTTGATTCAAGTTGATTTATATCTAGTTCAATTTTATAATCAAATTGCTTAGAACTCATGTTTTGCTCTAATTCTATGTAGTTTTTTATAGTGTTTAGTTCTTCTGCAAGTGTGATTTCTTGTTTTCTTGAATTGTTTAAAATGCTTCTCAGTAGTACGGAAAATTTACTAACTGTGGTATTTAATTCTTCTTTTGCACCTTTATTACCTAAAGCTTTTATTCCATTTAATACATTGAATATAAAATGTGGATTCATTTGTAATTGTAAAGCTTTTTGCTCTAAAGAAAGCATGTAGTTATTTTGTTTTAATTGTTTTATTTTTTTGCTATTTTTTGTTTTTATTTTTTTCAGGTAGAAGTGAAGAGAAATATAGCTTAATAAGAGAAAAGTAGCTATTGAACCTAATATAAAGTAGGTTGTTAAATAAAAAGGAGTTTCAATAATAAATGATAGTTCTTCTATATTACTTCTGTTATCATCTATTTTAGACTGAATTTTTAAAGTATATCTTCCAGGTTTTAAAGCTGCAAATTGTATTTGATTATTTGTATTCCATTCTGAAAAACCATTGTTAAATTGATATCGATAATTAATTTTTTGAGGTGACAAAATGTCAACTGTCTTAAAATTAAGTAAGATATTATTTTCATTTGGAGCTAAAATTATGGGTTTTTTGTTTTCTTTTTTTAATGATTTTAGTTTGTTGTTTATGTATATTTTCTCAAAATGTATTTGTGGTTTTTTAAGTATTGTATTATATTGAAAATCAGTTAAATAAAACCCTTTATCTAATGTGTTTATTAGCTTTATTTTTTCTGAATAAAATATAGATTTTATAGCATTTGTAGCAATTGTATTGTATTTGTTTATTTTTTGTTTAAAAGTAAAGTTAGGTAAATTAAAAACTTCAATACCGTTTGAAATTGAAGTTATCCAAAATTCATTATCAATTTTATCTATAGAAGAAATATCTGGAATTGTATTGATTTTTTTTGAAACAGTATCATTCTCAACAATTATTAATTGATTAGATTTTGATGCAACAATAATTTTTTTGTTATATACTTTGCTATCAATTATATGATCTGTTAAAAGTCTTTTTATTTCTGTAGGTTTTTTTAAGTCATTAATTTTCCAGAAACCTTTATTAGAAGAAATGTAAAAATTGTTATTAAAATTAATAATATCATTAATTGTAGTAAAATCTAATTGTGTATTTATTGTTATAGGTTGTAGGTAGTTTTTATTTAAATAAAAAACTCCTTCTGTAGTGCCAACATATAATAAATTTTTATGGTAAAACAGTTTGTTAATTTTTTTAGAAGTTAAAAGCGTGTCTTTGTTTTGTGTTTTAATGTAAAGACCATTATTTAAGCCAAAGTATTTTTTATCATCATGAATTAGTATTGTGTTTGTAGAATCATTATTAATTTGTTGAAATGTAACTCCATCAAACTTACTAACACCTTTGCCTGTTGCTATCCATAAATAACCTATTGTATCTTGGGCTACTGCATTTATGGTATTACTTGGTAAACCATCTTTTTTTGTATACTGTTTAAATATATTTTGTTGTCCAATTAAATTGAAAGAACAACAAAAAAAGATTACAAAAATAATTTTCTTAAAATATGTCATATATAAAGATAAACGTCATTATAGCTTATTGATATAATGACGTTTGTAAAATTACAATTTCCATTCCAAATTATTTAATAGCATAAAGCCTTTTGTTATTGGTATCTGGAGTTATGTATTCAAGTTCACCATATTGTTTAATTATTGGCTTTAATACAACAATTGTTGTAGCTATTCCTTTAATAGTTATTGTGCTATTTTGTTTTTGATAACTCCATCTGAATTTTTCTAAGGGAATGTTCATTTTTTGAAATTCAGTATAAAGTTCTTTTTTTTGTTCTATATAATCCATAATTTCTTCTTGAATTTTGAACGTTGGTAATTCTTCATCAGAATTATGAAAATCTAATTCAAACTTTACAGGAATATTAAATTGCGTATAATAAGGTTCTCCAACATATCTTTCTACTTCGTTATTTATAGCATCAAACCAATCAATATCTTTTTCTTCAGGATATTTTTTTGCAATTTCTTTTGATAAATCTATTTTTCCTGACGAATTTGCTGTAGGATAAAAAACATAAAATGATTTAGCTAAATAATGTTTTGAGAATTCACCATTAAAAATAGAGTTATAAGGAGATGCAATTACATTTGGCATTTCATCACTATAAAAAGCATTTTTAAAAGTGTTCATTAGTTCTTTATTATTTCCTAAACCATTGGCATGTAAAATAATTTTTGTGTTTTTGTTTACTGCATTATTTAGAGTTGGTAAACTTCCATTAGTAATTACATCTTGTAAAGATTTTGTGGTTATCAATTTTCCTTTAACTACAGTTTCTAAACTTAAACCTGTAAAAGGGTTGCTTTTATTTACAATATGAATTTCTCCATAAGACTTATCTAAAGCGTTTTTATTTAACCAATTAATAATTTCTTCTAGTGAGTATTTGCCATCAATAACCTCTAATTTTTGTTCTTTAAAATAAGCTCTTGCATCTTTGTAATAGGTTTCAGAACCTTTATCAAACCCAGAAATAAATACAATTGGATCTCTCGTTTCAATATTTTGTAAAACAGTTTGTTCTATTGGTTCTTCTGCAATAGCTAGTGTTTCTGTTTGATGTTTTTCTGATGTATTATCACAAGCAATACATAAAGTGCCTGCAATAAATAATGCTGTTGTAATTTTTGATTTTTGAAATAAAGTCTTCATAATTCCTGTTTTTTAATTGTTAATACAATATAAAAATAGGAGGGAAGTAACCTTAAATATAGGCTATATTAGAATTCGTAGTGTTTGAATTAGAATTCGTGATAATTAATTAAATTATACTTTTTCTCAAATTAATAAAAAGTTACTCTAAAGATTAAGATGATTAAATTGTTGAACAGCATTCATAGAGTTTAGACATTCTATGATGACTTTTACTAGATTTAAAAAGTTAATTTCTCAGCTAAATATTTTGATGTATATGATTCTTTGTTTCTAGCTAGCTTTTCAGGAGTTCCTTGAAAGATTAGTTTTCCTCCATTTTTTCCACCTTCTAAACCTAAATCAATAATATAGTCAGCACATTTAATCAATTCAATATTATGTTCAATTACAATTATCGAATGTCCCTTATCAATTAAAGCATTAAACGATTTTAGCAGTTTTTTAATATCATGAAAATGTAAACCAGTAGTGGGTTCATCGAAAATAAATAAGGCTTTATCTTTTGTATTTCCTTTAACCAAAAACGAAGCAAGTTTAATTCTTTGTGCTTCTCCACCAGAAAGAGTAGATGAAGATTGACCTAATGTAACATAACCTAATCCAACATCTTGTAAAGGTTTTAATTTTTTGGCAATTTTAGGCACCAAATTTTCTGAGAAAAAAGCAACAGCATCATCAATGGTTAAGTTTAAAATATCGTCAATAGATTTACCATCAAAAGTTACTTCTAAAACTTCTTTTTTAAAGCGTTTTCCATTGCAAACATCACATTCTAAATGTACATCTGCCATAAATTGCATTTCAATAGTAACTTCACCTTCACCTTTACAAGTTTCACAACGACCACCTTCTACATTAAACGAAAAATGTTTAGGTTTAAAATTTCTGATTTTAGATAATTTCTGACTTGAAAAAAGTGCACGAATATCATCATAAGCTTTAATGTAAGTAACAGGATTTGATCTTGAAGAACGTCCAATAGGATTTTGATCTATGAATTCTACTGATTTTAAAGTATCAAAATCGCCTTTAATTGCAGTATGTTGCCCAATTTTATCACCATAACCATTCAACTGTTTTTGCATGGCAGGATATAAAATTTTCTTAACCAATGTACTTTTTCCAGAACCTGACACACCTGTAATTACAGACAAACAATTTAGAGGAAAAGTAACCTCTATATTTTGTAAATTATGTTCTCTTGCACCAAAAACTTCAATTTTATGTTTTGAAGTTCTGCGTTTTGTAGGAACTTCAATTTTAAAATCTTCATTTAAATATTTAGCAGTTAAAGAATCAGATTTTAAGATTTCAGAAAACGTACCTTCTGCAACCACATTTCCACCATAAGTACCAGCTTCTGGGCCAATATCTATAATGTAGTCTGCCTCTTTCATAATATCTTCATCATGCTCAACAACAATAACAGTATTTCCTAAATCGCGTAAATTTTTTAAAACACCAATTAAACGTTCTGTATCTTTTGGGTGTAAACCAATACTAGGTTCATCTAAAATATACATTGATCCTACTAAAGAACTTCCTAAAGATGTGGCTAAATTTATACGTTGACTTTCTCCACCTGAAAGTGTGTTTGATGTTCTGTTGATGGTTAAATAGGAGAGACCAACATCTGTTAAAAACTGCAAACGATTCTTAATTTCTGTAAGCAAACGTTTGGCAATTTTTTCTTGATATGAGTCTAATTGAATCTGATTAAAAAATACTGAAAGTTCATCTAAAGGTAATGAGACTAAATCTGAAATGGTTTTATCATTTATTTTTATATAATTAGTTTCTTCTCGTAAACGTTTTCCATTACAAGTAGTACATTTGGTTTTACCTCGATAACGAGATAACATAACTCTATTCTGAATTTTATAACTTTTTTCTTCTAAAGCTTTAAAAAAGTGATGTATTCCATTAAAAGATTTGTTGCCATTCCAAATTAGATCTTTTTGTTTTTCTGTAAGCTCAAACCAAGGTTTATGAATAGGAATATCAAATTGATAAGCAACTGCTATTAAATCTTCTTTGTAATGAATGTAAGATGGGGTTTTAAAAGGAAAAATAGCATCATCATAAATAGATAAGCCAGTGTTGGGTATTACCAAATCTTCATCAATGCCAATTACGTTTCCATAACCTTCGCAAGTTGGGCAAGCTCCATAAGGATTGTTAAAACTGAATAAATGCGTATTTGGTTCTAAGAAAGACATACCATCTAAATCGAACTTATTGCTAAATTCAGTGATCTTGTTATCAGACAAGTTTTCGATAAAACAAACGCCTTTGCCTTCAAAAAAGGCAGTTTGAATGGCATCTGCTAATCTGTTATAAAAATCTTCATCATCTTTAGTAACTATTCTATCAACTACTAAATATAATTGCTCGTTTTTGTACTCATCTTGAGGAAATTCTGAAATTCGATAAACAGTGTCATTGCATTTTAAACGTGCATATCCCTGTTGTTCTAAAACCTGTAAAACAGTTTTTAAATCACGATTTTCATCAATAGAAATTGGGGCAAGTAATAGTAATTTTGTTTTTTTATCAAAAGTTTTTACAAATTTTACAACATCTGTTACAGTATCTTTTCTAACTTCATCTCCAGAAATAGGAGAGTAGGTTTTACCAATTCTTGCATATAGTAATTTTATATAATCGTAAATTTCTGTTGATGTACCTACTGTAGACCTTGGGTTTGTAGAATTTACTTTTTGCTCAATAGCAATAGCAGGTGCAATACCTTTAATATAATCTACTTTTGGTTTGTCTAACTTTCCTAAAAATTGACGTGCATAAGAACTTAAACTTTCTACATAGCGTCTTTGACCTTCTGCATACAAAGTATCGAAAGCTAAAGAAGATTTTCCAGAACCAGAAAGACCTGTTATTACAACAAGCTTATTTCTAGGAATTACAACATCAATATTTTTTAAATTATGGAGTTTTGCTCCTTTTATAATAATGTTTTCTTTAGGATTTATGGTAGAAATATCTGCTTTCATTTAATAGAATTAATAGCCTATAAAAATACCACTTATTTTAAAGACACTAAAAAAAGATTGGCACTGTCTTTGTTAATTTATTTGTTAAATAGAAAAAAAATTCTATATTTACAGACTTAATATTCACAAAATTAGACGCATATACAAAGAAAACTACTTTAAAAATTATTAACAAATTTTAAAAATGGAGAACTTCTTATTCTTCAAAAAGTAGTTATGGTGCGAAAAAAAATAATTTCAGACAGTACTTTAGTAAGTAATTATATACAAGGTAATGAAGCATCTTTGGGCATGCTTATTAACAGACATCAACAAAGGTTGTTCAGTTTTATTTTTAGTAAAGTCCAAGATAGAGATATTACAGAAGATGTTTTTCAAGATACTTTTATTAAAGTGATAAAAACCTTAAAAAAAGGTAATTATAATGAAGAAGGTAAATTTTTACCTTGGGTAATGCGTATTGCACATAATTTGGTTATAGATCATTTTAGAAAATCGAATAGAATGCCAGCTTTTAGAAATACAGATGAATTTGATATTTTTTCTGTTTTAGGTGATGGAAACTTAAATGCTGAAAAACAATTGATACAAGATCAGATTTTTTCTGATGTAAGAGAGTTGATTGATGAACTGCCAGAAGAACAAAAAGAAGTTTTAATTATGCGAATGTATAAAGACATGAGTTTTAAAGAAATTAGCGAAAACACTGGAGTTAGTATTAATACTGCTCTAGGTAGAATGCGTTATGCACTTATAAATATGCGTAAATTAATAGAAAAACATAAAATTATTTTAGTGAATTAACAATAATGTAAAAATTGTATCGTTACTACTTTATAACCAATATATTAAATAGTACATATGATGCAACTTTACTCAAAAAAGCAATCTGAATTTCAGATGCAACCTAAAAAAGAAACAGTTCAATTTTTGATTAATTTTTCCAAATCGCTAGCTATTGTAAAAACTAAATCAAAAGATTTCATTGAATTGAATTTGAATTAAGAGTGGAAAAAGCTTCAACAGTGTTGAAGCTTTTTTTATGGAGTTAATTTATAATTGAAATGAGCAAAATTCATAATCTGTTTTCAATTAATTTTGTGGCATGGAAAAAATATTAGTAGCAGGTGCAAATGGTACCACAGGAAAAAAAATAGTAACTCTTTTAAATAAATCTCAATATTTTACACCAGTTGCTATGGTAAGAAAAGAAGAACAACAAAAAGATTTTAAAAATCAAAATATAGAAACTGTTTTAGCAGATTTAGAAGAAGATGTTTCTCATACAGTAAAAGGAATAGATAAAGTAATATTTGCAGCAGGTTCTGGTGGAAAAAAAGTAAAAGAGGTTGATGAAAATGGAGCAAAGAAATTAATTAAAGAAGCTGAAAAAGAAAATATTAAAAAGTTTGTTATGTTAAGTTCTATGGGAGCAGATAATCCTGAACAAGTAGAAGATTTAAAAGAATATTTGAAAGCAAAGCAAAATGCAGATACTTTTTTAAGAGAAAGTAGTTTAGCCTATTCAATTGTAAGACCAGGTTCTTTGACTGATGATAAAGGTTTAGGAAAAATTGAATTAGAAAGAAAATTAAATAAACGAGGAGAAATTAGTAGAGATGATGTTGCACAAACTCTAGTAAGAGTATTACATGATTCAGCAGAAGTTAACGAAACATTTGAAATTATTAAAGGAGATACTTTAATTGGTAAAGCAATTCCTAATTAATTATTCATGCTATTTTAGCTTATTTTAAAAAAAACTCAAAATATATATTTTGAGTTTTTTTATTTTAACTATAATAAAATATTTTTTTGTTATGGGTTTATTTGCCAAACATTCCTCCAAGCATACTTCCAAGTCCACCACCAGAAGATTTTTTATCACCACCTAAAAGCATCCCTGCAACATCATCAACTACATTTCCATCACCATCAGCATCAAGAATTTTTTCTAAAAAACCTTGTTCGCTAGCAGCAGAGTTTCCACCTAATAAACCACCTAAAAGTCCAGTTAAATCCCCAGAAGAAGTTGCATTACTTTCATTTTTTTGTTTTCCCAAATAGCCCATTAAAATAGGTGCTGCAATTTTTAAAATCTGACTTACAGTACCAGCATCTAAACCTGCTTTCTGACTTATTACTTGCTCAATACCTTTTTGTTTTGCTCCTAAAATATGGCTTAATATACCTGCTCCTTCTTGTTTTACATCCTCATCAACTCCACCACCAAATAAACCACTAAGATTGTTTAAAATACTTCCATCGTGTTTATTCGATAAGGCACTCATTAAACCTTCTGCACCTTCTGGAGTTGAAGCATTTCTTTCCATTGCTTTCATTAAAACTGGCATAGCCATAGTTAAAACACTACTTGTTTTATTTACATCTGTTCCTGTAGAATCAGCTACACCAGATACTATGGTTTTACCTAAGTCACCATTTAATAAATCTAAAATTCCTGCCATCTTGTTTTTGTAAAAATTAATTGTCTTTCAAAATTACAATATACAAAGAAATTTACGCATGTTTTTAAATTATTTTTTATCTTTCAGCCTTATAAAATTTTAAAAGATAAATGAAGAAACTAGCATTACATTGGAAGATTTTAATAGGAATGATTTTAGGAATCATTTTTGGTTTTATAATGAATACTGTAGATGGAGGTAAAGGCTTTGTAACAGATTGGATTAAACCTTTTGGAACCATATTTATCAATCTTTTAAAGTTAATTGCAGTACCATTAATATTAGCATCTCTAATAAAAGGAATTTCTGATTTAAAGGATATTTCTAAAATTAAAAAAATGGGCTTAAGAACCATGCTTATTTACATGGGTACTACATTGGTTGCAATTGTTATAGGTTTAGGAATTGTAAACTTGGTTCAACCAGGTTCAGGAATGGATCCTGATACCATTGAAAAAATAAAAGCCAAATACGAAACTTCTACAGATGTAGTAGATAAATTAAATAAGGCATCTGCACAAAATGATGCTGGTCCTCTACAAGCTTTAGTAGATATTTTTCCAAGTAACATTTTTAATTCATTAGGAGATGCTAGTATGTTACAAATTATATTCTTTGCTTTATTTGTAGGTATCTCTTTATTATTAATACCAGAAAAGAAAGCTAAACCTTTAATGGATTTTTTCGATTCTTTAAATGAGGTAGTTATGAAAATGGTAGATTTAATCATGCTATTTGCACCCTATGCAGTTTTTGCTTTATTAGCAAATGTTATCATTGCTTTTGATGATACTGAAATCCTTTTAAAACTATTAGTTTATGCACTTTGTGTAGTTGGTGGGCTTGCACTAATGATAGTTTTCTATTTATTTTTAGTGAGTGTCTACACAAAAAAATCACCTATGTGGTTTTTACAACAAATTAGTCCAGCTCAATTATTAGCATTCTCAACTAGTTCTAGTGCTGCAACTTTACCTGTAACTATGGAGAGAGTAGAAGAGCATTTAGGTGTAGATAAAGAGGTTTCAGGTTTTGTATTACCTGTTGGTGCTACTATTAATATGGATGGTACAAGTTTATATCAAGGAATTGCAGCCGTTTTTATTATGCAAGTAATTTGGCCAGAAGGCGCTACTTTTTCAAATCAATTGGTTATTATTTTTACAGCGTTGTTAGCTTCTATTGGGTCAGCAGCAGTACCAAGTGCAGGTATGGTAATGTTGGTTATTGTTTTAGAATCTATTAATTTTCCAGCGGAATTATTACCAATAGGTTTAGCATTAATTTTTGCTGTAGATAGGCCTTTAGATATGTGTAGAACTACTGTAAATGTTACAGGAGATGCTACTGTTTCTATGATTGTAGCGAAATCTTTAGACAAATTACACGATCCAAAACCAAAAGAATGGGATGATAATTATGATAAAGTAAAATAACTAAGATGTCTTTAAAAATTGATGAACCTGTAGTTTCTTGTCAATGGTTAAAAGACCATTTAGAAGAAGATACACTAGTTATTCTTGATGCAACTATACCAAAAGTTACAAGCATTAAAAGTTCATTAGCTAAAAAAGAAGTAATAAAAAATGCACTTTTTTTTGATTTAAAAAATCAGTTTTCTGATCAAAATTCAAAATATCCAAATACAGTTTTGTCTCCTGAAGCATTTGAATTTGAAGTTCAAAAACTAGGGATAAACAAAAATAGTTGTATAGTAGTTTATGATGATTTAGGAATCTACTCAAGCCCAAGAGTTTGGTGGTTATTCCAATTAATGGGTTTTACAAACGTAGCAGTTTTAAATGGAGGTCTACCTGAATGGATTTCATTAAATTTTCCAATTTTAGATTTTTATAGAAAAAGTAATGTACAAGGTAATTTTAAAGCTAATTATCAACCAGAAAAAATACAATTTACCAAGTCTGTTTTATCTAACATTACTAAAAATGATTTTTTAGTTTTAGACGCTAGATCTAAAGAACGTTTTTTTGCAGAAGTGCCAGAACCAAGAGCAGACGTTAAAGGAGGTCACATACCTAGTTCTAAAAGTTTACCATATTCAGATTTATTGCAAAACGATAAGTTTAAACCTAAATTAGCATTAGAAACCATATTCACAGAAATAAATCTAGATAATAAGCCACTAGTTTTTTCTTGTGGAACAGGAATTACAGCTGCAATTTTAGCTTTAGGCGCATCAATTGCTGGTTATAATAAAACTGCAATATATGATGGATCTTGGACAGAATGGGGTTCTACTAAAAATTTACCAATAATATCTTAATATGAAAAACTTAGATTGGTCTAAACAAGAATTTGAAGCCTACGTATTATTATATGCAGCACATTGCAATCATTTTGAAACCAAAGAAGAAGAAAATTATATACTTTCTAGAGTAGATGCAAAAACGTTTCACAGAATACATACAGAAGTTATTGTAGATTCAGATGAAGAAAACTTAAATAAAATTCAGCAATATTTATCAGAAAATAAATATTCATATCAAGAAAAAGAAGCCTTATTAAGAGATATAAAAAATGTTTTCTTCGCAGATGGTTCTGTAGATGTTATAGAAAAAAAGGTTTTTTCTATTTTAAAGAAAATTTTAAATTAAATGTTTTTTAACAAAAAATTTAAATCGGTTCATTAGGAATAATTAAAATAATATTTAGATATTTGTATCATAATTAAAGAACATGACATTTATTCAAAAACATCATCATCATTTTTACAATTGCTCTCAAGCGATTTAAAAATGTATTGAATAAAATCAAGATATTTATAAACCTGTTTGAGCAAATCAAACAGGTTTATTTTTTAGCCAGTATTTGCTCAAACCAAACTAAAATTAACAAATGAGTAACTTAAGAATTGCAGTACAAAAGTCAGGAAGATTAAATGAAGATTCTATGAGAATCTTAAAAGATATAGGTATTTCTATTGATAATGGAAAAGATCAGTTAAAAGCTTCAGCTAGAGATTTTCCTGTAGAAGTTTTTTATTTAAGAAATGGAGATATTCCTCAATATCTTAGAGATGGTGTAGTAGATGCTGCTATAATTGGCGAGAATGTTTTAATAGAAAAAGGAAGCGATTTGTCTTTTGTAGAAC
Organism: uncultured Polaribacter sp.; assembly: GCA_964565055.1. Classification (GTDB taxonomy): domain Bacteria; phylum Bacteroidota; class Bacteroidia; order Flavobacteriales; family Flavobacteriaceae; genus Polaribacter. The sequence continues at coordinate 38,234 of CAZMDC010000003.1, read as the reverse complement.
GTTTAGGTTTTTCAAAATGTAAAGTTTCAATTGCAGTGCCAAAAGAATCTGAAGCAAATTCTTTAAAAGATTTAGCTGGCAAAAGAATTGCAACTTCGTATCCAGAAACAGTAAAACAGTTTTTAGCAAAACAAAATATAGATGCACAGTTACACATTATTAATGGTTCTGTAGAAATTGCACCAAATATTGGTTTGGCAGATGGTATTTGTGATATTGTTTCAAGTGGAAGTACCTTATTTAAAAACGGCTTAAAAGAGATTGAAGTATTGTTAAAATCTGAAGCAGTTTTAGCAGTTTCTCCACAAATAGATGAAGAAAGAAAGCAAATATTAGAAAAAATACAGTTTAGAATTCAGTCTGTTTTAAAGGCAAGAGATTCTAAATACGTACTACTAAACGTTCCTAACAATAAATTAGATAAAATTTTAGATGTTTTACCAGGTATGAGAAGTCCAACAGTTTTACCACTAGCAGAAGAAGGTTGGAGCTCAGTTCACACTGTAATTAGCAAAAATGATTTTTGGGAGATGATAGATGAGTTGAAAGCGAATGGTGCAGAAGGTATTTTGGTTTGCCCAATAGAAAAAATGGTACTTTAATATTTTTACGATGAAAGTTATTTTAAATCCGAAAAAAGAGACTTGGTCTAAAATATTAGAAAGACCAACTAAAACTGTTGATGATATTGAGGATACTGTTTCAAAAATTTTTAAAGAAGTTCAAGAAACAGGTGATAAAGCAGTAAACAAATACACTAATTTGTTTGATAAAATTGAGCTAACATCCAATTTAGTTTCTAGTGATGAAATTAAAAATGCTTCACAAAACGTATCAGATGAATTAAAGGAAGCAATTATTTTAGCTCATAAAAATATTACAACATTTCATTTAGCACAAAAAACATCTAAAGTCGAAGTTGAGACTGCAAATGGAGTAAAATGTTGGCAAGAAAAAAGGCCTATTCAAAAAGTAGGTTTGTATATTCCTGGAGGCACAGCTCCACTTTTTTCAACGGTTTTAATGTTGGCTATTCCTGCTCAAATTGCAGGTTGTAAAGAAATTGTGTTATGTTCACCTCCAAATGCAGCAGGTAAAATTCATCCTGCCATTTTATATACAGCAAATTTATGTGGTGTAACTAAAATTATTAAAGTAGGAGGTATTCAAGCCATTGCAGGATTAACTTTTGGAACAGAAAATATCCCACAAGTATATAAAATATTTGGTCCAGGAAACCAATATGTTACAGTTGCGAAGCAATTAGCAACAAAACATGGAGTTGCTATAGATATGCCTGCAGGTCCTAGTGAATTGTTGGTGGTTGCAGATAATTCTGCAAAAGCGAGTTATGTAGCTTCAGATCTATTAAGTCAGGCAGAACATGGAGTAGATTCTCAAGTTATTTTGGTATCCACATCTCAACAATTAATTAATGATGTTGAATTTGAACTAAATACCCAAATTGAGCAATTGTCTAGAAAGGATATTGCTAAAAAAGCTATTGAAAATTCAAAATCTATTTTAGTTGATAATGATGAAATTGCTTTAGAATTAATAAATGATTATGGTCCAGAACACTTTATAGTTTGTACTAAAGACAATAATTATTACATAGAAAATATAGCAAATGCTGGTTCTGTTTTTATTGGTAATTATACTCCAGAAAGTGCAGGAGATTATGCTTCAGGAACCAACCATACATTACCAACAAACGGATATGCAAAAAACTATTCTGGGGTAAATTTAGATAGCTTTATGAAAAGTATTACGTTTCAAGAAATCTCAGCAGCAGGAATACAAACTATAGGAAGTGCTATAGAAATTATGGCTGCTGCAGAAGGTTTAGATGCACACAAAAACTCTGTTACAATTCGTTTAAAAGATTTGCAATAATGAATGTTTTAGATTTAGTTAGAGATAATATTAAAAATATTAAGCCTTATTCATCAGCTAGAGATGAGTATAAAGATGCTACATCAGAAAGTATGATTTTCTTAGATGCTAATGAAAATCCTTTCGATAATGGTGTAAATCGTTATCCTGACCCTCAGCAAAATGATGTAAAAGAAGTTTTGTCAACTATTAAAAATGTTGGTAAAGAAAATATTCTATTAGGAAATGGAAGTGATGAAGTTTTAGACTTAATTTTCAGAGCTTTTTGTGAGCCCAATAAAGATAATATCATCACATTACCACCAACTTATGGTATGTATAGTGTTTTGGCAAATATCAATGCAATTACAAATACTGAAGTGTTATTGTCATCAGATTTTCAACCTAAAGTTCTACAGATTTTAGAAGCTGCTAATGAAAATAGTAAGATTTTATTTTTATGTTCACCTAACAATCCTTCAGGAAATAGCTTTGCAATAGAAAGTGTTGAAGAATTACTGAACAAATTTCAAGGTTTAGTGGTTATAGATGAGGCATATATTGATTTTTCTGATCAACAAAGCTGGTTAAATCGTTTAGAAGAATTTCCAAATTTAATAATTACCCAAACACTTTCTAAAGCTTATGGTTTAGCAGGTATTCGCTTGGGAGTTTGTTATTCATCCAAAGAGATTATTACTATTTTAAATTCAATAAAACCACCTTATAACGTTAATGAACTTTCGCAACAAAGAGCTTTTGAACGTTTAAATAATAAGTATGAAGTAGCTGTAGAAATTAAAGCAATTAAAATTGAAAGAGAAAAATTAATACAGTCTTTAGAGCATATAAATTATATTGATAAAATTTATCCTTCAGATTGTAACTTTGTTTTGGTAAAGGTAGATGATGCTACAAAAAGATACAATCAATTAATAAATTTGGGCATTGTAGTTAGAAACAGAACTACCCAACCTTTATGTGAAAATTGTTTACGTTTTACAGTTGGAACTGAGGAAGAAAACACAAGATTATTAGAAGCTTTAAAAGAATTACAAAATGGCTAAAAAAGTACTTTTTATAGATAGAGATGGAACTTTAGTACTAGAACCACCTGTAGATTATCAATTAGATAGTTTAGAAAAATTAGAATATTACCCTAAAGTTTTTCAATATATGGCTAAAATAGCCAGTGAATTAGATTTTGAATTGGTAATGGTTACCAATCAAGATGGTTTAGGTACAACCTCATTTCCTGAAGATACATTTTGGCCTGCTCAGAATAAAATCATCTCAGCTTTTGAAAAAGAAGGTGTTATTTTTTCTGAGATTTGTATTGATAAAACATTTCCTCATGAAAATGCAGAGACTCGAAAACCAAGAACTGGTTTGTTAACCAACTATTTTTCTGATGATTATGATTTAGAGAATTCGTTTGTTTTAGGTGATAGAATTACTGATATGGAATTGGCTAAAAATTTAGGAGCAAAAGGTATTTATTTATCAGAGAACCCAGATTTAGGTGCAGATGAAATTGAAAGTTCGAAAAAAGAAATTATAAATTCAATCGCCTTAACAAGCACAGATTGGGCAAAAATCTATGAATTTTTAAAATTGCAAGATCGAGTTGCAGAAATCACTAGAAATACCAATGAAACCAAAATTTATATCAAACTAAATTTAGATGGTTCTGGTAAAAACGATATTGATACTGGTTTAAAATTTTTCGATCACATGTTAGATCAAATTGGTAGACATGGAAATATGGATGTAACCATAAAAGTTGATGGCGATTTAGAAGTAGATGAACATCACACAATAGAGGATACTATGATTGCTTTTGGAGAGTTGTTCAACAAAGCTCTAGGCAATAAATTAGGTATAGAAAGATATGGTTTTTGTTTACCTATGGATGATTGCTTAGCACAAGTTGCTGTAGATTTTGGAGGTAGAAATTGGTTAGAATGGGATGCAGAATTTAAACGAGAAATGATTGGTGATATGCCAACAGAAATGTTTTATCATTTATTTAAATCATTCACAGATGGTGCAAAATGCAATTTAAATATTAAAGCAGAAGGTGTAAATGAACACCACAAAATAGAAGGTATTTTTAAAGCTTTTGCAAAAGCAATGAAAATGGCAGTGAAAAGAGATGCCAATAAGATGTTTTTACCATCAACAAAAGGAATGTTATAAAAAGCCATTAGCCTTTAGCTGTTCGCCAATAGCTAAAAGCCAATAGCAAAAAGCTATTAAATGAAATTAGTAATTATAGATTATGGTGCAGGAAACATTAAAAGCATTCAATTTGCTTTTAAACGTTTAGGTGTAGAAGCTGTTTTGTCAAATAATATTGATGAAATTAAAGCTGCAGATAAAGTGATTTTTCCTGGAGTAGGTGAAGCAAGTTCAGCAATGCAAATGTTAAAGGAAAGTGGTTTAGATAAAGTAATTCCTACTTTAACACAACCTGTTTTAGGAATTTGTTTAGGAATGCAGTTAATGTGTAATTCATCTGAAGAAGGAAACACAAAAGGATTGGCAATTTTTGATGTAGCTATTAAAAAGTTTTCTAAAAATGTGAAAGTACCACAAATGGGTTGGAATGTGATTTACAATTTAAAATCTGACTTATTTAAAGGCATAAAAGAAAAAGAGTTCATGTATTTGGTACACAGTTTTTATGCAGAAAATTGCAAGGAAGCTATAGCTACAACAGATTATGAAATAGAATATGCATCTGCATTACAAAAAGATAATTTTTACGGGGTACAATTTCACCCTGAAAAAAGCGGTTCTGAAGGTTCAAAAATACTAGAGAATTTTTTAAAACTAAAGACTAACGACTAAAAACTAAAGACTGTTTTGAGAATAATCCCAGCAATAGATATTATAGATGGTAAATGTGTTCGTTTAACAAAGGGCGATTACAATACTAAAAAAATATATAATGAGAATCCAATTGAGGTTGCCAAAGAATTTCAAGATTCTGGTATTGAATATTTACATGTGGTAGATTTAGATGGCGCAAAAGCAAGTGAAATTATCAATTATAAAGTACTAGAACAAATTGCAACAAAAACCAATTTAAAAATAGATTTTGGTGGTGGTTTAAAGTCAGATAAAGATTTAGAAATTGCCTTCAATTCTGGTGCAAATCAAATTACAGGTGGTAGTATTGCTGTTAAAAATCCGGCTATTTTTGAAAACTGGATTTCTAAATATGGTGCAGAAAAAATAATATTAGGTGCAGATTTTTACCCTGATACTTCAGGAGGAAAAATAGCAACCAATGGCTGGCAAGAAGAGAGTAGTTTGGCTTTAATTCCTTTTGTGGCTGATTATCAGAAAAAAGGAATTCAATATGTTATTTGCACAGATATTTCTAAAGATGGCATGTTGCAAGGCCCAAGTTTCGATGTTTATTCAGAACTATTGAATTCTGTAAATCCTTTAAAACTAATTGCTTCTGGTGGTATTTCTACTTTCGAAGAAATTCCAAATCTAGCAAAAAATGGCTGTGAAGGTGTAATTATAGGTAAAGCCATTTATGAGAATAAAATCAGTTTAAAACAATTGGAACAATTTATATTAAATAAATAGCCTTTAGCAATTTGCTAAAAGTTAAATGCTAAATGCCAAAAGCTATAATAATGTTAACAAAAAGAATAGTACCTTGTTTAGATATTAAAAACGGACGAACTGTAAAAGGTGTAAATTTCGTAAACTTAATTGATGCTGGAGACCCAGTAGTATTAGCGAAACAATATGCAGATTTAGGTGCAGACGAACTTGTTTTTCTAGATATAGCTGCCACTTTAGAGAATAGAGGAACTACTTTAGATATGGTACTAAAAGTTGCTGAACAAGTAAATATTCCGTTTACAGTTGGTGGAGGAATTTCGTCTGTAGCACATGTAGATGCTTTATTAAAATCTGGTGCAGACAAAGTTTCTATAAATTCATCTGCAGTAAAAAGACCTGAATTAATTAATGAATTGGCAGATAAATTTGGAAGCCAATGTGTGGTGGTTGCCATAGATGCTAAACAAATAGAAGGTGAGTGGTTTGTGCATTTGGCAGGAGGAACTATTCCAACCGAAATCAAATTATTTGATTGGGCTAAAGAAGTTGAAAAAAGAGGTGCAGGAGAAATTTTATTTACCTCTATGAATCATGATGGTACTAAAGCTGGGTTTGCAAATGAAGCTTTAGCTCATTTATCTACTTTAGTAAATATTCCTATAATTGCTTCTGGAGGTGCAGGTTCTGTGCAACACTTTGTAGATACGTTTACAAAAGGCAAATCTGATGCAGCATTGGCTGCGAGTGTTTTTCACTTTGGTGAAATTCCTATTTTAGAGCTAAAACAAGCCTTAAAAGAGAAGAATATACCTGTAAGAGTTTAGTTATACTCCCTTTTTTTTATGAGAAGTTTGGAAATTATAAATTACAATAATAAGTATCATCATCAATTTAAAAATATCAATTTACATTGGTTAAATAAATACGAATTGTATGAAAAAGCAGATGATGCATTATTAAACTACCCAAACGAATTTATAAAAAACGGAGCTACTATTTTTTTGGCATATTTAGATAATAAAATTGTAGGTACAATTTGTATTAATCCTATAAATGATAATTCAGTTGAAATTCTAAAATTTGCAGTTTTAGATGGATATAAAGGTTTAGGAATAGGAACCCAAATATTACAATCTGCATTAAATTTTTGCAAGGAAAACGGTTTTAAAACTATAGTTTTAGAATCGAGCAGTAAATTGCAACAAGCTTTACGTTTGTATGAAAAATTTGGATTTAAGCATATAGAAATAAAAGACACCCATTTTGTAACTGCTGATATAAAAATGGAATTAAAATTAATATAATGAACATAGATTTTAATAAAAATAATGATGGTTTAGTGCCAGCAATTATTCAAGATGCCACAACAAAAAATGTATTAATGTTAGGCTACATGAATGTAGAGGCTTTTGCTAAAACAAAAGAAACAAAGAAAGTTACTTTTTTTAGTAGAACAAAAAATAGATTGTGGACAAAAGGTGAAGAAAGTGGCAATGTTTTGCATTTGGTTGATATAAAATTAGATTGTGATAATGATACATTACTAATTCAAGTAAACCCTAATGGACCTACTTGCCATAAAGGTTCTGATACCTGTTGGAATGAAGAAAATATGTCTAATTTCGGATTTTTATCAGCCTTAGAAAACGTAATTAGTGAGAGAGTTGCTAATAAAGACACTAAAAAATCTTATGTAGCTAGTTTATTCGATAAAGGAATAAATAAAATTGCTCAGAAAGTAGGAGAGGAGGCTGTAGAAACTGTAATTGAAGCTATGGATAACAATGATGAGTTGTTCTTATACGAATCTGCAGATTTATTATTTCATTATTTAATGTTATTACAGGCCAAAGGATTCACGTTAAAAGATATTGAAGCTGAACTTATAAAAAGACAGAAATAAAAAAAGCCTCACAAATTTGTGAGGCTTTTTTTATTATAATAGTACTAGTTAATACTATCTATTTCTAAATTTTCATTATCATCACTACCTAAACTGTAGAGTTCATTTTCTTCATCTTTTATTTTTTTTGAAGTAACGTTTTTCTTTAATTTTCTACCAGGAATATCAAGTTCTTTTCCAGTAAAATCAACTTTTTGACTTCTCTCCTTTAAATATTCATCTTCATTTAAATCATTTCTTAAGTTTCCTTCTCTATCACCTAAAATTTTTAAATCTTCTTTTGTAATTTCTGAATTGTAATTTGTCTTATCTTTTTTCATGTTTATTTACTATTTACATAAAAAGCATGTATTACACCAGGCAACCAACCTAAAATTGTTAATAATAAATTGATTAAAAAGTCTTTTCCTAAACCGTGTTTTAGAGCTACAGCTAAAGGAGGTAATAATATGCTTATTATAATTGTTAAAAGTCCCATTTGGTTAGTATTAAGTTTGAAACAAAACTAATTATTGTTTGTATTTTCTTTTATCTTAATAGATGTAATTTTTAACGCTATAACTATTTTAACTTTTAAAAAACTGGCTTAACATTTTTTTAACTCATTAGTTTTTAGTTATTTATTATATTAAATCGAATTAAAAAACATAATATTATGGGAAAAATACAAGAAAACAGAAAATTTGAAAGAACAGAAAAACAAGATAATCCTACAAGTGCTAATATTGATTTAAACACCAATAAAAAGTTTGATTTAGAAAATGAAACGATTGTAGAAAAGAAAAAAGAATCATAAAAATTTTAAATAGATAAATAAACAAACGCTCACATTAATTTGTGAGCGTTTTCTAATAAAAGCAATTCAGAAAGGTTAATACGCATTCATTAGAATGACTTTTAGTTGTGGATAGTTCTGTTGAAATTCTTTTTGCAAGCCAACAACATGTGCAGCACCTATAATTACTATGTTTCTTGTTTTTTTAGATGCTATTACTTGATTTGCAATATTTTTAGTAATTCTCATATTTCTCTCATCAAAATATTTTCTACCTTCTTTACAACCTTCTGTATCTTCTATTACGTAAGAGAATGAGGCCATATCATGCAGCTGCTGTAACGATTTTGGTTTGTTGGTATGTTTTCCTAAACCTCTAAAAATGGCAGGTAAAACAGCACTATTATAATTCTTTTTATACAATTTAGAATTGGCAGCATTATTACCGTTTTTTACACCTTCATTAGAACATTTACGCCAAGCAATATGATATTCTTTATTGGTTTGTTGATCATCTACGCTATTTATTTTCTTATGATTCATAGCCAAAGCTAACTTGTAAGTTAAGTCTTCATCTTCATGTCTTAACGATTTCTTTACTCCTTTTGCTCCATATTTTTTCAAATGTTTGTAAAACCCATAGTTTCCATTATCTCTTTGGTATGCAAAAGAATTTACGAGATAAGATAGGTCTTCGTCATCCATATTAGAAAACGATTTTTGAAGAATATTATTAAATTTACTCTCATTATAATCAAAGTGATTTTGAAGTGAATCTGATAGCTTATAAAAATTTTGATATCCTTTAGACCAACCATTTTTTAAATATTCCCAAGAAATAGTATCATTTGCCATTGGCGATTCTACATAAATAGCTTCTGGATTGTACTTTTTTGCCAATCTTAACATAGGCTTATAACTATTTTTTACAATTTTTGGTACAGTATGCATTGTACCAATAATTAATACTTCTTGTTGCGTATTTTGAGCAGATAAAATATAGATTGACAAAAATAAGGCTGTAATAAATGTAAGTTGAGTTTTCATGATAATGATTTTTTTGTAGTAAACTTTCTGATACAAATTTAGAAAGAAAATCATTATAAACTCAATAGACAAAGGTGTTTGGGGTGAAATACAGTTATATTGTGGTAGAATTCAAGACTGCTTTTACATCATTTTGATAGGTTCTAGAGACTGGCACTTTTATGTGGTGAAATAACACCACAAACAATTTATTTTTTTCTGTTTGCCACTGTAAAAAGTGAAATGGATTTATCAAAAAAGAACGATGCGTTTTTAAAAGTTCAGGAAATTCTTCTACAATTATAGATAATTTATTACGTATTAATGTTTTCTTCAAATCTTTTCCATTTAAGTAAAATACTTCTATATAATTGTCTGATGATTGTATGCAAATCACATCATTTAAAAACAAACGTAATCCCTCATAATTTCCTTCACCTTTAATCTCTATTTTTTTATTATCAATTTTTTTATCATGGTATTTTCCAAAACCAAATCTTCCTAATATAATTATGGGTAAAATAATAGAAAATGCTGGTAAAATAATTGCTGTTAGATGATAGTATAAAGAATAAGGATTAGGTTCACCAGCTACAATTACAAAAAGATATAATAATCTAGCAGCTAAAATGCCTATAAAAACAAAGATGATAAAAAAGGTAATTTCAGTTTTTAAAAACCAATTTTTATCATTTCTCTTAAATAATAATTGTTGAATTGGTAAAAATATGATGTAGCAAAAAGCACCTAATAATCCATAAAGAGAAAGAAATAGAAGTTTTTCATCATCATAAATTTCATTTACATCTAATGGTTCTGTAAAATAGAGAAAAAGAAAAATCCAGATAGCTAAGCCAAAAGCAATAATAAAATGATGTTTTACAGAAGGGTCAAAAGGATATTTTTTTTGCAGCAAAGCTTAATATTTAAAAGAGTAAAATCAAATATAGACATTTATGAACTTTTGTTTCAAAAAAAAACAAACTGATTGTAAATAGTAGTATTTTTGACTTTTTAAAAATAATACACTGAAAAATACTAAGTTTTTTATTGTAGTTTCTTTTATCTCTATATATGTAATATGGGGCTCTACTTACCTTTTTAATAAAGTTGCAGTAACAGAATTGCCTCCTTTTTTTTTAGCTTCAATTCGTTTTTTCGTTGCTGGTTTTTTAATGATTTTGTTAGCTTCAGTTTTAAAACAAAAATTACTAATCTCTAAAAAGCAATTGTTAAATTCTACGATTGCTTCTTTTTTCTTTCTAGTTTATGGAAATGGAGTTTTTGTTTGGGCTTTACGTTATGTAGATAGTGGTTTTGGTGCTCTAATTGCATCAACACAACCATTATTTGTATTGCTATTATTAAGACTTATAGATAGAAAACCGTTTCAAAGAAAATCTATTATTGGTGTAATTCTAGGAATTACAGGAATGTATTTATTGGTAAGTCAAAAACAATTAATTACTTCAGAAGATACTGTGCTAGGTATTTTTATGATACTAACTTGTGTCTTAAGCTGGAGTTATGGTAGTGTTTTTGTTGCTAAAGCAGATTTACCTAAAAGTTTTATGGTTACAACAGGGTACCAAATGTTAATAGCAGGTTTTATTTTGTTTTTAATGAGTTTAGCTTCAAATGAACCATGGAGCTCTCCAATACAATGGAGTTCAAAAGTTCAGTTAGCAATGTTTTTATTAATTGTTTTTGGAGGTATTATTGCTTTTACAGCATTTAATTTTCTTCTTAAAAATGTGTCTCCAGAAAAAGTGTCAACATCTGCCTATGTAAATCCTGTAATTGCATTATTTATGGGCTGGTATTTTTTAAATGAAACTCTTTCTACACAGTCTTTAGTAGCATCTGGTGTTTTATTAACTGGCGTATACTTTATTACTTCAAGAAAAAGAAAATAACACTTTCTTAAAATGATGTTAAGAGTTCAATTGAGTTCAATAAAATAGCATTTCAGCAAATTTTCATTAAGTATTTAAAATATCTTTACTTTATATTAATTTAAAAATATAAAAAGATGATAATTAATTTTGAATACCATGATGTTGAAGCTAGTGAAAGATTAGAAAGTTATGCAAAAGAACGTCTAGAAAAACTGTATAATAAATTTGAAATGATAGTAAGAGCAGATGTTTTTTTTAAAACAGAAAATACAACATCTAATGATACTGGTAAAATTTGTAATATTCGTGTTAGTGTTCCTGGACCTAGACTTTTTGCTGAAGCAAGTCATAGTAAATTTATAGATGCTATTCAAGAATCAGTTAAAGATTTAGAGAAACAACTTACCAAAAAGAAAGATAAAATGATGACTTATTAATTAAATTCATCATTCAAAAACATTAAAAACATAACAATGACAAATAAATTTTTATTACAAAATTTTAATAATATAACCAATTTACCACTTAAAAACAGAGTGGTAATGGCACCAATGACTAGAAGTAGAGCAAATAATGAAGGTAATGTACCAACAGATGAATTACAAGGCTTGTATTATGAACAAAGAGCCTCAGCTGGATTAATTATTACTGAAGGATCTCAAGTTTCTAAAAAAGCTGTAGGGTACATTAATACCCCAGGAATTTACTCAAAAGAACAAGTTGAAGGTTGGAAGAAAGTAACCAAACGAGTTCATGATAAGGGTGGAAAAATATTTATACAATTATGGCATGTTGGGCGTATTTCTCACCCAGATTTTCATAATGGAGAGTTACCTCTTGCTCCTTCAGCATTAAATGCAAACACAAAAGTATTTACTCCAGAAGGTCAAAAAGATACAGTTACTCCAAAAGAAATGACAAAAGAGGATATAAAACAAACCATTACAGATTTTAAAAATGCTGCAAAAAATGCAATTGAAGCAGGTTTTGATGGTGTAGAAATTCACTCTTCTAACGGATATTTATTTCATCAATTTTTTAATAAAACCTCTAATATAAGAACAGATGAGTATGGAGGAAGTGTAGAAAATAGAGCTCGTTTTTTCTTTGAAGTTTTAGACGCTGTTAAAGAAGCAATTCCTGAAACTAAAATAGGAGCTAGATTTAACCCTTCATTACATGGTATTTTTGGAATGGAAATGGATGAAGAAACCATCCCTACATTCGAATATATTCTAAAAAAATTAAATCATTACAATTTAGCCTATGTACACTTATCTGAACCTTTTAATGATGTTTCTGATGTTTCTTTTGCTGTTCAAAATATTGCAGAACATTTTAGACCAATGTACAATGGAACATTAATGATAAATGCTGGTTTTGATGAAAAATCTGGAAATAAAGTTATTGAAGAAGGAAATGCAGATTTAGTTGCTTTTGGTAAACTTTTTATATCTAACCCAGATTTAGTGGAACGATTTGAAAAAAATCAAGAATTAGCAGATTGGGATGAAGAAACATTTTATGTTCCTGGCGCTAAAGGATACACAGATTATCCAAAAATAAACGCAAACATATTACATAACGCTTAAAAGAAAAAAAATGATTAAACCAAGACAAAAAGCACCAAAACTAGATATAAACTTAGTTAATGATACAAAATGGAGTTTACATGATCAAACTCCAAAAAATTTTACACTAGTTCTTTTTTACAGAGGATTACACTGTCCTGTTTGTAAAAAACAATTAGAAGATTTACAGAAAAAAGTTGATGATTTTACAGAAAGAGGGGTAAATATTATTGCGATAAGCACAGACAGCGAAGAAAGGGCAAAAAAAACATATAAAGAATGGAATATTGATTCTATTCCTGTAGGTTTCGAGCTTTCTATTAAAGAAGGTAGAGAATGGGGTCTGTTTGTTTCTAAAAGTATTAGTGATAAAGAACCAAAAGAGTTTGTAGAACCTGGATTGTTTTTATTAGATAAAGATCATAAAATTTATTGGGAATCTATTCAATCTATGCCATTTGGTAGACCAGACTTTAAAGATGTTTTAAATGGAATCGACTACATACTTAAAGAAGGATATCCTGCAAGAGGAGAGGCATAAAACTTTATTTTAAGATATTTTTTGTTTTAAAAAATACGCTTAGCTACTATGAGCGAAAGCTTTACCTTAGTTTTTTTGGTTTTATTAACATTTTTTTGTTATGTTTGTTAATATTTTTAATGTTTAACCCTTAAATACACCCCTATGTTAAAATCAAACTTGTCTGCCCAAGAGCAGTCTGTACTCAATGCAGTACAATCAGAACAATTAACAAGCTTCGAAATCCTCAAAAAAGTAGAAAACGTTTCTATGATTTTATCTTTGTACAACATCATTGATAAATTAAATAGTAAAGGAGTTTTAAAAAGTTACATGAAGCAAGATCAAAAGTATCATTACGCAGCTTAAAGCTAAAAATTAATTAATACCATAAGAGGTTATTTTATTTTATAAATAAAATAACCTTTTTTTATTTCTAAGCTTTTTTTACGCTAGATAATTTTTCAATAAAAATTAAGTTGTACATTTAAAAAAATAAAAAACTATGAAAAAAAATAACTTCACAAAGTTAGAGTTATCTGTATTAAACGTTATTAAACATGAACCATTAACGAGTTTTCAAATACTAAATAAGGTAAATGATGTAGATATGATCTTGCCTTTATACACCATAATGGATGATTTAAAAAACAAAGGAGCTTTAAAAAGTTACATTAAAAACAACGTAAAATATCACATTGCTTGTTAATTAGTTTCACTTTGTAATAATGTGAAATATAATATTAAATTGAAGAAAAGAACACTAAAAACAATTCTTCAATAAATATTTACAACCTAAAATTTTTAGTTTCGGCATAATTGCTCTATTTTCATAGAATGCTATTTCGAAATACATCTATTTTTATTACATGTTTTGTTGCAATTATTTTTACTTCAAGTTGTAGTAAGTCTAATAAAAAACTAAAGAATTCTCAAATTGAGTATAATGAAATTCTAGAAAAATCATCTAATAGAGATTTAAAAGATATTAAAGAAGATGGTACATTAAAAGCTTTAGTAGTATACAGTAGTACAAGTTATTTTCTATATAAAGGTCAACCCATGGGGTTTGAGTATGAACTTCTACAACGTTTAGCAAAACATTTAGATTTAAAATTAGAAATTGTAGTATCAGAAAACTTAGATACACAATTTGAAGTTTTAAATAGTGGTGATGTTGACTTAATTGCACATGGTATGACTATTACCAACCAAAGAAAATGGGAAGTTGATTTTACAGATTATCTGTATTTAACAAAACAGGTTTTGGTACAAAAAAAACCAGATAACTTTAGAACAATATCATGGAGTGCTTTGCAGAACCAAGTAATAGATGATCCAATGGATTTAATTGGTGATACTGTTTCTATTCGTAAAAATTCTTCTTATTTTGAGCGTGTTTTAAGCCTTTCTAACGAATTAGGAGGTAACATTTATATAGATACTTTAGATAGTAAATTATCTACAGGAGAAATTATAGATAAGGTTGTTAGTGGAGATATTAAATATACTATTGCTGATGAAAATTTAGCAAAAATAAATGCTTCTAGTAATCCAATATTAAAAATTGATGTTCCAATTTCTTTTTCTCAAAGAATTGCATGGGTTACAAGAAAAAAATCTAAAAAATTTACTACAATAATTAATCAATGGATTAGAGACCAAAGAAAACAAACAGACTATTTTGTAATCTATAATAAATATTTCGAGAACAAACGTTTTTATAAACGAAGAGTTAAAAGTGATTATTATAGTTTAAAGAATAATCAAATTAGCGAATATGACGATTTGATTAAAGAGTTTACTAAAAAATTAGGGTGGGACTGGCGTTTATTAGCTTCTCAAATTTATCAAGAATCAAAGTTTAATCCAAAAGCAAAATCTTGGGCAGGAGCAAAGGGTTTAATGCAAATTATGCCACCAACAGCAGAGGATTTAGGAATTACGGACGCTACAGATCCTGTACAAAGTATAAGAGGTGGTACTACTTATTTGAGTCAAATTTACGATAGGTTTACTGATATTACAGATGAAATTGATCGAATTAAATTTACGCTAGCATCTTTTAATTGTGGCTATTCTCATGTAAGAGATGCTCAAAGATTGGCAGAATTTAATAATTTAAACCCTTTAGTTTGGGAAGATAATGTAGATAAAATGTTACTAGCATTAAGATTTCCAAAAAACTACAATAAAGAATTTATAAAATATGGTTACGTAAGAGGTACAGAGCCTTTTATTTACGTAGAGCAAATTTTTGAAAGGTTTGCACATTATAAACAATTTATATCTAATGAAAATTAAAAATGGGTTTAGTTGCCATTATTTATTGCCCAAGTAAACTCTATGGTAAGACCCTTATTTTTATCAGAAATAACATTAATTTCTCCATTATTTTTAGACACTATTTTTTTAACAATTGCTAAACCAACACCTGTACTACTTACATCATTTTCATCAGTTTCTAATTGACTAAATATTTTAAATATTTTATCATGATATTGTTCTGGAATTCCAGGTCCATTATCACTTACAGAAAAAACATAGTTTTGCGCCTCTTCTGAAACTGTAATTTTTATAATGGCTTTTTCTTTGTCATTATATTTAATGGCATTACTAATTAAATTTTGAAATACATGTTCTAATTCTATTATACTAGCAAAAACTTCAATATTGTTTTCAGGTAAAATATGGGTGCTAGTTTTTTGTTGATCTACAAAATCTACAACTTTTAATAAAAGATCATTAATATAAAATACTTCTTTTTTCTTAGCTGTTTTTGCTACTTTAGCATAAGCTAAAAGACCATTAATAGAAGCTTCCATTTTAGAAACCACTTCTTTTAACATACTAATATGACTTTGTATGTTTGAATCTAAATTGTCCTTTAAATCTTCTTCTATAAAAGAAACTAAGGAATAAACAGAAACCAAAGGGGATTTTAAATCGTGTGAAACAATATGGTTAAAATCGTCTAACTCTGTAATGTGTTCTTTAAGAAGTTTTAAATTGTCTTCTAACTTTAAATTTACTTTAGAGATTTCTCTAGATTTTTGAGAAATTTCTCTTTTCTGTTTTATAGCAATTGTTTTAGCAAATTCTAACTTTTGAAAAGAACTTGAAAAACGTTGTAATAAAATAAGAGATATAAATAGAAAGACTACTAAATAACTAAATTTCACATAAATAAGTGCTAATTCATTATCGCTAATAAAGAATATAATATTACTTAAAAAAGTAATTGCAGCAAAAATTATACTTGTTAATAATAATTTAGAAATTTTACTTTTTGCAAAAATAGATTTCATAATTGTAAATATGATGTAGATTATATTTACAAGCATACTTATAAAAAAAGGTAAAATTAATTCTGTAAAATATGGAGCAGGTAAAACTATTAGTAATATTACAAAAACAGATGTTATACTTATTAAAGTTTTTTTATACCATTTATAGATAAAGTCTTTTAAAATTAATGCAAA